>NZ_OY759867.1 GCF_963662805.1 uncultured Cohaesibacter sp.
CCAGCAGAGCCTGACGGTCTGCGACCGGGATCTGGTAGTAGTCGGGATGAATCTCGCTGAAAGCGAGGAAGCCATGGCGGTTGCCGCCGTAATCCACAAATGCTGCCTGCAGGGACGGTTCGACCCTGGTGACCTTTGCTAGATAGATATTGCCACGCAGCTGTTTGCGATTGGCGGACTCAAAGTCGAATTCCTCGACCCGATTGCCGCGTACGACAACAACCCGGGTCTCTTCCGGATGCGTCGCATCGACGAGCATTTGATTTGCCATTGGAAATTTTCTCCACGGAAAGGCGCGCCGACAACCGTTCTGGCCGATGTTTTCGACACTCGGCAGGTTCGCGCTTCTCCGCTTTTATCTGGTGACAACCCAGCCTCCATCTGTGGACGGATATGCAAACGATCGATAATCAGGGCTTGCAGCAGCGCTGCGAAGCGAACTCTGATCCTCATAATCGTCTTTGCGCACATCACTCGGCGGGGTCCTCATGTTACTAAACTGGTACCCGGCGAATGCCAAAACGCGGCATTCGGGGTGGGGGTTCTATGTGGCCGGCAGCATTCGGGCCTGACTTGTGGCCCCTAGGCTGTGGCGAAAAATCATCATTTCAGAATAACACACTGATATTCCGAGGCTGTTTGCTTAAAGCTTGGCATGTCTAATGCGTCGGCGCTCCCATTCGTCGCGATCATCAAAGAGACGTCGAAACGGGTGCGGTTGCCGTGGATTTGTCCTGATTTGCGACCATAGATTTCAGTCGGTCAAAATTACAAATCGTCGAATCAGATCATTGCTTTGCAACAATAGCCCACTCGCCTTTTTAGGGTTCCTTGTCAGAATATGCAAGTGCGACGCATGAACTGTGTCGCAATTGGCACAATCGAATGCAGGTTACCCTGTACGAAAGCTATCGCGGATGTAAGTGTTAGGTGAATTCTGTCAAGATGGGGTTAACCTCATCGCCATTATGGTTTAGCAAAGCTTTCCATTGGGTACAGAGATGTCTTTCACATGAGCGGATCCTTGAGACGAAAAGCTCGAACCATAGCAATCCTTGTCGCGTTGCACTCCCAGGCCAAGGCCATTGCGGGAGCGCTGGTGGCGTATGCTTCTCATTTAAGAGGAGCTGGTGCGATGCTGGCTGGGCTGATGCTGTGCGCCACTGTTCTCATGTCCAGCCATCCACTTCATGCCCAAGAGGCTTCTTCGGAGGCTGTGGCGGTCAGCGCCGTTCGCACCACCGGCACCGAGGCGCTGTCGCGCTTCGTGATCGATGTGAGCGCACCGGTTGGCTTCACTGTCTTTGCCCTTGATGAGCCCTATCGGCTGGTGATCGATCTTCCGGGCATGGATTTCGCGGTCGAACATGGCATGGGGCAGGTGGAACGCGGTCTGGTCAAGAATTTCCGGTTCGGCAATTTCAGCGGGTCGCGATCGCGTATTGTTCTGGATCTTGCCAAGCCCGTGCGGATCGTCAAGGCTCAGACCTTTCCGTCCGTCGATGACATTCCTGCCAAGATCCTTCTCGAACTCGAGGCTGTTGATCGCAGCATCTTCGAGGAAGAGACCATGAAGGAAGTGATGCGGATCAGCGGTGATGAACCCGTGCAGTCAGATCGCGTGGCGGTCGCTGCCAGCACGAGTGTGACCGAGGAAGAGGTTCAAGAGGATCCACGGCCTCTCGTTGTGCTGGATCCGGGGCATGGCGGCATCGACGCCGGTGCAACGTCGTCTCAGGGGCTCAAGGAGAGCAAGCTGGTTCTTTCCTTTGCCAAGGCACTGAAAAAGCGTCTTGAAAAGGATGGCCATGTGCGGGTTGCCATGACGCGGGACACGGATGTCTTCATTTCCCTGTCAAAGCGGGTTGCCATAGCAAGAAAGCTGAATGCGGATCTGTTCGTCTCTATTCATGCGGACACGGTGCGTCAGAGCTATGTTCGGGGAGCCACTGTCTATACGCTTTCGGACAAGGCGTCCGATGCAGTGGCAGCGCGGCTTGCCCAGCAGGAGAACAAGTCCGATCTTCTCGCAGGGTTGGAGATCGAGCAGGATGACGATGTGGTCGCTGATATCCTCATCGATCTGACCCGCCGGGAGACATCCAACTATTCGGCGCTCTATTCCCGAACGCTCGTGGGGGCACTTAAGTCGTCCATTCAGCTTTCGAAGACACCCGAGCGGTCGGCCGGGTTCAAGGTGCTCAAGGCGCCGGATATTCCGAGCGTTTTGGTGGAATTGGGCTATCTGTCAAACAGCAAGGATACGTCTGCGCTTGCTTCGGAGGCATGGCAGAGCAAGGCCATCGAGTCGATTTCCAAGTCGATGCAGACCTTTTTCCTCAGGCGTTCCACGCGCTCGAGTGGCCTGATTGCTCCTGATGCGGGCTGACGGATTGCCCGGCTAGTCGGAACAGGCGGGCGGAGACGATGAAAGACCTCAGACAAGGCGAGGGACGGTCATGATTGCCAATGTCGGATTGCTTGCTGCCTTCGCCTATTTCTATTCACTGCTTTCGGCAAGAATAACCCAGACCGTTCTGACCGGGCCGATGGTCTTTGTGGCGTTCGGCCTGTTGAGTGGTTCCTGGGGCTTCGGACTTTTAAAGTTCGATATCGACGCGCACAGCGTTCGCACCTTTGCCGACTGGACCCTTGCTCTTGTTCTTTTCACGGATGCTGCGACGGCCAATCGGTCGGCCCTGATGCGCAAGATCATCATTCCACGGCGTATGTTGTTTGTCGGCTTACCGCTTGTCATGCTGTTCGGAACGGCTGTTGGCTGGCTGCTGTTCGGTCAGCTTGCCATCTGGGAGATCGCGATCATTGCTTGCTGTCTTGCTGCAACGGATGCGGCGCTCGGCAAGGAATGTCTGCACGACGAGGCAGTGCCTAACTATCTGCGCACCGGACTGAATGTGGAAAGCGGGCTCAACGACGGGCTAACCGTCCCGGTGTTGCTCGTTGTTATCCAACTTGCCTTGACGGTGCCCGATGCATCGCTCGGGGTTGCTGATGTCGTTGCCATCGTGGTCAGGGAAATCGGGGTCGGGCTTATCGTCGGTGTGGCGGTGGCGAGCCTTGGAGTCTTTCTCATGCAGCAGGCAAGGCGCCTTCGCTGGGTGGATGCCGACTGGCGTCAGATTCCCGTCGTGGCGCTTGCCATGTGCAGTTTTGCCTTTGCGCAGGAGCTTGAGGGCAGTGGCTATATCGCGGCTTTCTGTGGTGGTCTGATGTTCCGGCGTCTGACCAGTCATTTCTCCCACGGCATGATCGAAGGGGCGACCGAGGTCGGTGAAACACTTTCGCTGATTGTTTGGGTCTTCTTCGGTGCCGTGATGCTTGATGTCATTGTGCCGGTGTTCAGCTGGACGGTGCTTGTCTATGCCTTCTTCAGCCTCACGCTGGTGCGCAGTCTCCCCATCATGCTGTCCCTTGCGGGTACGGGCGAGACGTTGGCGGGCAAGGCCTATCTTGGCTGGTTCGGGCCTCGCGGCCTTGCCAGTCTGGTCTTTGTCGAGATCGTCAGCAATTCGGGCGTGGAGCACGCGGACATCATTGCCGGGGTAGTGTTCACCACGGTGCTGATGAGCGTCTTTCTGCATGGTCTCTCCACTCATCCTTTCAGCCGTTGGTTGGCGAGAGCCGATCAGATGAGCAAGCGGGCACGCGGGATCGAGCATGATGAGTGACTGAGCTGACTTGCCTTCTCTTGGTCGGGTGGAGTGGTTATGGCAAAAATGTCACGCTCGGTCAGTCATTTGCCTAATGCCCAATATGTGGCGGTCAAAGCCCTTTTGCTGCCCCAATGTGATGGAACGGTTGCAAATTGACGGTTGGCGGAATAAGTCTTGGCCCTGCGGTGCGGGGTCCGAATCCAAAAAGTTTGATTCGTGCTCGCGATTTTGCATGGGATGGTACGACCTGAGAGCGGCACGCCTTCGTGCCAGTTGCGCAACTCCGAGCGAATGAGAAAATAGGGACAGATATGATAATTTGGCGTTTCTTCGGCTTTTTGTTTGCCGCAGGGTCAGTTCTGTTCATTGTCGTGGCGTTCGCCGTGTATATCTTCCTCAATTCCATGATGGCGGGCCTGCCCGACTTCACGGCACTGAGAAATTACGAGCCACCGGTGATGACCCGCATTCATGCTGCAGATGGGCAGCTGATGGCAGAATATGCAAACCAGCGCCGTCTGTTCCTGCCCATTCAGGCCATTCCTGATCGTGTGAAACAGGCTTTCTTGTCTGCCGAGGACAAGAATTTCTACGAACATGCTGGCCTTGATTTCATGGGCATCGCCCGTGCAGTCGTGACCAACGTGCGGAACTATGGCTCGAACCGGCGTCCAGTCGGTGCGTCGACGATCACGCAGCAGGTCGCCAAGAACTTCCTTCTGAGTTCTGAGCAGTCCTATGAGCGCAAGATCAAGGAAGCTTTGCTCTCGATGCGTATCGAGCAGGCTTTCTCCAAGGACGAGATTCTCGAGCTCTATCTCAACGAGATCTTCTTCGGTATCGGGGCCTATGGTATCGGCTCTGCTGCTCTTCATTATTTTGACAAGTCAGTTCACGAGCTCAATCTGGCTGAGATCGCCTATTTGGCGGCCTTGCCGAAAGCGCCGAACAACTACCATCCAATCCGCCACACCGAGAAGGCCATCGAGCGCCGCAACTGGGTCATCGACCAGATGGTCAACAATGGCTATGCGACGGTTGAAGAGGCCAATCAGGCGAAATCCTCTGATCTTCAGGTGAAGTTCCGCCCACGCGGGGCGCATATCTTTGCTGCCGACTATTTCGCCGAGGAAGTCCGGCGCTGGATCGACGAGGAATTCGGAACGGAAAAACTCTACAATGGCGGCCTGTCTGTGCGGACCACGCTTGATGTCGATCTGCAGCTTGAGGCACGCAAGGCGCTCAATCATGGGCTTGTCAGCTTTGACCGCACCAGAGGCTGGCGCGGGCCGGTAACCACGGCGTCCGTTGCGGATGATTGGGGAACGGCCCTGTCCAAGATCGAACCCTTGTCCGACGTTCCCGAGTGGACGCTGGCTGTGGTACTGAGCGCCGAGAAGAATGAAGCAACTGTCGGCCTGCGCCCAGAAGTGGATGCGGCCGGAGCTGTATCGGATGCGCGCGAAACCGGGACCATATCGCTCAAGGATCTCAAATGGGCCAAATGGGCCGAGGGAGATCGCAAGGGCAAGGCCGTCGGTGCGACGTCCGATGTGCTGACGCCGGGTGATGTCGTCTATGTCGAGAAAAAGGAAGACGGAAGTCTCAGTCTTCAGCAGCCACCCGAAATTTCCGGGGCGCTGATCGCCATGGATCCCTATACCGGCCGCGTTTTGGCGATCGCCGGTGGCTTCTCCTATGATCAGAGCCAGTTCGACCGCGCCACGCAGGCCTATCGCCAGCCCGGATCGTCCTTCAAGCCCTTTGTCTATGCGACCGCTCTTGACAACGGCTACACGCCCTCAAGCGTGGTGATGGATGCTCCGATTGAAATTCAGCAGGGTGGCGGCAACGGTGTCTGGCGTCCGCAGAACTATGGCGGCAAATTCTATGGCCCGTCGACCTTGCGTCTCGGCATCGAATTGTCCCGTAACGTGATGACCGTGCGTCTGGCTCAGGACATGGGCATGCCGCTGGTGGCCGAATATGCCAAACGCTTCGGCATCTATGACAATCTGATGCCTGTGCTGTCGATGTCGCTCGGCGCTGGTGAGACCACCGTCATGCGCATGGTCACGGCCTATTCGATGTTGGCCAATGGCGGCCGACGCATCACCCCGACCTTTGTCGACCGTGTGCAGGATCGCTATGGCAAGACCATCTACAAGCATGATCAGCGCATTTGCGATGCCTGCAACGTGCAGAGCTGGCAGAATCAGCCAGAGCCGGAAGTCATCGACAACCGCGAACAGGTGCTCGATCCGATGACCGCCTATCAGATCACCTCGATGATGGAAGGTGTGGTTCAGCGCGGCACGGCTCCGGTGGTGCGTGAAGTTGGCAAGCCAATTGCCGGCAAGACCGGTACCACCAACGACGAACGCGATGCCTGGTTCGTGGGCTTCTCGCCAGATCTGGTGGTCGGTGTCTATGTCGGGTACGACCGTCCGCGTCCGATGGGGCGCGGCTCGACTGGAGGTCATCTCGCTGCACCGATTTTCACCGAGTTCATGAAGGTGGCTCTGGCTGATGCTCCCAAGAAACCGTTTCAGGTTCCTGAAGGTTTGCAGCTCATTCCGATCGACCGCCGTACCGGCCTTCGGGCATCTGTCAGCAACGAGGGCGGCGTCATCATGGAAGCCTTCAAACCGGGCACCACGCCTCCGGACAGCTATTCGGTGATCGGTTATACCGAGGACATGGGGCGCCCTGTCACTGCACAGGAAGCCGAACGTGCCTTGACGCAAGGCACCGGTGGTCTGTATTAACCTCCCATCCAATTGATGACGGGCGCATGTCGGCAATTGCCGCGTGTGTCCCGTCGTCGTCCTTCGCTCCCTATCGATGGGTCTTCATTGGGTCTGCGGGATCATTCCGCGGGATGCCAAAGGCCCCTGACACAGAGACAAGAATGCGCGCAGAAATTCAGAATGTAGTCGACGAAATCAAGCAGGGTCTTGCTCTGCTGAGGAGGCATCTTTGACTGGGATGTCTCGCAAAAACGTCTCCTAGAACTCAATAATCTCGCCGAGGATCCAAACCTCTGGAACGATCCGCAGCAGGCCCAGAAGCTGATGCAGGAACGCCAGAAGCTGGAATCGGCGATCAATGGCTACACCAAGGCCAATCAGGATCTCGAGGATTCCATCGAACTCATTGAAATGGGCGAGATGGAGGACGATGCAGAGGTCGTTGCAGACGCGGAAGCGACGCTGCACGGCCTGCTGGCCGATATCAATCGCCAGCAGATCGAAACACTTCTGTCCGGTGAGGCCGACAGCAATGACTGCTACATCGAGGTGCACTCGGGGGCAGGTGGAACGGAGAGCCAGGATTGGGCCTCCATGCTGCTGCGCATGTATACCCGCTGGGCCGAGAAGGCCGGTTTCAAGGTGGAAGTGCTCGAGGTGACTGCGGGCGAAGAGGCCGGGATCAAGGCCGCGACCATAATGGTCAAGGGCGAAAATGCCTATGGTTGGGCCAAGACCGAAAGCGGTGTGCACCGTTTGGTGCGCATTTCGCCGTTTGACAGTCAGGCGCGGCGGCACACGTCCTTCTCTTCTATCTGGGTCTATCCGGTGATCGATGATTCGATCGACATCGAGATCAACGAGAGCGATTGCCGCATCGATACCTATCGCGCGTCTGGCGCCGGTGGCCAGCACGTCAACACGACCGACTCTGCTGTGCGCATCACCCACCAGCCGACCGGTATCGTGGTGCAGTGTCAGAACCAGCGTTCGCAGCACAAGAACCGGGCGCAGGCATGGGACATGCTGAAGGCGCGTCTTTATGAGCGTGAATTGCAGATCCGGGAAGAAAAGGCAAGTGCAGAGGCTGCCTCCAAGACCGATATCGGCTGGGGTCACCAGATCCGCTCCTATGTGTTGCAGCCCTATCAGTTGGTCAAGGATCTGCGCACTGGCGTGGAGAGCACCAGTCCGCAGGACGTGCTTGATGGCGCCCTGACGCCCTATATGGAAGCGGCTCTGGCGCAGCGTGCCTATGGTGAGGCGGAAGACGCTCAGGTCGAGGACCTCGTTTAGCGCTCCCATCAGGAATGAAAACAACAAAGTCCGGTTCATGTGAGCCGGGCTTTTTCTATGAACTGCTGGTGACGGAGACGTTGCGCCCGATTGGGCAAAACAAAAGCGCGTGGGATGCACGCGCTTGGTCAATTCTTCAAATGTTGCCTTCGTCCGATTTCGGAGGACTTTTGGTTCGGATCGGGTTTGGTCCTTATGACCCGGGCAATTCATCGATTGTTCAATCGGCTCGCCACTTACCCTTGTCGAAGGCTCGCGATCCCTTAGTTGAACCGGACGAGGCCGCGATCAAGCTGACGGATGCGGAATTCGAGGTCGTAACCATCTTCGGCACCTTCGAGGTAAGCCTGTTCGAGTTCTGCATCGCTGGGGATGTGGAATGCGCTTGCAATTTTTTTGATCGTACTGAACATATTTCAGTTTCCTTTTGTCTCTGTTTTCTCTTTGCTTTTCACACTTGAGACAATAGTGCTGAAGGGGTTCGAGAACCAGCGCCATATCAATCGATCAGGTATGACGAAAGTGCATAGCTATATAATTCGATGTTCCAAATTGGAATGACTATTGAATTTAATTTGTAATTTCAATAAGATATGGAGGATCAAGTTCTGCAACCCAAGCGGTTTCTGCCGTGTGAAGGGCTGAAGTCTTAAGCCGATGAGAGGCTGGATATAGAAAACGCGGCCCTCCCGGAGCCGCGGTTTGTCATGTGCCGTCATGCATCATGGCGTTGCTTGCCCATGGATTATTCCGGGCCGAACCCACGGCTGCGCGCTGTCAGATCGAACCGGTTAACCCCGCGACGCGGCATGAACATTTCGATGCAGTTACCCGGACCGTCAACGAACATCCATGGATGCGTGACATAGGTGTCGATGGTGTAGCTCGCGCCCGGTTGAATGTCTGCATAATGAATGGGCTGGCCCTGAAAGTTGATCCACATGGCAGAACGATACTCGCCGGAGCGGTTGACGAATGTCACCCGGACAGGCTGGTTGGAATTCTGCGACACGCGCCCTCGGAGCTGTTGGCAGGTGTTGTTGCGCGCTTTCTTCTGGCCGCCGCCTTTTGGTCCCTGTGCCGATTGAATGCGATAAAGCACACGGCGTTGCTGGCCGCCCTGATTATAAAAGATTTCCTTGCGATGGAGGTCCAGCTGGATGTAGACGTCACGGCCCCGATCATAGAGGTAGACCGACCAGTCGTCCCGGCCTTGTTCGCGGAAACGGAATTGACCGTCGCGGTTGCGTTCGGTCCAATTCCCGCCTGACCCCATTATGAAGGACCCGCCGGGGTATTCGACGCGAACAACGTTGCGGCCGTTCACCTGACGGTTCTGGGCGAGGACGATGCGTCCGTCATTGTGCTTGACATCGGCATTTGCGCTCCGATTGACCGGAGAGTCCGAGATTGGCAGGGCCTTGGTCGGGGCGGTCATTGTGAACAAGGGCAAAGACAGTGCCATCAGGACTGTGAGATGTCTCGAGGGTGATAGAAGTCTCATGAAATATCCTTAGGTAAAAATGCTAGTAGAGTTGCTATAATTGCTATCCAAAAAGTTGTAAGGCAAATAAACTTTAGTGTTATGTATGATCTTGACAAATCGTCTGGCGTGAGGCGCGGTCGCAAAAAAAATGCGCGACTTTGAAAGGCGCGCATGTGGTATTTCGGTCGAGCTGTGTTGCCGGAGATCAGATCAGCCGACGCAGCTCCTGACCCGCTATGATGAAGGAATAGGGATTGACGGCCCGGTCATGCACGCGGGTTTCGAAATGCAGATGCGGGCCGGTTGAACGGCCTGTACTGCCAACCTTGCCGAGGATCGAGCCTTTGGTGACTTTCTCGCCTTTCTTGGCAAGCACCTTGCTCATGTGGCCATAGCGACTGACGACGCCGTTGCCATGATCGACCTCGACCATCAGACCGTAACCGGCTTTTCGGCCTGCGTGTGTCACAACACCGGCTCCTGCTGAGCGGATCGGCGTGCCGTACTGATCGGCGATATCGATGCCGGAATGCATGGACATGCGATTGAGGAAGGGATCACGACGGGCGCCGAAACGGCTCGTCAGGCGACCCGAGGGTAGGGGATGGGCGATGGGCAGTCGGTAAACATGACTCTTGAGCTGCATGAAGCGATCAAGCGCCATTTCCACCTTTTCTGCGTCCTCTGCGAGCTTGTCCTGATCGAAATCGTTGCCAAGGGGGATGAACGGTCCACCAACCGAGAGATTTTCATTGCCCGGCAGTGCGATCTTAACACCCAGCTTGGCGATGCGCTGTTCGACGCGTTGGGACTTGCGGTTCAGATCATTGAGCAGGTTATGCAGAATAACCTGACTGTCGATCATCTCCGTTTCCAGACGGTTTGCTGCGTCGGCCAGCTTGACAATGGTCTGATTGTCCTCGGCAACATCGGTAGCTTCGAGGATGCTCGGCTGTTCCAGTCCCAGAGGAAGCGCCTCGGCGACATCAATGCTGCCGGTGATATCGGGATCACGCGCAATCGAGTGCGACGAGCGGAAGCCGAGTTCGGTCAGCTCCTTGAAGCGGTTCGAGATATGGCTTGGCGACTGAAATGCAGTGACGTTGCTGGCACTGGCGAGTGCGAACTGCGGGCTGTCAGTTCTGGTTTCTGCCGTCGGCTGTGTCTCTGCCTTGGCCTGCTCGTCTTCCTTCTTCTCGCGCCATGGAGCTATTCGGGGAAGCGGAACCTTCAGTTCGGAGCGGATGGCGACACCGGCCTTGCGGGCCTTCTCGATGATCGGTTCTAGAACAGACGAATAGGCCTCGAAATCGGCCTGTTTGCGCATCAGATGCTGGACATGGGTTTCGATGGCTTGCTGATCGATCATCTGGCGGCTGGCCACGCGATCAAGCTGCGATCTCAGTTGGGCGATGCGATCCTCATAGGCGGCCTGCACTTGAGCCTGTTCCGATCGCGAGAAGCTGATGACTTCGTCGCGGAACACGAGGTAGGCGGTGGCGGAGAGGTAAAGAAGGCTGAAAACCACACCGAGACCACCAACGACCGACATGATCCATGGGCGCACGGTGAAATCTTGCACCACGTCGCCGTGGGCAATGATGATTCTGTGTGGTTCCTTGCGGCGACCGAAGTGCTTTCGTCGACCTTCTGACAACATTCGCAGTCCAACTCAATTACTTGTCTTCGACTGCAAATATTAAAGGGTCAGTAAGGTTAATATTTCGTTACTCGGCGGTCTGTGTCGCTGTTCCTGAAAGGGTTAAAGTAACGTAAAAACCATGGTTTAGCGCCACTCTTGCGAAGGGCTCCAAAGGTTAAACAGCTCGATAGCATGACCTTGAGAATCGAGGGCGCAAGGGAGATTGTGGGCGTGCAAGATGCTTGCCCACTTTCTGTTTGCGGGGTGCACTGGCTGGTCTAGATTACAGCTCTCTAACGGCATCGAGAACGTCGGAAGCATGGCCCTTGACCTTCACCTTGCGCCAGATCTTGGCAATTTTGCCATTGGCATCAACGAGAAAGGTGCTGCGCTCGACGCCCATGAAGGTCTTGCCATACATCTTTTTCTCGCCCCAGATGCCATAGCCCTCGCATACTGAGGTGTCTTCATCGCTGGCAAGGAGAATCGTCAGGTCGTGTTTGGCGACGAAGTTGTCGTGCTTCTTTGCGCTGTCCGGCGAGATGCCGATGATGGTCGTGTTGAGCGCTGCGAAGTCGTCCTTCATGGCGCTGAAGTCAATGGCCTCGGTCGTGCATCCGGGTGTGTTGTCCTTGGGATAAAAATAGACAACGACCGGCTGACCTCTCAATCCACTCAGAGTGACCGTGCCGGAGCCATTGGTTGGCAGCGTGAAATCGGGTGCTTCATCACCCTCGGTCAATGTGATTGCTTGATCTGTCATAACGTCATCCTTTCGTCCCTTTTGCGTGCGAGCCTGTCGCACAAACGCCAAATTGCTTCTTCCTCATTGCTGATACGCACTTATAGCGAGATCAGACCAGCAGGATTCTGGTTTTCTTGGCATTATCGAACATATTCACTTGATCTGGCCAATACGGAAATTGAAAATTGTTGTGAGAGGCCCGAATCTGGCCTAACAGAAAAGGCGGACTTGGTTCTCAAGAGCCGAGATAAGGCGCGTTTCCCAAACGGAAACAATCGTGAAATCATGGAGGCGGGGCAGTTTTGGCTGATGAATTGAACGGTGTGTCACCTGCTCAGCCGGACAAGGCAGACGTCTTAAAAGACACTCCACCCCCCGGACGAAAGAAGCGTCGCTCCGTCAGGCGCAAATTGCTTTATGGGCTTGGCGGTCTCGTTCTGGTTTGCTGCCTGTTGGTCGGATTGGGAGCCCTGCGCCTTTGGCTCTCTCCTTTGTCGGTCAGTTCTCTTCTGACCCAGATCGAAGAAGCTGTTGTCGACCAGTTGCCTGCCGGCCAGATGCTCGACATCGAGGACGCTCAGATCAGCCTGTCTGAAAGCGGCAGTCTGGCGTTGAGGTTGTCCGGGGTCAAGCTGAGTGAGGGCGGGGTGACAACTTCTGTCTGCGCCGCGGATCGATCTGGAGACAGGGCTGTTTGATCTTCTTGCGGACGATATTCGACCCACGATGATTTTCATCCCCAGCATGAAAGCCCACGTGCAGCGAGATACGCGAGGGCGGTTTCTGATTGCAGGGCAGGATCCCGGAGCGATGGAAGAGGTGATGGGGCCGCCTGTTCGCTCCGAAGCGATCTTTTATGATTCCAGTGAACCGGCGTTTATTTCCTATATCTATGCCATGCGCCGGGCCATTCGTCCGCTAGCGGATGATGATCTGAAAAAGCGACCTCCGCGGATTCTGATCCGGGATACGGAAGTGACTTTTGATGATGCCATAGATGGTCGCTCTCGCACCTTCGAGAAGGTTGCCTTCTCCTACAATCCCATCGGGGAGAATGACAATCTGTGGCGGATCGACTTTGCCGCCGACGGGCACAATGGGCGGATCGGTTTCGCCATGGCCGAGTTCCCCCTGTCCAAGGAGGAACGCGGGGGTTGAGGGGCGTTCCATCGAATTCCGCTTCGCCGACATTTCCCTCGCCGATATCTCACCCAGAATCGAGGGCAACAACAAGGGCTTTGATTTTTCGTCTCCCTTCTATGGTGGTGCGAGACTGGATTTTGATCTCAAGGGCGAGATTGTCAGCATGCTCGCAGCACTGGATGTGGGGGCCGGGGCAGCTCGATTTCGGCGAAAATGACACCGCCCTGCTGGACGAGGCCAGCTTTCGGTTTTCAGTGGTTGCCCGAACTCAGAGGTTTGCGGCTAACCAAAGGCGAGGTCCATTTTGGCGAGACGGGCGGCACGTTCCAAGGGCTTGCCATCTGGCCGCCGTCCCACTCGGG
The DNA here is from genome assembly GCF_963662805.1 of uncultured Cohaesibacter sp. NCBI lineage: Bacteria > Pseudomonadati > Pseudomonadota > Alphaproteobacteria > Hyphomicrobiales > Cohaesibacteraceae > Cohaesibacter > uncultured Cohaesibacter sp. Next base: position 13,099 of record NZ_OY759867.1, read on the forward strand.
GGACATCCGGATTGCCCTTGAAGGCACCAATATCAATCTGGCTGCCAGAGACAATCCGCTGCCTGCCCAAGAAGCTCAACAAGATCATCCTCAACACGAAGGTCGGGCGAGATACCGGCATTGCCACTGTCGAACGCTTTGCAATGCTGGCCGATGAAGGGTCGGTTCAGGGGAGCGGTTCAATGGCGATGGTGCAGGGTGAACTGACCGCCGGGATGACGTTTGTCATCTCCCGTATGCCCTATGAGCTGCTGACCCACATGTGGCCGGTCAATGTGGCCAACGGTGCACGGAAGTGGGTGATCGAGAATATCGAAGGAGGCACCCTGACCGGGGCGACGATCGATCTGGCCCTGACCGAGAGCATGCTCAAGCGCAACGAGGTCGGGCGGCTCGTGCTGCCCGATGACGCTGTGAACATGACCTTCGGTGTTCAAGACGCACGCTTCAAGGGTTTTGGGGATTTTCCGCCCGCCGACGGGGTTGACGGAACCGGGATTGTCACCGGTCGCACTTTCCTGTCGAGTGTCACAAAGGGGGAGTTCATCACCAACGAACCAGCGCTCCTTCACCATTTCCAATGGCCGGATCGAAATCCCCGATCATTCTGAGAAGCCGGCAACCGGCATCATCATGCTGGAAGGCGAGGGATCTGCCTCGGCGCTGGGCGAGATTGCGAACAGCGAACCCTTGCGCATCCTGACCAAGGAAAAGCAGGTGCCCGGTGATCTGAAAGGCAAGGCGTCGGCGCGTGTTCAGGTATCTTTTCCTTTCATCAAGAACCTGAAGGAAGAGGATGTCGAGTATAGCGCAAAGATCACCCTGAAGGACTTCACCAGTGAAAAGCCAATTCGGGGCCATCGGATCAAGGACGGTGATGTCACCATCGGGACGGACGGCAAGAGGATCGATATTGCCGGGGGCGGTGTGATTGATGGCATCAAGACGAGCCTCGATCTGACGACTTCGACCGACGACAGTGTAGAGCTTGCGTCGAACTTCACGATGCAGTTGTTCGACGATGATCGCCGCAATCTCGGGCTTGATCTTGGCCAATGGTTGCGTGGCGGCGTGGGTGTCAAGATTGCGCAAGGAGGAGGCTCAGGTTCTGTCACCAAGGTGGAGGTCGATCTCAGCAAAGCCTCGCTGGTCATCGATGAGATCGGCTGGAGCAAGAAGCCGAATGTCAAGGGCAAGGCGACTTTTGACGTGATCCAGAAGGGTGACGCAATCGATGTCGAGAATGTCGTGATATCCGGCGATGGCTTTCTGGCGGAGGGCTCGGCAAAGCTCGACACAAAGGAGGGGCTGAAGAGCCTGACCATATCGCGGCTTGAGCTCAGTCGCGGGGACCGCTTGCGCCTTGATGTGGTTCAGAGCAACAAGGATTTCTACACCTTGCGTCTGACCGGTGGGCTGTTGGACCTGCGCGGAAAACTGATGTCGAGCAACCTGGGGGCCTCCGAGTCGTCGGTGGAGCCTTTGAAGTCGAGCTATGCTCTCAACGTGGCCATCGACAAGGTCGTTGGCCTGTCCGGGCACACGATCACCAATTTCGAAGCCAGTCAGCATGTCGTGGGTGGCAAGGACAAGACAATCCGGGTGCGGGGGTTGATTGATGGTCAGTCATCGCTTGAGGTGAGCACGAAGGCTGCCGATCAGCCGGTGCTTCATGTCTCTGCGGGCAATGGCTGGCGCTTTGTTCCGCTTCATGGGGGCGATCGACCGGGTGCTTGGCGGGCGGCTGGCCATGTCAGTGGTGCTGCGTGATGGTTGGGATGACATTGCCGGCTCGGTTTTTGTCAAGGATTTCAATCTCAGTGGGGCAGGTCGAGCAGGAGAGTGCGAGCACGCGCTCGACGAAGCAGGTGAACAGCCAGTTCGAGAAATTCACGATCAATTATTCCGGCAAGAAAGGTGTCTATGCGGTGACGAGCGGCGTTTTGCGAGGGCCGGTTCTCGGGGCTACTGTCAGCGGAACCATCGACATGCGCAGCAAGGGGCTGTCCCTTTCGGGCACCTACATCCCTGTCTATGGCGTGAACAACATCTTCTCGCGGTTGCCGGTGCTCGGTCGGGCGCTGGGCAACCGGAAGAACGAGGGCCTGTTGGGAGTGACCTATCAGATCAAGGGCAGCATGGACAACCCGACCGTCGTGATCAACCCGGCCTCGATTCTCGCGCCCGGTGCCCTGCGAAAGCTGTTTGAATTCCGCTGAGCGCGCGCTAACTGTAGTTCCGGCATGAAAAAGGCTCCCGACCATGAGTGGGGAGCCTTTTGTCTGTTCGCTGTCTGGATGAGGCTCAGGAGAGCTTCAAGAGGACGTGCTTCTTCTTGCCCATGGAGAGCTTGATGACGCCGTCTTCGTTGAGGTCTGCGGTGCCGAGCGATGCGCTGTCGTCAGTGGACGGTTGCGTCGTTGAGCTTCAGGGCGCCGCCCTTGATCGAGCGCCGTGCCTCACCATTGGACTTAACGAGACCTGCGGTTACGAAAGCGTTGAGGATGCCCATGCCAGCCTCAAGGTCGGCCTTGGAGATCTCGACGGTCGGCAGGTTTGCGGATGCGCCCTGACCTTCCTCGAAAGTCTTGCGAGCGGTCTCGGCGGCACTCTCTGCGTCTTCGCGGCTATGGATGAGGGCGGTTGCTTCGGTCGCCAGAATCTTCTTGGCTTCGTTCAGCTCGTTGCCTTCCAGCGCTTCGAGACGACGAACCTCGTCCATCGGCATTGTGGTGTAGAGCCTGAGGAAGCGCCCGACGTCGGCATCGCTGACGTTGCGCCAGAACTGCCAGTAATCATAGGGGCTGTACATGTCGGCGCGAAGCCACACGGCACCGTCGACAGACTTGCCCATCTTGGAGCCATCGGACTTGGTGATCAGCGGCACCGTGACAGCATAGGTTTCGGCGTTGTTCATGCGGCGGCAGAGGTCGATACCGGAGACGATGTTGCCCCACTGGTCGGAGCCACCCATCTGCAGCTTGCAACCGTATTTCTTGTTCAGGACCGTGTAGTCGTAGGCCTGCAGGATCATGTAGTTGAACTCAAGGAAACTCAGCGCCTGTTCGCGCTCAAGGCGCAGACGCACCGAGTCGCGAGCCAGCATCTGGTTGACCGAGAATTTGCTGCCGACGTCGCGCAGGAATTCTACATAGTTCAGATCGAGCAGCCAGTTGGCATTGTCTTCCTGAATGGCATCGGTGGGGCCGTCCCCGAATTTGAGCAGCTTGGAGAAGATCTCGCGGATGCTGTCCTTGTTGGACTGGATCTTTTCCGGTGTCAGAAGCTGGCGGCTTTCGTCGCGACCCGAGGGGTCGCCGACCATGGTGGTGCCACCGCCCATCAGGGCGATGGGACGATGGCCGGTCTTCTGCATCCAGTGCAGGATCATCATGGACACCAGATTGCCGACGTGAACAGACGCAGCCGTGCAATCATAACCGATATAGGCAGTCACCGTTTCATTGCAAAAGAGTTTGTCCAGCCCTTCCGGGTCCGAGCACTGATGAATGAAGCCACGCTCACTCAGGGTGTGAAGAAATTCGGATTTGAAGGCGGTCATAGCCGCTTTTTCTCCTTAATCAAACGGTTGTTACTGCTAGTCTGGTCCCTTGAGTCGAATATGCTCAGCGCGATGCCGGGCGCACCGCAAAAGGGCCTCAGGATCGTTGGTCTAGCAAAGTTCTTGAAAGAATTCACCACCGCATTTGCGCGAAAGGGGAGAAAATTGGCAGAAAATCAGAAGAAAAGCATCCTTGCCGTGGGTCTGATGAGCGGAACCTCCTGTGATGGTGTGGATGCCGCACTGATCGAGAGTGACGGCGAGGGAGCCGTTCGCCCGATTGCTTCTGTTTTTCGGCCCTATCAGAGCGCGGGAGCAGGACCTGTTGCGACAGGCGCTGGTGGATGGCAAAAACCTTGAGGACAGGACGGCGCGGCCGGGATGCCTCAAGGCTGCCGAAGAGATGATCACGGGCGCGCATGCCGAGACGGTGGCGCAGCTTCTGGCACAAGAGGCTGCAACGGGGCTTCGGGCTGATGTCGTCGGCTTTCATGGTCAGACCGTATGGCACAATCCGGACGCCGGGGTTACCGTGCAGATCGGAGATGGTCAGGCGCTGGCCGATGCTCTTGACATGCCTGTGGTTTATGACCTCCGCGCCGCTGATGTTGCTGCGGGCGGGCAGGGGGCGCCGCTTGTTCCAATCTATCACCGCGCCCTGCAGAGCGCGAGTGCTTTTCCCATGAGTTTGCCCGTCGCCGTGGTCAACATTGGCGGCGTCGCCAACATCACCTGGATTGGTGAGGGTGGAGAGCTGATGGCGTTTGACAGCGGTCCGGGCAATGCGCTGATCAACGATTGGGTTCGGGCGCGGGCCGATGTCTCTATGGATGAGGGCGGCAAGATTGCGGCTCGCGGAAGCGTCGATTTCCTGTCTCTGCTGGCGCTGATGGGCAATCCCTATTTCAAGCAGCTGGCCCCGAAATCCCTTGATCGCAATGCGTTTGATACCGCTCCGGTCGATAAGCTTTCGACCGAGGATGGTGCGGCAACGCTGACTGCCTTCACGGTGGAGACGATTTGTCTGGGGCTTGAACATATGGAAGTGCGGCATGGCGGGGCGGCCAGCCTTGTTGTCGTTTGCGGGGGTGGTCAGCACAATGATCAGATGATGAGCCAGCTCACGGATGCACTCGAGATGCCCGTAATGGGCGCCGATGCGCTGGGCTGGCGCGGGGATGCGCTGGAGGCCGAGGCCTTTGCCTATCTGGCGATTCGCTCCCTCAAAGGCCTTCCGATCACCTTCCCCGGCACGACCGGGGTGAAAGAGCCGATGACCGGCGGCGTGCTGGTCAAACCCAGTGTCTGAGGATTTACCAAGGGGATTGGGCTGATGGTGATCGTGCCGGGTAATCAAGGCTATGTTGAAGAGGCCGAGCAGCTCGCCCTTCGCTATGACAGCTATGACGATAGTGGCGTTCATGACTGGTTCTGGCCCTACCTGCCTTCGGCCCCGGCCAGTTGGCTTGATGTAGGAGCCGGGACGGGACGCGATGCGTTTCTCTTCACATCTTTCGGGCACCGGGTTGTCGCGGTCGAGCCGACAGACGGATTTCGGTTCGTTGCCATATCGAAGGGTGGGGCGGAGGCCATCGAATGGATAGATGATGCTCTGCCGACGCTTTCGCGCCTCGGTGACCGGCGCTTTGGTGTCATTACTCTGACAGCCGTTTTCATGCATCTGGATCGGCCCGAACGAGCTGTGGCTTTCAGGCGTCTTGGTCAACTGGCCGAGACCGGTGGCCTGATGGCCATGACGCTTCGGCATGGCGAAGTTCCGGCTGGGCGGCGGATGTTTGAGGTTCCAGACGAGGAAGTTATCGCATTTGCGAAGGACTGCGGGTTCAATCTGCTTTGGCAGTCTCTTGCCCCGTCTGTTCAGGAAGGGAACCGGTCGCTTGGGATTACGTGGAGCCGACTCGCGTTCCGCAAGACATGAAAAAAGGCCACCTTGTCGGGTGGCCTTCTGATTGGTGTGTCTGATCAGGCTCAGATGTCTTCTTTTTCAGTGAAATCCTCGAGCTGGGTCGGATCGAAGCCGATGCGCTTATCGAGATAGTTGGCGCAGACGTTGATCAGCTGATCCGTCTCTTCCTTGAAGAAGTGGTTGGCACCGGGGATGATTTCCTGATCGATGACAATGCCCCTTCTGGGTCTTGAGCTTGTCAACGAGGGCCTGAACGTCCTTGTGCGGGACGACCTTGTCCATGCCGCCGTGGGTGATGAGACCCGAGGAGGGGCATGGGGCAAGGAAGGAGAAATCATAGAGGTTCGCCGGTGGTGCGATTGAGATGAAGCCTTCGACTTCAGGGCGACGCATCAACAGCTGCATGCCAATCCATGCTCCGAAGGAGAAACCGGCGATCCAGACGCCGGGTGCTTCGGAATGGAATGTCTGGACCCAATCAAGCGCCGCTGCTGCATCGGACAATTCGCCGACACCATGGTCAAAGGCGCCCTGAGACCGGCCAACCCCACGGAAATTGAACCGCAGAACGGTGAAACCGCGGCGGGCGAACATGTAATAGAGATGATAGACAATCTCGTTGTTCATGGTGCCGCCGAAGCGGGGATGGGGGTGCAGGATGAGTGCAATGGGAGCTTTGCGGTTCTTGGAAGGGTGCAGACGGCCTTCCAGGCGACCCGCTGGGCCGTTGAAGATTACCTCTGGCATAGAGTGCCCGGTCCTCTCTTGATGGTTGTCTCGTTCGGATTGCGCCACGATCTCGCAGGATAAATATGTGTAAATACAAATTACCTGCAATTTGCCGAATGGTTATAACTTGACTGCAAGAGACAAGTTTAATAGCTTCAATTTAGAACCATTCAAAACTAGAGGTGGCTTGATCCAATTGTCCGCCCTTCATAGCACAAAGAAAGAGTGCCATTTCAAGTCTTTTAGACGATTTGGCCAAATTAATGAGTGCGTGAAGGTATTGGACGCAGAAAAGCAAACTCTTATCTGTGCATCTGAAGGTAGTTAGTCAAGGTTATGATCCGCGCTTATCTTGATCACAACGCAACATCGCCACTTCAGCCCGCTGTTCGGGACGCGATGCTGTCTGCCTTTGATGTGGTGGGCAATCCGTCCTCGGTGCACAAGGAAGGTCGGGCCGCGCGCGCCCTGATCGAGGCGGCGAGAAGCAAGGTTTCCGATCTGGTTGGGGCTGAGGCGGGCCATGTGATCTTTACCTCTGGTGCGAGCGAAGCCAACATGTTGGCGCTTGGCCATGGGATGAAGCAGGAATTTCAGCCCGCGCCCGCTTCGCATCTTTTTTATAGTGCAATCGAGCACCCCTCTGTGCTGTCTGGCGGGCGGTTTGGCCCCTCCGAGAGAAGCGAGATTCCGGTCGACAGTTCTGGCGTTGTTGATTTCAGCGCCTTGCGTGTGTTGCTCACGACCCATGACCGGCAGACGGGTCGGGCAATGATCGCCGTGATGGCGGTCAACAGCGAAACCGGGGTCATCCAGCCCTATGCCGAGATCGCTGCACTTGCTTCAGAGCATGATGCCTACTTCCACCTCGATGCGGTGCAGGCTGCCGGCCGCATTCCGCTTGATATCACTGAGATTGGCTGCACCAGCCTGTCCCTGTCCGCGCACAAGCTGGGTGGACCGATGGGAGTGGGTGCGCTTGTTATGGCCAAGGAGGGCCTTGAGCCCGAGCCGCTGATCACTGGCGGGCCGCAGGAGCATCGCTTGCGCGCGGGGACCGAAAATGTCGCAGGGATTGTCGGTTTTGGCGAGGCTTGCGCACTGGCCAAGGACACTTTGAGCAGCGATGATGGAATCAAGCGCCTGATGTCGTTGAGAGATTCTTTTGAGGCCCGTTTGTTGGAGATGGCGCCCGACGTCGAGATTTTTGGTGGCAAGGCTCCTCGAGTGGGCAACACCTGTCAATTTGCGGTGCCGGGTCTGAAGGGCGAGACCGTGCTGATCCAGCTCGATCTTGCCGGGGTTGCGGTGAGTTCGGGGTCGGCCTGTTCCTCCGGCAAGGTCGCTGCCTCCCATGTGTTGTCGGCCATGGGCTATGGCGCGGATCTTGCCACTGGGGCGATCCGGATGAGCCTTGGCTGGAGCAGTCAACAGGCCGATATCGACCAATTGACGACGGCATTAGGGAAAATATGTACTAAATACTCAAGAAAGGCGAGCTGACTTATTGAGTTTGCCCTTTAAGGGTCCCTATATAGGGCATGCAATGACTTTTCTTCGCGCGCCAAGGTGGGCGGAGGTTTGAGAATGGATATATTGGCGCTGCAGTCTTTCAAGGCGCCGGTATCAGGGCAAAATGGGGTGTTTTACAGTCTGCAATCGGACATCTCAGGACGGTTTTGCGCTGCTGGTGGGCCAGCACCAGATCATCGATGAAGCAGAAAGCAGGGCGTTTGACCCGTAGACCGGCGGTCTTTGAAACCGCATAAAATGGAGTGGCGCATGGCTGCTGTAAAGGAGACGGTCGATCAGGTAAAACAGATCGACGTTGACCAGTATAAATATGGCTTTGTGACGGACATCGAGTCCGAGAAAGCCCCGATCGGTTTGAATGAAGACATCATTCGGTTTATTTCTGCCAAAAAGGCCGAACCGGAGTGGGATGCTTGAATGGCGGCTTGAAGCGTACAAACGCTGGCTGACCATGGAAGAGCCCACTTGGGCCAAGCTTGATTATCCGAAGCCGAAGTTCAACGATATCTACTATTATTCCGCACCCAAGGTGGCCGAAGGGCCAAAGAGCCTTGATGAAGTGGATCCCGAGCTTTTGGCAACCTATGCCCAAGCTTGGCATTCCGCTCTCGGAGCAGGAGATCCTTGCCGGTGTGACGGAAGAAAACCGCCAATATTCCAAGGTGGCTGTCGATGCGGTGTTTGACTCCGTGTCTGTAGCGACCACCTTCAAGGAAGAGCTGCACAAAGCGGGCGTGATCTTCTGCTCGATCTCGGAAGCAATCCGCGAGCATCCCGAATTGGTGAAGAAATATCTCGCCTCTGTGGTGCCGGTGTCGGACAACTTCTACGCCACGCTGAACTGCGCGGTCTTCACCGATGGCTCGTTCGTTTATGTGCCACCGGGCGTTCGCTGCCCGATGGAGCTGTCGACCTATTTCCGCATCAACGAGCAGAACACCGGTCAGTTTGAACGGACGCTGATCATTGCGGACAAAGGATCCTATGTCTCCTATCTCGAAGGCTGCACCGCACCGCAGCGCGACGAGAACCAGCTTCATGCTGCTGTGGTTGAATTGATCGCGCTCGAAGACGCCGAGATCAAATTATTCGACGGTGCAGAACTGGTATCCGGGTGACAGCGAAGGCAAAGGCGGCATCTATAACTTCGTGACCAAGCGTGGCGATTGTCGCGAGGCCAATGCCAAGATTTCCTGGACGCAGGTCGAGACTGGCTCTGCCATCACCTGGAAATATCCAAGTTGCATCCTGCGTGGTGACAATTCCGTCGGCGAATTCTACTCGATTGCTATTTCCAACGGTTATCAGCAGATCGACAGCGGCACCAAGATGACCCATCTGGGCAAGAATACCTCGTCCCGGATCATCTCCAAGGGTATCTCGGCTGGGCGCTCGAACAACACCTATCGCGGTCTTGTTTCGGCGCACAAGAAAGCCTCGAACGCCCGTAACTTCACCCAGTGCGACAGCTTGCTGATCGGTGATCAATGTGGCGCCCACACCGTGCCCTATATCGAGAGCAAGAATGCTTCGGCCATCTTTGAACATGAGGCGACAACCTCGAAGATCTCCGATGACCAGATGTTCTATTGCCGTGCCCGTGGCATTGGCGAGGAAGAAGCGGTTGCGCTCATCGTCAACGGGTTCGTCAAGGATGTGATCCAGCAGCTGCCGATGGAATTTGCCGTCGAAGCGCAGAAGCTGATCAATATCTCTCTCGAAGGTTCAGTGGGTTAAGATGTTTCCATGACCAACGAAACGATCAATCCTGTCGTCAACTTGAACGATCTAGACCTTATCGCCGGAGGCAATGGCGAGCAGTTTCAGGCGCAGCTTGGCCGCATCGGCGGGCTGATCGGCCTGAAGAGGCTCGGCATGATGCTGACGGTAGTCGAGCCGGGCATGAAGGCTTATCCCTTCCATGCCCATTCGGCCAACGACGAGGCCTTTGTCATTCTTGAAGGCGAGGGGACCTATCGTTTCGGTGACAAGACCTATCCGATCAAACAGGGCGATATTCTGTCTGCTCCCTCCGGGGGAGCCGAAGTTGCCCACCAGATCATCAACACCGGACCGGTGACACTCAAATATATCGGCATCTCGACGAAGAACGAGCCGGAGATCGTGGAATATCCCGATTCAGGCAAGTTCGTTGCGGTGGCGAGGCTGAAGGGAGAAACCTTCCTTTCTGGCGAATTTGTGCATGTCGGCCGGGTGTCGGACAAATGTGGTTATTGGGATGGCGAAAGCTGAGACGCTGACGCCCCAAAGGAACCCCAAAGGAACAATGTGATGTTGGAAATCAAAAATCTTCATGCCGAAGTCGAAGGCAACAAAATTCTCCGTGGTATCAACCTGACCATCAAGCCGGGTGAAATCCACGCCATCATGGGCCCGAACGGCTCTGGCAAATCGACGCTCTCCTATGTGTTGGCGGGCAAGGAAGACTATGAAATCACCGAAGGGGAAGTGCTCTTCTTTGGCGAAAACGTACTGGAAATGGAACCGGAAGAGCGCGCGACCGTCGGTCTTTTCCTTGCCATGCAGTATCCGATTGAAATTCCGGGTGTGTCCAACATGACCTTCCTGAAAACGGCATTGAACGCCCAGCGCGTTGCCCGTGAGGAAGGCGAAATCAGCACGCCGGACTTCATGAAGAAGATCAAGGAGCTGTCCGCCAAACTGAATGTGACCCAGGAAATGCTGCGTCGTCCGCTCAATGTCGGCTTCTCCGGCGGCGAGAAGAAACGCAACGAGATCCTGCAGATGGCGCTGCTTGAGCCCAAGCTCTGCATTCTCGATGAGACCGACTCCGGCCTCGATATCGATGCGCTGCGCATTGTCTCCGAAGGCGTCAATGCCCTGCGGTCGCCAGAACGCTCCATGCTCATCATCACCCACTATCAGCGCCTGCTCGACTATATCGTGCCGGACGTGGTGCATGTGATGTACAAAGGCCAGATCGTGAAGACCGGCGACAAGGATCTTGCGCTTGAGCTCGAAGAAAAGGGCTATGCGGATTATACCGGCGAAGCAGCAGCGTAAGGAGGTCGATGGATATGAGTTCTCCTATTGTGAAAACGGCTGCAGATGAGGCTTTGGCCGCCATCATGAAGGCCGCCCAGTCTTCCCTGCCGGGTGATGCTGCCTTCACCGTCAAGCGGTCGGCTGCTATTGGCGAGTTCGAGGCTCTCGGGCTGCCGAACAAGCGCGTCGAGGAATGGAAATATTCCGACCTCAAACGGGCTATGCCTGCCGATCTGGCGCTCGCGGGTGACGCGGATGACGCCGCCGTTGCTGCCTGTCTTGAGCGAGCGAGCGTCATCAAGGACACCGAGACCGTGCGTCTGGTGCTGGTCAACGGTGCCTATCGGCCGGATCTGTCGAGTGCTGCATCCCTGTCCGCTGACGTGAGTGTCAAATCGGTCTCTGAGGCCCTTCAGGCCGGTTCCTTCGTTCTCGATGACCCGGAGATCGCCAAGGGCGATATGGCTCTCTCGCTCAACACAGCCCTGTTGCAGGACGGTGTGATTGTCGAGATCGCCGAGGGCGCCACTGTCGAAGCGCCGATCGAGATCTGCAACGTGATGATCGGTGGTGGTCTGTCGACCATTCGCAGCCGTGTGGTTCTGGGCAAGGGGGCAACTGCTTCCGTGCTCGAAAGCTACATTGGCGACGAGGCGGCCTATCAGCTCAACAGCGCTATCGACTATCGCATTGCCGACGGGGCGACCCTTCATGTGGTGCGCCTGCTCAATGACAGCCGCGAGGCGCTGCATGTGGGATCGACCACGGCAGTGATTGGCGGGAACGCCAAGTTCGAACATTTCACCATGTCGACCGGTGGCAAGTTCGTGCGCTCCCAGTCGTTCGTTCTGTTCGAGGGCGAGCATAGCGATGCCGAGCTGTTCGGCGCCACTATCGCGGATGGCACCCAGCACAGCGACATCACGCTGAAGATGGATCACGCGACACCGAACTGCAATTCCAAGGAACAGTATCGTACGGTGCTGGACGACAAGGCCGAGGGCGTGTTCCAGGGCCAGATCGTTGTTCGTCAATATGCCCAGAAGACCGACGGGCAGATGATGAGCCAGGCGTTGTTGCTGTCCGAGGATGCCGGCTTCTACAACAAGCCCGAGCTCGAGATCTACGCCGATGACGTGGTCTGTGCGCACGGGGCGACTTGTGGTGAGCTCGACGAGGATCTGCTCTTCTATCTCAAGGCACGCGGCATTCCTGCCGACTATGCCAAGAAGATGCTGGTTCTGGCCTTCCTCGCAGAGGCAATCGAGAATGTCTCGAACGAGAAGTTCGTCGAAGCACTGGAAGGCTATGTTGCCACCCGCCTCGGCGTTGATAACTGAGTGTGTCAATGCAGGATCGCTTCGGCGATCCTGCCCTAATTCGGGATGATGGATCATGCAGTCCCCAGTTCTGGCCCCTGCGGCCGCTTATGATGTCGAGGCCATCCGGGCCGATTTCCCCATTCTGTCGCGGGAAGTCTATGGCAAGCCACTGGTTTATCTGGACAATGGCGCGTCGGCGCAGAAGCCGCAGGCGGTGATCGATGCCATAACCGAGGCCTACAGCAACGGCTATGCCAACGTGCATCGCGGGCTGCATTTCCTGTCCAACTTGGCGACGGACAATTTCGAGGCAGCGCGCGACAAGGTGCGCCGTTTCCTCAATACTCCGTCGGTCGACAATCTGATTTTCACCCGCTCGTCCACCGAGGCCATCAATCTGGTGGCAAGCTCATACGGAGGAATGGTGCTGAAGGAAGGGGACGAGATCATCCTCTCCATCATGGAGCATCATTCCAACATCGTGCCGTGGAACTTTTTCCGCGAGCGGCACGGGGTGGTCATCAAGTGGGCGCCGGTCGATGACGATGGTAACTTCCTGATGGAGGAGTTCGAAGCTCTCCTCAGCGAGAAGACCAAGATCGTCGCCATCACACAAATGTCCAATGCGCTTGGTACCATCGTACCGGTCAAGGATGTCATCGAGAAGGCCCATGCGGCTGGTGCCAAGGTGCTGGTTGATGGCAGCCAGAGCGCGGTGCACATGCCGATCGACGTGCAGGATATGGATGCGGATTTCTTCGTCATCACCGGGCACAAGCTTTATGGTCCGTCCGGGATTGGCGTTCTTTATGGCAAGATGGAGCTGCTTGATGCGATGCCGCCCTATATGGGGGGTGGCGAGATGATCAAGGACGTGACGCTCGATGGTGTCACCTATGGTGAAGTCCCGCATAAATTCGAGGCCGGAACGCCTGCGATTGTTCAGGCCATTGGATTGGGCGCTGCGCTTGACTATATGGAAGGGATAGGGCGCGAGGCGATTGCTGCACATGAAGCCGAGCTCTGTGCCTATGCGCATCAGCGCCTGTCTGCGATCAATTCCCTCAGGATCATCGGGCAGGCAGAGAACAAGGGTGCAATCGTTTCCTTTGAAATGGAAGGAATTCATGCCCATGATATATCTATGGTAATCGACCGCTCCGGGGTTGCTGTGAGAGCCGGGACGCATTGTGCGCAGCCGTTGATGACACGATTTGGTGTTACTTCGACTTGCCGTGCGTCATTTGGTCTTTACAATACCAAACAAGAGGTGGATGCGCTTGCAGAGGCTTTGATGAAGGCTCGGGACTTCTTTTCCTAGAAAGCCCGATGCATGAGCCATTTTGCTGCGTTTGAAGTGAACGGATATGAGAGATGAGTGAAACCCAAGCAGAGACCGAGTTTGCAGAGCCAAATACACCAGCCATTGAGAAGAGCGCTGGCATTCCGGAAGCTGAGTTGGAGCGCCTGACGCAGGATATCATTGCGGCTTTGAAGACGGTCTATGATCCGGAAATCCCCGCCGACATTTACGAGATCGGCCTCATCTATCGCGTGGATATCGATGATGACCGCAATGTGGAAGTCGACATGACGCTGACGGCCCCCGGTTGTCCGGTCGCTGGCGAGATGCCCAGCTGGGTCGAGAACGCGGTCAGCTCCGTTGCTGGCGTCGGGCTTGTCACCGTCAACATGGTGTTCGATCCACCGTGGTCGCCTGATCGCATGAGCGAAGAAGCCAAGATTGCGATCAATTGGTACTGACCCCATATCAATGGTAGACTGGTGTTCGACACCTGTGGCGCAGGAACAATTGGGCCCGTGAGAGAAAGCAAGGAATTGTGGGTAAATTCAACGTACTGAGCATTACTGATGACGCTGCCGAGCGCATCCGATCCATTGTCGAAGCGTCCGATCAGCCCATCAAGGGCATCCGGGTCGGCGTGAAGAATGGTGGCTGCGCCGGTATGGAATATGTGCTGGACAAGGTGGTCGATGTCGATCCGGCGGATGATCTTGTCGAGGACAAGGGGGTTGCCGTCTATGTGGACCCCAAGGCTGTGCTGTTTTTGCTGGGCACCGAGATGGGCTATGAAGTCAGCAAGTTTCGCACTGGCTTCACCTTCAACAACCCCAACCAGTCATCGGCCTGTGGCTGCGGCGAATCGGTCTCTCTGACGCCTGTTGATCCGTCAAAGCTCGAGGCTCTGAAGGCGAGTCAATGAAGGCCGGTCTCTGGTGATCATCGCATGAAAAAAGCGGCTCTCGGGCCGCTTTTGTTTTGTCTCTGAGGCTCTTGATTTGTCTCAGGCTGCGCCACTCGCTGTGACCACGGAATCCATCACATTCACATCCGGGTCGGTTTCGCACTTGACCAGATTGCGGCCGCTGCGTTTGGCGGCATAGAGGCACTGGTCGGCGCGTTCGATGATGTCCTGCATGGTGTCGCCCGGAGTGTAATGCGAGCAGCCGATCGAGATCGTGATGCGGCCCAGATTTTCGCCGGTGGAGCGTTTGATGAGTTCCTTGGCCATGACGGCCTTGCGGATATTCTCGGCGACGGCGACGGCCTGACGGAGATTTGTCTTGGGTAAAATGACGGCGAACTCCTCGCCACCGTAGCGGCAGGGGATGTCCTGACCCTTGACATTCTGCTTGACCGCAATGGCCACGAGACGCAACACCTGATCGCCGGTCTGATGACCGAAGGTGTCGTTGAATTTCTTGAAATGGTCGATATCGGTCATCAGGAGCGACATCGGCTCGCCCGAATCTTCGGCTTCTTCCATCGCCTGCAACAGTGATCTATCGAAATGCTTGCGATTGGCAAGGGTGGTCAGATCATCGGTGAGCGATTCATAGCGGATCGTATCGAGCGTCTCGCGCAATTCCACGACCTGGGCCTGAGAACTGGCGAGTTGTTCGCTCAAGGCGCGGTTCTGTGCCTCGACATCCTTGGTTTCATGGATGAGCTGGGCGACAATCTCGCGAATGACGTTCCTGTCCTCGGTTTTGGAGAGATTCTGGGAGGCTCCAACTAGCGCATCACCATAATGGTTGGCGGTGCTGACATATTCTTCGACTTCGCGAACAATTGAGCGCAATTCCGTAGAGATCTTGCCGCCGACTTCCTCAATCCGGTCACTGAGGCGGTTGGGGGGCGAGATGATCATTGTAAATGGTGTCGAGCTGACCAAGGCTGATGGAGCCATGGGCGCGCAGAATGTCGTTGATGGCCTTGTTCAGGCCGCGGTTGAACCCGGCGGCGTAGGTATACCAGATCTCATAGTTGCGAGGATAGGCAGGCATCTGATTTTTCTTCAGATTACCGAGCGCTGACTCACCGTAAATATATGTGCGTTTGTAGTCGCCGTTTTCCATCGCCAAAAATACTATGTGCTGTATGCACAAACCCCTCGTTACCCCAACATGTTAGGTACTTTATTCGAGGAAGGCTTAAAACGACGTTAAGTGGGGGGCTTTTGTACAAATCGAAGCATTTTAAAAAAGTTGTTTTATTTCAACTGGTTAAAAATATGCTTAGTTTCCATTTGAACAAAGATATGAAATTTTGTGAGGGAAAGTGGGAAAAATCTGCCCTATGTGTGCATCTTCTTCCCAGTAGAAGTGCTGATTATATCCAGCGCTCTTTGCAACTTTGTGTTTTACATCCGTAGAAATGCAGATAAGAAACCGCTGTCAGTCAGCGGTTTCGCTCTCTTCGACCTTGCTTTTGGTCGGGCGGATCGGTTGCAGCAGGAATGCCGGTACGTGATCGCCCATGCCGATGACCTGCTTGTCGTCACGGTCACGGTTGCGCCGGGATGCGCCACGCTCACGCTGTGGAGCGGAATTGTCGGGGCGCCGGTTTCTGCTGTCGCTTCTCGTGGTGTCGGGCTGAGCTTCCTCGGCCTTCACTTCGGGTGCTTTTTCCCTGCGATCCTGTCTGGGCCGTGAGGATTTGCCTTGCGGCTGGCTCTGGCGCTCGTCTTTTGCGCCATCTTCGGAGCGTGCCTTCTTGCCGCCACGGCTGTTGCGGCGGGAGCGTTTGGAATCGCCCTCTCTCTCGTCATCGCTGTCCGGTGAAGAGGTGAAATCTTTCTCGCCCATCCACTCAATCGTCTCACCGATTAGGCTTTCGATTGCGTCGATATATTTTTTGTCAGCCTTGGTGGCGATCGAAATGGCGGTGCCTTCGCGACCGGCGCGGCCTGTCCTGCCGATGCGGTGGACATAGTCCTCGGCATGGGTCGGCATATCGAAGTTGAACACGTGGCTGACGCTCGGGATGTCGAGGCCGCGCGCGGCCACATCACTGGCGACGAGCAGACTGATGCCACCATTCTTGAAGCCGTCCAACGTTGCCATGCGGGAGCCTTGATCCATGTCGCCATGAAGCGCACCGGCGTTGAAGCCGTGCTTGCTGAGCGAACGGTAGAGCGTTGCGACGTCCCGTTTGCGGTTGCAGAAGACGATCGCGTTCTTGAGATCCTTGGCTTCTTCAATCAGCGTGCGCAGAGTGGCGCGCTTGTCCCATGGCTTGCTGCCTGAGGCAACGAGGCGCTGGGTAATGGTCTTGGCGGTCGAAGCGGGTGGTGCGACCTCGATGCGGACCGGATTGTGCAGGAACTGATCGGCCAGTATCTGAATTTCCTTCGGCATGGTGGCCGAGAAGAAGACGGTCTGGCGTGTGAAGGGAAGCAGCTTGCAGATGCGTTCGATGTCGGGCACGAAGCCCATGTCGAGCATGCGGTCTGCTTCATCGACAACAAAAGTTTCAACACCCGTCAGCAGCAATTTTCCGCGTTCGAAATGATCAAGCAAACGACCGGGCGTTGCGATCAGAACGTCTGCGCCGCGATCAAGCTTTTTCAGCTGATCAGCAAAGGACACGCCGCCGATGAGGAGGGAGACGGTCAGACGGTGGTTCTGGCCGTAGGATTCGAAGCTCTGCTCTACCTGAGCGGCAAGCTCGCGGGTCGGTTCCAAAATCAGGGTGCGGGGCATTCTGGCCCGAGCGCGCCCGCTTTCGAGTAGCGAAAGCATGGGCAGCGTGAAGGACGCCGTCTTGCCCGTACCGGTTTGTGCAACGCCAAGGACATCCTTGCGTGCCAAGACATGAGGAATGGCTTGCGCCTGAATTGGAGTTGGCGCTTCATAGCCCGCTGCCTCTACGGCTGCGAGGACTTTATCACTCAGGCCTAGATCCGAAAATTTCATCCGTTGATGGAACCATTGTTTGCGGATGCCTTGAAAGCCTTGTGCTTTAGCCCGGTGACACCGGACTGGCCGAAAACATCAGCGTTTGTTTTAAAATTCTGCCGAACCATACGATTTTGTTGGAATTTGTCAATGCAATGGCTGGATTAGGGTTTATTTGGTGGGCAAATCGATTGATTTGGGCGTTTTTCCCCAAGCACAGCCCAAAAATCCGGACAATTGATTGATATATCTGGCGCTCAGCTGCTCGCAGGTTTCCTGCCAACGAAAGCTGACACGCTGCTGGCCCAGGTTGCCTCATCCGCCGGGGTGTCGGGATCCATGCGCCGCTTCACTTCTGTTTCGACCTGATCGATGAAGTCATCAAGGGTCTGGGTGCATTCTTCCTGCCGAGCGTGTTCGTTGTGTTCGAACAGATTGATCCAGTCGTCGGTTCTGCGCCCGAACTGCATCAGGCGGTCGAGCGCCCAGCCCGGATTGTCGGGACGGAGCAGGCCGAGCAGGGCGGCGATGACGGAAATGGGACTGAGGAGGAGATCGCGCAGGCTGTCTGCTGCCAGACGGAACTGGAACATCACGGTGCGCCGAACAACGCTGCCGTAGCTGCTATTGTTGTTCCCTGAGGGTCGATCCCGCCTTTTTATCGAGATAAAACCTGATGTCTGTCAGACTGCAGCGGGGCCAGCAATTTTGCCCGTTTTCTGCGACCACGCCATGCCATTTTTGCCCCCATCAATGTTCATGTGTCTCGACGCAACATAGGTCCCATATGGTGTATTGGTCGGGACGGTTCAACCTGTGAAAACACGCATGGCACGTCAGGTGTTACTCTCCTGCGATAAAATAGTGCCAGGTTCCGTCCGGTGCGATGCCTAGGCGGTAGAAATAATATTGCCCGATCGCCTGCATATCATCGACGTCGACCGATGTAATCAGCCGGAACAACTCAACCTTTTGCGGTTTGGTCAGAGCGGAGAAGGGATAGTGTGCAAGGTATGGCCAGACATACATCTCCTGCGGGGTGCCTTCTCCCACATGCACGAACCCGCTCTCGAGAACTTCGGCCATGATGGCGAGTATTTCCGTTCCATCCGCATCGCCGGACAAGGCCCTCAACTGATCAATGGGATCGCCCTCACTGCCCTCAAGGCCGAGAAACTGGCGGCCATTTCGTTCATCTCGATGGGCTGGCGCAGTGCCTCTACTTCACCCGTCAGAGTGGCCTTGTAAATGGTTTCATACATGCGGCGGACGGGGGCGGGCAGAGCGCCCGTGTCCCTCAGGATTTCCGGTAGCGGGCCCGACATCAGCACAGCGTCCTGCTCGCTGGTGTCTTCTGGAAGACCGGGTGAGAGCTCGGGAGCGATGGTTGGCGGGACGACCGGAGTTTCTCCCGTGACATCACCATTGACGCTGCCCTTCGATGTGCAGGAGCCTTCGGCGTTGGGCCTGAGGGTTGCCGGGCAGTCATCGCTGGCGGCCTCATAGTCCCGGCAGGGTGATGATCTTTTCGATCGTCACCTGACTGGCAGTCGCTGCAGGAACAACGAGCAACATCAGGGCAAGTGGCAAAAAAATTTGCGAAATTTTTGAGAAGGAGCGCATCGGTATATCGCCAGCGGGTCTGGTATCCATTGAGCCGCAATGATCCTATGGGCCCCTTGGCAATGCAAGAACAAAACCGGGAATGCGTCAGTTTGAACGAGAGCTGTGTTCTAAGGGCGACAGGTGCTGGTCCCTATTGCAGCTTGCGCTCGAGGCTGTAGTCACCGCAGAGGATCCGCTCGGGCAGAGTGGAGATGAGCTGGGAGACTTCTTCCTCGCCATAGGCCAGAACGAGGCTGAAAAGCGCCTGAAACAGGGCCGCGTGGGCGAGGCAGTCCAGATCAAGTCCGTCATCGCAAGCCTGGTCCCAGATCTCATCAAGAAGACCGAGGGCCCGTTGCTTCTGGCGGTCGATTTCGATGGTGTCGAGCTCGGAAATGCAGCGGGATTTATCGGGAGAAATGTTGCGCATCAAACCTTGCTCTTTGTATCAGTGCAAGCACATCGCCGAAAGGGTCTGAGACGGATCCGGTGAGAATGTGCTTTCAAAACAGTGTTTTGGTGCGATGAATGACTGCTTGGGTCAACCATCGGCCCCACTTTCCATCGGTTATGGCCTGTCGTCGCTCAGACGATTCCATGCCCGCTGGTTCAGTGTTAGTACCATGGTTTTGGGCGCAAAGGGGGAGGAGGTTGCCAAAAGGTTAAAGTTTTCCGTAGGAATTAACTCATATGGTTAATCTGGCGGTTGGCTTTAGCGGACATGGCGGAGCTTGAGGCCGGTGAGGAGATTCTGTCCCTCGAGATGGTAGATTCCGGTGATCTTTTCGGCCTGACTGTTGCAGTCCTTGTAGGTGAGGGAAAAGGTCCGGTAGCTCTTGTTGAAGCGGTCTGTCAGCTGGCGGCGACGGGTGTCGTCGGCATCCTCTGCATCGAGAATGGCTGCCATCTGATCACGCCAAACCTGAGGATCGCTGCCATTGCAGAGGGGATCAAGATACATGAGAGCACCGACAACGGAGCTGAGGCGTCTCAGGCTCTGCTCATAGGGTGGCAGATTGTTCTCGTTGGCGTGAGACTGGTCTGACAAGGCGCTCATAAAAGCCGGGATGAGCAGGCACAGGGCGAGCGCCGATGCGATCCTGCGCAGCATGCGACGCTGTGCGCTGTGGGGGACGCCTGCGGGCCGTGCCTTCATCCTAGATGTCAAGATCGGTCGCAAATTCAGCATTTTCCTGGATGAATTCGAAACGTGCCTCGGGTTTGTTGCCCATCAGGCGCGTGACAGCGTCCTTAGTTTCGCCCGGCACCATATCAACGATCTGGACCTTCAGCAATGTGCGCTTGCTCGGGTCCATTGTTGTTTCCTTCAACTGCGCGGGCAACATCTCGCCAAGACCCTTGAAGCGGCCGATGTCGATCTTGCCCTTGCCCTTGAATTCGGTCTTGAGCAGTTCGTCCTTGTGAAGATCATCACGGGCGTAAAGAGTCTTGCCGCCCTGAGAGATACGATAGAGCGGCGGTATGGCCAGAAAGAGGTGGCCATTGTGGATGAGCTGCGGCATTTCGCGCTGGAAATAGGTGAGTAGCAGCGAGGCGATGTGGGCGCCGTCGACGTCAGCATCGGTCATGATGATGATGCGGTCGTAGCGCAGCTCTTCGTCATTGTAATTCTTGCGCGTGCCACAGCCCAGAGCTTGTACCAGATCGGCGAGAAGCTGGTTGGCATGGAGCTTGTCGGCACTGGCGTTGGCGACGTTGAGGATCTTGCCTCGCAGCGGCAGGACGGCCTGAGTGGTCCTGTTGCGGGCCTGCTTGGCAGAGCCGCCAGCCGAGTCACCTTCGACGATGAAGAGTTCGGTGTCGCCCTTGGCATTCTGCGAACAGTCGGCCAGCTTGCCCGGCAGGCGCAATTTGCGCACGGCAGTCTTGCGGCTGACGTCCCTTTCCTTGCGGCGACGAAGGCGCTCCTCGGCGCGGTCCACCACCCATTCGAGCAGCTGGTTGGCCTGCTGCGGGGCGTTCGTCAGCCAGTGATCAAACTGGTCGCGTACGGCCTGCTCAACGATGCGTGTGGCAGCCGTGGTGGCAAGGCGATCCTTGGTCTGGCCGACAAATTCCGGCTCACGGATGAAAACCGAGAGCAGGGCGCCTGCACTGGTCATCACGTCATCGGCGGTGATGAGGGCTCCCTTCTTGTTGTTGGTCAGTTCGGCATAGTTCTTGAGGCCACGCAGGAGGGCGGTTCTGAGGCCGCTCTCGTGGGTGCCGCCTTCAGGGGTTGGCACCGTGTTACAGTAGGAATGGGAGAAACCGTCGCCACCATACCAGCAGACGGCCCATTCAACGGCACCATGGCCGCCGGATTTTTCGGTCTTGCCTGCGAAGATCTCGCGGGTGACAAAATTCTGCTTTCCGAGGGTGGCCGAGAGATAGTCCTTGAGGCCATCAGGGAAGTGGAAGGTCGCCTTGGCCGGAACGTCCGGGGAATGCTCCAGAAGAGACGGTGCGCAGCTCCAGCGAATCTCAACGCCGCCAAACAGATAGGCCTTGGATCGGGCCATGTTGAGCAGCTGTTCGGGCTTGAAGCGGGCTTTCTTGCCAAAGATCTCATAGTCCGGCTTGAAGGATACCTTGGTGCCGCGGCGATTGTGTACGTCACCGAGAAACTCGACAGGGCCAAGCGGGATGCCGCGTGAAAAGCTCTGGCGATAGAGCTTCTTGTTGGTTGCGACTTCGACCTCGAGGCTTTCGGACAGGGCGTTGACGACTGAAGCGCCGACGCCATGAAGGCCGCCTGATGTTTCATAGACCTTGGAATCGAACTTGCCGCCTGCGTGCAGGGTCGTGAGAATGACTTCCAGCGCCGACTTGTCCTTGAACTTGGGATGCGGATCAACGGGGATGCCGCGGCCGTTGTCGGTCACGCACAGGGTGTTGTCTTCCTTGAGTTCGACATCAATCCAAGAGGCAAAGCCCGCGACGGCCTCGTCCATGGAGTTGTCAATAATCTCAGCGAAGAGATGGTGCAGGGCCTTTTCGTCCGTGCCGCCGATATACATGCCCGGACGGCGACGGACAGGCTCTAGCCCTTCGAGCACCTCGATGTCGGCTGCTGTATAGTCTGCCTTGGGTTCCGGAATGGCCGGAGCAGGTCTGCTTGCTGCTTGGGCCTTGGGGGCCGGTGTTGCCTTAACCGGCTTCTGGGGCTGGTTGTTGCCCCCTTTTGGCGTTGGCATTGCAGCAAAGAGATCATCTGACGCGGACATAGACTACCCATGAATGGCAAAACAGGAAAAGTACGGCGCACTTCGGAAGGGTCGAATCACGCGCCGTTTCGATTTCACAATGTCTTCAGGAAGAGCTGTCTGGTCAAGAGAGAGCGGGAGAAAATCGCCGACTAACGGGCAAAGATCCATCGTGTGGTCAGCCACTTGAACCCTATTGCCGGGCCATCTTGGGGGAAGACTGATTGGATGGATTGTTTTTTTTCCGAAAGTTCCACCTTTGCGATTATGGTTAATCTTTCTTAACCTTTGCGGCGATATTGTTGATGCGAGGTGGGGACAGTCAACGGAAGCTCTATGGAACGGGTAGATTCTGATATCGACAATTTGCGCGCGTCAGTGTTCGAGCTGAAGTCGAGTCTCTATCGAGCCGACAGGGCTCACATGCGCGAAGACGTCCCCAGCGGACTGTCGCCTCTGGTCAATCTAACCGCAACCGGCTTTCTGGCACTGTTCTTCCTGCTGCTCTAGCATTTCCTTCCAGCCAAGCGAATTCTCTCTCCTGACCGCTTTTGCGGCCCGGTCCTTGTGATCTGTGCTGTGCGAGTGACGCGGATGGCTTTGCCTTGTCGAGACGCGCAGCGAGCGAAGTGATTTGTGTTGATATAAAGCTATAACAAAACCTTCCAACTCTTTCTATTCAAAGAAAAAGGGCCGGTGAAAACCGGCCCTTTTGGGGTTGTTGTTCTTAGTGCTTTTGAGAAAAGCACCTGCCGCTGCGAAGTCCTTACAAGAGGTTCACTCCGGCGTGTTTGGCAGCACCAAACACATTAGCAGCTGTAGTACATGCCGAACTCAACCGGATGCGGGGTGTGTTCGTAATGCAGGATTTCTTCCATTTTCAGCTCGATGTAACCTTCGATCTGGTCTTTGGTGAAGACGTCACCAGCAAGCAGGAAGGAATGGTCGGCTTTCAGGCTGTCAATGGCTTCACGCAGAGAACCACAAACGGTCGGAATGCCTTCCAGCTCTTCAGCCGGTAGATCATAGAGGTTTTTGTCCATGGCAGCGCCCGGATCGATCTTGTTGGTGATGCCGTCAAGACCAGCCATCAGCAGAGCTGCGAAGCAGAGGTACGGGTTCGCGGACGGATCCGGGAAGCGAGCTTCAACGCGTTTTGCTTTGGGGCTTTCGGTCCAGGGAATACGCACGCAGCCAGAACGGTTGCGAGCAGAGTAAGCGCGAAGAACCGGAGCTTCGAAGCCCGGGATCAGGCGCTTGTAGGAGTTGGTGGACGGGTTGGTGAAGGCATTCAGGGTCTTGGCGTGCTTCAGGATACCACCGATGAAATACAGGGCTTCCTGAGACAGGTCGGCATATTTGTCGCCTGCGAAGAGAGGAGCGCCGTCTTTCCAGATGGACATGTTGCAGTGCATGCCGGTGCCGTTGTCACCATAGATCGGCTTGGGCATGAAGGTGGCGGATTTGCCGTATGCCTGAGCTACGTTGTGGATGACATATTTGTATTTCTGCAGTTCGTCAGCCTGTTTGGTCAGGGAGCCGAAGATCAGGCCGAGTTCGTGCTGGCAAGACGCCACTTCGTGGTGGTGTTTGTCAACTTTCATGCCGATGCTCTTCATGGTGGAGAGCATTTCGGAGCGCATGTCCTGAGCATAGTCGGTCGGGTTGACGGGGAAGTAGCCGCCTTTAACGCCCGGACGATGACCGGTGTTACCGCTTTCGTATTCGGTATCGCTGTTCCATGCAGCGTCGATTGCGTCAACTTCGTAGGACACCTTGTTCATGGTGTTGGAATAGCGAACATCGTCGAAGATGAAGAATTCTGCTTCCGGGCCCCAATAGGAGACGTCGCCGATACCAGAGGATTTCAGGTAGGCTTCTGCTTTCATTGCAGTGCCGCGCGGGTCGCGCTCGTAAGGCAGGCCGGTGTCCGGCTCAACGACGGAGCAGTGTACGCAGAGGGTTTTCTCGGCATAGAAAGGATCAATATAGATGCTTTCGCAGTCCGGCATCAGCTTCATATCGGAAGCTTCAATCGATTTCCAACCGGCGATAGAGGAGCCGTCGAACATAAAGCCTTCTTCGAGGAAGTCTTCGTCTACCTGGTCTTCCATAACGGTGACGTGCTGCAGCTTGCCACGCGGGTCGGTGAAGCGAATATCAACATACTTGATTTCTTCATCCGCGATCATTTTCACGATTTCAGCAGGTGTGCTCATTCCAGTATCCTTTACTGCCTGTTGACCGAAAGCTCTTGTTCCCTGGCTCCATCCCTGCGGCGTTCCGCTCGGCTTTCGCGGGAGATCTTTCGGGTTTTACCTGTTGCTTGTTGATTGGTTCAGAGAGTTTCTTGGGTTCTTACACCGGTCTTGCTCGGGGAAAGGATTGCCCGTCGATAGTCGATAAAAGGGGTGCGCGGTTGAGAGCCGCTGCACCCGTTCTCGATTAGATTGCTTCGTCGCCGGTCTCGCCGGTACGAATGCGAATAGCCTGTTCCACGGAGGAAATGAAGATCTTGCCATCGCCGATGCGGCCGGTCTGGGCTGCTTTCTGGATGGCTTCTACTGCCTGATCGACCTGATCGTCAGAGAGAATGACTTCAACTTTGACCTTCGGGAGGAAGTCGACGACATATTCGGCGCCGCGATACAGTTCGGTGTGGCCTTTCTGGCGGCCAAAACCCTTGGCTTCGATGACGGTGATGCCCTGCAGACCAACTTCCTGCAGTGCTTCTTTCACTTCATCAAGTTTGAAGGGTTTAATGATTGCCTCAATCTTTTTCATAGCTGTTAGCTTCCCCAATTGCTGCCCTAGGGCGCCCTGTGCGGCTTGTTGCCAAGGCCAATCTTAACGCGGCAGACCTTTCGAGTGGTCGATTTTTTTGCTGAATGGCCTTTGTTGCAAACACCAATCTGGCGGCGAACGCCGGAATAGCTGGCATTCCATCCAGTTTGTGAAATTTTATGCATTCTGCGTGCCAATCCTGTTGCCCGAAATAAAAGCAGGAAAAGTGCGGTTTAACCAGTGTAGGATGGTCGAATTATCAGGCATTTTGGGGAAAGCATGTGATGCAAAACTATGCAAATGATTAATTTTAATGCAATTTAGACTCGAGCGAGTGCGGTGAAGTGCCTGCGAATTGGAATTTTCCCGCTCACTCCCCCCACTTTGTGACCTACTTTTGCATAATATGCGGGCATTTTTTCCTGTTGAAACGTTGGGCGTTAAAATCCGGCATGTTCTGGTGGGGCCTGCATTATGCGTGATGCTTGGCGTTCGAGGATGGCTCGGATGAGGCCGTTTGCATTCTTTGTGGGCAGGGTATCCAAAAAGTCACTCTCGACTGCCTTGCCCAATTGTCCTTCCTTCGCGCTCTGGTTAGTGTTCTGAGGCCGGATTCTCTTTTGGATATCCTTGAGGGACCAGAATAGTGGCACATCGACCAAGGGAGCGAGCCAATGTCTGAACAGCTGGACACTGCAGTGGAAATTCTGACCCCTGAACAGATGGGGCGGGCTGACCGGCTGGCCATCGATGCCGGCACGCCCGGTATCGAGTTGATGCAGGCGGTCGGCAAGGCTATCGCCGATGCTGCCATCGATCTGCTCGAGGAGCGCACCGGGTCTGGTGCGTCGGGCATGGTGTGTATCCTGTGTGGGCCGGGCAACAATGGCGGGGACGGTTTCGTTGCTGCCCAGTTGCTGGAAGAGGAGGGCTGGAGCGTTCTGCTCGGCTGTGTCGTCGATGTCGATGACCTTACGGGTGATGCCCGGCTGGCTGCGGATGAGTGGGGAGATGAGGTGTTCAACATCTCGCCGCGCCTGTGGGAGGATGCGGATCTTGTCATTGATGCGCTGTTCGGGGCAGGGCTCACGCGTCCCATCACCGGGGAGTTGGCCGAAATCATCGAAGCTCTCAACAAGAGCGGACTTCCTGTTCTCTCGGTCGATTTGCCCAGCGGTGTCGATGGAAGGAGCGGGCAGATCGGCGGAGCCTCTGTTCGAGCCGACGGCACCGTCACTTTCTTTCGTAAGAAACCGGGGCATCTGCTCTATCCGGGCAAGGCCTCCTGTGGCCGCGTCGAGTGTGTTGATATCGGAATCAAGGCCGAAGTTCTTGATGAAGCAGGATATTGTGCGCTTGAGAATGCGCCGTCCCTGTGGCTCGACAACTGGCCGGAGGCTCTGAAGCCGCTTGCCAGCATCGCTCTCGGGCGGCTTGCAGATCACAAATTCCATCGCGGCCATTGTCTCGTTCTGAGCGGGGATCAGCTGCATAGCGGTGCAGCGCGTTTGGCGGCAAGGTCTGCGTTGCGGGCCGGGGCAGGGCTTGTCACGCTGGCACCACCGCTAGAGGCTGCCGCGCTTGTTGCCTCACATGTCACTGCCGTGATGGTCGAGCCGGTGAATGATGCAGACGCGCTCGATGCTGTGCTTCAGCGGCGCAGCTACGATGTGATCGTGGCGGGTCCTGCGCTGGGGACCGATGAGGAGCGTCGTGCTCTTCTCTATAAGGTTTTGGAAAAGGATGCCTCGCTGCTGCTTGATGCCGATGCGATCACTTGCCTGTCAGAAGGCATGGAGACCGGTGAGATCGACATGTCGATCCTGAGTGATAGCCCGGCCGCGCTTGCGGGTGGTCTGGTGATCACGCCGCATGAGGGAGAATTTGCCCGACTGTTTCCGGATCTGTCCCATCGGGTGCGCGAGGACAAGGGCCTGTCCAAGCTCGATTGTGCTCTGCTGGCTGCAAAGCGCAGCGGTGCCGTCATTGTGCTCAAGGGGGCAGACAGCGTGATTGCAAGCCCTGACGGGCAGGCGGTGATCCACAGTCAGGGCATTCCCTATCTCGCGACGGCGGGAAGCGGGGATGTTCTTGCGGGAATCGTTGCGGGCCTTCTGGCACAGGGGATGCCAACGCTCGATGCGGCCTGTGCCGGGGTCTGGCTTCATGGTCGGGCCGGGCTTCTGTTCGGGCCGGGGTTGATTGCCGAGGATCTGCCCGAACTTTTGCCACAGATTTATGAGCAACTGGGGGAATTGATCCCGTCCGATTTCAATCCTTCCGAATGGCTGGGCATGGATGACTGACGGGGTTTTGTGACGGGGCTGATCCGCGTCGCGGACTGCGCCGGAAACACCGGAATCTAAGATTTTCTGTGGCTTTTGGGTGCGATTCCCCCAAGCAGGCCGGGGAATTCTGGATGGAATGTGAATTTTCCTTTGCGCTTTCCGGATCGGGTGTTATAGAGGCTCCGCTCGATTTGCTGGCGTGATGTGCGCTGCGCTGTGCGGGTGTGGTGGAATTGGTAGACACGCCAGATTTAGGTTCTGGTGGCGCGAGCCGTGGGGGTTCAAGTCCCTCCACCCGTACCATTGGCTTCTTTTTTCCGATGTTGAATTGGAAACGGGGAGGAGATTGGGAAAGGCTGCCCGGAATGAACGGCGGCCTATCTTTGTTGATGCTCACGGCCATAGCGCATTCGGCAACAGCAATCGAAACGAATTTGGGCCTCTTGAGCTCTCGTCTGAAGTGACGGGTTGCATGGCATGCCCTGAACCGTAGCGAATTAAAAGAACGAAAGCAGATTGATATGCAGGTAACTGAATCCCTGTCCGAAGGTCTGAAACGCGAACTGAAAGTCGTTGTTCCTGCGTCTGATCTCGAAGCCAAACTCGTGGCCAAAATCGATGAGATCAAAGGCCAGGTCCGGATCAACGGCTTCCGCCCAGGCAAGGTGCCGGCATCTCATGTTCGTAAACTGCACGGCAAAGCTCTGATGAGCGAGATCGTTCAGGAGCTGATCGGCGAGACCACTCGGACCACTCTTCAGGAACGCGAAGAGAAAGCGGCCATGCAGCCGCAGTACAAGCTGACTGAAGACGAGCTTGAAGCCGAAAAAATCATGGATGGCAAAGCGGATCTCGAATTCGACATTATCTATGAAGTGCTGCCGAGCTTTGAAGTGGCTGACGTCTCCGGCGTTGAAATCGAGCGCCCAGTTGTTGACGTCGAGGACAGCGAAGTTGAAGAGCGTCTGACCCAGATTGCCGAAAGCTCCCGTCCTTTCGAAACCAAAAAAGGCAAGGCAAAGAAAGGCGACAAGGTCGTCATGTCTTACCTCGGTAAGATCGACGGCGAGCCGTTTGAAGGCGGCGCTGACGAGAACGGCCAGCTGGTGCTTGGCTCCGGCCAGTTCATCCCCGGCTTCGAAGATCAGCTGATTGGCGTTTCTGCCGGTGACGAAACCGTCGTAAAGGTCAAGTTCCCTGAAGAATATGGTGCAGAGCATCTGGCTGGCAAAGATGCCGAGTTCGACATCGTCGTCAAGGAAGTTCAGGCTCCGGGCGAGCTGGAACTGAATGACGATTTTGCTACCAAGCTCGGCCTTGAGTCCCTTGATAAACTCAAGGAAATCATCAAGGATCAGATCGTTTCGCAGTATGGCGCCCTGACCCGTCAGCGCGTCAAACGCCAGCTTCTGGACAAGATGGACGACCTGCACAAATTCGACGTGCCGCCGACCCTTCTTGAACAAGAGTTCAACAACATCTGGCAGCAGGTTACCGCCGAAATGAACGAAGCGGGCAAAACCTTCGAAGATGAAGACACCACCGAAGAGAAAGCACAGGAAGAATACAAGGCCATTGCCGAACGTCGCGTTCGTCTGGGTCTGGTCCTGTCTGAAATCGGCGAGAAAAACGAAATCAAGGTTTCCGACGAGGAAGTGCAGCGCGGCATCATGCAGCGCGCTCAGCAGTTCCCCGGTCAGGAGCGTCAGGTGTTTGAATATTACGCCAAGAACGCTGATGCCCTTGCTTCCATCCGTGCCCCGATCTTTGAAGAGAAGGTCGTGGACTATCTGCTCGAGCTGGTGAAGGTTGAAGATAAGACCGTGACCAAGGAAGAGCTGGAGAAGCTGGCATCTGAAGACGACGAATAAGATCGTCTGATCCTGTGAGACAAGTGAAACGCCTGCCGGTTCCGGTGGGCGTTTTGCGTTGTTCAGGTTTCGGATAAACCTGCGTAAAACAGACGTTTTTCGCAGCTGGGCAGATTTTGGAATGCTGTAAGGGGACCGTTCACCATTTCCGTTCACTTTGTCCGTTGAATGGGGCTGGTCAGACCCTATGTAACGTGAATAGGATTTCGGTGAAGCCGGATTCTTCCCCAAGATGCTTTCTTGTGGCAGGTCGTCAGTAAAATGTTCACTCTCGCGATGCTAGGAGTGAAAAAGGTCTGAATTCCGGCGATTCGATTGTCTGACGCGTCGGTGATTGTCTGAAAGATGACAAGCATTCCAAGCGGTCCTGTCTCGAAGGCTGCCGCGTTCCGGTCGATTGCAGGGCTGGCCCGCAATTTGCTTGGGTTTTCAATGATGGTTTTTTGCCATCGGATTGCCGTATTCTCGTGAAGGGAATTTGGTGACAAAAACGGCGTGGTTTGGCGAGTCGGAATGCCAACCCGCCCTGATAAGGGAAGTGCAATGAAGGATCCAATTGATCTTGCAATGAATTTGGTCCCGATGGTGGTGGAACAGTCCAACCGCGGAGAACGCGCCTACGATATTTATTCGCGTCTGCTGAAAGAACGCGTGATTTTTATCACCGGGCCGATCGAAGATCATATGGCGACCCTGGTTAGCGCTCAGTTGCTCTATCTGGAAGCGGAAAATCCCAAAAAGGAAATTTCGCTCTACATCAACTCACCCGGTGGTGTCGTGACGGCCGGTATGGCCATCTATGACACGATGCAGTTCATCAAGCCCCCTGTCGCTACCCTCTGCATGGGTCAAGCTGCGTCCATGGGCTCGCTGCTGCTCTGTGCCGGTGAGAAGGACATGCGTTTTGCGCTGCCGAACGCCCGCATCATGGTGCATCAGCCCTCGGGCGGGTTCCAGGGACAGGCGTCCGACATTCAGCGTCATGCAGAAGACATTCTGAAGATGAAGCGCCGTCTCAATGAGGTTTATGTGAAGCACTGTGGTCAGGACTATGACACGGTGGAGAAGACCCTTGATCGCGACCACTTCATGACCGCGACCGAAGCCCTCGATTGGGGCCTAGTTGACCGCGTGGTTGAAAATCGCTCGTCGCTCGCTGAAAATGGCGAGGATGGCGACAAGAAAGACTAAAGCCGGGCTCATCCGGCAGTGCTAGAGCCGTGCTGCCGGGCGACCCGCCCAGATGGTGATGTTAAGCCTATGTTGATCATTTGGGGTACATGCTTTTAGAAATCTGTTGCCGTGCCCGCGTTTTTGGGAAAATTATGCAATCGGTAGCAGTGAGAAGGGTTTATTTTGCTTGCAGCCAGTGCTGTGCACCATAAACTAGACAATCAGGCAGGAATCTCGGGTTCGGTCTGGTGGCAACGAAAGAAGAGGCACCTACATGAGTAAGGCCGGTGGTGGCGATAACAAAAACACGCTTTACTGTTCCTTCTGTGGCAAGAGCCAGCATGAAGTGCGCAAACTGATTGCAGGTCCAACCGTGTTCATCTGTGATGAATGCGTCGAATTGTGCATGGATATCATTCGCGAGGAAAACAAGTCCTCGCTGGTCAAATCCAAGGACGGTATTCCGACTCCGCAAGAGATCTGCGAAGTGCTGGACGACTATGTCATCGGTCAGGATCGTGCCAAGCGTGTGCTTTCGGTTGCCGTACATAACCATTACAAGCGTCTGGCCCATGGCAAGAAAAGCTCCGATATCGAGCTTGCCAAATCCAACATCATGCTGATCGGCCCGACCGGTTGCGGCAAGACCTTCCTTGCCCAGACCATGGCCCGCATCCTTGACGTTCCTTTCACGATGGCCGACGCCACCACTCTGACCGAAGCCGGTTATGTGGGTGAGGATGTCGAGAACATCATTCTCAAGCTGCTTCAGGCCGCCGACTACAATGTCGAGCAGGCACAGCGCGGCATTGTCTATATCGACGAGATCGACAAGATCTCGCGCAAGTCGGACAATCCGTCGATCACCCGTGACGTCTCGGGTGAGGGTGTGCAGCAGGCGCTTCTGAAGATCATGGAAGGCACCGTTGCTTCCGTACCGCCGCAGGGTGGCCGCAAGCATCCGCAGCAGGAATTCCTGCAGGTCGACACCTCGAACATCCTGTTCATCTGTGGTGGCGCCTTTGCGGGCCTTGACAAGATCATCGCTGCTCGCGGCAACGACACCTCGATCGGTTTCTCGGCCAAGGTCAAGGATGCCGATGAGCGTGGCACCGGTGAGCTGTTCCGCGAACTGGAGCCGGAAGATCTGCTCAAGTTTGGCCTGATTCCCGAATTTGTCGGTCGTCTGCCGGTTCTGGCGACGCTGGAAGATCTTGATGAAGATGCGCTCATCTCCATCCTGTCCCAGCCCAAGAACGCCATCGTCAAGCAGTATCAGGCTCTCTTCGAGATGGAAGGCGTCCGCCTGTCATTCCACGAGGAAGCCCTGCGCGCGGTTGCCAATAAAGCAATTGAGCGCAAGACCGGTGCTCGTGGTCTTCGCTCCATTCTTGAAGGCATTCTGCTCGACACCATGTATGAGCTGCCGGGTCTTGAAGGTGTGGAAGAGGTTGTCATTTCTGGTGATGTGGTCACCGGTGACGCGCGCCCGCTCTACATCTACAGCGACATCAGCAAAGAGGCCGAGCCGTCCACCGCATGAAAGCCTCTGGATGCTGAAACTGAGATTTGAAAATGGGCGGCCCAAGGTCGCCCTTTTTTTGTCTTTTTGCAGGAAAGCCGTTAGAATGCCGATATTTAGGCGTTTGATTGCCTGCGATCTGGGCATCTGTTCAAGGCTTGATCGATCGGCTTGGGCTTTGTTCACAATATCGATACTCGATTGTGGAGTGGCTTGAAAAGCCTGTCGCCAAGTCCCAACTAGATGATACCGTGTGATCACACCTGTGCGTGAATCGCACCTCTATGCCGGAGACCGTAGTGACCTCATTGGCTCGCAGAAGAGCGTGAGGCGTAGTTCCGGTTCGATTGCGGGCCAGTCACGGCCGCAGAATTGTCCTGTCTTTACCGGAAGGGCAAATCTAACAAGAAAGGTAGGAATGCATGACCGAAGCACCTTATAGCGGGGAAGTCGGACGCTCCGCTTCCGATACTTATCCGGTCTTGCCGTTGAGAGACATTGTTGTCTTTCCTCATATGATTGTGCCGCTTTTTGTCGGGCGCGAGAAATCGATCCGCGCTCTGGAAGAAGTGATGCAGTCCGATAAAATGATTTTGCTGGCAACCCAGAAAAATGCTGGCGACGATGATCCTGCGCCCGATGAAATCTACAAGATCGGGACGCTGGCAACGGTTCTACAGCTGTTGAAGCTGCCTGACGGCACCGTGAAGGTGCTGGTGGAAGGCATGGACCGTGCCAAGCTTGGCGATTTCACCAAGCGTGATGACCTCTATGAGGCTACCGCGACGGTGATGCGCGATGCGGATGGGGATCTTGTCGAAGTGGAAGCTCTGGCGCGCTCTGTCGCGACCGAGTTCGAGAATTACGTCAAGCTCAACAAGAAGGTCTCTCCGGAAGTCATCGGAGCAGTCTCCCAGATCGATGATTATTCCAAGCTGGCCGATACCGTTGCTTCGCATCTGGCAATCAAGATCCAGGAAAAGCAGGAAATTCTGGGCATCGTCAGCGTCGTGGAACGTCTTGAGCAGGTGCTTGGCCTGATGGAGAGCGAGATCTCCGTTCTGCAGGTCGAGAAGCGCATCCGCAGCCGTGTGAAACGGCAGATGGAGAAAACCCAGCGCGAATACTATCTGAATGAGCAGATGAAGGCCATTCAGAAGGAGCTGGGCGATTCCGAGGATGGCGCGGATGAACTGCAGGAAATCGAGCAGGCCATCGAGAAGACCAAGCTGAGCAAGGAAGCCCGCGAGAAGGCCGAAGCCGAGCTGAAAAAGCTCAAGCAGATGAGCCCGATGTCGGCCGAAGCGACCGTTGTTCGCAACTATCTCGACTGGCTGATCGGTATTCCGTGGAGCAAGAAGTCCCGCGTGAAGGTGGATCTGGCGAAAGCCGAGGAAACCCTCGATATCGATCACTATGGTCTCGAGAAGGTCAAGGAACGGATCATCGAGTATCTGGCGGTTCAGAAACGGACCAACAAGCTCAAGGGCCCGATCCTCTGTCTGGTTGGCCCTCCGGGCGTCGGCAAGACCTCGCTTGGCAAGTCCATCGCAAAGGCTACCGGCCGCGAATTCGTTCGCATGGCCCTTGGTGGGGTGCGCGATGAGGCCGAGATCCGTGGTCACCGCCGGACCTACATCGGCTCGATGCCCGGCAAGGTCATCCAGTCGATGAAGAAAGCCAAGAAGAACAACCCCCTGTTCCTGCTCGACGAGATCGACAAGATGGGGATGGACTTCCGTGGCGATCCGTCTTCTGCTCTTCTGGAAGTGCTTGATCCGGAACAGAACCATGCTTTCATGGATCACTATCTGGAAGTCGAGTATGACCTTTCCAACGTGATGTTCATCACTACGGCCAACACGCTGAACATTCCGGCTCCCCTGATGGACCGTATGGAAGTGATCCGCATTGCCGGTTACACCGAGGATGAAAAGGTCGAGATCGCTCGTCGCCATCTCATCCCGAAAGCCCGCAAGGATCATGGTCTGAAGGAGAAGGAATTCACCCTTGATGATGATGGTCTGCGCATGATCGTCCAGCGCTACACGCGCGAAGCTGGTGTGCGTAACCTTGAGCGTGAGCTGATGAAGCTGGCGCGGAAGGTGACCAAGGACCTGATCATGAAGCAGCTCGAAAAGGTCGAGGTGACCACCGCCAACATCGAGGATTATCTCGGCGTTCCGCGGTTCCGCTTTGGCGAGATCGACTCGGAAGATCAGGTTGGTGTTGTCACCGGTCTGGCATGGACCGAAGTGGGTGGCGAGTTGTTGACCATCGAAGGCGTCATGATGCCCGGCAAGGGCAAGATGACGGTCACAGGCAACCTGCGCGATGTGATGAAGGAATCGATTCAGGCTGCGGCGAGCTATGTGCGGTCGCGGGCGGTTGATTTCGGTGTCGAGCCGCCGGTCTTTGACAAGAAAGACATCCACGTGCATGTGCCCGAAGGGGCCACGCCCAAGGATGGTCCGTCGGCCGGTATCGCCATGGCCACCGCGATTGTCTCCTTGATGACCGGTATTGCGGTTCGCAAGGACGTTGCCATGACGGGTGAGATCACCCTGCGTGGCCGGGTCCTGCCAATCGGCGGCCTCAAGGAAAAGCTGCTTGCTGCTCTGCGTGGCGGTATCAAGACCGTTCTGATCCCGGAAGAGAATGCCAAGGATCTGGCTGACATTCCGGACAATGTGAAGAACGAGATGGATATCATCCCGGTTTCCACTGTCGGTCAGGTGCTCGAACATGCGCTGATCGAAATGCCGGAACCCATTGAATGGGACGAAAGCCAGATGCCGGAACCCGCCATTTCCAACGATGGTGATTCCGACGAGGCTCCCTCGCTCCAGCATTAGTCTGGGTTTATTCCCCAGGTGGCTTGTGAAGAAAAAGGCTCATCCTGCTCTGGATGAGCCTTTTTTCGTTGAACAACTGCCGAATCCTGTTTAAACCACGAGAAATGGCAGTTTTCTGCGAATTTCACTCTTGATTTCTGGCCGTTTTCGAAAGATTGTCGCATCTCGCGTCTGGTATTGCCCAAGGTGTGTTGATTCTTAATGGTGACGGATTGCGCGAGGCTGTGGCGTGCGCAATCGAACCGAGAAGGAAGTAATTATGAACAAGAACGAACT
Organism: uncultured Cohaesibacter sp.; assembly: GCF_963662805.1. Taxonomy (NCBI): domain Bacteria; kingdom Pseudomonadati; phylum Pseudomonadota; class Alphaproteobacteria; order Hyphomicrobiales; family Cohaesibacteraceae; genus Cohaesibacter; species uncultured Cohaesibacter sp. The sequence continues at coordinate 47,981 of NZ_OY759867.1, forward strand.
GATCTCTGCTGTTGCGGAAAAAGCTGAACTGACCAAAGCACAGGCTGGTGAGGCTGTGGATGCTCTGTTCGACATCATCGCAGACACTCTGAAATCTGGCGACGAAGTCCGTGTGATCGGCTTTGGCAATTTCTCCGTAACCGAGCGTGCTGCTACTGAAGGCCGTAACCCGCGCACCGGTGACACCATCCAGATTCCGGCTTCCAAAACGCCGAAATTCAAGGCTGGTAAAGGTCTGAAGGACGCAGTCAACAGCTAAGGCGATCCATCGTCTGGTTGACATGCAGAATTCAAACCCCCGGTTCCAAAAGAGCCGGGGGTTTTTTGTTTTCCGGTGACGGCTGAAGGCGCAGCCGTCCATGCGGGCAAAAAGAAGGACTACGCTTTGGTGGATGCTTCGATCCTGATTGCCGATTGCAACAAGTGCGCGGCGCTTTGCTGTGTGTCTCTGGCGTTCGACCGGTCTGACTGGTTTCCCATCGAAAAGCCCAATGGCGTGCCGTGTCCCCAGTTGGGGGAGAATAATCAGTGCAAGATCTATGACCGGCGCGAGCAGGAGGGCTATCGCGGTTGCTGTGACTATGATTGCCATGGTGCCGGGCAGAGGGTGACGCAGGAAGTCTTCAAGGGGCGGAGCTGGCGCACGGAGCCGCAATTGCTCTCGGACATGACCCGCGCCTTTGTTATCATGCTGCGCATTCATGAGCTTCTGGGGCTCCTGGACGCAGCTTCTGCCCTGCCGCTGACCGATGAGGAGATCGACACCTACGATGGTCTCCTGATGGATCTCTCGCCCTCTGGTGGCTGGTCAGAGGACAAGCTTGAGGCCTTTGAAGGGCAGGGCACCGAAAAACGCGTCCGCGCCTTCCTGATGACCCTCAGGCATCATGTGGTGTAAGGGCGAGGTGAGGCGGGATTGAGGCCTTTTGGGGCCCAATTTGACACTAAACTGGATGAAAATAGCAGGGCTATTCCAAATATCGTTGACGATCTAGCTTTGAAAAAAGCCACATAATAACGACAATTAAGGTCGTAGTACTCCAAACTCCAATCAGAACGTGCCAAGCCCAGAAGCCTCCGATATCATCCTTCTGATAAACTGAATCTACCCAAAGAAATCCAGCGATCAATCCGATGCATTCGAAGATACCGAATGTCAGTATGTATACATTTTTCAGTCCCAGATAAAATAATAATGCGATGCCGCTTCCCAATAAAATATATGTCCAAACGCCAAAAATCTTCACAAAAGTACCGCCAATAAGTAAAAAAAGAAAATAAACAGGAGCAAGGACAGTCAATTTTCTTTCTGTATCTGGGTTTATATTTATCGTCGATCCATTGTAGATCAGCCAAATTATATGGAGTAGATACGCGCAAAGAAGAAAAAACAGAACAAAAAAGATGATTTTGAGGAAGAAAATCGCAAACTTGATCATTTGATTAACCTTTCCAAGTTTGCAGTAATTTATTGTAACGCCAGATTTTTATCAATGTTGAACCGAATGTTGCATATAAGAAGACCTAGCTGACCTGTTGCGAGAAATTTGGTTGGAGTTTCATTTATGTGTTGCGTTTCTAATGACCGCATTCACTGTTGAGTGTGTTTCTGCGACTTTGGCGTTTCGGTGCAATCATCAATTCTCTCTCAAAGTCCTGCCTAACCTCCCCTAAATTGCATGGTGAATCGATAGTCCTCTTTGTCCGCATAGTGGCCATTGTCCGCAGATCTAAAAGCGCGTCCGGGTCTTCCTGATAACCCTCAGGCATCATGTGATGCAGGTGCTGCGCCCGCTCGCCGACAGCTAGGGGGCTGCGCTCTCAGGCTCCCCGATTACCCCACCCAGACTCGACATGAGCGATCAGGTGGCGATGAACAGCGCTTTGAGCTTGAAGAAAGCTGTGATCTTTCCTTGCATGCTTGTTTTGCCAAAATGGGGGGCATTTTGCTGTCGCCTCCGCGGTCGATTTGACGTGGCAAGGCCATGAACTCTCAGATTCAAAAGGACTTTATCGGGGTAGGCTCTGACGCACTCAGGTGGGTTTCCTGTCCCCATGCTCCCTTCATGCCTTGAAATTTAGGTAGTTTCCACATCTACGATTTCTTTGATTAATCGTTTAATCATTTGTCTTATGCAGTGACTCTCACTGAGTGATCGCGCATCGAAGAGAAAGAGTTTTAGCCATAAGCCTCGTCAACATTTCATTGGAAAAGACCTGATATCGGGGTTCTGGAGCCGGATGAGATGGGAATGGCAAGAATGGGAGAGAAAGAATGAAGACGTTTATTGCGGCATTTGTCGCCACCAGCCTTTTGGCGCTGACCGCCGCTGAGGCCCGCAATCTCACCCTTGGTCACGCAATGTCGACTGACAATGCGCAGCATCAGGGCATGCAGATCTTTGCCGATCTCGTCAAGGAAAAGTCCAATGGCGATCTGACGGTTCAGATCTTTCCGAATGCGCAGCTCGGCTCCGAGCGCGATCAGGCCGAGCAGGTGATCACCGGTGCTCTGGATATGGCAAAGATCAACGGCTCGCTGGCTGAATCCTTTGAGCCGACCCTTAAAGTGATGGGTCTTCCGTTCCTGTTCAGTGATGCGGACCATCAGCGCGCCTTCATGCACAGCGACGTGGCATGGGATCTGATGCAGGAAAGCAAGGGGAAGGGCTTTATCGGTCTGTCTCTGCTCGATGCCGGTGCCCGCAGCTTCTACGGTCACAAGCCTTTCTATACGCCCGCTGACCTTAAAGGCCTCAAAATCCGCGTTCCCGAATCCAAGACCTCCATGCGCATGATCGAGCTGCTTGGCGGCAACGCAACCCCGATGCCGTGGACCGAAATCTACACCGGTCTGCAACAGGGCATCATGGATGCTGCCGAAAACAGCATTTCCAGTCTGGTTGAAGCCCGTCACGCCGAAGTGGCCAAACACTTCTCCAAAGACGAGCACACCATGACCCCGGACATCATTCTGATTTCCGAAGCAACCTGGAATTCGCTCAATGCTGACGAGCAGAAAATCCTGCGTGACGCCTCTTTGGAAGCGCTCGACAAGGAAATTGAACTGTGGGCAGCCAACGAAGCGGCCAACGTCAAGAAAGCTGAAGAGATCGACGTGAAGTTCTACGACGTGGACAAACAGGCCTTCCGTGATGCGGTCAAACCGATGATCGACGAAGCTCTGAATGATCCGAAACTTGGGGACTATGTCCGCCGCATTCAGGAACTTGACTGATCTTTGATCGAACCGGTGCCGCTGGACGGAAAACCGTCCTATCAATGGACATCCGACAGTGGCACCGACTGTCTTCTTCTTCAAACATCAAGGTGACGAATGTTCGCGTCCCTAAAAAAAGTCCGGGCGGTTCTTGATCAGCTGCTGTTGAGCCTTTGTGGCGTGATCATCATTCTCCTGGTTGCTGCCGTCTCGTGGCAGGTCTTCAGCCGCTATATCCTCAACGATCCGAGTACCTTCACCGACGAAATCGCGCGTTTCATGATGATCTGGCTGGGCCTTTTGGGGGCGTCCTTCCTGTTCGGCAAGAACGGGCATCTGGCCATCACGCTCCTGTCGGACAGTCTTTCGCCCAAATTGCAGGCCGCCTTGCAGACCCTGATCGGCATTCTCGTCGTTCTATTCGCCTATCTTGCCATGTTCAGCGGCGGCATCACTCTGATGGGGCGGACCATGTTCCAGATCTCACCGGCTCTCGGCATTCCGATGGGGTATGTCTACGGCATCCTGCCCATTTCGGCCTGCCTGATCTGCTTTTACGTGCTGCTCAACATCATCGACCTTCTTTTTCCGCATAAAGGGGCAGAGGCGTCTAACAATCCCTCTGCGAAGGAGGAATAAACAGCCATGGATATGTCCGTCGGAGTTTGGCTTCTTTGCCTTTTTTCCCTGATGATCGCGCTGAGTGTTCCGATTGCGATCGCGATTGCCCTGTCGTCGCTGCTGGTGATGTTCATGGTGCTACCCATGGAAGTCGCGAGCATTACTGCCGGTCAGAAGCTTGTGACCGGTGTGGACAGCTTCTCGCTGCTGGCGATCCCGTTCTTTGTGCTGGCGGGCAATATCATGAATTCGGGCGGTATCGCCGCCAGACTGGTCAATTTCGCCAAGCTGATGGTTGGCCGGATGCCCGGCTCGATTGCCCATGTCAACATTCTCTCGAACATGCTGTTTGGTGCCGTTTCCGGCTCGGCGGTTGCTGCGGCGGCGGCCGTGGGCAAGACCGTTGCACCCGAGTTCGAAAAGGACGGATACGACAAGTCCTTTGCCACTGCGGTCAACGTTGCCTCCTGTCCGTCAGGGCTGCTCATTCCGCCCAGCAACTCGCTCATCGTGTTTTCGGTCGTCAGTGGCGGTACGTCGGTCGCGGCCCTGTTCGTGGCTGGCTATATCCCCGGCATCCTGATGGGGCTGAGCTGCATGATCGTTGCCTATTTCATTGCCCGCAAGCGGGGCTATGGCAACCAGTCCGCCGCGCGAATGTCCGCTCGGGATGTCTTGCAGGTCGTCTGGCAGGCGATCCCCAGTCTCGGCCTGATCATTGTGGTGATCGGGGGAATCATCGGTGGTGTCTTCACCGCTACGGAAGGCGCCTGTATCGCGGTCCTTTATTCCTTCGCTCTGTCCCTTTGCTATCGGTCGCTGTCGCTGTCTGACCTCTGGACCATCTGCAAGGAAACCGCCGAGATCACCGGCATCATGCTGTTTCTTGTCGGCGCGTCCTCGATCATGTCATGGGCCATGGCCTTTACCGGTCTTCCCGGCATGATCAGTGACTGGATGCTGTCGATTTCGGACAATCCGATCATCATCTTTATCATGATGAACATCATTCTGTTGATCATCGGCATGTTCATGGACCTGACGCCCGCCTTGTTGATCTTCACACCGATCTTCATGCCGATTGCTGGCGAGCTTGGCATGCATCCGATCCACTTTGCGATGATGATCGTGTTCAACCTGTGCATCGGCATTGCCACCCCGCCGGTGGGAACGGCCCTGTTCGTTGGCTGTAGCGTCAGCGGGGCGAAGATCGAGAGTGTGATCCGGGCGATCGTGCCATTCTGTGCGGTGCTGATCGTGACGCTGATGTGCATCACCTACATCCCGTGGCTCAGTCTCTTCCTGCCCAGATTGTTCGGGCTGATCAACTGAGTGTTGCTATCGCGTTCGGCACCAGGCTGCCGGACGCTTTTCTTTGCGCTGCCGCGTCGATTCTGCACAAATCTTGCCAGAACAGCCTTGGTCGGGTCGCCAAACAGGCCTTATTCTTCTTTGGGTAACAGCAAACAGCTTGACCTCGTTGGCAAATCGGTCTTGAAACTGGTGGCAGCATGACGCCAAAGTCAACCGATGGTCTCACCGGGTAGCCGGAAGAGACCTGGCACGATGCCCGAACGCGGGCCAGTGCGACGATCACTGCTGAGTATGTAGGATTGAGATGGCAAAAGGTCGCCAAAAAGTAACGGTCGCTGATATCGCCAAGCGAGCCGGGGTTTCCACCGCAACAGTTTCCAATGCCATGAATGGAACCGGGCGCGTGTCGGAAAAGACCCGCAGCAAAGTGCAGAAGGCGATGGACGAGCTGGGCTTTGTGCGCGACTACACCGCCGCCAAGTTGCGCACCGGCCGGTCCCGTCTGGTTGGTGTTCTGATCCAGAATATCGCCAACCCGTTCTATGGCGAGTTTTCGGCAAGCTTTGAAGCCGCTCTGTCGCAGGAGGGTTATCTTCCGATCATTGCCAACATCGGCGAGGACAAGGCCAAACAGTCTGCCCTGATCGCGGAAGTCATCGCCCATGGGGTGGCCGGTATCATCATCTCTCCAAGCGCGGACACGCTGCTTGATGACATGCAGCAGATCATCGATCACAAGATCCCCGTCGTGACCTTCGTCCGCGAGATCGAGGAGGCCGAGTTTGATTTCGTCGGCGCCCACGACTATCGCTGCGGCGAGCTGGCGGCGCATCAGTTCCTCAAGGACAACCATTCGACGTTTGCCGTCATCGGCGGTCTGGAAAGCTCCTCGACAGGGCGTTTGCGCGCAAAAGGCTTTCTGGATGCTCTCAAAAGGGCAGGGGTTGGCGATGATGCGATTGTCGTCAAGCAGGGCCCACAAAGCCGTAACTATGGCCGTGAGGCCGCGATAGAGCTTGCAGACAGCCCCGCTTCCTTCTCTGCCGTCTTTTGTCACAACGATATCGTGGCACTGGGCGCTTCTGCGGGCTTTTTGTCGAAGGGCAGGGTGATCGGCAAGGATCTGTCCCTGATCGGCTGTGACAACCTGCCTGAGGCCGACATCTGGAACCCGCCCCTGACGAGCGTCGAGACCTACTCGCGCTCGACGGGCACCATCGCGGCCGAAATCATCGTCTCAAGGATCAACGGGGACGTTGGTCCTCCTCGCGTGGTGCGTCTTGAACCGGAGCTCATTGAACGGCAATCGACCTTCGCACTTGTCTGAGGTTCCTGGATCTTGTGACCAGCATCTAGTCTTCGAAGATCTCCTGCCTCAGGAACGCGCCCCAGCCTTTCTCGAAATAGACCGGACTGCGGTCGCGCGTGCGGATCGGGCGTTCGTGACAGGACAGCTTTGCGCCGTCAAAGGTCACGATGATCTTTTTCGCCTTGTCCTCGTCCTGCTCTTCGCGGAAGGCGAAGTTGGCAAGAGCTCCGGATCTGATGCTTGGGATATTGCCGGACTGTGCGTCCCGGATCACGCGGGCACCACGGCTGCCACCGCCATGCGCGATGTAGTGGTCGAGCGCAGCGAGAACCGCCGCCGAGGTGAGAGTCAGCTGCTTCCAGACGAAATAGTCGGCAGCAGAGGTTGCACCCTTGAGGTGAATGCCTGCGGTCTGGCTTTGCGCGAGTAATTCCGTTGCTTCGCCAAGCGCTGTCTTGACGTCGGCACCATCCACCACAAACCCGGCGCTGTCGCTCATCCGGGCCTGAATGTCCTGCTTCAGTGCGTCAATGGCCAGAGTGCCATACTTTGCCGCCTCAAGCTCTGCAAATAATGGGGTGACGGCAGAGAGATCAATGGCTGCATCATGGGTGCGAGCGGCATGGGCCACATGTTTGGCGATCCGCGTGCCGAACACCTGACCGGCGTTGAGGGCCGAGCCGCCGGGACGGGTGACGCCATGCGTGCTGGCGGCCTCGCCAACGGCATAGACGCCATCAAGATTGGTTGCGCCCCAACGGTCGATGTCGATGCCGCCATTCATATGCTGGTTGTTGATCGCCATTTTCAGCGGCTCTTTTGTCACGTCAATGCCGTTCATGCGATAGAGCTCGATGGCGAGCGGGTTCATCTTTGCCAGCCGGTCGATGGGCAGCGCACCAAGAGCGTCGTTGTTTTCGAGATAGGCGCGCACGTCGCTCTCCAGATCATCAAGGCTGAAGGGAGCGCTGCCCTCGACGGGCAAGGGGTTGCGCAGGAAGTCGAGGAAGACCTCGCGGTCTTTCCCGATTTCCTGATGCACGGCGATGTCCACCAGCGACGAGCCGAAGTCCATCATGCGCGAGGCGTGGAACGGCCATTGATAACCTTTGCGAAAGACGTTGGAGACCATCTCGCGGGTGCTTCGATAATAGTCGGACAGGAAATTATATTCGGTGCCGTCGGCGTCGCGGGAGAAGACATAGGGCATCACCTGAACATAGGTGCCCGAGAGGTTCCAAGGGAAGGTCTCGCGCGGGGAGCCGATGCCGAACTGGCTTTCGGTGAGGTTTGAAAGCTCGATGCCTGCCTCAAGGGCCATGCCGAGGGAGCCGAAGCATTTCTTGGGATAGACGCTATCGCGATACATCTCGCCCGGTGCCCCGGAGGCAATGACCAGATCATCGCACTCGATGACGGCGAGGCCATAAGGATTATGCTCAGTGTCCTTGGTGGCGATGACCAATCCAGTGATGCGTCTGCTCTCCCCATCGCCGGTCGTCAGGATGCTGACGCTTGTGGCGCTGGTCAGGAAGGGGATGCTCAGGCGGATGGCTTCCTCGAGCAGCACCTTGACCATCAGACGCGAGGTGCGTGGTCCGCAACTGGTGGCGCGGCCATACTCATCATGGTCTGTCTGGTAGCGCAGAATCGCACCAAAACGGTCTTCAGGCAGTTCGAGCCCAATATATTGCAAGCCGGCCATCGCGTTGATCGAGCCGACCGCTTCGATATAGGCGATGTCTTCGTCCATGCAGCCACCTGCTGCCAAACTCTTCGCTAGGCTTTCGAAATTGTCGCCATTTCTGCTGGTTGATGCGGTGTGGATGGTCTGCTTGTCAGAGCCGGAGCAGGCCGAGGTGCCCATATACATGCCACCGGTCGCCACCAAGACGTCGCGCCCCCGGCGTTTCATCTCGCAGGCGGCGCGCAAGCCAGCGGCTCCAGACCCAAGCACGAGAGACTGGCAACGGTACACAGCGAGGCTGTGGCCTCCTGCGTGTGCAATTCTGTCGGCACCGCGTGTCTCATACCCGCGGGGCATGGGGATGCGGGTCAATGCCTGCAGCACCTGAGGGGTCAAAGTGGCGGCTGGTGCGGACGTCCGATCAGACATGAAAGCTCCTACTTTTCCTAATTCAACATAGGTTCTCGTTATATAGATTAATCGATTAATCACATAGCTTGGCAAAGGTGTCAAATACGGATGATTACGGTGTTCAGGATAGGTTGGGCGGATTGTTGCCTGCGCTGCTATCAGGGGCAGGGACGGCGGCTGAGCAAGGGCTGTGGAAAGGCGTTGGAGCAGGCTCTCGGTGATTTCCTGCGGAAATGCACCTGTCGCTCAATGGTCCGTATGTTTGGAGGCTTTGGTCCATCTTTCGCGAAGCGAAAGATGGTGGGTGATGAGAGATTCGAACTCCCGACCCTCTCGGTGTAAACGAGATGCTCTAACCAGCTGAGCTAATCACCCATCCTGTGTTTTCGGCATCAACAACAGCCGAAAGCAACCCAGTGACGCCTGATGCGATCACTCTGCGCCGTTGGGTTCGTTCCAGATCGCTGTCGGTGATTTCTTGCGGAAATGCACCTGCTGCCAAATTCAAAATGTCTGGAGGCCTTGGGTCATCCTTCGCCAAGCAAAAGATGGTGGGTGATGAGAGATTCGAACTCCCGACCCTCTCGGTGTAAACGAGATGCTCTAACCAGCTGAGCTAATCACCCGTAACGCCAACGTGCGTGAGGTGCTTTTAGAGGCTGGCTGACGGTCATGCAACAAAAAAATGACAGCCTGTTCCATTCTCTGGGGAAATCAGCGGGTCCCTTTTTGGCACCTCTGGCTGCCGGGTGATTTGCCCGAATTGAAACCTTGTTGCAGGCGAACAGATTGCGGCTGGGCTGTCGGCCCCACGACGCTGTTGTCCAAATCGGGGGAGTTGGATAAGTCCTCTTTCTCACAAGAAAAAATGGACGGAAATACGGGGATATGGGGATCGGCAGTGAAGTTTACACAAAAAGAATTCCAAGTGCGCTTGACTTAGAACTTCTGCCATCGTATTTCAGCGCCACTCCACATGAACATGTCGCTTTGACGACGCTCATGTGGCTCGGGTACTGGGGGTGTAGCTCAGTTGGTTAGAGCGTCGGCCTGTCACGCCGAAGGTCGCGGGTTCGAGTCCCGTCACTCTCGCCACCCAGATCCTGCAGCCGGATATCACGCGAGAATATCTGGTCCGCCAAGTGCGGGGGTGTAGCTCAGTTGGTTAGAGCGTCGGCCTGTCACGCCGAAGGTCGCGGGTTCGAGTCCCGTCACTCTCGCCACTTTCTTGGCATTTTCCTTCTCATTGCTGTGACATAGTCAGGACCCGTCAGGGTCTTTTTTGTTTGCGACGCTCCCTTTCTGGCCTCATAGGCTCTCAAGCCTCTCAGAGCCTTTTTCAGCGCCCTCCTTAGATAGAGTCTCTTCGCCTTGCTGCCTATAAGAAAAGGGCCTCAGCGTGCGCCAAGGCCCTTTTGGTCGTACCTGTCTGAGCGGGCATGCTGCCCGGGCCGTCATTTCTAGTCCATCCAGGGCCAGAAACCGACGGGAAGCTCGGAAGCGAATTCTTCAAGGCGCCGTTCCAGCTCGTCGCGCTGCAAAAGGCCGGACTGGGTGTCGACATATTCGACAACGGACGAGGAGTTGATCGCTGCCATCTGAAGCGCTTTTTCTTCGCCCAGTCCTTCGGCAAGCAGGGCGCCGAACGTCGAGGTGAAGCTGTCACCAGCCCCTGCGGTGCCGCGAACCTTGGCCTTCTTGATCGGAGCGTGATAGAGGCCTTCCTTGCTGCCCAGATAGGAACCGCCGGTGCCGTCGGTCACGAGGACATATTTGGGGCCAAGACCCATCAGGAGCGACATGAAGCCGGCGAGGGAGCAATGGACGTGATCCATGATCAGACCGCGGCTCAGCAGTGTCTTGGAGGCATCCTGGTCGACGCGCGTGGTGCGCATCTTGGACGCATCGGTGTTTTCGAGCACGATCGGCATCAGGATTTCCGCTTCGGCGCGGTTGATGTTGATCAGATCGATGTTCTTGCAGGCCTCGAGGAATTCCTTGCCGCGGCGGTTGATCTGGCGTTCGCCGGGGTTGGCAACGACAAAGGCTCCGGATTCGCGACCGCGCTGGCAGATCATCGGGAAGGCTTCAGCGGATTCGTTCGACATCGGCGCGATGTGAAGAAGCTTGGCGCCTTCGAAGATGTTTTCAACGATATCGTCATCGGTCACGCGGCAGTTGGCGCCACGGGCGGTGAAGATCGATGCGTTGCGGTCGTGCGAGGCAATGATGACCGAGCAGCCGGTGATGGCCTTGTCGGTGGTCATCAGGCCGTCGAGACTCATGTTCTCGCGAGAGAGCAGCTGGCGGACCATTTCGGCTTCGATGTCTTCGCCGATCTTGACATGTGGCGTTGCTTCGTGGCCCAGACGAGACAGTGCAACTGCGGCATTGATGGCGCCGCCGCCAACGTGGGTGGAAATGTTCAGGGCGTCGATCTTGCGACCCTGTTCCAGCAGCAGGAATGAATTGTGCGCGTTGGTCATTGCAATACGCTCAATGTCATTGTCGGCAACAATGGTAATGATGTCGATCATTGCGGAGCCGATTGTTGCAGTTTTCATCAGATGTGCCTCTTTTCACGTTGAACCGTCGTGTGTGTCCTTGGGCGCGTTGCCGCACCCAAAATAATTGCATTATCCTTTAGTGTATAGCGGGCAATTTCTTCACTGTTCGAAAAAAAATCAAAGCTGACGTCTCTCTTCCGCCAAACCTTCAGAATTTCACAGCTTTTTGTTTTCGGTTGCTCAGAAAGCTATCCTTTTGTTTAGGAGAGCTGACTATGGGACAAAGCGTCTTAACAGACCCACAACTCCTATAGTGTCTGATACCCTAGTGTATCGGACTTAAGTCAAAAATGCGGCTTATCCCGCTTCGAGATCACCGGTCATTTCCGTCTCTTTTTGAACCGTGAGTGATTTTGATGTTGTTTTTTCAGCGATTTTTCTTTGAAATGGCTACGAATCCGGCAACTCTGTTTTGTTCACAGTACTATCGCATTGGTATGTGACAAAATTGCTTGACGACTCTTGCCTAAGCGTTTGCACTAAGTTAAGCGTGCCTTCAACCGGAGTGCATTGCGACTGACATGCGACCTATCAGCGGTATGTCGCTTGACCGACCTGATCCTGGGGACTGGACCGAAACCTGGGTCGCTTCGATGCCGAGCGGGTGTACCAATGCTATAAGGACCGACAGGTTATGGAAGACTTGCTAGGGACCTACCTCCCCATCGTTATCTTTCTTGGCATATCCCTCTTTATCGGCCTTGCCCTGCTCATTTCTCCTTTCATTCTGGCCTTCAGAAATCCGGATCCGGAGAAGCTGTCAGCCTATGAATGTGGCTTCAATGCATTTGACGATGCCCGAATGACCTTTGATGTACGCTTCTATCTGGTCGCCATTCTGTTTATCATCTTCGATCTGGAGGTTGCTTTCCTGTTTCCATGGGCGGTGGCTTTCGGAGACATCGGACTGTTCGGCTTCGTGTCGATGATGATATTCCTTGCCGTTCTGACCATCGGCTTTGCCTATGAATGGAGAAAGGGAGCGCTGGAATGGGATTGACCTCGGACAATCAGACGCTCATTGCGCAGCAGCCCAAGGGGATTATCGATCCCAAGACGGGAAAGCCCGTTGGGCATGACGATCCGTTTTTCTCCGGTGTGCGCGAGGAACTTTCCGACAAGGGCTTTCTGGTCACTGCGACCGATGATCTGATCACCTGGGCCCGAACCGGTTCGCTGATGTGGATGACCTTCGGGCTTGCCTGCTGCGCGGTTGAAATGATGCATATGTCGATGCCTCGCTATGATGGCGAACGCTTCGGCTTTGCTCCGCGCGGCTCGCCGCGCCAGTCGGACGTGATGATTGTTGCGGGGACGCTGACCAACAAGATGGCGCCAGCGCTGAGGAAGGTCTATGACCAGATGCCGGAGCCGCGCTACGTGATCTCCATGGGGTCCTGTGCCAACGGTGGTGGATATTATCACTATTCCTACAGCGTGGTGCGTGGCTGTGACCGGGTCGTCCCGGTCGATATCTATGTGCCCGGCTGCCCGCCGACCGCAGAAGCGCTGCTTTATGGCGTTTTGCTGTTGCAGAAAAAGATCCGGAGGACCGGATCGATCGAACGATAAAGCGAGGGCGGACAACGCTCGACTGACGGTGCAAGGCCTTCTGTCTGCACGGATCACCCAATTCTGGACCGGGGCCAACAGGCCCGACATGGGATGGCGAACAATGGACGAGACATTAAGAGATCTCGGGGACTTTATTGCCTCCGCCCTTGGCGGAAAGATTGTCGGATGGACCGTTGCCTTCGGTGAGTTGACGGTGAATGCCAACCGTGGCGACATTGTCGAGGTGCTCCGTTTTCTGCGTGATGATCCGAGACTTCAGTTTGCCTGTTTTATTGACGTGACCGCCGTTGATTATCCCGAGCGGGATGAGCGTTTCGACGTTGTCTATCATCTCCTCAGCCCGAGGCAGAATGCCCGTGTCCGGGTCAAGATCCGCACGGACGAGACCAAGCCGGTCGCCTCCATATGCGGTATTTTTCCCGGTGCCAACTGGTTCGAGCGCGAGGCCTACGACATGTATGGCGTGCTTTTCTCCGGCCACCCAGACCTCCGACGTCTGTTGACGGACTATGGCTTTGATGGCCATCCGTTGCGCAAGGACTTTCCGCTCACCGGTTATTACGAAGTGCGCTATGACGACGAGAAGAAGCGGGTTGTTTACGAGCCGGTGAAACTGCCGCAGGAATTCCGCACATTTGATTTTCTCAGCCCGTGGGAAGGCACCAACTATGTGCTGCCGGGCGATGAAAAGGCGAATGGGTAAGGGGGATAGAACACATGAACATGGTGCTTTTTCATTGGGGTATCATTGCTCTGGCCGTGATCGCCTGGGTCGTGCCATTCTGGCGCATTTTTCCCCGCGCAGGCATTCCAGCGCCTGTCAGCTTGCTGATGTGCGTGCCACCGCTGAGTGTCATTCTGATTTGGGTGTTAGCGTTTAAGCGTTGGCCCGGGGATTCCTGATTATGGCTGAAGCACAGGTTAGAAACTTCAACATCAATTTCGGTCCCCAGCATCCGGCAGCCCATGGCGTGCTGAGGATGATTCTCGAACTGAATGGCGAGATCGTCGAGCGGGTCGATCCGCATATCGGCCTTTTGCATCGGGGCACCGAGAAGCTGATCGAGCACAAGATCTACGCGCAGGCGACGCCCTATTTCGACCGGCTCGACTATGTGGCACCGATGAATCAGGAGCATGCCTTCTGTCTTGCCATTGAACGGCTGCTCGATCTTGAAATTCCACGCCGCGCTTCGCTGATCCGCGTGCTCTATTCCGAAATCGGCCGTATTCTCAACCATCTGCTCAATGTTACGACTCAGGCCATGGACGTTGGTGCGTTGACGCCGCCGCTGTGGGGCTTTGAAGAGCGCGAGAAGCTGATGGTCTTCTATGAGCGGGCGTGCGGGGCTCGGCTTCATGCCAACTATTTCCGGGTGGGCGGTGTGCATCAGGATCTGCCAGAGGATCTGATTGATGACATCGATGCCTGGTGCGATCCGTTCCTGAAAGTGGTCGAAGACATCGACCGGTTGCTGACCGACAACCGCATTTTCAAGCAACGCAATGCCGACATCGGGATTGTCGAACTTGAGGATGCGTGGGCGTGGGGCTTTTCGGGCTGCATGGTGCGCTCCTGTGGGGTGCCGTGGGATTTGCGCAAGAGCCAACCCTACGAATGCTATGAAGAGATGGAATTCGACATTCCCATCGGCAAGCATGGCGACAATTATGATCGCTATCTGATGCGCATGGAAGAAATGCGCCAGTCGGTCAGGATCATGCGCCAGTGCATCACCAAGCTGCGCGAGCCTGAAGGGCAGGGGCCGGTGATGGCCAAGAATGAAAAGATCGTGCCGCCCAGACGGGATGAGATGAAACGGTCGATGGAGGCCCTCATCAACCACTTCAAGCTTCACACCGAAGGCTTTCATGTGCCTGCGGGTGAGGTTTATGCAGCGGTCGAGGCTCCGAAGGGAGAGTTCGGGGTCTATCTAGTCTCGGATGGCTCGAACAAACCCTACAAATGCAAGATCAGGGCGCCGGGGTATGCGCATCTGTCTGCGATGGATTTTCTGTCGCGCGGCTATCAGCTGGCTGACGTCTCGGCCATTCTTGGCTCGCTCGACATCGTTTTTGGGGAGGTCGACCGTTAGTCGGCTGTCCAATATGAATATGCGTCCGGTCGCTTTAAACATGGGACCGGAGTGATTTTGAACTAGGCTCCGATGGATCGCTTCAGATGATCGGAGTTGCAAGCACAAGGAACGGCAGACATGAGTGTCCGTCGCCTGCACAGCGAACAGCCTGCCTCTTTCGAGTTTTCAGCAGAAAATCTCGATTGGGCCAAGCATGTGATCGGCAAATATCCTGAAGGTCGTCAGGCCTCGGCTGTGATCCCGCTTCTGATGCGGGCGCAGGAGCAGGAGGGCTGGGTGAGCCAGCCTGCCATCGAATGCGTCGCCGACATGCTGGCGATGCCCCATATCCGTGTGCTCGAGATCGCGACCTTCTACACACAGTTCCAGCTGCAGCCGGTTGGCAAGAAGGCCCACATTCAGGTTTGCGGCACGACCCCTTGCATGTTGCGTGGTGCCGAAGACCTGATCCGCGTCTGCAAGAGAAAAATCGCCGAGGCTCCGTTCACCCTGTCCGAGGATGGCAATTTCTCGTGGGAAGAGGTGGAATGCGCAGGGACCTGCGTCAACGCACCGATGATCCAGATTTTCAAGGATACCTATGAGGATCTCACTCCGGAAATTCTCGAGGAGCTGATCGCCAAGATCGAGGCTGGCGAGGAGATCACGCCGGGCACTCAGCAGAAGGGCCGTATCCATGGCGCACCTGCTGAGGGGCCTGTCACCCTGACCGACCCGTCGCTCTATGACGGATCGCGGGTGAAATACGGGCTTGGTAAAGACATGGGCAAGGATATGGGCGAAAGCCATGCCAAGCCCTCTGCCAAGATCGAGACCGCTGATCAGAAGCCGGTCAAGGCAGCAAAACCGGTAAGTGCGCCCGCCAAGACATCTCCGCCGAAGAAAACTCCGGAGCCTGCCGTCAAAACGCCTGCGGAGAGTGCGGGCGATGCACCAGAGCTACTGAAAGCGCCGGTGGATGGCAAGGCGGACAATCTCAAGGAGATTTCCGGGATCGGCCCGAAGATCGAGGAAAAGCTCAATGCCATGGGCGTGTTCCATTTCTCCCAGATCGCGAGCTGGACCGAGGAGAACTGCGCATTCGTCAACGGCCAGCTGTCCTTCAAGGGGCGGATCGAGCGGGAAGACTGGATCGCGCAGGCCAAGGTGCTGGCTGAGGGGGGCGATACAGCGTTTTCCAAGCGCGTTGCCGCTGGCGAGGTTGAGTCCAGCAAGAGCGAAGGAGACAAGTAATGGTCGCTATGCTCGAGGATAAAGACCGGATCTTCACCAATATCTATGGCCTTCATGACTGGGGACTCGAGGGTGCTCTGAAGCGCGGGTGCTGGGATGGCACCAAAGGCATCCTGCAAAAGGGCCGCGAGTGGATTATTGACGAGATGAAGGCCTCTGGTCTCAGGGGACGCGGCGGGGCCGGGTTCCCGACCGGTCTTAAATGGTCCTTCATGCCGCCCCGACAGGAAGGGCGTCCGCAATATCTGGTCGTCAATGCCGACGAATCCGAGCCGGGTACCTGCAAAGACCGGGAAATCCTGCGCCACGACCCGCATCATCTCGTTGAGGGATGTCTGATTGCCGGTTTCGCGATGAATGCGGAGGCTGCCTATATCTATGTGCGCGGCGAGTTCATTCGCGAGCGCGAGCGGCTACAGGCAGCGGTGGACCAGGCCTATGAGAAGCGCTTGATCGGCAAGAACAACATCCATGGCTATGATTTCGAGATCATCGTGCATCATGGCGCGGGTGCCTATATCTGCGGTGAAGAAACGGCCTTGATCGAGTCGCTCGAAGGCAAGAAGGGCCAGCCCCGTCTCAAGCCGCCATTTCCAGCCAATGTGGGGCTTTATGGTTGCCCGACGACCGTCAACAATGTCGAGTCGATCGCGGTGGCCCCGTCGATCCTTCGGCGTGGGGCGCACTGGTTCAAGGGCTTTGGTGCCGAGAACAACCATGGCACCAAGCTTTTCTGCGTCTCTGGTCATGTCAACCAGCCCGCGACCTTTGAAGAGGCGATGTCGGTGCCGTTCAAGGAATTGATCGACAAGCATTGTGGCGGCATCCGTGGCGGTTGGGACAATCTGCTCGCCGTGATTCCGGGTGGCTCCTCGGTGCCTTGCGTGCCTGCTGACCAGATCATGGATTGCCCGATGGACTTTGACAGCCTCAAGGAGCTGGGCTCCGGTCTTGGCACGGCGGCTGTGATCGTGATGGACAAGTCGACCGATATCATCAAGGCGATTGCGCGGCTCAGTTATTTCTATAAGCACGAAAGCTGCGGCCAGTGCACCCCGTGCCGTGAGGGTACGGGCTGGATGTGGCGCGTGATGGAGCGCATGGTGCGCGGCGAAGCCTCCAAGAAGGAGATCGACATGCTGTTCGAGGTCTCCAAGCAGGTTGAGGGACATACGATCTGTGCACTCGGAGACGCTGCGGCCTGGCCTGTGCAGGGCCTGATCCGTCATTTCCGGCATGTGATCGAAGAGAGAATTGACCAGTATACGGCGAATCCGAAACCGGATGAGGCCCCAATGGTCGCGGCGGAGTGAGGATGCGATGAAGCTCAATCAGCAAAAGGACGTCCTTGAAATCACAGAATGCGATTTTTCTGGTTCTTCGCTCGATGAAGTGAACCTGTCAGGCAGCAGCTATCATCGCGGCAATCTTTCGGGCAGCGATTACAAGGATGTGAATCTGTCCGGCAGTGCCTACGCGAATATCAATATGTCTGGGTCTGCTTTCAGCAGCGTCAATCTTTCAGGCAGTTCCATCAAGGATGTGAACCTGTCCGGATCGGTGTTCGAGATCGTCAATCTGGCCGGGGTTGCCATCAAGCATTGTCGCATCGATGGCATGACGATCGACGGTATTGAAGTCTCAGCTCTTCTCGAAACATGGAAAGCTGCGAAGCAGAACGGCGAGGAAAGCTGATCATGGCAAAGCTGATCGTTGACGGAACAGAGATTGACGTGCCGGGTGAGTACACCCTGCTGCAGGCTGCGGAAGAGGCCGGTGCGGAGATTCCGCGCTTCTGCTTCCATGAGCGTCTCTCGGTGGCGGGCAACTGCCGCATGTGTCTCGTCGAGGTCAAGGGCGGCCCGCCGAAGCCCGCCGCTTCCTGTGCCATGCGCGTCTCGGACATGCGCCCGGGGCGCGACGGGTCTGCGCCGGAGATTTTCACCAAGTCGCCGATGGTCAAGAAGGCCCGCGAAGGGGTGATGGAATTCCTGCTCATCAACCATCCGCTCGATTGCCCGATCTGTGATCAGGCGGGCGAATGCGATCTGCAGGATCAGGCCATGGCCTATGGCAAGGGCGGTTCGCGCTTTTCCGAGAACAAGCGGGCGGTCGAAAACAAGTATATCGGTCCGCTGGTCAAGACCGTGATGACCCGCTGCATTCACTGCACCCGTTGTGTGCGCTTCACCACCGAGGTGGCTGGCATTCAGGAGCTGGGCCTTGTGGGGCGCGGTGAGGATGCCGAGATCACGACCTATCTGGAAGCCGCTCTGACTTCCGAGTTGCAAGGCAATGTGATCGACCTCTGCCCGGTCGGCGCTTTGACCTCACGGCCCTATGCCTTCACGGCGCGGCCATGGGAGCTGACCAAGACCGAAACCATCGACGTGATGGATGCGGTGGGCTGCAACATCCGGGTGGATACGCGCGGGCGGGACGTCATGCGCATTCAGCCGCGCAACAATGATGCGGTGAATGAGGAATGGATTTCCGACAAGAGCCGGTTCATCTGGGATGGCCTCAAGGCGCAGCGACTGGACCGGCCTTATGTGCGACGGGACGGCAAGCTGAAGCCAGCCAGCTGGGATGAGGCCTTTGCCGCGATTGCCGAGCGCCTCGACGGGGTGAGCGGTGACCGGATCGGAGCCATTGCGGGCTCGATGGCGAGTGTCGAGGAGCTTTATGCCATGAAGGGCCTGATGGCCTCGCTCGGCTCGGGCAATATGGATGCGCGGCAGGATGGCTCTGTGCTGCATTCCTCGATGGGACGGGCTGCCTATCTGTTCAACGCGACCATCGAGGGCATCGAAGAGGCGGATGCTATCTTGATCGTCGGCTCCAATCCGCGCATGGAAGCTGCCGTGCTCAACGCCCGGATCCGCAAGAGCTGGCTGGCTGGTGGCACGCGCATCGGGGTCATCGGTGAGCAGGCCGACCTGAAATATGGCTATGACTATCTTGGAGCAGGCTCGGACACGCTGGCTGATCTCGCTGCGGGCAAGGGTGATTTCTTCAAGGTTCTGAAACAGGCAGAGCGTCCGTTGATCCTCATCGGGCAGGGCGCGATCAATCATGAGGATGGTCTTGCTGTGCTGTCGCAGGCGGCCAAACTGGCTTCTGCATGTGGTGCGCTCAGTGAGGAATGGAACGGATTCTCGATCCTTCATACGGACGCAAGTGCTGTTGGTGCCTTCGAGGTCGGGTTCGAGCCGCAGGACGGGGCCAAGGATATCGCCGCGATGCAGAAGCGTGGCGTCGATGCGCTGTTCCTTCTGGGGGCCGACGAGCTGGCGCTTGATGCCTTTGGCGATGCGTTCAAGATCTATATCGGAAGCCATGGCGATGCCGGGGCACACGCAGCCGACGTTATCCTGCCCGGCGCGACCTATACCGAGAAATCGGGCTATTATCTCAATACCGAAGGGCGGGTGCAGCTCGCTGTCCGAGCGAACTTCGCTCCGGGCGAGGCCAAGGAAGATTGGGCGATCCTCAGGGCGCTTTCGGCCAAGCTGGGCAAGACCCTGCCGTTTGACAGTCTGGCACAGTTGAGAGCCAAGCTCTTCTTTGACCATCCGGATCTCGATGCGCTGGATGAGTGCGTCGTTGGCGATGTGGCCTCCATCGAGGCTCTGGCTAAGAAGGCTGGCAAGGTCAAGGGGCAGGCGATGGTTTCGCCGATTTCCGACTATTATCTCACCAATCCGATTGCGCGTGCGTCTGCCGTCATGGCCGAATGCAGTGCCCTTGCCAAGGGCAGAGCCGCAGAAGCTGCGGAGTAAGGGGACCGACTGATGAATGGTTTTGTCGACACTTGGCTCATCCCCGGCGCAATCATGGTGGGGAAGTCGCTTTTGCTTCTGGTCGTGCTTCTGGTGGTCATTGCCTATGTGCTCTATGCGGATCGCAAGATCTGGGCTGCGGTTCAGATGCGCCGTGGTCCCAACGTGGTCGGGCCATGGGGGCTGTTGCAGTCCTTTGCGGATCTGCTGAAGTTCGTTCTGAAGGAACCTGTCATTCCGTCCGGCTCGAACAAGGTGATGTTCCTGCTTGGCCCGCTAGTCATGGTGACGGTCTCCCTTGCCGCATGGGCCGTGATCCCGGTGTCCGAGGGCTGGGCGATTGCCGATATCAACGTCGGCATCCTCTATATTCTGGCGATCTCATCCCTCGGTATCTATGGCATCATCATGGGCGGCTGGGCGTCGAACTCGAAATATCCCTTCCTGTCCGCCTTGCGTTCGGCGGCGCAGATGGTCTCCTACGAGGTTTCCATCGGCTTTGTGATCATCACGGTGCTGTTGTGCGTCGGTTCGCTCAATCTGACCGATATCGTACTGGCCCAGAAGGAAGGCCTTGCGAGCCATCTGGGGCTGCCCGCGCTCAGTTTCCTCAATTGGTACTGGCTGCCGCTGTTCCCGATGTTCGTCGTTTTCTTCATTTCGGCACTCGCCGAGACCAACCGTCCGCCGTTCGATCTGGCTGAGGCGGAGTCCGAGCTGGTGGCCGGGTTCATGGTGGAATACGGCTCGACGCCCTACATGATGTATATGCTGGGTGAGTATGTCGCGATTGCTCTGATGTGTTCGCTGACGACCATCCTGTTCATGGGTGGCTGGCTGTCGCCGTTTGATTTTGCTCCCTTCACATGGGTTCCGGGTGTGGTCTGGTTCTTCCTGAAGGCGAGTGCGGTCTTCTTCATGTTCGGCATGGTAAAGGCCTTCGTTCCCCGCTATCGCTACGATCAGTTGATGCGCCTTGGTTGGAAGGTCTTCCTGCCGCTGTCGCTGTTCTATGTGGTGCTGGTGGCGAGCGTTCTGCAATTTGCCGGTTGGGCACCGTAAGGGATAGGGCGAGATGTTTGATTTGTCGCTGCCCGGTATGGTCGGGGCTCTGATTGGCGGGGTGATCGGGTGGGCCGATTACAAGATGATCGGTGGTCTGCTCGGGGCCAAATGGATGAAGATGCGTTCGGAGAAGGGCCTTGCCAATCATCCGGACACAAAGAGATATGGTGACTGGATACAGTTCGGGATCTGGTGTGGAACCCAGCTACTGTTTCCCTTCATCGGATATTGGGCCGGGGCATCCCTGGCGGGTTAGACAGAACAGGACGCGAAGATGGAGCAGGCATCCTTGATGGCTGGTGGAATGGGAGCCCTGATCGGGTTGGGGATTGCGATTGCCGCCAATTTCCTTGTGCTTCCGGCTGTGCTTCGCTCGCAGGAAGACGGGTTCGTGATGGGCAGGAAGACACCCCTTGGCGAAAAGAGCAAGGATACGGTCGCACAGATGACGCGGTTCGCCTATCGCGTTCCGATGCCGATCATCTTTGCCTTCGTCGGCTTCTTTGCCGGTCTGAAGATGATGGGAGGACAGTAGATGGCACTTGCACAGGCTGCAAAATCGCTGATGCTCAAGGAGTTCGTTTCGGCCTTCTTTCTGGCCATGCGCTACTTCTTTGCGCCCAAGTCGACGGTGAACTATCCGTTCGAGAAGGGGCCGGTATCGCCGCGCTTCCGCGGAGAGCATGCCCTCAGACGCTATCCCAACGGGGAAGAGCGCTGCATTGCCTGCAAGCTGTGCGAAGCGATCTGCCCGGCTCAGGCCATCACCATCGAGGCGGGGCCGCGGCGCAACGATGGCACGCGCCGGACCACCCGCTATGACATCGACATGACCAAATGCATCTATTGCGGCTATTGCGCCGAGGCGTGCCCGGTGGAGGCGATTGTCGAGGGGCCGAACTTTGAATTCGCAACGGAAACCCGCGAAGAGCTTTTCTACACCAAGGAAAAATTGCTCGAGAACGGGGAGCGCTGGGAGCTGGAGCTGGCACGCAACATCGCCATGGACGCGCCCTATCGCTAAGGACTGTTGGACGCAAGATTGACGGCAAGATTTACTGGGGGACACTTCCCTAATGGGAACAGGAAACGAGAGACATGATCCTTCAAAGCTTTTTCTTCTATCTGTTTGCAGCGGTGCTGCTGGGCTCGGGCCTCATGGTCATCGGCTCGCGCAACCCGGTGCATTCGGTTCTGTTTCTGATCCTTGCGTTTTTCAACGCTGCGGGCTTGTTCGTTCTGCTCGGTGCCGAGTTTCTGGCGATGCTGCTGGTGGTCGTCTATGTGGGCGCGGTCGCAGTGCTGTTCCTGTTCATCGTGATGATGCTCGATATCGACTTTGCCGAGCTGCGCTCGGACTTCCTGCAGTATATGCCCATCGGATTGCTGGTCGGGTTGGTGCTCTTGGCAGAACTGCTCGTTGCCTTTGGTGGCTGGATCATCAGCCCTGAACTAGTGGGGCATCTGGGTGAGCCGACCCCTGCGCTGGCGGAAGCGTCGAATATCGAGGCAATCGGGGCGCTGCTCTACACCAAATATGTTTATTATTTCCAGACCGCGGCGCTCATCCTGCTCGTGGCGATGATCGGGGCCATCGTGCTCACGCTGCATCACCGCAAAGATGTGCAGCGCCAGGATATCATGCGGCAGAATGCCCGCACCGTTGAGAATTCTATTGAAATCGTGGAGGTGGAATCGGGCAGGGGCATTTGACCCGCCGGTTCCCCTTAATGGCCCTCGCGTCAAGGTGCATGAGGGCAGGGAGAAGGGACGGCCAGAAATGGAAATCGGACTGAGCCATTATCTGACAGTAGCAGCGATCCTGTTCGTGATCGGGATGTTCGGCATTTTCCTCAATCGGAAGAATGTCATCGTCATCCTGATGTCGATCGAGCTGATCCTTCTGTCTGTCAATATCAATTTTGTCGCCTTCTCCAGCTATCTCGGGGATCTGGGAGGGCAGATCTTCGGCCTTCTGGTGCTGACGGTGGCTGCTGCTGAGGCGGCCATCGGGCTGGCCATTCTGGTCGTCTTCTATCGCAACCGTGGCACGATTGCAGTTGAAGACATCAACATGATGAAAGGCTGAGGGGACCCATGTATACGGCCATCGTCTTTCTGCCCCTGCTCGGTTTTCTGATTGCCGGCCTGTTCGGTCGCTCCATCGGGCACAAGGCTGCGGAATATATCACCAGCACCTTTGTGGTGATCGCAGCCATCCTGAGCTGGATTGCTTTCTTCTCGGTCGGGATTGGCCATCATGGCGAAACCGAGATCGTGCCGATCCTGAGCTGGATCCATTCTGGCAACTTCGAGATCGACTGGTCGATCCGCGTCGATACCCTGACGGTTGTCATGCTGGTGGTGGTCAATTCGGTGTCGGCTCTGGTGCATATCTATTCCATCGGCTACATGCACCATGACCCGCATCGGGCGCGCTTTTTCGCCTTTCTGTCGCTCTTCACCTTCGCGATGCTGTCGCTGGTCACGGCCGAGAATCTGTTGCAGATGTTTTTCGGTTGGGAAGGCGTGGGTCTTGCTTCCTATTTGCTGATCGGCTTCTGGTATCAGAAGCCTTCGGCCAACGCGGCGGCGATGAAGGCCTTTATCGTCAACCGGGTGGGCGACTTCGGTTTTGCGCTCGGGATATGCGGTGTCTATGTGTTGTTTGACACGATCAGCCTGTCGGAGATTTTCTCCGGTGCAGAGGCCATGTCCGGTCAGACGATCATCTTCCTCGGGCAGGAATGGGACGCTCTGACGACCATCTGCCTGTTGCTGTTCATGGGGGCTATGGGCAAGTCGGCGCAGTTCCTGTTGCACACCTGGTTGCCGGACGCCATGGAAGGTCCGACCCCGGTGTCGGCGCTCATTCATGCCGCCACCATGGTGACGGCTGGCGTCTTCATGGTGGCGCGTCTGTCGCCGCTTTTCGAGCTGTCACCCACCGCTCTGGAGGTGGTCACGGTGATCGGTGCGACGACGGCCTTCTTTGCGGCGACGGTCGGTCTCGTTCAGAATGACATCAAACGTGTAATTGCCTATTCGACCTGTTCGCAGCTTGGCTACATGTTCGTGGCGCTGGGGATCGGGGCCTATGGTGCGGCGGTGTTCCACCTGTTCACCCATGCCTTCTTCAAGGCCCTGTTGTTCCTTGGTGCGGGGTCGGTCATCCATGCTGTCTCCAATGAGCAGGACATGCGCCGGATGGGCGGGCTCGCCAAGCATATCAAACTGACCTACTGGATGATGATGATCGGCACACTGGCGCTTACGGGCGTTGGTATTCCGGGCACCATCATCGGTTTTGCCGGGTTCAATTCCAAGGATGCGATCATCGAAAGTGCGTTTGCCGCCCATAATGCGGCGAGCGGCTATGCCTTCATGATGGTTGTGATTGCGGCACTGTTCACCAGCTTCTACAGCTGGCGCCTGATCTTCATGACCTTCCATGGCCGCGAGCGCATGAATGCGGACATCAAGGCCAAGATCCATGAGAGCCCGAAGGTGATGACCGTGCCGCTGATGTTTCTGGCGCTCGGGGCTGTATTCGCCGGGATGGTCTTCTCGGGCTACTTCTATGGTCATCACTATGATGACTTCTGGAAGGGGGCGCTCTTCACCGGTGCCGAAAACCACCTGCTGCATGTGTTCCACGATGTGCCGTGGCTGGTGAAGTTGGCGCCGTTTGCGATGATGCTGATCGGCTTTTTCACCGCCTACATCTTCTACATCCGTGCGCCGAGTGTGCCCAAGCGGCTCGCCGAGCGCCATGTGCTGCTGTATAAATTCCTGCTTAACAAATGGTATTTTGACGAGCTTTACGCGGTGCTTTTTGTCCGCCCGGCCCAGTGGCTTGGTCGTGCGCTGTGGAAGGGGGGCGATGAACGGGTGATCGATCGCTACGGTCCGAACGGGATCGCGTCCCGGGTGGTTGGTCTGACCAACCGGATCGTGCGGCTGCAGACCGGATATCTCTACCATTATGCCTTTGCCATGATGATTGGCTTGGCCGTGCTGATCACCTACAGCATGCTGAGCGGGGGGGCACACTGATGAGCCAATGGCCACTACTTTCGACCGTTGTGTTCCTGCCGTTGGTCGGGGCGCTGATGATCCTTCTCGTCAAGGGGGACAACGAAATTTCACGTCGCAACATCAACAATGTTGCGCTCTGGACGACCATCGTCACCTTCCTGATCTCGCTTTTGATCTGGAACCAGTTCGATCCTGAGAACACCGGCTTTCAGATGCAGGAAAAGGCTGACTGGCTGTCGAGCACCATTTCCTACCGGATGGGGGTCGATGGCATCTCGATGCTGTTCGTCATTCTGACCACGGCCCTGATGCCTGCCGCGATCTTTGCCAGCCGCAACTCGATCAACAAGCGGGTGAAGGAATATATGATCGCCTTCCTCGTGCTTGAGACGATGATGATCGGGGTTTTCTGCGCTCTGGATTTGGTGCTGTTCTATCTGTTCTTTGAGGCCGGTCTCATTCCGATGTTTCTGATCATCGGGATTTGGGGTGGCCAGAACAGGGTCTATGCCAGCTTCAAGTTCTTCCTCTACACGCTGATCGGTTCGGTGCTCATGCTGCTGGCGATCCTCGCGATGTATTGGGAGGCGGGGACGACGGATATCGTTCAGTTGCTGGTCTTCCCCTTCTCGCGCGAGATGCAGTTCTGGCTCTGGATTGCCTTTTTTGCCTCGTTCGCGGTCAAGATGCCGATGTGGCCGGTGCATACCTGGTTGCCCGATGCCCATGTTCAGGCGCCGACGGCAGGCTCTGTCATTCTGGCGGGGATTCTGTTGAAAATGGGCGGCTATGGGTTCCTGCGCTTCTCGCTGCCGATGTTCCCGCTGGCGTCCGACCTCTTCGCGCCCTTCGTCTTTACCCTCTCAGTGGTGGCGATCATCTATACCTCGCTTGTCGCGCTGGCGCAGGAAGACATCAAGAAGCTGATTGCTTATTCCTCTGTCGCTCATATGGGTTATGTGACCATGGGGATCTTTTCTGCCACTCAGCAGGGAGTGCAGGGCGGGATCTTCCAGATGCTCTCGCACGGTATCGTCTCAGGGGCGCTGTTCCTGTGCGTCGGTGTTGTCTATGACCGGATGCACACGCGCGAAATTTCGGCCTATGGCGGGCTGGTCAACAGGATGCCGGTGTTCGCGACGATCTTCATGATCTTCACCATGGCCAATGTCGGCCTGCCGGGGACGTCCGGGTTTGTGGGTGAGTTCCTGACCATTGTCGGCGTGTTTCAGGCCAACAATTGGGTGGCCTTCTTCGCCACGACCGGGGTGATCCTGTCTGCTGCCTATGCGCTGTGGCTTTACCGGCGCGTGGTGTTCGGCAAGCTGGAGAAGGAAAGTCTCAAGGGCATCCTCGATATGGATCGCCGCGAGAAGATGATCCTGGTTCCACTTGTTGTGCTGACCATTTTCTTTGGCGTCTATCCGGCTCCCATTCAGGATGTGACCGCAGCTGCGGTGAGCAACCTGATCAACAATTATCAGGCAGCACTTGAAGCTGCGGACAAGGTTGCCATGCTTGCCCAGTAGGTGAGCGGCAATCGATAAACGAAGTGAGTGAGACATGACCCCTGAACTGGCTACGCTTCCGGATCTCATGCCGGCCCTGCCGGAAATTCTGTTGGCTGTGGGCGCCATGGTGCTGTTGATGATTGGCGTCTTTGGCGGCGAGCGAACCAGTCAGGTCGTCACCGGTCTTGCTGTGGCTCTGCTGATCATCGCAGGGGCCATTCTCTTGCTCAATCCGAACAGCACCGCAACCACGTTCAACGGCGCCTTCATTCAGGATCCCTTTGCGAGGCTGATGAAGATCCTCGTGTTGATCGGCTCTGGGCTGGCGCTCGCCATGTCGGTTGCCTATGCGCGGGCGGAGAAGTTCGAAACCATCGAATATCCGGTGCTGATCACGCTGGCGACACTCGGCATGTTGATGATGCTGTCCGCAAACGACATGATCGCTGCCTATCTCGGGCTCGAATTGCAGTCTCTGGCTCTCTATGTCGTTGCCTCGATCAAGCGGGATAGTGCGCGGGCGACAGAGGCTGGCCTTAAATATTTCGTTCTTGGGTCCCTGTCTTCGGGCATGCTGCTTTACGGCATGAGCCTGATCTATGGCTTCACCGGTCACACGTCCTTTCCCGGCATCGCCGAAGCGCTGCATGTGGATGACGCCAGTATCGGAGCTGTGTTTGGTCTCGTCTTCATTCTTGCGGGCCTCACCTTCAAGATCTCCGCTGTTCCGTTCCATATGTGGACGCCGGATGTCTACGAGGGCGCGCCGACGCCGGTCACGGCCTTCTTTGCGGCTGCTCCGAAGGTTGCCGCCATGGGCATGATCGTTCGGATTGTCTTTGTGGCGTTTGACCCGATCGAGGTGCAGTGGCAGCAGGTGATCATCTTTGTTTCGATGCTCTCTATGGTGCTCGGGTCCTTTGCTGCCATCGGTCAGCGCAACATCAAGCGGCTGCTCGCCTATTCCTCCATTGGCCACATGGGCTATGCCCTTGTCGGTCTTGCCGCGGGCAATGCGGCGGGTGTCGAGGGGCTGATTGTCTACATGATTACCTATGTGGCGATGACGCTCGGGGCGTTCGCTGCGGTGCTGTCGATGCGACGCAAGGATGGCATGGTCGAGCGGATCGAGGATCTTTCCGGTCTGTCGCGGACGGATCTGCCGATGGCATTCCTTCTCGCAGTCATCATGTTTTCGCTGGCGGGCATTCCGCCGCTTGGCGGCTTCTTTGGCAAGCTTTTGGTGTTCAGTGCCGCGATCGAGGCCGGGCTCTATCCGCTGGCGGTCATCGGGGTTCTCGCCTCCGTTGTCGGGGCCTATTATTATCTCCGGATCATCAAGATCATGTTCTTTGACGAACCTGCTCCTGTTTTTGAGAAAGCGTCGGGCGAACTGCGTCTGGTGCTGCTCCTGAGTGGAGCCTTCATGCTGACCATGGTTATTTATGTAGGGCCGATCAGGGCGCTGGCCGAAGAGGCCGCGAAGAGCTTTTTCTAAAGCATGCTTAGAGATTTGATCTTTTGGGGTCTTTTACAAGACAGATCCGGTCAGGTATGCTATGTGAGGTTTGCCCGGGGGTTCACCTCGGGCATCTTCATTTGTGACAACAGAGATTTCTGATCGACCGTTTGCCGGTGGCTGCTCCGGGCGGTGACTTGATACGTGAGTATTTCTTGGCAAAACTTCCTTCCTCCTATCGCCACATCGCGTTTGACTCCATCGGTTCGACGAACCAGCATGCCTTGTCGCTTGCCCTTCAGGGTGAAGCGGGAAATCTCTGGGTCACCGCTGGTGAACAGACCAAGGGCGTGGGGCGACGCGGACGGGCCTGGTCTTCACAACAGGGCAATCTTTTTGCTAGTCTGCTGCTTATCGATCCGGCATCGATGTCTGAGATCGGCCATCTTCCACTACTGACGGCAACGGCGGTGCATCGGGCCATTGAGGATGTTCTGCCGCCCCATATGCGGGCGCAATTGCGCATCAAGTGGCCGAATGACCTGTTGTGGTCAGAGCAGAAAATTTGCGGCATTCTTCTGGAAAGCAGTACGCTTGCTGACGGGAGATTGGCCGTGGTCATCGGTATCGGCGTCAATTGCCGCACCCATCCTGACACAACCGAGGGGCTCGCAGCCGCTGACCTGTCACAAAGCAGCGGCTATGATGTTTCCCCCGACGGTCTGTTCGACCGGTTGGCCTTCCATATGGATGAGCGCCTTTCGGTCTGGAACCGGGGGGCAGGGCTTGCTGCCATCCGAGAGGATTGGCTCGATCGGGTCCGTGGTGTTGGAGCTCCGGTTGTCGTGCGGCTGCCGAATGAAGAAATCGAGGGCATTTTTGAACGTCTTGACGAGAGTGGCGGACTGGTTCTGCTCCTTGCAGACGGTAATCGCCGCGTGATCTACGCGGGCGATGTTTTCTGGCCCGGCGTGACACATTAAGGCGCACTTTGGTGCAGAATGAGAGAATAATGGATTCGTCTGAACTGGTCTTCATGCCCCTTGGCGGGGTGGGTGAAATCGGAATGAACATGGCGCTCTACGGCATCGGGCCGGAGGGTGACAAACGCTGGATCATCATTGATTTCGGCGTTGCCTTTGCCCATGAAGCCCATCCGGGGGCGGATCTGATCTTTGCCGATATCCGATTTCTTGAATCGGAGCGCGACCGTATTGACGGCATCATCATCACCCATGGACACGAAGATCATTTCGGGGCTCTGTTCTCGCTCTGGGAGCGACTGAAGGTTCCGGTCTACGGCTCGGGCTTTGTTGCCGATCTGGTCGAGGCCAAGGGGGAAGCGGAACCTCAGGCCCCGCCGATCCCGGTGACGCGGGTCAAGCAGGGCGGGCAGGTGCAAGTCGGGCCGTTCAACATCGAGTTCGTGCCGATGTCCCATTCCATCCCAGAGGGTAATGCACTGGCCATTCGCACCGAGCTGGGTCTCGTGCTGCACACCGGCGACTGGAAGCTCGACAACAATCCCGGCGTTGGTCCGTCGACCGACGTGGGACGGCTGATCGAGCTTGGCAAGGAAGGCGTTCTGGCGCTGATCGGCGATTCCACCAATGCCTTGAGCGAAGGATCCTCCATTTCCGAACAGGATGTGGAGCAGGAGTTGACCTGTCTGATCGCCAATGCCAAGCACCGGGTGGCGGTGACGACCTTTGCCTCTAACGTCGCACGGGTTCAGGCCATTGCGCGGGCGGCTCGTGCCAATGATCGCCACGTCGTCGTGGTGGGTCGGGCGCTCTGGCGCTTTATCGAGGTGGCGCAGGAGCAAGGCTATTTACAGGATGTGCCCGAATTTCTCTCGGATGATGATTTCGGCTATCTGCCGCGGGAGAAGGTGGTCGCTATCCTTACCGGTTCGCAAGGGGAAAAGCGGGCGGCGCTTGCGCGCATCGCGGCTGGTGAACACCCGACGGTGCAGCTTTCCAAGGGTGATCAGGTGATCCTGTCATCGAAGGCCATTCCGGGGAATGAGCGCAGCATCATCGAGGTGATCAACAATCTGGCGACACAGGATGTCGAGGTGATCACCGAGAAGGACGCCGCCGTGCATGTTTCGGGTCATCCAAAGCGGGATGACCTGCGTAAACTCTACCAGTGGGTCAAACCGGCGATTGCCGTGCCGGTCCATGGCGAGGAAATGCACCTGAAGGCTCACGGCAAGTTGGCGCGCGAGATGGGTGTGCGCGAGGTGCTCCATGTGCGCAATGGCTGGATGGCTCGTCTTGCTGGCGGCAAAATCAAGAGCTGGGACGAGTATCTCGGCGGGCGTCTCTACAAGGATGGCTCTCTCATTGGCACCTTTGAGGATATGGGCATCCAGGAACGACGCAAGCTCTCCTTTGTCGGCCATATTGCCGTTGCCATCACGATCAACAAGAAGGGCGATATTTTGGGCCATCCGCAGATGGCATTGAATGGAATCCCCGACCGGGATCGCAATGACAGGCTGTTTATCGAGATTGTCGAGGCGGGAATCTTCGGTGCAATCAAGGGAATGCCGGCCAAGAAGCGTAAAGATGTTGATATTTTGCGAGAAGCGGTCCGACGATCGGTCCGGTCTGAGGTCAATCAATGCTGGGCCAAAAAGCCAGTTGTATCGGTAATGATCAACCTTGTATGAACAGGGCAGTGATTTTCCTTGTGCGTGATCGGGTTTCCCTCCCGTATGAAGCCTGACGCTGCACAAGCGGTACACAGAAAGGAAGAAGGAAATGATTGGTCGTCTCAACCATGTTGCAATTGCGGTTCCTGATATGGCTGCCGGTGTCGCCACCTATGGCGGAACCCTTGGTGCCAAAGTCTCCGAGCCGCAGGACGAGCCTGCACACGGCGTGAAAGTCGTGTTCGTCGAGCTGCCGAATACCAAAGTCGAGCTGCTTGAGCCGCTTGGCGAAAACAGCCCGATTGCAAAATTCCTTGAAAAGAACCCGATGGGTGGCATTCACCATGTCTGCTACGAAGTGGAAGACATCATTGCCGCTCGCGACAAACTGAAAGCAGAGGGCGCTCGCGTTCTTGGCGATGGCGAACCGAAGATCGGTGCTCATGGCAAACCGGTTATCTTCCTGCATCCCAAGGATTTCTGCGGCACCCTTACTGAGCTGGAACAGATCTGAGTATCAGTCAGGACAACTGAATGAGCCTTGTGAGTGGCCTTGCCATCTATTTCATCATCTGGTGGGTCTCCCTCTTCGTGGTGCTGCCCTTTGGCGTCAAAACGCAGGCGGAAACTGAAGGCGAGGACCGGCATCTGGGCACCATGGCGAGCGCTCCGGCGCGGCCGATGATCGTCCGCAAGATGCTTGCCACGACGATCCTGGCAGGGATCCTGTTCGGTCTCTTCTACACAGCTGTCGAAGTCTGGGGATTGGGGTTGGATGATTTGACCTTCCTGCCGATGCCCGACAGTCTGAAATAGATCGGATCGAATTTCGCTCAGCCAATTGAAGGCTCATGAATTGAATCGGGCTGTTGCCGATGTGCAACAGCCCGTTTTTTGTTGTCTCTTTTTATGCATGGGCCTTGAATGGCTGACCAGTGTCACACAAGTGTAATGGGACAGAGTTAGTGATGGGCTGTCAAGAAAAGGTCAGTCAGGCTGACGTATTATTACAGAAGTCCCTGTATGAAACGCCGGAATGATTTTGGAAGGTTAATGTTGCCGAACAAGCTGAATTTGGCTGGCATTAGGCAATAAAAAAACAAGGCCCGAGGGCCTTGTTTTAAAGGTAATCGCGACGTGATCTCATTGCTCGACTTTGCTTTTTGGCTAGTTAGAGCGGCAGCAACGTAAACGTGCGCCAGAGATCTGTATCCTCCCAAGACATTTTTCGCGCGAGAGTGAGATAAACGTGGTGAGCGTATCTCTTATGTTATGGCAGGGAGATTAGTCCCATTCCCCAGCTTTGTCATTACCCTTTTTTGATAATTGAGTAGTTTTTCTCAAATTAGTCACTCTTTTTGGTTTCGAAGATCATAAGTTGTTTTTTTGTACAGTGTTTCACAGACGTGATCGCAGTCTATTGTTTTTGTTTTGTTTCTTTCTTCTAGGTATTTTTCACTAGATTGTGCAAAAGATGATTGTCACGACTCATTTGTCGAAAAATGATGTCGGACACACAATCTCGGTCTATAAAGGCGACAAACCTCAACTCTTGCCTTGAAAATGTCGCCGCCAAGATGCGATACCGGCCTTTCAAGCTATCTGTCACGGACCATCCAGAAAGAGCCCAGCGTCATGCGTCTTTCCCGATTTTTTCTGCCCATCCTGAAAGAAACACCCAAAGAGGCGGAAATCGTCTCGCATCGTTACATGTTGCGCGCGGGCATGATCCGTCAGCAGCAGGCTGGTATCTACAGCTGGCTGCCGTTGGGGCTTCGCGTCCTGCGCAAGATCGAGCAGATCGTGCGGGAAGAGCAGGATCGTTCCGGCGCCATCGAATTGCTGATGCCGACCATGCAGCCTGCCGAGCTCTGGAAGGAAAGTGGCCGCTATGATGATTATGGCAAGGAAATGCTGCGTATCGTCGACCGCCATGAGCGCGACATGCTGTTTGGCCCGACCAACGAGGAGATGATCACAGACATCTTCCGCACCTATGTGAAGTCCTACAAGGATCTGCCGCTCAATCTCTATCACATCCAGTGGAAGTTTCGCGACGAGATCCGTCCGCGCTTTGGCGTGATGCGTGGTCGCGAATTCCTGATGAAGGATGCCTACAGCTTCGACATGGATGAGGATCGGGCGAGGGAAGCCTACCATCGCATGTTTGTGGCCTACCTGCGTACCTTCAAGCGGCTTGGCATGACCGCCATCCCGATGAAGGCGGACACCGGCCCGATCGGCGGCGACCTCAGCCACGAGTTCATCATTCTTGCGGATACCGGCGAGAGCGAGGTCTTCTGTCACAAGAATTACCTGACCAAGCCCGTGCCTGCCGATGACCTCGATTTCATGGGCGATCTCAGCGGCATCGTTTCGGACTGGACCAGCGAATATGCTGCAACAGACGAAATGCACGACGAGGCCGCTTTCAATGCCATTCCGGAAGCAGATCGAATCGCTGCACGCGGTATCGAGGTTGGTCATATCTTCTATTTCGGCACCAAATATTCCGACAAGATGGGCGCCACGGTGATGGCTGCCGACGGCAAGGAGTATCCTGTCCACATGGGATCCTATGGGGTGGGCGTGTCCCGACTGTTGGGTGGAATCATCGAGGCAAGCCACGACGAGAACGGTATTATCTGGCCAAAATCGGTCGCACCGTTCGACATCGGCTTGATCAACATGAAGGCCGAGAACGAAGAAACAAGCTCTGTCAGCGAGCAGCTGTATGAGCGCCTTGGAAATGCCGGATTTGATGTTCTCTATGACGACCGCGCCGGTCAGGCTGGCGCGAAGTTTGCCACCATGGACCTGATTGGCCTGCCGACTCAAGTGATTGTCGGGCCTCGGGGTCTGAAGTCGAATGAAGTGGAAATCAAGGATCGCGCCACGGGCGAACGTGAAATGGTTTCCCTCGATGCGGTCGTAGACCGTATCATTGCTAGCAATTGATTCGACAAAACCGCAGCAAGAATGGTCCGGCGGGGAAACCGACACCGGGCCGTTCCGTCTGGAGTAATACATGTCCGCGTCCGAAGGCCAGCGGCCATTCGCCCTGTTTGAATGGATGATGGCATTCCGCTACTTGCGTTCGCGCAGGCGGGAAGCATTCATTTCCATCATTTCCTGGCTGTCTTTTTTCGGCATCATGCTTGGCGTTGCGACGCTCATCATCGTCATGGCGGTGATGAACGGCTTCCGATCCGAGCTGCTCGACAAGATCCTCGGGATCAACGGGCATCTGGTGATCCAGCCGATCGACACGGATTTTACGGACTATAATGATCTTGCCCAGCGCATCGAAGGTGTGGACGGCGTGAACTTCGCCATTCCCTTCGTTGAGGGGCAGATTCTGGCCTCGGCGTCCGGTGGCTCATCGGGCGCGCTCGTGCGCGGCATGAGCGAAGCCAATATCAAAAAGCTGAAGCTTGTTTCCGAAAAGGTCCTGCAGGGGACTTTTGAGGGATTTGACGAGCAGGAAGGCATCGCGCTTGGCTCACGTCTGGCGCGGACGCTGGGTGTTGTCGCTGGTGACAGTGTCAAGCTGATCTCGCCCAATGGAGCGGTCACCCCGATGGGGGTTGCGCCGCGCATCAAGGCCTATCCGGTCAAGGCGATCTTCGAGATCGGTATGAGCGAGTATGACGGCACCTTCATCTTCATGCCGCTCGAACATGCCCAGACCTATTTCAATCAGGATGGCAAGGTCTCGGCGATCGAGGTCTATGTTGATGATCCGGACGAGGTCGGCACGATCCGGCCTGCTGTCGAAGAAGCCATGGGGCGTCAGGTCTATATCACCGACTGGCGCTTCCGGAACTTGACCTTCTTCTCCGCGCTTGAAGTGGAGCGCAACCTGATGTTCATCATCCTCACGCTGATCATTCTGGTTGCCGCTCTCAATATCATTTCCGGCCTCATCATGTTGGTGAAGGACAAGGGGAGTGACATTGCGATCCTGAGGACCATGGGGGCGACGCGATCCTCGATCATGCGGATTTTCATGATCACCGGCGCAGCCATCGGTTTTGTCGGCACCATGGCTGGGTTCGTGTTGGGGCTGTTGGTCTGTCTCAACATCGAGAGCATTCGCCAGTTCGTCTCCTGGATCACGAGCACCGAGCTGTTTTCACCCGAGCTCTATTTCCTGTCCAAGCTGCCCGCTGACATGAATGCGACCGAGACCATTTCCGTGCTGATCATCGCGCTGCTGCTCTCCTTCCTTGCCACGATTTATCCGGCCTGGCGCGCCGCGACACTCGATCCGGTGGAGGCGCTGCGCTATGAGTAAGAAGAGCTTCTTCTGGCCGGTGCTGTCCGACGAGGAAAAAAAGCAGACCGAGAAATCCAAATCCAGCCGGGTGTTGGCGACATCCCAGTCCGGCATCGGCATGGAGACGGGGGGCGAGTTCGTGCCGCCCATGACGCCGGTCATGCCCAGCTCTATGGCTGGTTCCATGGAAGAGACCCCTGCGGCGGCGCAAGGCACGATGCAGGATGTCTATCAGCCGAGCGATTATTCGGAAGCTGGCTTGCCAGAAGACCCGCGTGGCGATCCTCTGTTGGCGCTGAGGAATGTGACCCGTTCTTACGATCAGGCTGACAATCAACTCATCGTGCTCGACGGAGTGGACCTGTCTGTCTATGCAGGCGAAATGGTTGCTCTTGTGGCACCGTCCGGTGCGGGCAAGTCGACACTTTTGCATGTGGCTGGCCTGCTCGAACGCCCCAATGATGGGGAGGTCTATATTGCCGGACAGGCCCAGAGCAATGCGGCGGACCGGTCTCGCACTCTGACCCGGCGCAACGAAATCGGCTTTGTCTATCAATTCCACCATCTGCTGGCCGAATTCTCGGCCGTCGAAAATGTCGTCTTGCCGCAGCTCATTCATGGCGAGAAGATGCCCGAGGCGCATAGCCGCGCTATCGAGCTTCTCTCCTACATGAAGGTTGATCATCGTGGAAGTCATCGACCGGCCGAGCTCTCCGGCGGTGAGCAACAGAGGGTGGCGATTGCCCGGGCCATGGCAAATGCTCCAAGGGTTCTGCTTGCCGACGAACCGACGGGCAACCTTGATCCGACCACATCCGAATATGTCTTCAAGGCACTGAATGCTCTCGTGAAACAGTCCGGGATTGCGGCACTGGTCGCGACCCACAATCTGTTTCTGGCTGAACGGATGGATCGCCAGATCACGCTGGTCGACGGCAAGATCGTCGAGCTCTAGACCGCCCGGTCTAATTTTTCATTCTTGTTCCCGCTCCATAGCTCTGTTCATCAAGGCCGCCCAAGTGGCGGTTTTGATGAAACCGTGTTGACGCGCCTGTGGACCAGCTGAGGAAAAGCCGCTCTGTCGCGATGGATCGTGCACAGGCTATTCCCACCTTGTCCACTGGTCGTGCCAGCCGATTTTTGGGTGTTTGTGATTAGGAACATTCTGTGAACAACTATTTGATGGCTTCCCATAAGTGATTGAAATTACGCAACTTGCGGGTTGTGGAATTCTACAGAAAAATGTCTTGAAAAAAGAACAAAACAAATACATAATGAGTTTAAATAGAGAACGAACTTTAGGGGATTTCAATGCTTATTCGTGATGTACTCGCTCTTGGCTCGCTGATCACCTTCATGTCCATGTTGACGGTGTGGACACAAATTCTCGTCTAAGGGCGTCCGAATTTTGGACGTTTGTTTTTGTTCTCGGCTGAAGCATCGGCCGGGCGCATTGATACCCAGCGAAGGATGCTGCTCGCTGGGTATAAGAGGGAAAAGCCGCATCAGCGGCTATGCGACTCGCGGCTCATTTTCTATTCTGTGATCTTTCGCCGCGTGCATATGGCACGTCAGACGGATGATGACGAAAAGGGTGAGACGCAATGACCGAGATATCGACGGCAGGCAATTGGGGGGCTGATGTCTCGAGCGATCTCAAATTCATTCATCTTCATGTTCATTCTGCCTATTCGCTGCTTGAAGGGGCGTTGCCCGTTGGCAAACTGATCAAGACGGCCAAGGCCGCCAATATGCCGGCGGTGGCCATCACCGACACGCGCAATCTGTTCGGTGCGTTGGAATTTTCGCAAAAAGCTGCCGGGGAGGGCTTGCAGCCGATCCTCGGGTGTCAGGTCGAGGTCGATTTTGCTGATGGGGATCTGGCCGGGACCGGTCATACCGAGTTTCCGACGCTGGTGTTGATCGGGGCCACAGACGCGGGCTGGGCCAATCTGGTGCGCCTTGTCTCGCGTTCTTTTCTGAAGCCTCAGGATGAGCAGGAGCCCCATGTCTTCCTAAATGATCTAGCCGAATTTGCCGAAGGGGTCATCTGCCTGACTGGAGGAGGCAACGGGCCGATAGAGCGTATGCTGGTCAACAACCATGTCGATGTTGCTCGCCAACGCCTGAAGATTCTTCACGATATCTATGATGATCGGCTTTATGTCGAGGTGATGCGGCATGGCATGAGCCATGAGAACATTGTCGAGCCCTTGCTGCTCGATCTCGCTTACGAGATGGACATTCCACTGGTGGCCACCAACGATGTCTATTTCGCCGAGTGCGAGGATTTCGAGGCGCATGATGCGCTGATCGCGATTGCTGCGGGCAAGGTCCTCATTCAGGATGATCGCCGCCATCTGACCGCCGAGCATTATTTCAAGACGCAGGACGAGATGGCCGAGCTGTTCTCCGACCTGCCCGAAGCGCTGGAGAATACCATCGAGATCGCACGGCGTTGTTCGACACGGGCGCGGACGATCAAACCGATCCTTCCGCGTTTTGCCGGTGCCGATGCGGACCCGGAGGAAGCCGAACAGCATGAGGCGGCCGAATTGCGGCGGCAGGCCAAGGAAGGCCTTCAGCGCCGTATCGATGTTCATGGCCTTGCTCCGGGCAAGGAAGAAAAGGACTATTGGGACCGGCTGGAGTTCGAGCTTGGCATTATCCAGTCGATGAAGTTCCCCGGTTACTTCCTCATCGTCTCGGACTTCATCAAATGGGCCAAGGAGCATGACATTCCTGTCGGGCCGGGGCGTGGTTCGGGGGCAGGCTCGCTTGTTGCCTGGTCACTGACGATTACTGACCTTGATCCCCTGCGTTTTGCCTTGCTGTTTGAACGCTTTCTCAATCCCGAACGTGTCTCGATGCCCGACTTCGATATCGACTTCTGCCAGGATCGTCGAGAAGAGGTCATCCACTATGTTCAGCGCAAGTATGGCCGGGACAATGTGGGACAGATCATCACCTATGGAACCCTGCAGGCCCGTGCCGTGCTGCGCGACGTTGGACGCGTGCTGCAAATGCCGTTCGGTCAGGTCGACAAGCTCTGCAAGATGGTGCCGATGAAGGGGGCTGTTTCAGTGTCCCTGCCAGAGGCGCTGCAACAGGAGCCGAGGTTGACCGAGGCGCGCGAGCAGGAGGAGATTGTTGATCGACTGATCAATATTTCCCTGAAGCTCGAAGGGCTTTATCGCCACGCATCGACCCATGCCGCCGGTATCGTGATTGGTGACCGCTCGCTCGACAAGCTGGTCCCGATGTATCGAGACCCGCGCTCCGACATGCCGGTGACCCAGTACAACATGAAGTGGGTCGAGCAGGCGGGCCTCGTTAAGTTTGACTTTCTGGGGCTGAAGACCCTTACTGTTTTGCAGACGGCGGTACGCTTTGTGGCGCAGCGCGGGATTGAGCTCAATCTGGCGGAAATTCCCATCGATGATCCTCCGTCCTACGAAATCCTCGCCAAGGGTGAGACCGTGGGCGTGTTCCAGCTGGAAAGTATGGGCATGCGCAAGGCACTGCTTGACATGAAGCCTGACCAGTTCGAGGATATCATCGCTATTGTGGCGCTCTATCGACCCGGCCCGATGGCGAACATTCCGGTCTATTGCGCGCGCAAGAGAGGCGACGAAAAGCCCGATTATCTGCATGAACTGCTTGAGCCGGTGCTCAAGGAAACCTACGGCATCATCATCTATCAGGAACAGGTGATGCAGATTGCCCAGATCCTGTCCGGCTATTCGCTCGGACAGGCCGACATGCTGCGCCGCGCGATGGGCAAGAAGATCCGTGAGGAAATGGAAAAGCAGCGGGTCTTCTTCTGCGATGGCGCCGAGGAGAGGGGCGTGCCGCGCGAGCAGGCCTCCGAGATCTATGACCTCGTTGCCAAATTCGCCGACTATGGCTTCAACAAGTCGCACGCGGCGGCCTATGCGCTGGTGGCCTATCAGACGGCCTATATGAAGGCCAACTACCCGGTCGAGTTCCTCGCCGGGATCATGACCCTCGATATGAACAACACGGACAAGCTGTCCGAATATCGCCGCGATGCGATCCGCTTGGGCATCGAGGTCCGGCCACCATCGATCAACGAATCCGGGGTCGAGTTCGTGGTGAAGGACGGGGCCATCATTTACTCGATGGCGGCGATCAAGGGCGTTGGCCATCCTGCCGCCGAGCACATCATGACGGTTCGGGGCGACAAGCCCTTCAAGGATCTCGCCGATTTTGCCAAGCGGATCAGTCCACGCGTGCTCAATAAGCGCACCATCGAAAACCTCGCGGCTGCTGGCACCTTTGATGTGCTCAATCCCAACCGCGCGCAGGTGGTGGCGTCCGTGGATGTGATCATGGGCGAGGCGGCGAGCCATGCCCGCGATTCATCTTCGGGGCAGGGTGGCCTGTTTGGTGAGGAAGAGGCGGCCCCACTGCCCATGCCCAATGCGCGGCCTTGGACCAATGAGGAAAAGCTGCAAAAGGAATATAGCGCCATCGGTTTCTACCTCTCGGCGCATCCGCTTGATGATTACATCCCGCAGCTCGAAAAGATGCGGGTGCAGCTCTGGCAGCCGTTCGAGGTCGCGGTCAAGCAGGGGGCGAGCGCAGGGCGTTTGGCGGGTACCATCACCGGGCGTCAGGAACGCAAGACCAAGACCGGCAACCGGATGGGCATCATCAACATTTCCGACCCAACCGGGCAATATGAGGCGGTGTTGTTCTCAGAAGCGCTGCACCGGTTCCGCGACATGCTCGAGCCGGGCAAGACGGTCATTCTGGAAGTCGGGGCCGATCTAAGGCCTGAGGGTGTTTCGGTGCGCATCAACAATGTGAGACCGCTCGACAGCGAAGGTATCCAGAAGAGCATGCGGGTGTTCGTGCGTGATCCCAAGCCACTGTCGTCCCTCAAGGCGCAACTTGATGACCGGGGAGACGGCGAAGTGTCGGTCATCGTGATGCTCGATGAGGGGGATTGCGAGGTCGAGATGCGCCTCAATGGCAAATATTACGTCTCGCCGGAAGTCGGGCGGGCAATGAAGGCCATTCCCGGTGTCGTGGATGTGGAAGTCGGCGTCAACTGAGGCTCAGGCTTCTTAGTCCGGATCATTTATATGCCGCAAAGCTTTCGACGAGGCTGTCGAAGACCGCCCGGATCTTGGGCGTGTGGCGCAGGTCTTCGTGGGTTACGATCCATGTCTCCAGCCGGGGCAGGGGCACATCTGGTAAGACTGGCCGCAACACCGGGTCCTGTATTGCTGTCGGTGCCTGGGTGATGGTGATACCAAGTCCGGCTCTTGCTGCCGCGATCATGGCGGGATGGTTGTCACAACTCAGGATCCAGTTGCTGGCGCTGAGGTTGCCGCCGAGTGTCTCGACAAAATCCAGATCCGAGATCGAGCGATCTGGACCGATTAGGGCATGATCTGCCAGATCTTCCAGTGTTTGCGGCTGGCCACGGCGCGCGAGATAGTCTTCGCTGGCAAAGAAACCCATGGGAATCGAGGCCGCTTTGCGCGCGACCAGAGCAGTCTGCATGGGCTGCGTGGTTCTGACGGCAATATCGACTTCGTGCTGCAGCAGATTGGCTTGCAGGTTGCTCAGCTCCAGCTCGATCTGCAGATTTGGGTGGCGATCAGTGAGGGATCGCAGCATTTTCGGTATGACTTCGATGCCCATCAATTCGGGCACACTCAATCTGACCCTGCCTGCTATGTCTCCGAGCGGCGCGGAGGCGGTTCGCATGAATTGCTCGGAGGCCATGGCCATGGTTTGCGCCGGACCGAGCAGATTGCGGGCGTGTTCTGTCGGCATCAGGCCGTTGACAGATCGGGTGAAGAGGGTCGCGCCAAGGCTCTCTTCAAGGGTTGCGATGCGCGTGCGTACGGTCGGCTGCGACGTGCCAAGCCGCCTTGCTGCGCCGGACAGGCTGCCTTCTTCAAGTACCGCAAGAAAAAAGCGCAGGTCGTCCCATGATGATGTTTTGCTCATAAAAAATATACTAGCTGATGTAAGTTTATTTGCAATTTATTTTCATGGTTGGGCGGCCCATCTTCATCTCAACGATAAGCATGGAGAAGTATGATGGTGACTGGGATGAACGGGAAGAAAGCCTTAGTTCTTGGGGCAAGCGGTGGAGTTGGCGGCGCGGTGGCCAGCGCCCTTTTGCGCCACGGCTGGGTTGTGCTTGGCATGGCGCGGAAGGTTCCGGCAACCAGTCGGGATGACCTCGCGGCCCTTGAGTGGGTTGTTGGTGACGCGCTGGTTCTGGAGGATGTTGTTGCCGCCGCCAAGGGTGTTGACGTAATCGTGCATGCGGTCAATCCGGCAGGCTATCGCAATTGGGACAGGCTCGTGATGCCGATGATCCGCAACAGCATCGCGGCGGCAAAGGCAAATGGGTGCGCGCGGCTCGTGCTGCCCGGGACGATCTACAATTTCGACCCTGCCACCAACCCGGTCATCGATGAGACGTCGCCGCAGAATGCGAGAAGCCGTAAGGGGCGCATTCGGGCCGAGTTGGAGCAGGCGCTGAAGGATGCATCTTCAGAAGTGCCGGTGCTGATTGTTCGGGCGGGAGATTTCTTTGGTCCCGGAACGCGTTCAAGCTGGTTTGCCGAGGCGATGGTTGCCAAGGGCAAGCGCTTGAGGCGGATCATCAACCCGGCCAAGGGGGCAGGGCACAGTTGGGCCTATTTGCCTGATCTTGGCGAAACATTTGCGCAGCTGTTTGACAGGGAGGATCAGTTGAAGCCGTTCGAAGTGGTGCATTTCGAAGGTTTGTATGATGAGAGCGGGAATGAGATGACCGAGGCAATCATGGAGGCCGTCGGGCGTAGTTTGCCTGTCTGGCGGATGCCGTGGTGGCTGTTTCGAGTGCTGGCGCCGTTTGGCGGGTTTCCGCGAGAAGTGGCGGAAATCATCCCTCACTGGACGCATCCACTCCGTCTGAACAATCGCCGATTGTTGGAGCTGTTGGGCAGTGAACCGAGAACGGACCGGCAAGAGGCAGTCAAGGCAGCTCTCGCCGATCTTGGATGCTCGTGATTTGCGCTTGCAGGCGGTCGATCAAAGCCCCGACGCTGCCGGACATATGTCGATAAGCGGTGGGGCTGATGGTCAATGGGTCGGCACGGCGTCGGGCGTTGCTGGGCCCTGTTGGCTTTGTGATTTCCGGCTTGGGGCGAACATGACGATGTTGCCAGCGAGCGCAAGTGCTAGGCAAGGAAGCCGGTCCAGTGCCAGACATAGCCCTCAAAGACCGTCGACAGGGCGAGGGCGATGATCGGGAACAGAACCGTTGCATAGGCGGCCCTAGCCGATCCGATGCGGGCGACCAGAATGAGATAGGTGCTGAAGGCGATGATCGAACCAAAGACGGCAAGATAAAGCATGGCACCGAAATAGGTGGTATCCGGCGGCGCGATGATGGGTGTGCCGGTCAGGCCGATGAGGACAGCAAGGACCAGAGCGCCATAGCCCATGCCCCAGGCATTGGCAAAAACCGGCGAGATCCCGGCCTGACTGTTGCGGCGCGAGACCATGTTGCCCAGTGAGAAGAACATGGTGCCCAGCATGGCAAGGCCAACCCCGATCAGGGTGCCGGAGGTGTTCGCGTCCAGAATGTCACGTCCGAACAGCAGCACCAGCCCGCTGATGCCGAGAAGGCTCGCGAAGACAACCTTCCTGCTGATCCTGTCGCCGTAGAAGATACGGGCGTTGATGGCATTGAAGATGGTTGCCAGCGAGAAGATGACGGATTCCAGACCCGACGGGATATAGCTGACGGCGTGGTAGAAGCAGATGAAGTTGAGGCTGAAGAGGCACAGGGCTTGTGCCAGAAGCCAGACTTG
Organism: uncultured Cohaesibacter sp.; assembly: GCF_963662805.1. NCBI lineage: Bacteria > Pseudomonadati > Pseudomonadota > Alphaproteobacteria > Hyphomicrobiales > Cohaesibacteraceae > Cohaesibacter > uncultured Cohaesibacter sp. Next base: position 90,660 of record NZ_OY759867.1, read on the forward strand.
CTGGTCCTTGCGTGGGAGGCGCAGGCGACCGGTGACCGCCAGCAGGGCCAGAAACAGCAGGCTGGCGAGCGCAAAGCGATAGAAGACAGAAACGAGTACCGGAACCGGTCCTGCCTGAAAGGCGATGGCGATCCAGGTGGTGCCCCAGATGAGGACCGTGGATAGGAAGAGAAGCGCGATCATGGTGAAAACCTCGAAGATTAGGCCAAACATCTAGCGCGCTATGGATTTTTTGTTTTTGCATGATCTTGCGGTGAAGTGGCGAGCGGGCCAATGGAGGGCTTGGCGCTCGGTCTTTCCAGGTGATAATATAACACCAACGACAATCGCTCCGTTCTTTCGATCATCAACCATTCCGGCCTTCGCTATGACCCAGACAGACAAATCCGTCTTCGGCTTTCTGAAAGACCACGTCCGTCGCTGTTCAGGAGAGTTATCTCGATCTGGGCTTTGGGCGCTATGGCGCCATCTGGTCGAACACGAAGGACCATGTTTGCTATGAGAAGCTCGAGGGGCATACCTTCGGCTGGTATTCGCAAGGTGGGCGAGGGGTCTTTCGGGTCGATGGCAAGAAACGCGAGGGGCGTCCGGGGGCGATTTGCATCTTCCCTCAGGGGCAGACGTCCGAGTGGGACATCAATGGTCCGCTGGAGATGATGCATCTCTATCTGCCAAACGATGAGCTGCGTCGGTGCTATTCGGAAATGCTGGATCGGGATGGACAGCTGCTGGACCTTGCGGATGTAACCTATGCCGATGCGGGGGATCTTGCGCGGCCCTTTGCCGAGCTGCATGTCGCAACACGACAGGGGCAGTCCCTGCGAGCCGAGGAGGCTATGACCGAACTGGTCGCCAGCATCCTCAAGGACAAACGGTTCCATGGGCTGGCCGCCAAGACGGTGCGCGGTGGCCTCTCAGGGCGTGTCCGGCGCCAACTGGCCGACTATATCGACGCGAACCTTGATCAGGTCATCCGGCTCAAGGATCTTGCCGCGATCGCTGGGCTCAGCGAATTTCATCTGCAGCGCTCGTTCAAGCAGAGCTGCGGTGTGTCGCCTCATCTCTATGTGAACCATCGCCGCATTGAACGCGCCAAAGCACAGATCAGGGCTGGCGAGCCGCTGATTGAAGTGGCCGACGCCTGCGGATTTTCAAGCCAGAGCCATTTTACGCGCAGCTTCAAGATGGGGACGGGCGTGACGCCTGCCCATTATCGCAAAGCGGTTGCGTAAGTTTTTCTTCGGGTTCAATTCGAGGGGATGGTCTTCAGCGTGCTGTAGTTGAGGCTGCTGGTTCGAGTGCAGCGATTCTCGGCCTGCACGCAACTGATCGAAGGCGGCGAGCAGGTGATCGAGCCATCAGGCTGACGTGCGCAGAGGCTGCAATTGTCCGTGGCTTCGAGGCAATTTGCATCTTCGGCGATGAAGGCCGACAGGCTCTTGCTCTGTTGCAGATAGGCTTCGAACTTCTTGCGACAGGTGGCCGGATCCGCACTGGCAGGCAGAGCGAGGACAAGAGACAGGGCAACTGCGCTGAGACCGCGCAAATCCGGGATATGGACGCCAAGCGCGGGTTTCAGCCAGAGTGCAAATCGCTGCGTTTCAATCATTCGGCAGGTCTTTTGTTTTGCCACAAGGGTGAAGATGCCTCTATAGATAAGGCACGCAAGGATGAGCGTGCCTGCTTCCAAGCCCTTTCGTCAAGCCGCGCCTTTGTCCCAAAGCGGGAACTTTAGCCCTTGCAATCCCTGTTTATACCGCCTATAAGCCCACTCGAATCCACATGCGGGATAGGGTTACAGCACGGAGAAATGTGCTGGGATCCATCCGGTGCCCAACAAGGTCACATCCCGCAGAGGTTAAACCGGTAAAGGAACTACACATGGCACTTCCTGAAGTATCCATGCGCTCTCTGCTTGAAGCAGGCGTGCATTTTGGTCACCAGACCCACCGCTGGAACCCGAAAATGGGCAAATTCATTTTCGGCGCCCGCAACAACATCCATATCGTCGACCTGTCCCAGACCGTTCCCCTGATGAACGATGCTCTGAAGGCTGTTTCCGACACCGTCGCGCGTGGCGGCCGTGTTCTTCTGGTCGGCACCAAGCGTCAGGCTTCCGGCCCTGTTGCCGAAGCTGCTAAAGCTGCTGCCCAGTATTATGTCAACTCCCGTTGGCTCGGCGGCATGATGACCAACTGGAAAACCATCACCCAGTCCATCCAGCGTCTGCGCAAGCTCGACGAGCTGCTTGAAGGCGAAGGCAAAGGCTTCACCAAGAAAGAACGTCTGACCCTGACCCGTGAACGCGACAAGCTGGAACGTGCTCTTGGCGGTATCAAGGACATGGGCGGCGTTCCTGACCTGATCTTCGTCATCGACACCAACAAGGAAACCATTGCGATCAGCGAAGCGCGCCGTCTGGGTATTCCCGTGGCTGCCATCGTTGATACCAACTGCGATCCTGACGGCATCGACTTCCCGGTTCCGGGTAACGACGATGCGTCTCGTGCAATCTCGCTCTACTGCGATCTGATCGTTGCTGCTGCCATCGACGGGATCTCCCGTTCTGCTGGCGAAACTGGCGTTGATCTTGGCGCAGCCGAAGAAGGCCTGATCGAGCCTGACTTCGATGGCGAAGATGACGAGGAAGAAGTTGTGGCCGAAGCTGCAGAAGCCGTTGAAGCTCCTGCTGAAGAAACCGAGAAGGCCTAAGTCAGACGCTTGTCGTGTTTGACGCTTAAGGTGTCTTGGGCTTGAGGCCCATTTGAAATTAAATTTGGTCGCCCGGGTTCTCCGGGCGGCTTTTTGGCTTGTTTGAAAAAGGACGTGAGGCTGCAATGGCTATTACAGCATCTATGGTGAAAGAGCTCCGTGAAACCTCTGGCGCGGGCATGATGGACTGCAAAAAGGCTCTGGCCGAAACCGATGGCGACATGGAAGCAGCAATCGACTGGTTGCGCACCAAAGGTCTGGCCAAAGCGGCCAAGAAATCCGGTCGTATCGCAGCAGAAGGCCTGATTGCCATTGCTGGTGAAGGCGCAAAAGCTGCCGTGGTTGAAGTGAACGCTGAAACCGACTTCGTTTCCCGTAACGAACAGTTCCAGGAACTGGCGCGCAATATTGCTGCCGTGACTGTTGACGCTGGTTCGGACCTCGAAACCATTCTGGCAGCAAAATATCCGGGCGGAGTTTCCGTTTCCGAAACCATCGCCAACGCCGTTGCTACCATCGGTGAGAACATGAACCTGCGTCGCGGCGCGGTCATGAGCGTCGACAAGGGTGTTGTTGCTACCTACATGCACAACGCAACTGCTCCGGGCCTTGGCCGTCTTGGCGTTCTGGTTGCTCTGGAATCCGAAGGCGATGCTGCGAAACTGGATGCGCTTGGCAAACAGATCGCCATGCATGTTGCAGCGACCAACCCGATGGCTGCGACCACCGATGCGCTGGATCCGGCTGCTATCGAACGCGAAAAAGCTGTGTTCTCCGAGCAGGCTCGCGAGTCTGGCAAACCGGAAAACATCATCGAGAAAATGGTCGAAGGCCGTATGCGCAAATTCTACGAAGAAGTTGTGCTGCTGAAACAGACCTTCGTTATCGATGGTGAAAACACCGTTGAGCAGGCCATCAAAAACGCTGAAGGCGATGTTGGCGCTCCGATCAAACTCATTGGCTTTGTCCGCTTTGCTCTCGGTGAAGGCATCGAGAAAAAAGAAGAAGATTTTGCCGCTGAGGTTGCAGCCGCTTCTGGCAAAGCCTGATTGGTTGTCTTCGACCCGCCTCGCGCGGGGTTGAAAACCGAAAAAACACAGGGCGCTGGGGATGACGAACCAGCGCCCTTCGTGTATGCAGGGGCAGCTTTTTTAGGCTGGCCAAATGCAGGCCGGTCGGTTCAAGACAAGGAACAGATAGGCCATGGCAGAGCTCAAATACAAGCGCATCTTGCTGAAGGTTTCAGGCGAGGCCCTGATGGGAGATCAGTCTTTCGGGATTGATCAGGCTGTTGTTGGGCGAGTTGCTTCGGATATCGAGAAGGCGCGTGCGCTCGGGGCTGAGATCTGCGTCGTGATTGGCGGTGGCAACATCTTCCGCGGTGTGTCTGTTGCGGCTGAAGGTGGCGACAGGGTGGTCGGTGACCACATGGGCATGCTAGCAACGGTCATGAACTGTCTTGCGATGTCGAATGCCCTCAATGCGAAAGGGATCCCGGCTGTGCCGATGTCGGCCATCGCGATGCCGGAGATTTGCGAGAGCTTCACCCAGCGTGGTGCCAAGGCTCATCTGGCCGCTGGCAAGGTGGTTCTGTTTGCTGCCGGGACTGGCTGTCCCTTCTTCACCACCGATTCCGGTGCTGCCCTGAGGGCTGCCGAGATGGAATGCGATGCCTTGCTCAAGGGAACGCAGGTTGACGGGATTTACTCAGCAGATCCCAAAATTGACCCCACTGCGACTCGATATGACACAATTACCCATGCCGAGATGCTCGCTCAGGGGCTTAAGGTTATGGATGCGGCCGCAATTGCCCTTGCTCAGGACAGTAATATTCCGATAATTGTATTTTCACTCCACGAACCGGATGGACTTGTCGAGATTCTTCAAGGCAAGGGCCGTTATACCGTGGTGTCCAACTAGGCTGCTCCGCCCGGATCGCGATCCTTGTGGTTGCATCGGGGTGTCCGGACTGACTGCATATGGGGGAGCGTGGCTTGAGGAAGGCTGTTGCCTTTCTGTCCAATCTCAGCTGTTTTTGAGAGCGCCGAGGAGGCTCTCATCGTCAGCCCGGAAGTGATGAAAAACAACACATAACGACAAAGGTTAGTAACATGTCTGCCGAAGAACTGGATCTTGATGACCTTGAGCGTCGCATGAAGGGTGCTGTCTCCGTCCTGAAAACGGAACTTTCCGGTCTCCGCACCGGTCGCGCATCTGTCCATCTGCTCGAGCCGATCACCGTCGAAGCTTATGGCCAGAGCATGCCGATCAACCAGGTCGGTACTGTGTCGGTTCCGGAGCCGCGCATGCTGTCGATCCAGGTTTGGGACAAGGGCATGGTCAGTGCTGTGGAGAAAGCCATTCGCGAATCCAACATCGGCATCAACCCGGTCATCGATGGACAGTTGCTGCGTCTGCCGATCCCCGAGATGAACGAGGAACGCCGGACGGAACTGACCAAAGTTGCGCATTCCTATGCCGAGAATGCCAAGGTCGCCGTGCGCCACGTGCGCAAGGACGGGATGGACCAGTGCAAGAAGGCCGAGAAAGACGGCATGAGCGAGGATGACGTCAAGATCTATCAGGACGAAATTCAGGACCTGACCGACAAGACCATCAAGGCCATTGACGAGCTGCTGGCGACCAAACAGGTCGAGATCATGCAGGTCTAGGAAGATCTGAAGTTGGGGAAGGGGCCTCTGTTCATCGAAGAGTTGGCGGTGGCGTAGCCATTGCCATCTCGACAGAATGCAGAAGCCCGGCTTCCCCTCTGAATTTTCTTCTTCCTTAACGGGTCGCAGTGATACTAAGTTGCTTATGGATAGTCTTGCCCGATTCTGACCTTTCAGGGGCATCCGGGGTGACTACTCGTCTGCTAAGCAAAGGATTCCGAATATATGGCTGGGCAACCAAGTTTTGCTGATGCCCCCATCCTTGATGCTGTCTGCATTCCGCGCCATCTGGCCGTGATCATGGACGGCAACGGTCGATGGGCCAAGGCACGCAAGCTCTCCAGAACACAAGGGCACCGGCAAGGTGTTGTTGCTGTGCGGGAGATCGTGGCCAATGCCGCCAAACTCGGGATCCAGTATCTGACCCTGTTCAGCTTCAGCTCCGAAAACTGGTCGCGACCGGCCTCTGAGATCGCTGACCTGTTGGGCCTGTTAAAGCTTTTTATCCGCAAGGACCTTTCGACGCTTCACAAACAGAATGTTCGGGTTCTGGTGATCGGGGGGCGGGCTAACCTGCCATCCGATATCGTGTCCTTGCTGGAGGAGGCTGAAAGCCGCACGGCCAACAATTCCGGACTGACCCTCGTGATTGCCTTCAATTATGGTGCTCGCAGCGAAATGACGGACATGGTCCGGCGTCTGGCGAAAGAGGTTCAGGAGGGGCGTCTTGCTCCCGAGCAGATCAATGAGGACATGATTTCCTCTACCCTCTATTCTGCCAGCATTCCCGATCCTGATGTGATCATTCGCACGAGCGGTGAAAAGCGACTGTCTAACTTTTTGCTCTGGCAGGCTGCCTATTCGGAGTTTGTGTTTGTGGACTGCAATTGGCCTGATTTCGACGAGCATCAGCTTTTGCTAGCGCTTGCGGAGTATGGCAGACGCAATCGCCGCTTTGGCGGTCTGGCTGAAGAAGACCGGCAGGACAGTTCAAAAATCGTCGCTTCTGGCGGTTAAACAGGTGGGCTGAAGAGAATGCCTGCTGAGATAGGCCTGCTGAAGGATGCGGGCACGCTGGTGGAGGACCAAGCGCTGGGCCACAATCAAGAACCATTGATCACGGAGTCTGCTGAGCCGGCCAAACAGGGAAGTGGTTGGTCAGATCTCGCCGTCCGCGCCGTCTCTGGCGTCGTGCTGGCTGTCCTTGCCTTTGCTGCGACCTGGTGGGGCGGGTTGCCCTTCTCACTGCTGTTCGGGCTCGGAGCACTGTTGATCTATCGTGAATGGGTGGCGATTGTGGGCGAGGCACCGTTCGGTATTCCCGCCGTGATCGGCTATCTCTGTGTCGCCGGATCGCTCGTTTGTCTCTATGTAGGTGCCTGGCAGGCCAGTCTGATCATCCCGTTGATCGGGGCAGGGTTCCTGTTCTTTGCCCGTTGTTCCTACCCTTATGCCCGCTGGTGCGCGTCGGGGATCCTCTATGCTGCGGCGTTCGGTTTTTCAGCCATCGCGTTGAGGCTGGATGAGGCCAACGGCTTTGCCGCTATCATCATTCTTTTTGCCATCGTATGGGGGACGGACGTCGCGGCCTATTTCGTTGGCAAGAGCCTTGGTGGTCCGAAATTGTGGCCGAGGGTTTCTCCCAAGAAGACCTGGTCTGGTTCTGTCGGCGGTCTTGTGGTCGGGGTGGCGTTTGCAACCCTCGTTGCCTTCGTGCTGGATGTGAAACTAAGTCTGTTTCTGGTCCTGATGCTCGCGTTTCTGTCAATCCTGTCGCAACTGGGAGATTTGGCGGAGTCCCACATGAAGAGACTGTTCAACGTCAAGGATTCGGGAACCCTCATTCCTGGCCATGGTGGGGTGATGGATCGGGTCGATGGTCTTGTTTTTGCCATGGTGGCGGCAGCCGTCATCGGTTTTGCTGCTGGGCGCTTCGGGTCTCTGGCGACAGATTTTCTCATATGGTGATGCGAAAGGCGCTTGCCGGTTCTGGCTTGAGCGCTTGAAATGGCAAGGCATCCACCGAGCAAATGTGAATGGATATCAAATGAGTGGTGCGGCAATGCAAGTTTCAAATCCCGGCACGGACGCGGCGGGGGCGGTCAAACGGATATCCGTCCTTGGCGCAACGGGGTCTGTTGGCGATTCTGCTCTTGATATCATCGCGTCTTCCCCGGATCGCTATCAGGTCGAAGCTTTGACGGCCAATGCCAACGTGGACAAGCTGGCCGAAATCGCGCTTGCTCGCGGTGCGCGCTTTGCTGCGGTTGCCGACGAGAGCCGATATCAGGCGCTCAAAGAAGCGCTTTCTGGCAGCGGTGTCACGGTCGGAGCCGGACTGTCAGGGTTGGAAGAGGCTGCCTCGATGAAGGCAGACATCGTCGTGGGGGCGATCGTCGGGGCGGCGGGCATTCAGCCAACCATGGCGTCTTTGCTGGCTGGTAATCAGGTGGCGCTCGCCAACAAAGAGGCGCTCGTCTGCGCCGGCGATCTGGTGATGGCTGAAGCTGCCAAACTTGGCAAGCCGATCCTGCCGGTTGATTCCGAGCATAGCGCGATTTTCCAGATTTTCGATGAAGCCAATCGGGGCGAGATCGAAGAAGTGACCATCACCGCATCCGGCGGGCCATTCCGCACATGGCAGGCTGACGAGATTGCGGCAGCAACGCCTGAGCAGGCACTCAATCATCCCAACTGGTCGATGGGGTCGAAGGTGACCATCGATTCAGCCTCGCTGATGAACAAGGGGCTGGAAGTCATTGAGGCCCATCATCTTTACCGGATGCCACGGGCAAAGCTCTCGGTCGTGGTGCATCCGCAATCGATCATTCATGGGCTGGTGACCTACACCGACGGATCGATGCTGGCTCATCTTGGTGCCGCTGACATGCGCATTCCGGTGGCTCATTGTCTGGCCTGGCCCGAACGCGCTCCGGCCAATACCCGGCGGATTTCCCTTATCGAGCTGGGTCGGCTGACATTCGAGGCGCCTGATTTGACGCGTTTCCCATGCCTCAGGTTGGCGCTCGAGGCGCTTGATGAGGGGGGGGGGCTGCCCAACATCATGAATGCTGCCAACGAAATCGCCGTTGCTGCTTTCCTTGCGGGCCAGATGACATTTGGCGGAATTCCGACCCTTGTGGAAAGAACCATGTTGGAGATGCAGAAGGCGGGAGAAAGCGGGGCTGCCGGTAGCATTGAAGAGGTGCTGGCGACAGACAAATCGTCCCGTCTGGTCGCAGAGCGATTGCTTGAACGGATCAATTGATCAACAATGGGCCCAACCCACCGATGCTCTACGCGACGCCCATGCGTCCTTGCGAGCCGATGATCTTTGCCAACCCTTGTTGCTGGAGTGCCCCATGAGCAAAGCACTTGATGCCGATCTCGCGCAGATCGCTGCCCGTTTTGCCTACAATCCCGATCCGTCCGAAGGCGTGAGCCTGCCTCAGGTCCGCGCGAGGTTGAGTGAAATCCGAAAGGATTTGCTTGGAGCGTTTGATGCACAGGTCGGGCAGACTGACATTGCTCTCGCGCAAAATGTGGTGCGGCTCTATCGGTCAAAGGACCGTGCGGAGCCGAGCGAGAAGGCGATCATCTACATTCACGGTGGTGGCTGGTGCAAATGCGATTTTGTCACCCACGGCAGCATTATGGTCGATCTGGCCGGCGCGAGCGGGTTGGATGTCTATGGCATCACCTATCCACTTGCTCCCGAACATGCCTATCCGGCTGCGATCGATACGGTCTGCGATCAGATCGAGGCGATTGCTGCTTCCCTGCACAAGGGTGAATTTTTCATTGGCGGCGATAGCGCCGGAGCCAATCTGGCGCTGGCTGCGGCCTTGCGGCTCAGGGACGAGAAGAAAAACTTGCCCATAGGCGCGCTGCTGCTGTGGTATGGATGCTATCGCTACACCTTTGATACGCGTAGTCATGCTGCCTATGGTGACGGCAGTTTCGGGCTTCCCACGGCTGGCATGAAGCAGATGTGGGAAGATTATTTGGCCGGACACGACCGGCCCGTCTATGGCGATCTCACGAATGCCGTCCTGTCTGGTCTTCCGCCTTGCTATCTGTGCGAGGCTGAGTTCGACTGTCTGGCGGACGACACCCGCTGGCTTGCCGATCGGCTGATGGAATCGGGTGGTCGTTTTAGCTATGATTTCTATCCTTCGACAAACCATGGCTTCATTCATTTCTCGGGATTTTTCGAGCCAAGCAAGAAGAGCATTGAGCGGGCTGTTGCCTTCCTCACGACAACGGCCGTTCAGGATTGAGGTTCACGTGGAAACGGGTCAGTCATCAAGTCTGACGTTGACACGGCATGGTTTGGGCCAACTTATGGTCACGCTGGTTGATTTGGTCGAAATTTGACCCTATTTAAGCCTTCTTTATAGACTGCTGGTCTAGCGTGTCCCGCGTTTGCGAATTTGGAGATTTGAATGGAATTCCTGCAAGGTATCTTTTCTGCCGGAACAGGGTTGCTCGGTTATGCGATACCCGCTCTGTTTGTTCTTACCATTGTGGTGTTTTTCCATGAACTCGGCCATTTCATGGTTGGTCGCTGGTGCGGTGTGACCATCAAAGCCTTTTCCATCGGCTTTGGTCCTGAACTGTTTGGCTTTTATGACAAGCACGGAACCCGCTGGAAGTTCAGCGCGATTCCCCTTGGTGGCTATGTGAAGTTTCTGGGCGACGAGAATGCGGCCAGCCTGCCGGATGAAGAGGCCATGCAGAATCTCGGGGCGGACGAACGCGTAGGATCTTTGCATGCCAAACCCTTGTGGCAGCGCGCTGCGATTGTTGCGGCCGGGCCCCTGGCTAACTTTTTGTTATCCATCGTTATCTTCGCAATGCTTCTGCTGGTTTACGGCAAGCCGATCACGCCGGCGCGCGTTGACAGCGTTGTACCGGATAGTGCGGCAGAAGAGGCCGGTTTCGAGGTCGGGGACATCATGGTGTCCGTCGATGGCATCGATATCGAGGCCTTCAGTGATGTTCAGCGCCTTGTTGCCCTCAGCTCAGAAGACACGCTTCGGGTTGTCGTGGATCGCGGTGGTGAGATGGTAACCCTGATGACCACGCCCCGGCGCACGGAAGTCGTCGACAATTTTGGCAATAAGCAGAAAATCGGAGTGCTGGGGATTCGTCACAGCAGCAATCCCGAAGATATCATTCTGAAGAAATACGGGCCGGTGCAAGCGCTCATGGGTGGGGTCGAGGAAACCTATTTCATCATCGAGCGGACGCTGGGCTATATCGGCCGCATCTTCATTGGCAAGGAAGATGCCGATCAGTTGGGTGGTCCGTTGAAGGTTGCTCAGGTATCCGGTCAGGTCGCGACGCTCGGCTTTATGGCGCTGATCAACCTCGCGGGCATGTTGTCCGTCAGTATCGGTCTGATCAACCTGTTCCCGATTCCCATGCTGGATGGTGGGCATCTGGTCTATTTCGCTGCCGAGGCCGTGAAAGGAAAGCCATTGTCCCAGCGCAGCCAGGAGCTGGGGTTCAAGATAGGTATGGCAATGGTGCTATCCTTGATGGTTTTTGCGACCTTCAATGATATAACCAGCATATTCCTCAGTGATTGACGCAAACAGAGCTTGCGCGGGACACTGCCAAATGACATTGTTCATTTGGTACAAAGATGTGGCTTAACGGCAACGCAAAGCAATGTTTGCTGGGGTAATGTCTCATGAGGGGTTGATCCTGTCGCGATTCAGGGTAAAACCCTAATGAACAATAAGATTCCAATTCGTTGGCACTGGGGTGTCCAAAACGTTTTGCAGATACAGATATTAAGAGTGTTTGGGCTGATGAAAAACTTGAAGACCCTCGCTAGGGGAGCAGCGATAGCAACGGTGATGACAGTGGTTGTGCCGCTTGGTCCCGTCGATCTTTTCGGAATCAGTCCTGCCTTCGCTCAGACCGTCAGCAGAATTGCTGTTGAAGGGAATGCTCGGGTTTCCGACGATACCATTCGTTCCTATGTCGTGATCAAACCCGGTCAGCGGGCTACTGCTTTCGATATCGACGAGTCTTTGAAAGCGCTTTATCAGACCGGTCTGTTCAAGGACGTGGTGATCAATCGCAGTGGTTCCACACTGGTAGTCACTGTTCAGGAAAACGCTGTTATCAACCGTATCTCTTTCGAAGGCAATGATCGCCTCAAGGATGAAGTCCTCGCAACTGTCGTGACCTCCAAGAGCCGTGGCATTCTGAGCGAAAGTCGCATCCAGACCGATACCCAGAGCATTCTCGAGGCTTATCGCCGGGCTGGGCGCTTTGGTGCGCAGGTCGAGCCGAAGGTCATTGATCTGGGCCGTAACCGCGCCGATCTGGTGTTCGAGATTTCCGAAGGTGCCAAGACTGCGGTGTCCCGCGTTTCCATTATTGGCAACAAAGCCTTCAGTGATCGTCGCCTTTCCAAGGTCATTACCACCAAGGAAACTGGCTGGCTGAGCTGGCTTAGCTCGAATGACGTTTACGATGCCGAGCGTCTGGCTGCTGATGAAGAACGCCTTCGCAAGTTCTATCTGAACAATGGCTATGCCGACTTCCGCGTCATTTCCTCGGTTGCTGATCTTGACCGCGAGCGCAACGTTTTCTTTGTCACCATCACGGTCGACGAAGGGGAGCAGTATCGCGTGGGTGATGTTGAAGTCGACAGCACCGTGCCTGATGTGGACGCCGAAAAACTGCGTGGCTACGTCAAGACCGATTCGGGCGATGTCTATAGCGCTGAGGAAGTCTCCAAGTCTCTAGAGGACATGACCATCGCAACCGCTGAATCCGGCTATGCGTTTGCTCGTGTTTCTCCTCGCGCTGACCGCGATTACGAAAATAAGACCATCAATCTTGTCTATCAGGTTGATGAAGGTGTTCGTGCCTATATCGAGCGGATCAACATTCGTGGCAACACTCGGACGCGCGACTACGTGATTCGCCGCGAGTTCGACATGGCTGAGGGTGATGCCTTCAACCGCGTCCTTCTTGATCGTGCGAAGCGCCGTCTCGAGGCTTTGGGCTTCTTCGAGAAAGTTGCAATCACGACTGAACAGGGTACGGAACCAGACCGCGTTGTTCTCAACGTGGAAGTCGTCGAAAAGGGCACCGGTGCGCTGTCTCTGGGTGGTGGTTATTCCACTGCTGATGGCTTTATCGCCGATGTTTCGCTTACGGAATCCAACTTCATGGGCCGCGGTCAGTATCTGAAAGTGGCGGTTTCCGGTGGTGCTTCACAGCAATCCTACAACCTCTCCTTCACCGAGCCGTATTTCCTCGGTCGCCGTTTGGCTGCGGGCTTCGACCTCTACAAACAGAGCTACAAAGACACTGATGCCCGTGACTATGATTACGATCGTGTCGGTGGTACTTTGCGGTTTGGGTTGCCGATTACCGAAGAAATCAGCTTCAATCCGTACTATACGCTCGAGCAGAAGAAACTCTCGAACTACGATTTGTATGGTACGGCGACTGCTTCTCCGGGCGTGACAGAGGCTGTGGACGAGGGTTCGACCATCAAGTCTGCGGTCGGCTACTCGCTGGTTTACAATTCGGTTGATAACCTGACGCTGCCGACGGACGGCCTCTATGCCAAATTCCAGCAGGAATTCGCTGGTGCTGGCGGTGATGTCCGGTTCATTCGGTCAACCATTGATGCCCGCTATTACCATGAACTCTATCCGACCTGGGGTCTGGTCGGTATGATCAAGGTTGGCGCCGGTCATATTCAGGGTATTGGCGGAGACGACGTACGGCTTCTTGATGCCTTCTATCAGGGTGGTGAAACCATCCGTGGCTTTGCAACAGCCGGGTATGGCCCTCGGGACAAGGTGTCTGGTGAGTCGCTCGGTGGTAAGAGCTATGTCAATGCGACCGCAGAGCTCCAGTTCCCGTTGCCCTATCTCGATAGCGTCGGCCTGAGTGGTGCAGTCTTTGCCGATGCCGGTACGCTGTTCGGCTCCGATGCTCAGAAGGGCTCGTTCTACGGCGATGAGTCTATTCGGTCTTCGATCGGTGCAGGCATTGTGTGGGCCAGCCCGTTTGGGCGGCTGCGTGTAGATTACGGTTATGCCTTGACCAAGGAATCGTATGACGATACCCAACAGTTGCGTTTCGGTGCTGCTACCAACTTCTAAGGCACCCACACTCTAGATACAAAAAAGCCGCTGCTCTCTTGGGCGGCGGCTTTTTTCATGAAAGCGATCATGACAGAACCTGCATTCTTCACCAAAGTCGAGAGCCTTACCCTTTCACAGATAGCTGAAATCGTAAAAGCCACTCTGCCCGAAGGGACAGATGGAGCCCTCGTCATCGAAAATGTCGCGCCAATCGATGCCGCGTCAGGTGGCGAGATTACCTTTCTCGACAATCCTAAATATGTTGCGGATCTGCAAACGACAGCAGCTGGTGCCGTTTTGTGTTCCAAGCGCTATGCCGAGAAAGTCCCCGAAGGCGTGGTGGCGCTGGTTGTAGGCAATCCCTATGAGGCCTTTTCTCTGGTACTGAGTGCCTTCTATCCGGAGGCCATGAAGCCGCTTGCCTATTTCGAGCGCAATGGCGGCATCTCTCAGGGCGCTCATATTCATCCCGAAGCAAAAGTCGAGAATGGCGTTTGCATCGAGCCTGGTGCAAGTATCGGTGCCGGGGCTGAAGTTGGTGCGGGCACGACAATCGGCGTCAATGCCGTGGTCGGGCAGGGCGTGCGTGTTGGCCGGAATTGCCACATTGGAGCCAACGCCGTTCTGCAGCACAGCATGGTTGGCGATCATGTGATCATTCATCCCGGCGTCTGCATTGGACAGGATGGCTTTGGTTTCGCTATGGGCCCGGCAGGACACCGGAAGGTGCCGCAGGTAGGCCGGGTCATCATTCAGGATCGGGTCGAGATCGGGGCCAACAGCACGATCGATCGTGGCGCCAACCGCGATACGATTATTGGCGAAGGCACCAAGATCGACAATCAGGTTCAGATTGGACACAATGTCGAAGTGGGCCGTCATTGCGTTCTTGTTTCACAGGTTGGTATCTCCGGGTCGTCTTCCCTTGATGATTTTGTTGCCATCGGAGGACAAACTGGTGTAGCAGGTCATATCAAGATTGGTATGGGAGCGCAGATTGCCGCGGTTAGCGTGGTCAAGGACGATGTGCCTCCGGGATCCCGCTACGGTGGTGTGCCGGCCAAACCTGTCAAAACCTGGTTCCGCGAAATGGCTGCGCTCAAGCGTCTTGCTGAGAAGGGCAGTTAAGCGGCAAAGACCGCCGGGCGAGGCATCTGTGAAGGCTTCTTCTCACTGTCGCTCTCGCCTCAGACGATATGATTTGAGAGCTTCCTCTATTTGAAGCTGACACAGCGTAGCTGTGAAGGGAAGGGAAACATGAGCGATAAGACGAGCCTTGATAGCGCCGATATCATGCGTGTCATGGAGTTGTTGCCTCATCGCTACCCGTTTTTGATGATCGACAAGATTATTGAAATGGATGGGGATGACAGTTGCATTGGTGTCAAGAATGTCTCGATCAACGAGCCGTATTTTCAGGGGCATTTTCCGCAGCAGCCCGTGATGCCCGGTGTGCTGATCATCGAAGCAATGGCACAGACCGCAGGCGCCCTTTGCGTGAACAATCGCAAGGAATCCGGGCCGCCGAATGTCGTTTATTTCATGACGATCGACAAGGCCAAGTTCCGCAAGCCCGTTGTTCCCGGCGATGTGGTGCATATCCATGTCAAGAAGGTGCGCAACCGTGGCAATATCTGGCGCTTTGCGTGTGAAGCGACCGTCGATGGCGGCCGTGTGGCCGAGGCCGAAGTCAGCGCGATGCTCATTCTGGGGACCAAGTAAGATATGGCTCAGATTCATCCTACGGCGATTGTCGCCGAAGGCGCGTCGATTGCTGATGACGTCGTGATCGGGCCCTATTGCGTCATTGGTGAGAATGTCACCATTGGCCCTGCTGGCAAGCTTCATTCCCATGTTGTAGTTGATGGCAAGACCACCATTGGCTCTCATGTCGAAATTTTCCCCTTTGCTTCGGTCGGGCTTCAGCCTCAGGACCTGAAGTTTGAGGGCGAGGATGTCGGCTGCGAGATCGGTGATCATGTCAATATCCGCGAATATGTCACGATCAATCCGGGCACCAAAGGCGGCATCAGCGTTACCAAGATCGGTGATTACTGCCATATCATGGTTGGAGCGCACATCGCGCACGACTGTCTTGTCGGCAATCATGTCATCCTGGTCAACCACGCAACGCTCGCCGGTCATGTGGTTGTCGGTGACCATGCGATTGTGGCCGGTCTGTCTGCGGTGATCCAGTTTGCCCGTGTCGGGGAGCATGCGTTTGTTGGCGGGATGTCTGGCCTTGAGAATGATCTTATTCCGTTCGGCTCTGCCTTGGGGAACCGGGCCCATCTTGGCGGGCTCAACATCGTTGGCCTCAAGCGTCGCGGCTTCAGTCGCGAGCAGATCCACAATCTGCGCCATGCCTACAAGATGCTGTTCTCTGAAGAAGGCACTCTGGCGGAACGGGTCGATGAAGTGGCCGGGATGTTTTCCGAGGATGAGAATGTGATGAAAATCATCGATTTCATCCGCGCCGATTCCAAAAAGGCGCTTTGCACGCCGCGATCGAACGAAGACTAGTGCCATGGGTGAGCCAGGGCGCGGACCGGTCGGGATTGTTGCCGGCGGACAGGATCTTCCGTTTGAAGTGGTCGATGCCCTCAAGGCTCAAGGGCGAGACTATTTCATGTTCGGACTTGTCGGCGAGGCAGATGTCCGGATTGAATTTCACCCGCATATCTGGCTCAAATGGGGAGAAGTCGGGCAATTTTTCCGGCTTCTCGAACTGCACGGCATTAGTGAGCTGCTCTGCATTGGCTCTATCTCCCACCGCCCAGATTTCAAATCCATAAAGCTTGATTTCGGTGCGGTGAAGATTCTACCCGATATTTTCAAGATATTGTCCGGCGGCGGGGATGAAGGTGTTCTGCAGGGACTTGCCCGCTTCTTCGAGAAGCGTGGTCTTCAGCTCGTTTCAGTCAAGGATGTCGCTCCTTCCCTTGTTGTTGGCCCCGAGCTCTGCGTCGGAGCAGGCCTTTCTGATGCCCTGAAACGCGATGTGGATCTGGCCTCTCGAGCCGCGCTTGCCGTAGGTGCGCTGGATGCGGGGCAGGGGGTTGTTGTGGCCGCTGGACGCATCCTTGCGCTGGAAGGGCCCGAGGGCACCGACCAGATGCTTGAGCGCGTGACACGCATCCGGCACGAGAAAAGAGCCCGCTGGGATTTTGGCAAGGAAGGCCTGCTGCTCAAGCGGGCCCGTCCCGGGCAAGATCTGAGGTTTGACATGCCGACCATCGGGCCGCGAACGATTGAGAATGTGCGCGAGGCCGGGCTCTCCGGCATCATCTGTGCGCAGGGAGAGGTGCTCTGTGCCAACCGGGCTCGTACGATTGAGCTTGTGCGCGAAAATGGTCTCTTTCTACAAGCCCGTTCGTTCACTGACATCCAGCTTTGATATTCATCTGATTGAAGGTCTTCTGTAGACTGATATCTTGGGCGGTTGCCACTAGGAGGTCCTCATGTCCGAGGCGGGGAAGGCGAAGATCTATATTGTCATTGGCGAGGAGTCCGGTGACCAGCTTGGTGCGCAGGTGGTCAAGGCCCTCCGCCGCATCGCAGGCGACCACTTCGAATTCGATGGTCTGGCTGGTGAACGGATGCAGAAGGAAGGCCTTCACTCGCTGTTTCCGCTGTCCGATATCGCGGTCATGGGGATCGTCAACATCATTCAGCAATATCCCTCGCTGCATCGGCGCGGCATGGAAGTCGTGCATGACATTATCGCCAAGAAGCCTGATCTTTTGCTGATCATCGACAGCCCTGAATTCACCCACGCTGTTGCCAAGCGTGTCCGCAAGCAGATGCCAGACCTTCCGATCATCGATTATGTGTCGCCCAGCGTCTGGGCCTGGCGTCCGGGCCGTGCCAAGAAGATGGCTGCCTATGTAGACCACGTTCTGGCGTTGCTGCCGTTTGAGGTTCAGGCGCACAAGGAGCTGTCTGGTCCACCTTGCTCCTATGTTGGCCATCCGCTGATCGAACGCCTCGATGTGTTGAGACCGTCCGAAGGAGAGCGGGGAGATTTATCCCATCCTGTGCTTTTGGTGCTGCCCGGCTCGCGGCGCAGCGAAGTCTCGCGGCTCATGGTCGAGTTCGGCAAGGTCGTCGCCAAGGCCAAGGAGCGATATCCTGATTTACGCGTGATCCTTCCGGCCGTCTCCCATCTGCGTGGGCTGATCAATGAAGGGCTCGAAGGTTGGACGGTCAAGCCGGACGTGGTTGAGGGAGAAGAGGCGAAGTTCGCTGCCTTCCGCCAAGCCCATGCTGCACTCGCCGCATCGGGAACCGTGACGCTGGAGTTGGGACTGGCTGGTGTGCCCATGGTGGTTGCCTACAAGGTTGACTGGATCACACGGCAGTTCAAATGGCTCCTCCGAGCCCATTCAATCGTTCTGACCAATCTCGTGCTTGGCCATAATGCTATTCCCGAGTTTATCGATGATGCGGCCGATGCGGATACCCTTGCGGATCATCTCTTGCCGTTGCTTGAGGATGGCGCACCACGCTTTCAGCAATTGTCGGCACTGTTGGAGTTGGACAAGGCGATGCAGTTGCCTGAGGGGACGCCCAGCGAGGCCGCTGCGCGGATCGTTCTGGACAATCTTCCGAAGTAGGAATTTCCATATCTTATAGCAGACATCATATGGCGGCGTGAGAGACAAAAAAAGGCTCCCGTTCGGGAGCCTTTTTCTTGTCTTGATGCCATTCGCTTAGCGGTCGTTGAGGTCCACATAGTCGCGCTGGGTTGCGCCTGTGAAGAGCTGACGCGGACGACCAATGCGCTGGGAGGGATCTTCGACCATTTCCTTCCACTGTGCAATCCAGCCAACGGTACGGGCCAGAGCGAAGAGCACGGTGAACATTTCGGCCGGGAAGCCCAGAGCACGCAGGGTGATGCCGGAGTAGAAGTCGATGTTCGGGTAAAGTTTCTTCTCGATGAAATATTCATCGTTGAGAGCGATCTTTTCCAGCTCCATCGCGACTTCGAGGGTCGGATCGTCCTTGATGCCCAGCTCGTTGAGCACTTCATGGCAGGTTTTCTGCATGATGCGCGCGCGCGGGTCATAGTTCTTGTAGACGCGGTGACCAAAGCCCATCAGGCGGAACGGATCGTCCTTGTCTTTTGCCTTGGCAACATATTCTGCGACGCGATCAACTGTGCCGATTTCGTGCAGCATGTTGAGGGCTGCTTCGTTGGCGCCACCGTGGGCAGGGCCCCAGAGGCAGGCAATGCCAGCAGCGATACAGCCGAACGGGTTGGCGCCAGAAGAGCCTGCCAGACGCACGGTCGAGGTCGAAGCGTTCTGCTCGTGGTCTGCATGAAGGATGAAGATACGATCCATTGCACGGGCGAGAATCGGGTTCACTTTGTATTCCTCAGCCGGAACCGAGAAGCACATATGCAGGAAGTTACCGGCATAGCTCAGATCGTTGCGCGGATAAACGAAGGGCTGACCGATGGTGTATTTGTAGGCCATGGCTGCCATGGTCGGCATTTTGGCGATCATGCGCAGGGAAGCGACCATGCGCTGGTGCGGATCGGAAATGTCGGTGGAGTCATGATAGAAGGCAGACAGGGCGCCGACGATGCCAACCATAACCGCCATCGGGTGGGAGTCACGACGATAGCCGGTATAGAATTTGCTCATCTGCTCGTGCACCATGGTGTGACGGGTCACACGGGTGTCGAAGTCAGCCTTTTCTGCTGGGGTCGGGAGGTGACCGTAGAGGAGCAGATAGCAGGTTTCGAGGAAGTCGCCTTTTTCAGCGAGCTGATCAATCGGATAGCCGCGATAGAGCAGGATGCCTTCATCGCCATCGATATAGGTGATGTCAGACTGACAGGAGGCAGTGGAGGTGAAACCAGGGTCATAAGTAAACATGCCGGTCTCTTTGTAAAGAGTACCGATGTCGATGACGTCTGGGCCAATAGATCCGCTTTTTACCGGAAATTCCCAAGACTTATCACCAACTGTCAATGTTGCTTTGTTGTCACTCATTCGGATACTCCCAAATTTTTGAAAACAATTTTATTGTTGCTGTCGGAACGGAAGGGGGCGCCTGGGCGCAGCAAACCCTCCTAGGCAACAAAGGAACTGCAATTTCGGTATATGATTTTTATACGCGCCGCAAGCTCTTCTGAGGTTGGATATGCGTATAAAATCATGAAATATCAAGTTATTTCAGCGCCTTATCCTACAAAAGTATGAATGATAAATTCAATTTTACCACCTTATTCATCAGACAAATTAGACATTCAAATTAGGTGATTTTCCCAGTCGTTCTGGCCCTAAGGCCGAGGGAATCGGATTTTGGGCGATTTGAAACGTTGCAGAGACGACGAAGGCCGGAATCCAGTCCGGCCTTCGAGTTGCAAATATTCAATTGATTTGAGCTCAGGCTGCCTGATCCTTGAGCCGGGCGATGGATTCCTCCTTGCCCAGAACAACCAGCACATCAAAGATGCCCGGCGAGGTCGAACGGCCCGTCAGTGCCG
The DNA here is from genome assembly GCF_963662805.1 of uncultured Cohaesibacter sp. Taxonomy (NCBI): domain Bacteria; kingdom Pseudomonadati; phylum Pseudomonadota; class Alphaproteobacteria; order Hyphomicrobiales; family Cohaesibacteraceae; genus Cohaesibacter; species uncultured Cohaesibacter sp. The sequence goes on from NZ_OY759867.1 coordinate 110,669, forward strand.
CGCGAAGAGGCTGCGCCACCTTGCCCAGTTTCAGCTCTTTTGCTTCTGCAAAGGCCCGGACGACCTGATCGGTGCTTTCTACAGTCCAGTCAGTGAGAGCCTCGAATTGCGGAACCAGTTCGGTCAGCATTGCGCGGGCCTCCTCGGTGAGCAGATTGGCGGCTTTTTCTTCCAGCGCGAGAGGGCGCGTGTCGAACAGGAACTCGAGACCGGCCTTGAGGTCGAGCAGGGTCTTGGCCCGTTCCTTGACTCCCGGCATAGCCATCAGGATCTGTTCTTTCTTGGCCTCGTCGATCTTTTCGAGCATGTCGTTGCCATCGATGAAAGGCAGGAGTGCGGTGAGCCGGTCAAGAAGATAGCCGTCCTCGGCGTTGCGCATGTAAATGCCGTTGAGATTTTCGAGCTTCTTGAAGTCGAAGCGGGCAGCGGCCTTGTTCATGCCGTCAAAGCCGAACCATTCCACCATCTGTTCGGTCGACAGCACTTCGTCGTCACCATGGGCCCAGCCAAGACGAACGAGATAGTTGCGCATGGCTTCGGGCAGATAGCCCATGTCGCGATAGCCTTCTACACCGAGGGCACCGTGGCGTTTGGACAATTTGGCGCCGTCCGGACCGTGGATCAGCGGGATATGTGCCATGGTCGGAACGTCCCAGCCCATGGCCTGATAGACGAGGGTCTGGCGGGCGGCGTTCGTCAGATGATCATCGCCACGAATGATGTGGGTGACGCCCATGTCATGGTCATCGACGACGACGGCGAGGTTGTAGGTCGGGTTGCCGTCAGACCGCATGATGATCATGTCGTCAAGGTCCTTGTTGGGGAAGGTAACCGTCCCCTGAACCTTGTCTTCGATCACGGTGGTGCCATCGAGCGGCGACTTGATGCGGATGGCTGGCTTGATGCCTTCGGGAGCCTCGGATGGATCTCGGTCGCGCCAGGTGCCGTCATAGCGCGGCGGACGCTTTTCGGCGCGGGCCTTCTCGCGCATTTCTGTCAGTTCTTCGGGTGTGCAATAACAGCGATAGGCCTTGCCCTCGGCGAGCAGCTGTTCGACCACTTCGCGGTGACGGTCAACGCGGGAATATTGCGAGACCGCCTCGCCATCATGGCTGAGGCCCATCCAGTCCATGCCGGCGATGATGGCATCGATAGCCGCGTCGGTCGAGCGCTCCCGGTCGGTGTCTTCGATACGGAGCAGCATCTTGCCTCCGTTGGCCTTGGCGAACAGCCAGTTGAACAGCGCGGTGCGGGCACCACCGATGTGAAGATAGCCCGTCGGTGACGGGGCGAAGCGGGTTACGACCTCTGATGACATAGTGCTATCGGAAACCTGTATTTCGGGATAGTGTATACCGGTGATTGAAATGGGTTGTGGTGCCCGAACACATCGGGGCAACCGGATTTCAGCGACCGGCAATGAAAGCTGAACAGGATCTAGCACAGCTTGGTGACGGGGTAAAAGGCCTGATGGCCGATCGGAACGAGGAAAAAGGTGAAAAAGGACACAATGGTCCGCTTGCGGCGGGGCAACAGGGTCTTTTTTACGATTTTCCCGTGCCGACAAAGCCTGAGCGAGCGAGGGCCGAAGGGGCACCTGGTCTTGCGGGACTGACCCTCAGGCCCGGCTTGTTGCGGCGGTTGCTCTTTCGTGGAGAGGCCATTCTTGAGCGCCTCGCCGAGGATTGGCGACGGGATGGAGAGGAGCAGAATGCGCGGTTTCTCTGGTTGGTGTGTGCTCTGGCGCTCGGGGCCGCCAGCTATTTCTCTTTGCCGGATGAGCCCAACTTGCTGGTTCTGGGGTGTCTGGTTCTCGCCTTGAGCCTTGTGGTGATCAATCGCGCCCGCCGGGGCAGATCCGTCTTTCTCATTCTAATCGCGGTGATGGGGATGTTGGGCTGTCTGTCGGCGGGGCTTCAGAGCCAACTCTTCACGACGCCCGTGCTCGCCAAGGAGCAATCGGCCGAAATCGTCGGACAGCTTGAGCGCGTTGAGCGGCGGGTGAGCGGCGATGAGCGCTGGACGGTTCGGGTTGAAAGCATCAAACGGCTTAAGGCTGAGGAGACGCCTGCCAAGCTGCTTTTGGTGCGGAAGGCGCAAGGGGAAGACTTTCACGCAGGAGATCGCCTCAGGATGTTCGCCCGCATTGCTCCACTCCAGCGTTCGGCCTATCCGGGGGGCTTTGACTATGGTCGCTTCCTGTGGTCGCGTTCCATCGGCGCTCAGGGCTATCTCAGTAAACGGATCGAACGGCTTCCCGCTCGGCAGGACGACGGTCTGTCCAGCATCGCGCAAGGGCTTAGCGTGCAAGTCGAGGGGATGCGGGCCGCGATTGCGGACTATATTGCCGAGCGTATGGAAGGGGATGCCGCGGGGCTTGCCGTGGCCCTGTCCGTCGGCAAGCGGGATCGTCTGGCCGAGCAAGTGGAAACAGACCTTAGGCGCAGCGGTCTTGCGCATATTCTGGCGATCTCCGGTCTGCATATGGGGCTTGTCGCCATGTCGGTCTTTTGGGGTGTACGGATGTTGTTGTCGTTATTGCCACCGCTGGCGCTAGGACACCCGATCAAGGAATGGTCGGCGGGGATTGCCCTCATTTGTGCAACCTTCTATCTGGTACTGTCCGGGGCTTCGTTTGCCACCATCAGGGCCTTTGTGATGATCGCTATCTTTCTTGTGGCGATCATGGCCGGAAGATCGGCCCTGACCATGCACAATCTGGCCCTTGCGATGCTGCTGCTTCTGTTCCTTCAACCCTATGGGGTGATTGAAGCGGGAATGCAGATGTCCTTTGCTGCAACGGCTGCATTGATCGCCACCTATGATCGCTTCACGGTGAGGCGGAGGGAAGCTCTTGCCAAAGACGGGGAAGTGAAGCGTGGGGGTGCCAATCACTTGAACGGAGTGCCCGGCGGGATTGTGTTGCTGTCTTATGGTTCCTTCAAGTGGATCGCCGGTATCGGACTGACGTCACTGATTGCCAGTCTAGCAGTGCTGCCATTTTCCATCGCTCATTTTCAGCAAGTGGCACCGCTGGGACTGATCGCAAACCTCATGGTGATGCCGATCATCAGTCTTGTCGTCATGCCTCTGGGGCTGTTGAGCTTTGTCTTCTATCCCTTCGGCCTGCAATCGCTGCCGCTTATCGGCGCACAATGGGGGCTCGAACAGGTGATCTGGTTTGCCCATATCGTGTCGAGCCACAGCGATCCAAACATGGTGATCGTGAAACAAGGTGGATCTTTCCTGCTGGTCGCAACGTTTGCCCTGATGATTTTTGCCATTCATCGTCGCACACTTGCGCTCACTGCACTTGTCCCGGCCGTTGTTGCCGTCTTGCTCTGGTGGGGCGGGGATGGAGGGGATCTCTGGGTTTCGGAAAGCGGACGCAGGATTGCGGTTCGTGGGGATGATCAGCGCTGGCAGCTCATTGGATCAAACCGAATGGTCCTTGATTTTTCGGCTCTGCTCAGGGCTGAGGGTGATGTCAGAGCGGTGTCGCAGGAGGACGTTGTTGGGCGTGACCAATTGCGCACTGTGCGCGGCGGTGCTGGTCTTGCCACTTGCGATCAGGACGCCTGTGTCATCCGTTCATTGTTGACCTCAAGCGGTGAGGTGACCGGGCTATCAGTTGCGCTTATCAAAAACCCTTCGGCTTTTGCGGAGGAATGCAGCAAACGCTCAGTGATTGTCTCAAACCTACCAGCACCTCAAACCTGCACTGGCCCCAAACTCGTTATGGACCGCGATGTTCTGGCGAAACGTGGTTCCCAGACCATGACGTTTATTGCCGACAAGTCATCGGAAGGCCAGAGCCCTGTCCACGATCCTCCTACTATGTCAACGAGCAGCCAATCCATGATTGACTGGCAGCTTTCCATTCAGACCGCCATGCCAAAGGGCAAGCGCCCTTGGCATCGTGGGTCGTGAAACATATCGTCTGATGAAGGCGTGAGGCCTTGATTAATCCGCTTCAATATTGGCGCAGGAGCCCGACCAGCTTACCTTGGACGCGAACCCTGTCCGGGCCAAAAATGCGTGTCTCATAGGCCGGGTTGGCCGCTTCGAGCGCAACGGAGGCACCTTTCTTGCGCAGACGCTTGAGGGTCGCTTCTTCATCATCGACCAGCGCCACCACGATATCACCGGAGACGGCATCGTCGGATTTCTTGATCACAACGGTATCACCGTCGAGAATACCGGCTTCGATCATCGAGTCGCCGCGCACTTCGAGAGCGAAATGCTCGCCGCCACGCAGCATTTCCATCGGGACAGAGATCGTGTGGGACTGATGCTGGATTGCCGAGATGGGAACACCTGCTGCGATGCGCCCCATGACGGGCACAGACACGCTGCTGCTGTCATCCTGAACATCCGGCTCAGTGGGACGGCTGGGCTTTTTGCCAAGGCCGCCTTCGACAACGCTTGGGGAGAAGCCGCGTCCGGCAACGCTCATCGTCGGCAGGTTGGCTTCGGGCAGTTTCAGGATCTCGAGCGCTCTTGCCCGGTTGGGCAGGCGCCGGATGAAACCGCGTTCTTCAAGTGCGGTGATGAGGCGATGGATGCCGGATTTCGACCGGAGATCGAGAGCCATCTTCATTTCGTCAAAGGAAGGCGGAACGCCGGATTCCTTGATGCGTTCATTGATGAACATCAGTAGTTCGTGCTGTTTTCTTGTCAGCATAATGCGCTCCACCTGCAAGGCCATATTTTGCCAGAGAGCTCATTGATGCGAGACATCTGTGGCACAAATCACGAACAAAATATACATGTTCTCGCTGTGTTCCGCAAGCTGTAAAACCTGTGGCAAGGGCCAGGAAGCTCGGAGATTTGACGAATACTCGTCATTTAAGCATGTTTTTTTGAATTTCTTGATCAAATTTGGTGTCAGGAAGAGTGCATCTGACGATGGTTTGGGCGTCGGCGCCGTTTTGGGCGAATCTAGGAGCGGCTGCTATGGGCCAAACGCAACACAGCGCGAGAATCGCGCTGTGTCTTTTAACTCAGGGATTAAAAGTGCCTTGTAATTTCAATTAGGAACAGCCGTTTTGGAAAGTAATGATGGGATATTTTTGCATCCGCACCGCCTGTTTCTTGATCCATAGCTGTTGTTCCTTGACTTTTACCTTGCACCAGAGCCCATCCGAGGCCAGCGAGCAGGTCAGAGCCTGAACGCAGGTCTCGGGTTCAAGCGATGCCTCGACCTTTGCATTGTTGCGCGGTTCCACTCTGGCATTGAGATTGACGAGCACCTTGATCGGTGCCTCGGACCCGACCGCCACAGGTGGCGGCGCAAATTCCTGAGGCTTGGCGCAGGTTCGGCTATAGCCAACATAGGCGCAGGAGATGCTTTTTCTGGCTGCGTTGATTTTTTCAGCCAATTCGGCCTTCTCGAAGATCACCGGTTGGTTGTTGGATATCAAGGTTCCGCTCAGGCGTTCCTGATTGCCTCCGACTGCCGCCAGGGGCTTTTTGTCCTGCCCCACGAAGACGAGCTGGTTGCTGACGATCGCCCAGCCTATGACCGACGCGATTTCGCCTGAACAGTTGCTTTGTTTGATCGGATAGATGTCATCTGCTTGTTGCGCCGAGAAAGTCAACGTGCAGGTGCCTTTTTCTGAGTAGGCGCGATCATAGGTAATCCACTTGCCCTCGAAGGCTTGAGCGACCGCATTGCTCGATTGAGCGATTGCCGGGCTCGCCTGAGACAGTAGGGTCAGGGTGGCAAAGGCGATGAAATGTTTTGAAAAACGGCGGGTCCAACATGGAAGACGGGCAGGAGAAGTCATTCTATACACCAATTACGTCGTTGTTTTACAAATGAGACTGACCAGAGTTTGACTGGTCGGGTGTGGCTGTTGTCGGGGTGTCCTGAATGATCAGGACACGCTGTTGATGGAGCACTTCCGATGAGCCGAGACGAACCACTAGTTCGGCTTCGATGCGATCCCCTTTCTGAACGCTGACGGCGATGCGATTGCCTTCAACGCTTTCTCCCGCCGTGGCCGAAACCTTGCGACCTTGCGTGGACGAGATCTTGCCTGACTGGCCAGCCTTTGAAACCGTCAATCGGGTCTCATAGATGCCTGCACTGGACACGGTGAAGACATCGCTGATCACGAGCCTTTGGCCGTCCTGAATGAGACGAATGTCTCCTTCGGCCGGGTCGGGCGCGGCGGCACTGTGCGATGACAGGCCGATGATCAGGGCCGACAAGGCCTGCAAGACAGATCCCGGACGTATCATGGAACCAATCTCCACTCGCTCGATCAGAACTGGGTTTGAGTTACACTGACGGTTGCGCCGTTGGTCAGGATGGTGACCGGAACCGACGTGGTCGTGCCGTTGCCCTGGACCGTGTAGCTATATTCACCATCGGTCAGGCCGATGACCTGTACGCTGGTGTTGTTGTTGCTGCCTTCCTGTGTGAGGGTTGCACGTCCGCCATTGGCCGGCAGTCCATCGGCACCCACTTGCAATCCAGCCGTGTTGCCATCGCCCAATTGCAGAATTCGCCCTTCGGTCGAATTTCCAAAGACGGTCAATGCCGCCTGATTGTCACTGCCCGCCTGCAGGATTGCGGCAAGGGAATCACCGATTCCATTGAGGTTGATTGTTGCGTTGTTGTTGACATCGCCCGAGTCAGTGCCTTGCTGCAGGAAGACGGCACCACCAACACCCTCGATCGTGATGTCAGCGATGTTGTTTTCCCCCAATTGGAGAATTGGGTTATCGGCAGCAGCGTTTGGCTGCTCGTTGAACTTCAGGATGTTGAATTCGGTTTCGGAGAGCAAATCGCCCGGAACGAGTGCGACGCCACCGACCTGACTGTCAAAGGCATTGGACTGGTCGACCGAAATGGTGTTTTCCGAACCCTTCTGCTCAAGGATCAGAATGTTTCGGTCGCCTGCTTGTGCTGCCGTTGGCACAAGTGCACAGAGGGGCAGGCTGACAAGAGCCAGAGTGAGGGTTGCGGTCAAAAGGTGAGGGCGGCTCATGCGCCCTGAAAGACTGTGTCGACTATCAAACATGTAACCTGCTCCGTTTGAATGGCGGGCGTTTTGTGCCTGAACAAGGGCCCGAACTGCCAACGCCTGCGTTTCGGCATCATCTTCAATTAGGTTCGACTTCCATCCCGAGGTGGTCAGATGCCGACTTCACGCTCAAGGTCATGAGCTTCGGAAACGCAGGGACCCTATCCGAACACTTCACGATTTGCTCTTCATGGTTTTATAAATTTCAAATACAACCATAAGATTAAAACTGTGTATTTGCAACCGAAACTACTGGATAATGACAAGGGAATTGTTGTTGCCACTCTGCGAATATTCGGCGTTGTTGAGATAGCCCGTTTGCGTGATCAGGACCTGATTTTGGTGGCCTGTCGTGACGCCATTGATAGTGTTTTCATCACCCGTCTGGGCAAAGGCGATCTTGTTCTGATTGCCCGAGTGGATTGTGATTTTGGCGTAGTTGAGGTTGCCAAACTGTAGTGCGTCTCCGGGCATCAGAGTGTCGGCATAGGCCGCAACGTCACTGGTGAAGCCGCCGATGGCCGGATCATTGTTCTGATTGGAGCGCGTGATGGGCGAGACACCACCATCGAAGGTGACCTCGATAGTGTTTTCGTCTCCCAATTGTTTGGCAAACAACATGTTGTCGTCGCCGCGATAGGAGACGGCGATGGTGTTGTGGTCACCTTCCTGAAGAAAGTCGAGGCGGTTGCCATCGCCGATCTGCAAGGCCGCGGCCTCGTTCTCCGCGCCATCGACCGTTCCGCTCAGCGCGTTGCCGTCCCCATCCTGCACGAAGCCGTAAAGGTTCATCGACGAGGTGCCGGAGGTTACAAAGTTGAGGATATTCTCGTCGCCGAACTGGTTGACTTCGCCCTGCGCAACCTGCAACAGCTGGGTGATCGACCGGGTGAACTGACCCAAGCCGCCCATGCCGTCGCCGCCATTGTCATCGCCACTGAGGGTGATGGTCGCGATGTTGCCGATGGTGCCGACCAGTGCGTTGGATTGCAGGACGGAGAAGACAAGATTGCGGGAGCCCGAGAGCGTCAGCCGAGACCGGTTGTTGTCGCCATCCTGAGTGACCACGTTGACGAAGTTGTTGACGCCATCCTCTTGCGTGATGGTGGCTTCGTTGTCCGCGCCATATTGGCGAAGTTCGGCGACTTCGTTGCCCTGTTCTTCCTGAGAAATGGTGGCAAGGTTGCCGCTGCCTTCCTGAATGACGGTCTGGACGCGGTTGCCGTCACCGCTGCCTGTCGTGCCATCAAACTGGGAAATGTTGAGAATGTTGGCGTCGCCACCGGTATTGATCTGCAGGATTTCGCCAATCACATGATTGCCCGCGCCATTGCCGGTTCCCAAGGTTCCGTTGGCAGACGCGTCGGTCTGGGTGATGTTGATCGAGTTCGCAATGATGGCGCGGTTGGTGTCGGAATTCTGCGAAATAGCGCCGATGGAATTCTGTCCGGCAGGATTGCTGTTCTGCTGGCTGATCGAAGCGATGTTTCTGTCGCCGTTCTGATAGATTCCCAACAGGCCAAGGGCTCCTGCGGTTTTTGCAGCGCCTGCCTCGTTGTCATAGCCGGTCTGCTGCGCTTCAAGCACGTTGTTGCTGCCGTCCTGCGAGACAAAGATCGCATTGTTGTCAGAGCCGACAAGGTTGCCGCTACCAAGCTGGTCGATGATGACCGTGTTGGTGTTACCGGTCTGCCCGATATAGACCACGTTGTCGTCGGAAAGGGCCGCACCCGTAGCAAGGAGTGACAGAAATGCTGTCGAAAGAAGGGGGGATCTCAAATTGGTCATGGCGTCCTCGCGAAAGCAACTGGTGTAAAGGGGCTGAATACGGATGATGGCCGGGTGACAGATGCCACCCGACCGATTGTCACAATGCCATCAGTGGGTTCTGATGATTACTGGGTTACAGTTGCCGTGTTGTAGTTGCCGGTCTGAACGACACCAACGGTGTTGTAGCTACCTGTCTGGGTGAAGGTTGCTTCGTTGTAGTTGCCGTCCTGAACAACTGCCAACTCGTTGTAGTCGCCCGTCATGGTTGCTTTCACGTCGTTGTAGTTACCTTCCTGAAGCATCGCGAACAGGTTGCTGTCGCCGGTGACGGAGAAGCGCGCTTCGTTGCCGTCGCCATACTGCATCAGATCGCCCGGAGAGAGGCTGGCTGCACTGGCCACATTGTAGGCAATGTCATTGTTCTGCCATGCTGGCCCGGAGCTGTCGAAGCTGCCGCGGTTGTTGTTGCTGCCAGTGATTGCAACCTTGTTGTAGTTGCCGGAGCCATCCTGCATCAGACGGAGGTAGTTGTTGCTGCTGCCGTCCGTACCAGTCGCATAGAGGTCAATATCAACCTCGTTGCCAGGGCCGTTCAACTGCACGACGGAGATGTCGTTGTCATCACCATCCTGGATGTTGATGTTGGCGGTCGCACCGAGGCGCTGTTCCAGATAGATCAGGTTGCCATTGGTTTCGCCGGAGGTGGAGCCAAGCTTGATAACGCCTTCGTTGGCACCGCCGTTCTGAATGACACCGATGTTGTTTTCGTCACCATTGATGCCGTTGATTTTCAGGCTGTTGGAGGTGCCAGAAACCTGTACTACCCCCAACTCGTTTTCAGCACCATTGATGGAAATGGCACTCAGTTCGTTGGCATTGCCAGTCTGGTTGATACCGAACAGGTTCTGATCGCCCGTAATCGTCAGTTTGATTTCGTTGTTGGTGCCGTTCTGGGACAGATTGCCGTTTGTTGCGCCGGAGGCTGCAGCGTTGCCACCAAGAGTGAAGACCTGTTTGACGCCACTATCATAGTCCGCACCATTTCGCGAACCGACGATTGTTGCGGTGATTTTGTTGTCTTTGTTGCCAGTGTTGTTCTGGAATACTGTGTCAAACCGGTTACGAGATCCATCCACACTGATGGTGGTGGTGTTGTCGCCCTTGGCGTTCGTGATTTGATTGAGACCGGTCACACGGTTAACGGAGCCATTTTTCTGAGTAATCGTTGCGGTGTTCGTGCCGCCACCAAGCTCAGAGTTCTGTTTGGCGTTGACCGAGTTGTAGCCACCAGATCCGATCTGTTTGACCGTCAATGTGTTGGAGGTTGCGTCCCCGTCGTTGACCTGAGTACCCAAAAACGGTGTTGTGACCATTGGACGAGGTCTGATCGATGGTCGCTGCGTTGTAGTTGCCTGTCTGATCGACAGAAGCTTTGTTCTCGTCAGCAGCAATTGCTGCGGTGGCAACTGCAACACCGGCGGTTGCTGCAAGAAGAGCCAAACGGAAATGTTTCATCATAAGTCTCCCGAAAGAAAATTCATTGATCGCGCTATTGGTTCATGCCGTCGTCATCTCAAGCAGATCACCAGAGCCAGTTTTGGTTTGTGATTGCAACCTGAATATGTGAGTAACGACATTACAACCTATTTACCTCCGGTTAACTTTTGAAGTCAACAAGAAAGCTTAGAATTTTATGCAAATTTCGTGTAATCATATTTTAATAGTAAATTTTAGTAATTTCATTCATGTCTAAAAATGAAAAAGGCTCAATGTTTGTCGCATTGAGCCTTCTGTATATTTATAAAAGTATTGAGGATATTTTTCCTATCCTACTGGTTTTTCTGACTTTGTATATGGTGGGGGTAGTTCTCTAGTAATAGCTTTTACATTATTACTTTGTTTTTTTGCGGTTTGTCTGAACATTCGCGGAATTGTTGCCGCGATGGTCGTTGCGGTCTGTGTTTCAGGTGGTGCCTTGACCATCATTTCCTGCTGGGCAATGCCATCGAACTGCTGTTTTCGATATTCCCGAATGTAGTCCTGCCCGGCGGCGGGGTTGGCAAACTGCCAGATATCGAGCTCTGCCCCCTCGATGATCAGAGACTCGACGGCTTTCTCAACCGCCGCTTCGACCGCGAGCTGCCGCGGTTCGTTGTTGGTGATGCCTGCTTCGCCTTCGAGCAGTTCGTCCAGCTTGATGAAGCGGAAGACGCCACTCTGCAGGGCAACTGAAACGACCGTCTTGCGGGCGGATACCGAGGCGAGCACTTCGCCGGTCTTGGTGGAGACGGCGCGAAGAGCGACTGTTATTTCATCGCGTGAGTATTTGGTATCGGCTCCGATACCAAGGTAGCGAGCGCCAATGCCGCCTGTGGTGACATTCTGGTTATATCCAACGATGCCGCCCTCGACGATGATTGCTGCATGCTTCAAGGGAGGCAGGATGCGCGAGTTGACCGTACTCTCACCCCTGTAAAGGCGGCGCATTTCGGTGACGATCTGGCGTTCCTTGAGAAGGTTCGGCAACTGGTTACGCTCCATCACGGCGAACCATTCGCGATTGCCTGCATCCTGAAGCGCTTTGATCAGGATTGCTGCGCCACCTTGGGTGACAGCACGTGACAATTGCTGATAGGACGCCGCTTCGCGATATTGGCCGGTCTGGTCGGCGAATTCATAGACCGCAACAGGGATGCGCTTCTTGGAGGCGGCAGTTCCCTGAGCTTGAGGTTCGCCTTGCTGACACGGGCGACGATCGGGTCTTCCGTGTAGAACATCTGGTCCGAGCTGCAACCTGCCAGAACGGCAGAGGACAGGATCGTCAACAAGGTGAGGGCGCGCAAGGGAGAGCGCCTCGCCGCAGGCTGATCTGAATTGGTAATATACATGGCTTCAACCTGGATCTAGTTAGTTTGCAACTGTGGGACTTCGATGTGGGTGACGGTGCCGTCGGTGAAGTCGGTGATCGTCAATACAATCGATCCGCTACCCTGCTCGAACGTGATCTCGGTATCGCCAAAAGTGATGGTGCCGCTCTGTTGCGGATCGTCCCCGAAAATGGCCTCTGTCACCTGACTGGCGAGAGCCGACAGCAAACGGCCCTCAAGCTGGCGAACGAACAGGTCAGCCGACGTTTCGCTGTCGGATGTCGAGTAAGCGGAACTGGAGTCGCTGTCGTTGGCATCGCTTGCCGTTGCAGTCTTCTGGGCATTTGCAATGTTGAGCAGGTGAGTAGAGTTCAGAGGATTGCCCCCGAACGAGGGGTTCACGGGCGTGTATGTCAGCTCCGACGAATGCGCAGTCTGCGCAATCATCATCAATGCGACAAAACCAAATATGGATTTCATGTCAACATCTCCTGTGTCAGGCTTGTTCCCCAACAGCCTGCAATCAACTCAACTGGAGCGGTTGCAATTGCCGTTTATAAAAGGTTGTAATATAATTCAATACAACCAAAAATGGTTACTATATCATTGGAATTTTCCTGTCAAATGCCCTGCGGTGAGAATGATCGGTCACGGTTTTGAGCCGCGCGGAAGATTGTTCGGGAGATGGAAATGGTTCTAACCAACTGAAATCAAAACGATTTGTTAGGAAGCTCATTTGTTCGGTTCTGGGTGCGGGCATGAAAATTCGGGATAGCCGTTGTTCAATCTGAAAGTCTGTTTGGTTTCGTCTGGATTTTCGGGCGCGGGAGACCGGGCATCTCGTTAACCCTGTTGATTTTACGTATTTGAATGAACTATGCTATTGAAAGTAAAATGTTTTCTTTTCTGATGTTGTTTGCGGAATGCATTGGAGGAGGCGTGGAGTTGAAATATTGAAACCTATGAGAGTATTGCTTATTTGCCACAATTATCGGTAAATTGCATGTACCCACAGAATTTCTTGGGCCAGCTGAATTTTCGGCCGTTTAGGGGCCTTTTCGATCTGCTGCGGTGGTTGACCCCGATAGCATGGATCGAAGTGACTGCAGCTTGTGGCGGTTAAAATTCCCCCGGATCGCGCGACACAACCAGATAGTTTTGCAGGCTACCCATTTACGACAAGATTTAACATTAGAGTTGTGGTGATTGGGTATGGATCATGCGGTGCTAGACGGATTTGATGTTCTAAGAGGCGTTTTATGAATTGGCGTATTCACCTCGTCACGGGCCTGTCACTGGCAGCAACGGGACTCTTCGCACTATCTTCTGGCGGTCTTTGGGCTGAGCCGGATCCCGCGTTCAGTGGGGCTGGGTCTGATGCGGGCAATACCATATCAGTCAGCACACAGGGCACGGTATCTCGGGTCGATGATCCCGGATCGGTGTTGCATGGCCCGACCCTGATCACCAGTGGTTTCTCCGGCATTGCCGCCTATGGAATATCAGGGGAGACGGAGAGCGATCAGGTGGCGCATTTGTTCATCGATCTTGATGGTGCGTCGGCCACCTTCGTTTCCATCAATGACTTCGGTGCCGGGTTTGATGGACGGGAGATCAAGCGCACGCCCTACCGCAAGCTGCTGGCCAAAGATATCGGACAGGTGTTCGGCATGGCACTTGATGATGCAGAACGCCCCAATCTCTATCTTGCGGCCAGTTCCGCCTATGGGCTGCCCATCGTTGGCAGGGACCGCAATGGCGACCGGGTGCCGGACAAGCTCTATACCGGCCGTTCCGACGCCCAATTCATGGATGGCCTGTTCGGATCGGTCAACGACAATGGGCCCGGCAGCATCTGGAAGGTGGATGGCGCAACAGGCCGGATCAGCCGCTTTGCCTCGATCAAGCTCGACAATGTCGCGAACTCAGGTCCGGCTCTCGGCAACATTGCCTTTGATGGCAAAAGTCGCCAGCTGTTCGTATCGGACAGGGATACGGGCATGATTTTCCGGCTTGATCTCGATGGTCATGTGCTCGAATCCTATGATCACGGAACCATTGCCCGTACTGTTGTCGGCATGAAGCCTGTGCATTTCGACACCCGCAATCGTCTCGATATCACCGTGCCGTCCTTCGATGTCGAAGATCCGACGACCTGGCACTATGCCAAGGAAGGGCGGCGGGTCTGGGCCGTGGCGGTCGAGGATGGGCGTCTCTATTATTCGGTCGCAGAAGGGCCTTCTGTCTGGTCGGTCGGCATCGACCCTGAAGACGGCAATTTCAAACTCGATGCTCGTCAAGAGCTGACGCTGGAAGCCAGTCGCCGGGGCATGGAGATTTCGGATATCGAGTTCGGGCCGGATGGCTCGCTGATCCTCGCGCAACGCGGTGCCCAGCAGGGTTCCTATGACTTCTCGCGTCTCGCCAGATCCCGGCTTGCAGATGTTCTGCGCTTCAGGAAGACAGATGAGGGGCGATGGCGGGCAGATCCTGTGGCCTATGCGGTCGGTTTTGCTGCCCAGAAGAAGAACAGCACTGGCGGTCTGGCGCTCGGCCCGGGGTATGATGCCAAGGGAGAATTGGTCGCTGACCGCTGTCGCGAAACGCTTTGGACGAGCGGTGAGCAATTGCGCGATGATGCCAGTCTGGCCGACAAGCTGCGCGAGAGCGGAGCTTTGAAGGTCGACGGGGTGCAGGCACAACCTTTGCTGGCTCTGCCCGACAGCAGTCGACCACCCTGGAAATCCTACTTTATCGATTATGATGGCGCCTATCCGGGCGTCGTTGAGAGCGGACACATCGGGGATGTCGAGGTCTTTGGCTGTGAGGGGCTCGCCGATACCAAGGCACCCGAACAAGTCGCTCCCGCGACTAAGGCGCAGGTCGAGACCATCATTCCCCGCTCAGCCGAGCCGCGACTGATTTCCGAGACCGGGCTTGATATCAAGAAAGAGCAGGTCGGCGATTGTCGCGGGGATACGGCCGGGCGGAACTATAACTGTGATTTCAGGCTGACGATCACCAACAAGGGCGCAAGTCAATATTCGGGCCCTCTTGTCATTACGGACGAGTTCCAGCGACCTCACCCGACAGCGATGGTGCTGGTTGACGGGAAAGAATGGCGCTGTTCGCAGCCATCCTCGAACTATCTGGTTTGTCTGCATGAGGCTTTTACTCTTGAGGCCGGGCAGTCGAGGTCGCTGACCATGAGCCTGCGGATTCCGGCTCAGGTCCGTGAGAACCGGTTCTACAATTGCGCGCTGCTTGGCCACAAGTCGGTTTTCCGGCAGAAGGTCACAGTGGCTCAGCTTTCTCTCGAGGCTGCCGGGATCCGGTCTGGTGGTGTCGATGGCCTAGTGGGCCCGAGTACCCGTCGGGGGTTGCGTTTGTTGCAGGCCCAGTTGGGCATGAGGGCGACGGGCGAGATGAATGACCAATTGTTGCGGATGCTCGGCCTTCCGATGGCGGATGCCAACACGGCGTCCTGCGTTTCGACCCTGTTGCCAGCCATGCCCTTTACCGGGGCCGGGACGCCGAGTGAGACAAGCTCTCCCGACAATGCCAAGCCTCCCGTTCTGCTGACACCGCCATCTAGTCAGAGAGAGCAGCCCTCTGAGCCGCGGGTGATCCCGGCCGAGCCGGAGAATGACGCTATCTGCGATTGGGATACCACGGTTCAGCGCGGAGACAGCTGTGCCTGCCGCTTTGATGGCATGCGCAAGATATCTCCGGGAAGGTGCGCCTGTCGTCGGGGAGCAAGCTTCGTTGCCGGGAAGGGGTGTGTCTTCGAAGAGCCGCAGGATTTCTGTGATGCGGACAGCACCGAGAGGAAAGGTCGCTCCTGCTTCTGCCGATATCCGGGCATGAACCGGGTCAACAGCCGCACTTGCGCTTGCGGGCCGGGTGAAGATCTGGTCAAGGGCAAGGGTTGTGTGCCCAAGCGCCCCGCAAAGCCACGCCCGCCTCAGCAGGGGCCGAGCTGTGACCGGGAGACGGCACTCATCTATAATGGTCGCTGCGAATGCCGCTACCCCCTACATGTACAAGACATCGCAACGGGCCTGTGCCTGCAACAATCCCAATGCGGCTCTGGTGCCTGGACAGGGCTGCGTCTTGCCCAGCGAGCCGCTGTATCCGTCACGGGATCCGAGGTATCTGCCCGAAGAGACACCAGCCTGTGACCGGGCGACAACCTACCGCAGAGGCGGACGCTGTGAATGCCTGTTGCCGGGTATGGTTCAAGTGTCTCCGACACGCTGTGTGCTGAGGCCCCGTGGTGGCTTTGGCGGGCAGTTCAATTAGGCCCACCGATTCTGGTCTGATCCCATTCTGATGGATGGCCCGACGCGCCTTTTTGCGTGCCGGGCCATTTTCTTTGAGCGCAAATGGCGGATATCTGCGGTTTTTGAGGTTTTTGGTAGTCCTCGTGCAATCTCTTTCCTCTCCACCCCGAAAGTTAGAAAAAAATCTTTCTCTGCGGCACCGCCTTGGTCTGGTTTTCGAGGAAACGATTTGCCCGTAAATCGCTTTTGCGATTGCTATACCCCTCAATTGTTGAGGGCGGCGAAAAAATCTATCTATGAGGCTGATCAAGTTTGCCCGCCGGGTTTTGTCCCGCGCGCGGTCGACCATATCTTGCGAGCTGCGCCTCAGGTCGCGCGCCATGATGGAGAGACTGATGTTTGTAGTTACCGGCAATCGCCTGCTCGATGGCATCGTTGTCTATCTGGCCGATGGTGGCCTCTGGGTGGAAGACATCCAGCAGGCTGCGGTGCTAGAGACAAAGGAAGCCGCTGACGCATCTCTTCCCGGTGCGGGAGAGGACATCGTCAGTCTTGATGTCATTCCCGTTGAACGGGATGAGCAGGCCGGGCTTCGTCCCGCCCGTCTTCGCGAGCGCATCCGCGCGGCTGGGCCCACCATCAATCCTTTTGCATCCATCGACCTGTCACGCCGCTTTCCCGAAGCCAATCATTGATCCTGACCCGCCAGACCAGAGACACACGCATCCGAGACAAAGTCTCAGACAAGGACCGTTGCCATGTATCGCTATGATGAATTCGACGCCAGCTTTGTGCGCCAGCGCGTGGATCAGTTCCGCAGTCAGGTGGCACGTCGCGTCTCCGGAGAGTTGACCGAGGACGAGTTCAAACCGTTGCGGCTGATGAACGGTCTTTATCTGCAGCTTCATGCCTACATGCTGCGTGTGGCGATTCCCTATGGCTCGCTCGACAGCAAGCAGATGCATCGCCTTGCGGACATCGCGACGAAATATGATCGCGGCTATGCCCATTTCACCACGCGGCAGAATGTCCAGTATAACTGGCCGAGCCTCTCCGACACGCCAGCCATTCTTGACGAGTTGGCCGAAGTGGAGATGCATGCGATCCAAACCTCGGGCAACTGCATTCGCAACGTGACGACGGATCACTTTGCCGGAGCGGCTCATGACGAGATCGCCGATCCTCGCGTCTATGCCGAGATTATCCGCCAGTGGTCGAGCCTTCATCCGGAATTCTCGTTCCTGCCGCGCAAGTTCAAGATCGCCATCAATGGTGCCAAGCACGACCGCGCCGCGATTCGTGTGCATGACATTGGGCTGCAGCTGGTTCAGCTTGCTGACGGCTCTGTCGGCTTTGATGTTTATGTCGGCGGTGGGCAGGGGCGCACGCCGATGATCGCCAAGTTGGTGGCCGAGGGCGTGTCAGAGACCGATATCCTGAGCTATCTCGAAGCGGTGCTGCGCGTCTATAACCGCTATGGTCGCCGGGACAACAAATACAAGGCGCGCATCAAGATCCTTGTCCATGAGACAGGGCTTGAGGAATTGCAGGCCGATATCGCTGAGGAATATGCGCATGTGAAGTCGACACTCCTTGATATCCCCCAGAGCGAGATTGAACGCATCAATGCCTATTTCGCCCTGCCGGATTTGAAGGATGATGCCAAGGGTACGGAGACGCTCGTGCAGTTGCGTGCGTCCGATGCCGGATTCTCCCGCTGGGTGGGTCAGAATACCCATGGCCACAAGGACAAGAGCCACGCCTGCGTGACGATCTCGCTGAAGCCCGTTGGCGGTGTGCCGGGTGATGCGACCGATGCCCAGATGCATCTGGTGGCCGATCTGGCTGAACGCTACGGCTATGACGAAATCCGGGTGAGCCATGAACAGAACCTGATCCTGCCGCATGTCGCCAAGAGCGATCTCTACGCGGTTTATCAGGCGCTGGTTGAAGCCGAACTGGCCGAGGCCAATGCCGGGCTCGTGACCGACATGATCGTCTGTCCGGGGCTTGATTATTGCGCGCTCGCGAATGCCCGCTCGATCCCCATTGCTCAGGATCTTTCTCTCCGCCTTGGTGCGCCGGAACGTCAGAAGCAGATCGGCAAGCTGACCCTCAATATCTCGGGCTGCATCAATGCCTGCGGTCATCACCATGTGGGCCACATCGGCATTCTCGGCGTCGATAAGAAGGGCGAGGAACTCTACCAGATCACGCTCGGCGGGTCTGCGGATGAACACAGCTCCATCGGCGCGATCCTCGGGCGTGGTTTCCCTGCCGAGGAACTGACCGATGCGGTTGAGCTGGTGATTGACACCTATATCGGCCTGCGTCAGTCCGATGACGAGACATTCATCGATGCCTATCGCCGGGTCGGGCCGCAGCCCTTCAAGGATGCGCTCTATCCCAGCAGCAAGAAAGCTGCCTGAGGAGATGGATATGTTGAAACGATATGAATTCTCCGTTCCGACGCAAGACGACGTTGATGCTCTGAACGCGGCCTTTGAGGGCGAGCGGCCAGAGAAGGTGCTTGAGTGGCTTGCGCAGAACGCACCCAACGGTGAGGTGCCTCTGGTGTCTTCGTTCGGGGCCGATTCTGTTGTGTTGCTCAACATGATTGCTCAGATCAATCCGGACTATCCGGTGCTGTTCATCGACACCGGCAAGCATTTCGCAGATACGCTCTCCTATCGGGACAAGCTCAAGGCGCATTTCGGTCTGACGAACCTCAACTCCATTCGCCCCGATGCGGACGATCTGAAGCAGAAGGATCCGTTCGGGTCGCTGTGGATCTCCAATGCTGATTCTTGCTGTGATCTGCGCAAGACCGTGCCTCTCGACAGGGCCATGGCCAGCCGCAAGGGCTGGATCACGGGCCGCAAGCGCTATCAGACCGGAGACCGGGCCAAGCTTTCGGTGTTCGAGCTGAAGGATGGCAAGCTGAAGGTCAATCCGCTGGCAAGCTGGGGACCCAAGGATGTTGCCGAATATGTCAGGGATCATTCCCTACCGGGGCATCCTCTGGTGCCGAGGGGCTATCTCTCGATTGGCTGTGCGCCTTGCACCAGTCCGGTGGAAGAGGGGCAGGACGCCCGGTCCGGACGCTGGAAGGGGTCTGACAAATCCGAATGCGGTCTTCATATCTGAGCAAGGGACATCGAAATGAACAAGCAGACAAAGACTCTTTTTCGTGATGGTGCCTTTCTGGCGGATATCTGGACCGAGTTAGCCGAGGATGCCGTCTATTCGGGGCAGAATCTCGTTCTCGTGCCATTTGCTCAGGCAATCGAGTATCTGAAGGCAGGCCGTGAGATGCCTGAGGATTTCGGTGTTCAGGTTGGGTCGGCAGATGATGTGGAAGCTCTTGCGCCCTTCCTTGGGTCCATTGCTGTCATCTCTCTCAACTTTCCCAGTTTCGCCGATGGGCGCGGCTTCTCGTCTGCCCGGCTGTTGCGGGAACGGCTGAAGTTTACCGGCGAAATCCGCGCGAGCGGGCATTATATCCTTGACCAGATGCCATTTCTCAAGCGTTGCGGCGTCGACGCCTTCATGATTTCCAGTGACAAGGTGCGTGCCGGACTGGAGCGTGGAGAATGGCCTGAAGTGACCCACTACTACCAGCCTGTTGCCGGCGACGGGGCAGGGGGTGTCGCAAGCCGTCCATGGCTGCGGCGCAAGGTGGAAGTGCCTGACCAGCGGGAGAGTCGCACCCGTGGGGCTTGATCTTTTCTCGACAGCCTTTTAACAGACAGACAGGACCAACCGGTTACAATGGCCTTTTGCGGCCATTTGTCTCTGGTATTCATTCGCGAGTTGCGAAAATATGCAGGCGGTGTGAATTTTTGACGCGGACCATCGGGTCGTGACAAAAATCAAGGCTTGCCCTTTCGCAAACGCATACACAGGCCGAAATTGTTGCCGTTTCTGGTCGGTGAAGGGGCTTTGATGCCAACACCACCTTGCGCCAAAAGCCGATAGGCATGGCGGCGGCACAGATTGGGATCGCAGGAAAGACGGCCTCACCGAGGCGTTGCGCGGTCCTGTTATTGAAGGAGAATGCAATGATGCAGCAAGGTGAGGCGATCACAGCCACTGCCAGCGCGGCCAGCAAATCGGTGTTTCCAATCCCGGCCAACGTGTTTGCCGAAACGGTGACCGAGGTGCAGCACTATACGGATCGTCTCTTCAAGTTTCGCATCACGCGCCCGGCGAGCTTCCGCTTCCGCTCCGGCGAATTCGTGATGATCGGTTTGCCCAACGCCGAGCGTCCTGTGTTCCGCGCCTATTCGGTTGCCAGCCCGTCCTGGGATGAGGAAGTCGAATTCTATTCTATCAAGGTGCCGGATGGCCCGCTGACCGAGCATCTGCAGAAGATCAAGGTCGGTGACACGGTCTTGATGCGCAAGAAGCCGACCGGCACGTTGGTCAATGATGCGCTCTTGCCCGGTAAACGCCTCTATATGTTCTCGACCGGCACCGGCATTGCGCCGTTTGCGTCACTGATGCGCGATCCGGAAACCTACGAGAAATTTGATCAAGTCATCCTGACCCATACCTGCCGCGAGATTGCCGAGCTGAAATATGGCGAGGAGCTTTTCGAGCTGTGCAAGACCGATCCGTTGATCGGCGAGTTTGCTGCCGAGAAGCTGATCCACTACACGTCGGTCACCCGCGAGGATTTTCCCCGCATGGGTCGCATCACCGACCTGATGACGACGGGCAAGCTGTTCGAAGACCTTGGCGTGCCGCCGATCAACCCTGAAGAGGATCGTGGCATGATCTGTGGCTCCATGGCCATGCTCAATGACACCAAGAAGGTGCTTGAGGACTTTGGTCTTGTCGAAGGCTCCAACGCCCGTCCGGCGACCTTTGTGGTTGAACGTGCCTTCGTGGATTGATCGATCCGAATAGTCAAAATGAAAAGGGCTGCCTGATCGGGCAGCCCTTTTTTGTTATTCCGATGAAAGGCGCGTCAGAGGCGAATGATCTTGCAGGGAGTGCCTGCTTCGATGGCCGCCGCATGAGGGGCATGGACAATCAGACATTCGGCGCGGGCAAGGCCGCTGAGCATGGCGCTGTCCTGAGCCGTCATTGGTGTTGCAATCGTCCGGCCGTCTTCATCGATGCCGAGTGTTGCCCTGAGATAGGCCTGCCTTGGTCCGTTCTCTTCAAGTGCTGCGCCAAGGCGAGCCGGTTCGAGATTGTGCGATCCCTCAAGGCCCATGCGTTTCTTGATGAGCGGTACGAGAAAGAGCAGTGCAGCCGTCATCGCCGAGACCGGATTGCCGGGAAGACCGATCACCTGCATGTCTCCCAAGGAGCCCGCCATCAGAGGCTTGCCTGGTTTCATCGCGATGCGCCAGAAGTTCAGCTCCATGCCTGCCTCTTTCAGCACGTCCTGCACGTGATCGTGATCACCAACGGAAACTCCGCCACTGGTGACGAGAATGTCGACCCCGAGGCTCTGCGCTTCCCTGACCTTGGCGGCGATGGCGTCCTTGTCATCGGGGGCGATGCCGAGACTGATCACGTCCGCTCCCGCCTCTGCGGCAAGGCCTGAGACCCCGTAGCTGTTGGAGGCGATGATCTGATCGGGCGTCGGTGTTTCGCCCGGATGGACAAGCTCGTCGCCAGTTGCCAGCAGCGCGACCTTGGGGCGCCTGTAGCAGGTGAGTTCCGGCTGGTTCATGCTGGCTGCGAGCGCCACCGCGGCAGGGCCCATTCGTGTGCCTTTGGTCAGCAGAATATCGCCTTTCTTGAAGTCGGATCCGATCTCGCGGATGTGCTTGTTGGGGCCGACTGTCTCAAGCGCGGTGACAAAGGCTCCGTCTCGCTCGGTATTTTCCTGAATGAGGATCGTGTCGGCCCCTTCCGGGACCGGTGCGCCGGTGAAGATGCGGACGGCTTCCCATTTTCCGACCGGATCGGGAAAGCTGAGACCTGCCGGAGCCTCGCCGATCACTTGCAGGCGCATGGGGACCTCTTTGAGATTTTCAGACCTTACCGCATAGCCATCCATGGCGGAGGCTCTGAACGGGGGCTGATCGCGACGGGCGGCGACATCTTCGGCTAGTACGCGGTGCAGGGCGGTGGCAAGCGGTACGCTTTCCGTTGCCATCAGGGCGCCATCGGCCAACAGCCGCGCCAGTGCTTCTTCTACGGTCATCAGCGCCATACCGGTCTCCTCGTCCTGTTTGTCTCTTGCTATTCGCTTTTCCAGTGGCCCGATTTGCCTCCGGTTTTCTCCAGAAGGCGAATGTCCGAAATGACCATGCCCTTGTCGGCCGCCTTTGCCATGTCATAGATCGTCAGGCAGGCCACGGAGGCGGCGGTTAGGGCTTCCATTTCGACCCCGGTCTGGCCGGTGAGCTTGGCGAGTGCCGTGACCTTGAAACCCGGCAGATCGGGGAGCGGTTCGATGTCCACGGCGACCTTGGAGAGTGCCAGCGGATGGCAAAGCGGGATCAGTTCGTGGGTTCGCTTGGCGGCCATGATCCCGGCGATGCGGGCGGTGGCCAGCACATCTCCCTTCGCTGCGGATCCCGACACAATCAGATCGAGCGTTTCGGGCTTCATGCGGATGGTTCCCGTGGCGATGGCGGTGCGCACGGTTGGGGTCTTGCCCGAGACATCGACCATGTTGGCCGCGCCGGTCTCGTCGATGTGGGTCAGCTTTGCGTCGCTCATGGTCGGTGCCTTTCTGCTTCTCTGGTCGGTCACTTGGCCTCAAGGCCGGTTTAGCGTGCGAGCAGATCGCGGGTTGCGGCCATGACATCATCCTGCCGCATCAGGCTTTCGCCGATAAGGAAAGAATGGATGTTCGCCTTGGTGGCAAGCAGGGCCAGATCCTCTGGCGTGAACAATCCGCTTTCCCCGACCAAGAGCTTGTCGTCGGGAACCATCGGGGCCAGCGTGAGAGAGGTCTCAAGGGTGGTCTCGAAGGTTTTCAGATTTCGGTTGTTGATGCCAAGCAGCGGCGAGGTGAGGTGACTCAGGGCCCGTTCGAGTTCGGGTTCATTGTGAACCTCGATGAGCACGTCCATGCCCAGTTCCATGGCAGCTTCTTCCAGAGCCTTGGCTTCATCGTCGGTGACGCCTGCCATGATGATCAGGATGCAGTCGGCGCCCCAGGCGCGTGCCTCATAGACCTGATAGGGTTCATAGAGAAAGTCCTTGCGCAGGGCCGGGAGCGAAACCGCATTGCGAGCAGCGATGAGGAAGTCCGGGTGGCCCTGAAAGGACGGCGTATCGGTGAGGACGGACAGGCAGGCCGCGCCGCCATCTTCATAGGCCTTGGCCAGCTTGGGCGGATCGAAGTCAGCCCGGATCAGTCCCTTGGAGGGGCTTGCCTTCTTGACCTCGGCGATGAGGGCATAATGGCCATGCTCGACCTTGGCCTTCAGCGCGTTGAGGAAGCCACGGACCGGTGCCTGACCCTCGATCTGCGCCTTGAGATCATCAAGGGAGGTTTTGGCCTTGGCCGCGGCGATTTCCTCGCGCTTGTAGGCTTCGATTTTTTTCAGGATGTCAGCCATCTGGGCATTTCCTCTGTTGCGATCCGCTGGGCGATCCGGTTGGGTGGATCAAGCCGGGCGGTTTGAGACTTCGATCAGCTTTTTCAGGCTTGCAAGGGCCTTGCCAGAATCGATCAGCTCAGCGGCGAGCTCAATACCCTCGGCATAGGTCTTGACCTTGTCGCCGATCAGGAGGCCTGCGCCCGCATTCATCAGGACGATATCGCGGTAGGGGCCCTTTTCGCCTTCCAGCAGCGCGATCATCGATTTGGCATTCTCGTCGCCGGTACCGCCGCGCACATCTTCGATGGTGACGCGCTTGAGGCCATAGTCTTCCGGGACAAGGGTGAATTCGCGAATTACGCCGTCCTTCAGTTCGGCAACCTTGGTTTCGCCAAGGGTGGAAATCTCATCAAGACCGCCAGCGCCATAGACCACCCAGATCATGTCCGACTCGAGTTTTTTCAGCGTCAACGCGAAGGGTTCGAGCCATTTGGGATCATAGACACCGAGCAATTGCCGCTTGGCGTGGGCCGGGTTGGAGAGGGGGCCTATCAGGTTGAACAGGGTGCGGATGCCCATTTCGCCACGGGTCGGGCCGACAAAGCGCATGGCCTTGTGGTGGTTCGGGGCAAAGAGGAAGCCGATCCCGGCTTCGTTGATGCAGCGGATGACGCCCTCTGGCGACTGGTCAAGATTGACACCGAGGCTGGAGAGAACATCACTGGCCCCGGAGCGTGATGAAACGGCGCGGTTGCCGTGCTTGGCGACCAGCACGCCGCCAGCGGCCATGATCATCGCGGAACAGGTGGAAATGTTGTATTTCTTGGTGCCCGTGCCGCCTGTGCCAACAATGTCGACGACACCGGCCGGGGCATCGACGCCTGTCATCTTCTCACGCATCTTGATGACGGCACCGGTGATTTCTTCGATGGTTTCGCCGCGCAGGCGCAGAGCCATCAGCAGGGCCGCCATCTGGGCCGGGGAGGCCTTGCCTTCCAGAATGATGTCGAAAGCATCAGCAGCTTCGTCCTGGGTTAGGGTCAGGCCTTCGGCGACCTTGGCCAGAAATGGCTTCATATCATCCATCTGGAATTCTCCTGTAAGGGGCAGTGATTGCTGGATCCGGTAACGGGGCGGGCAGATTTGTCTGCTTCTCGCTGGGCGCTCCGGCTGAAGGCAAGTCTTGTTACTATTTCAGCACGCCCGCGCGAGGGTTTCTCGTTGCGGGCGCGCTGGATGTCGTTTGTGGATCGGCGAGGCCGTTCGTTAGTTGGAGCCGTTGACGATCTGCTGCAGCAGCGGCTCGTTGATCGTATATTCAAGCTCACGCAGCTTGGCAGCGCTCAACTGGGCAAGCAGGTCGGTACCGATGTTGGTATCAAGTGTCTTGCGCACATTTTCGAGCTGCAGTGCATCGGGGCTGAAGTCCGGTTCCGCCACGTTGACCACTTCCAGCACATATTGGGTTGTGCCGCTGACTGCGGTGGCCTTGTGATCGACCGGGCCTTCGAAGACCTTTTCAACAACCGGGTTCGGCAGATCGGCTCCGCCGCGGCGGGTGATCTCGGTTGCGGTCTGTTTTGTCAGTTCACGTTCGCGGGCGATGTCGTCGATGCTTTTGCCTGCCTTGAGTTCGGCGAGTATTTCTTCGGCGAGCGCGGCATTGCGGGTCCGGCGTTCTTCGGCCTTCCATGCGGCCACGACGTCCTCGCGCACTTCATCAAGGGTACGATCGCGGTCGGGAATGATGTCCGTGACGTTGAACCATGCAAAGCCGGAGTTGTCGATGTCGACTGGGTCGGCCTCATAGTCGATCTCGTTGTCAAAGACGGCGGTGAGCAGGGCTTCCTGTGCCGGAAGGTCCGTCAGCTTCTGACCATCCTGCAGGTCTCCCGCCTTGGAAATCGCTGTGACTTCGCGCAGAGGCAGATTGAATTTCTCTGAGACCTCTTTCAGCGTTGCGCCGCCAGCGCGTTCGTCTTCGACCTTGTCGAACATTTCGAGCACATCACCGCTGGCCCGTTCGGCTGCAATCTCGGCCTTGAGCTGATCCTTGATTTCCTCGAAGGGCGAAGCCTGAGAGGGTTCGATCTTGGCTGTGCGCAGCAAAAGATAACCGAAACGGCCCTGCACGACGTCTGAAACGGCACCTTCTTCAAGAGAGAAGATGGCGTCTGCTGCTGCCGGGTCGGTGATTTCACTCTTGGTCATCAAGCCGAAGTCGACGTCTTCGATGGTCAGGTTGCGCTCGGCGACGATGTCGTCAAAGCTCGTGCCGGCCTTGATCTTCTCGGAAGCAGCCTTGGCTTCTTCTTCGCTGCCAAAGAGGATCTGCTGCATCTGACGCTTTTCGGGCTGCACAAACCGGCTTGAGGCCGTCTCATAATAGGTCTGGGCGTCTTCGTCGGTAACGGCAGAGACATCCATGATGTCGCCCGGCTCGAGCTTCAGCAACGCAAAGGAGCGATATTCGGGGGCGCGGAAGTTGATCTTGTTGGCTTCGAAATAGGTCTGAAGTGCTTCGTCGGACGGCTCTTCGATTTCGCCCAGAGCGCTCTCATCAAGAGAAATATAGTCGATGTCGCGCTTCTCGTAGGTGAAATCGTTGAAGACCTTGAGGGCGGCCTGCGGCACCGTCGTCTTGCCCGTCAGCGCGGCTGCGAGCTGGCGGCGGGTTTCAAGCGCCTCGCGGCTGATCACATAGCGGTCTTCGGTGGTGCCTGCGTTGCGGAGCATCAGGTTCATCTGATTGCGGTCGAAGCGCCCCGAGAACTGGAAGGCCGGTTCTGTTGCAATGACCTTGGCAAGCTCTTCGGACGACAGGCCCATGTTGAAGTCTCTGGCCATGTCGTTGAGGGTGGCCTCGCTGATCATGCGGCCGAGAACCTGAGTGGGCAGGCCAAAGGCAGAGGTTTGCGCAGTGGTGAGGCGGCGTCCCAACTGATTGGACAGGGAATTGACCTCAAGCACGAGCTGGCTCTGATAGTCGCGGGCATCAATTTCCGTTTTCCCGACGGTGGCAATGGCGCCACGGCCAAAATTGGAAAAGATGTCGGCGATGCCCCAGACGGCAAAGCTCAAGACCAACAGACCCATCAGGATTTTGGCAACAAATCCCGAGGCCAACGAACGCATTGTTTCCATCATGGGATGGCATGTCCTTTTCTGACGCAATGAGGCCGCCTGCCTCTATCCCCTTTTCGAGGTGCCTGATCGGGCGAACGGGCGGCTTCTTTTGCCTTCTTTCAATGTTTGGCGGATCATAGAAAGCTCGATCCCAAGCTGCAACCCAAACAGGGCAGAAAAGGTGGCACAAATGGGGTTGGTCATTCATTTATTCGCATAAAAGATCCGGCCCAAGGGGTCGCTGCCTGCTGTTACGGTATGCATATGCCCAAATGGCTTGTGTAAATCGACAGGAAATGTTGCTGGCTTGACCCAAGTCCTGTGCAAAATATCGCCAAGATGGTCTTTGCCTTTTTAGGCTTTCGTCGTATATGTGCGGCCAGAAGCGAAACGAGTTTTTCAAAATTTGCTTGTTTCGCATGTCTGTCGGGCTGGACCAATTTTCAAATTGTGCTTTTAAAGGAGCAGATTCATGAGCATCAAACCTCTCGTCGCCGGTAACTGGAAAATGAATGGCCTCAAGGCCTCTGTCGCTGAACTCGAAGCGTTGGTCGCCGGTTTCGATCTTGCTGACAAGGTTGAGACCATGATTTGCCCGCCGGCCACTCTGGTCGCTTCCTTTGCCGAAAAGACCGCAGGCAGCGCCGTTACCATCGGTGCGCAGGATTGCCACATGAACGTCTCTGGCGCTCACACCGGTGACCTGTCTGCTGAAATGTTCAAGGATGCAGGCGCCAGCGCCATCATCGTCGGCCACTCCGAACGTCGCGCCGACCATGGCGAAACCAATGGCATCGTTGCCGACAAGGCAAAAGCTACCTGGGCGCAGGGCCTTGTTGCCATCATCTGCGTTGGCGAAACCGAAGCCGAACGTAAATCCGGTGAAACCCTTGAAGTCGTTGGCACCCAGCTCGAAGGCTCCGTGCCGGAAGGCGCAACCGCAGCCAACACCGTCATTGCCTATGAGCCCGTCTGGGCAATCGGCACCGGCCTGACGCCAACCGCTGATGACGTTGCTGAAGTGCATGCCTTCATGCGTGCCGAGCTGGTCAAGGCCTTTGGTGACGAAGGCGCCAATATGCGTCTGCTCTATGGTGGGTCTGTGAAACCGGGCAACGCTGTGGAACTGATGGGTGTTGCCAACGTCGACGGCGCTCTGGTTGGCGGTGCGAGCCTCAAGGCTGCCGACTTCCTCGGCATCATCGCTGCCTATAAATAAGTCTGGCGAGCGATCCTGAATTTTTTTTAGGATGTGTTTTCAGGCCCCGAGTGTGCGGGATTCCCGCCCTTGGGGCTTGTTTCTGTTGTGGGCGATAACCAAATGAGCCCATAGCACCGGAAAAAATGCCGCTTGGCACTGGAATTGCGCAAGGTCTTGTTGTAAAGACGGGCCAAGAAATGTGAACCTTTTGCGTCGGGCCGCAGGATTTTGCTGGCCCGATGAATGTTTATGAGACGGTTGGACAATGGAATCAGTTGTAATTGTCATTCATCTGCTGATTGTTGCCGCGTTGGTGGTCGTAGTGCTGCTGCAACGTTCTGAAGGCGGCGCTCTCGGTATTGGCGGCGGTGGCGGCGGCGGCGGTTTTCTGACCGGTCGCAGCGCAGCAAACCTGCTGACTCGCACAACCGCGATTCTCGCAGCCGGCTTCTTTATCACATCGATGGGCCTCAGCATCCTTGCTGGCATGAAGAGCAAGCCCTCCGACGTGCTTGACAATGTTCCGGTCCAGACCCAGCCCGGCGTGGATCAGAACAGTGGCGGTATTCTTGACGAGCTGCAGCAGCTCAGCCCGAGCGCACCTGCTTCGACCGAGACGCCGACACCAGAGCCGACTGGACCGCAGGTCCCGACCTCACAGTAAGCTCCTCACCATCCGGTGTTAAGGTTGCTTTGATCCAGAAGTTTCAAACCGGTCCTTGCGAGATGTGCAAGGGCCGGTTTCATATGTTACGATCCCGAACACGTCTGGCCCACCAAAGGGGGGAGGGCCTTATAGAGGTGGTTCGTAACGTGCATCCTTTCTGTTGTACGATCCGTCAAGAGATTGATCGGGAAGGATTTTTGCGTTTCGGTGTAGGCTGATGCCAACGCTGAGCGGGAGGCGCGCGAAAACAAATCATGAGCGATGAGTGTGTTTTTTGCAGCACTCGCTGCTTTAGTTGTTGGCAGAGATCGATTTGCTTGGCGAATCGGCGCAAAGGGAAGTAATCTAAAGTTCCATGGCGCGATATATATTTATCACTGGCGGTGTGGTGTCTTCGCTTGGCAAAGGGCTTGCGTCTGCGGCTCTTGGGGCGGCTCTACAGGCGCGCGGCTACTCAGTTAGACTGCGCAAACTCGATCCCTATCTCAATGTCGATCCCGGCACGATGTCTCCCTATCAGCATGGGGAATGCTTCGTGACCGATGATGGTGCGGAAACGGACCTGGATCTGGGGCATTATGAGAGATTTACCGGTCGTCCTTCCAACAAGAAGGACAATATCACGACCGGACAAATCTATCAGAATATCATCACCAAAGAGAGACGTGGCGACTATCTGGGCGGCACGGTTCAGGTGATTCCCCATGTGACAGACGAGATCAAGGCTTTCATTCTTGATGGCAACGACGACTATGATTTCGTCTTGTGCGAGATCGGCGGCACGGTCGGTGACATCGAGGCAACGCCTTTCTTCGAGGCCATTCGCCAGTTGGGCAACGAATTGCCTCGCGGACAAGCGATCTACATCCATCTGACCCTTGTTCCCTACATTCCGAGCGCGGGCGAGCTGAAAACTAAACCGACCCAGCACTCTGTGAAAGAACTGCGGTCCATCGGCATCCAGCCCAACATCCTAATGGTGCGCTGTGACCGACCGATCCCGGAAGCGGAACGTCGCAAGCTGTCGCTCTTCTGCAACGTGCGGCCAGAGGCCGTCATTCAGGCCCTCGATGTGGGCAACATCTATGAAGTGCCGCTTGCCTATCATGCGGAAGGTCTCGACGCAGAAGTTCTGGCCGCTTTCGGCATCGATGGGGCTCCCAAACCCAATTTTGAGCGCTGGCACACGATTCTTGATCGCGTGAACAACCCCGAAGGGGAAGTCACCATCGCGGTTGTCGGTAAATACACCTCTCTACTTGATGCTTATAAATCCCTGATCGAAGCTCTGACCCACGGCGGGATCGCCAACAAGGTCAAAGTCAATCTCGACTGGATTGAGAGCGATCTGTTCGAGGGAGGCAACGACCCGACCACGCGGCTTGAAGGTGTTCACGGCATTCTGGTGCCCGGTGGCTTTGGCGAACGTGGCTCCGAGGGCAAGATTGCTGCGGTCAAATATGCTCGCGAGAACAAGATCCCCTATTTCGGGATCTGTTTCGGCATGCAGATGGCGGTCATCGAAGCGGCACGCAACCTTGCGGGCATGAGCGATGCGACGTCCTCCGAATTCAGCCATCAGGGCCGCAATGTGGTTGGCCTGATGACCGAATGGAGCAAGGGCAACGCTAGAGAAGTGCGTCAGGAAGACGGAGATCTGGGCGGGACAATGCGCCTTGGCTCCTATGAAGCGCATCTGACGCCCGGATCCAAGATTGCCGAGATCTATGGCGAGACAGTCATTCACGAGCGTCACCGTCACCGCTATGAGGTCAACATCGACTACAAGGAACAGCTTGAGTCCTGTGGCCTCAATTTCGCGGGGCTTTCGCCTGATGGCGTGCTGCCGGAAACCGTGGAAATTCTTGACCATCCATGGTTCATCGCGGTGCAGTATCACCCGGAACTCAAATCACGGCCCTTCGCGCCGCATCCGCTGTTTGCCTCCTTCATTGGAGCGGCAGTGGAGCAGAGCAGGCTCGTCTGATCCTGACCCTCTTTTCTGGCTGCGCGGCCATCCGGTTGCGCAGCCTTTCTTTTCCAAGTCAATGTGTTTGTATGTTGCCTGCCTTTGGTGCAGGACCGAAAGGCTGACTGAAGCGTCGGTTTGCGGGAGCGAGGACCAAAATGCGTGGAGTTGATCACATCGTGTTGGCCGTTCAGGATCTGGATGCGGCCCGCGATTTCTATTCGTCCCTGGGCTTCACGCTCACTCCGACGGCCTATCATCCCTTTGGAACCAAGAATTCCCTCATCCAGCTTGAGGATTGCTTTCTCGAACTGCTGGCTGTCGACAATGAAAGCAAGATCACGGAAACGAACGAGGAGATGTTTTCGTTTGCCGGGTTCAACCGGGATTTCCTGAAGCTCCGCGAAGGCGCGTCGATGCTGGTGTTGCGGTCTCGGGACGTGGAAACGGACCTTGAGGATTTCAAATCTCTCGGGCTTGCGACCTATCCGAAATTCGATTTCGGGCGCGAGGCCACCTTGCCTGATGGCTCGAAGGTGAAACTGTCTTTCTCGAATGGCTACTTACGCCATCCGCTGATGGCAAAGACCGGCTTCTTCGTCTGCGATCAACTGCACAATCCGTCCTATTTCTGGCAGGAAGCTTATCAGACCCACGCAAATGGTGCCTCTCAGCTGGACGCAGTGGTGTTCGTATCGAGCAACCCGTCCGATCATCACGAATTCCTTGGCGGCTTCAGCGGACAGCGCGTGATGCGCTCAACGAGCGCCGGGGTCGAGATGGAAGCGGCCAACGCGCAGCTGGAAGTTCTGACCCCTGCGGCGTTGAAAGCATTTTACGGTCTTGACTTGCCATCCGATATTCCCGATGAAGGCGGTATCGCAGCGCTCTGCATCCGCGTTGATCTGGACCGAGCCAAAGAGGCCCTGTCAAAGACCAACATCGCTTTTGTCCCGCAGAGTGACTATCTCGTTGTGAATGCAAAAGATGCTTTTGGCTGCGCTCTGCTGCTGAAGGCCTCCTGAACGGATCCAAACCTGAAGAGACCCATCATGACTGCACCCAACCGCGTTGTTTCCGCCGGTTCTGTCACCTTCGGTAATCATCTCCCCCTGTCGATCATGGCGGGACCCTGCCAGATGCAAAGCCGCGAACATGCGCTGGAAACGGCGTCTGCACTCAAGGAGATCTCGAACAAGCTCGGTATCGGGATCGTCTACAAGTCGTCCTTTGACAAGGCAAACCGGACGAGCCTGTCGGCTGAACGCGGGATTGGGCTCGAGAAGGCCCTGCCGATCTTTGCCGAAATCAAGGAAACATTCGGTCTTCCCATCGTGACCGACATCCATGATGCCGGGCAGTGCGCCGAAGTGGCAAAAGTCGTTGATATCCTTCAGATCCCAGCGTTTCTGTGCCGTCAGACCGACCTTCTGATCGCTGCTGCCGAGACCGGTGCCGTGATCAACGTGAAGAAGGGGCAGTTTCTGGCACCTTGGGACATGCGCAACGTGGCTGCCAAGATTGTCGGCAGCGGGAACAGCAATGTCATGCTGACCGAGCGTGGGGCTTCCTTCGGTTACAACACACTGGTCTCTGACATGCGCGGTCTTCCGATCATGGCACAGACCGGGGCTCCGGTGATCTTTGATGCCACCCATTCCGTACAGCAGCCGGGCGGGCAGGGCGAAAGCTCCGGTGGTCAACGGGAATTCGTGGCGGTTCTGGCTCGTGCTGCCGTGGCTGTTGGTGTTGCTGGCGTGTTCATCGAAACCCACGAAGATCCAGACAATGCCCCTTGCGATGGTCCGAACATGGTTCCGCTCAGCGAGCTGGAGCAGTTGCTCTCGCAGCTGCAGCAGTTTGACAAGATCGCCAAGTCCTGATCGGTCAGACGACTGAGATAATGCATTGATCGCCCTCAGTTTTACACGATATGAGGGCGGTCAGTGGCGAGTTCGTCCAGCAGTTGGCGATATGGCGCCAAAAGGCCATCTTTTTGCTTCTTTTTGTCCAAAAAAGTCTCCACATTTGTCTCGCCCCTCGTTAAACTGATGGGGTGATCACGATGGTGATATGTGACGGGTTTGTTCACTTTTGACTGTGGGGCCTGCCCGTCGCTTGTCGGATATCATTCGACTGAGCTGTCATATCAACCGTGATCCAATTGAGCGTCCTTTGGTAAGGGGACTGCCTTTGGATGAAAGTGGGACATTGGGCCGATTGGCCAAATGTCCCACCTGCTCATCACCGGAATGATCTGTATTTCTCTTTTTCCGCCATCCTTGCGTGCCGAACGTGATCTTGTGCACCTCGCCGCTATGAACAGCTGGCTGCGACACAATGGCTCAGGTTCCAGTTTTTGGTAGATTTGATCCGTAAAAACCCTATATCTGCCCTCAAAATCAGGAAAAAACCGTAGGTATAAGAACGAGGGTAGACATGACCGAAGTGAGCTCTTCCGAAACCAGACTGAGCTGGATCCTTTTCGCGGCAGCAATCCTGTTGCTGGTTGTCTGGGGATTTGCCATTGCCACATGGGGCTACGGCGCGATCATCATTCCAGCACTGGCATTAACGGCGACTTCTCTGATCAGTCTGGTCTTCGTGACGCGCGGCTGACAATAGACGCCATTGTCTGCGCTTTCAGTCAAAGAAAAAGGGCTCACCTTTAACGGGTGGCCCTTTTTTCATGTCAGAAGCTGCGTGGCTTCAGGCTGCCCGATGCCGGGAGAGGTGTTCACCCTCATCTTCCCAGCGCCAGTGATCGGCGGTGGTCAGTTCGGTGCCACCCCACCAGCGGTGTAGACCGTTTTCTGACAGGAAGTCTTCCTTGCCCTTCAGAACCATTTGGCCGAATTCGGTCAGATGCAGCGTCGAGGTGATGAATTCCTTGCGCTGGCTGTCTTCTGCGAGGATGCGCGGCTTGAACTCTTGCGGCAGTCCCATCAGCACAGGCCGGTGGCAGAATTGCAGGTTCGACAGAATCTTGAAGAAGCTGACGTCGCCAAGGAAGATCGCTTCCTCCATATTCTGGACCTGAGCAAACAGCATGCCCGGGCGGGCAACGCCGCGATTGAGGCTATAGAGAATTTGTCGTTCTGTTCGGGACAGGCCATCGGGGCCGGGCAGCTCCTGCAGCGCACGCAATAAGGCCAACCCCATGAAGGGAAAGCCAGGGATCGGTTCCTTGCGCAGAGTGTCGATGTCTTCGGGGCTACCGGAGGTATAGGCGTGCCAGGCTTTGGAGGCAAAGGCGAACATGCGATCGAGCACCGGCAGGGTCAGTTCCTCAAAGCGACCAATGGTCTCCGGCTTCTGCATACCCAGATAGGTCGGAGCCTGCGTGATGAAGACATTGTTGATGCGCCCGAAACGGGAGAGCATGTCGAGGATCTGTAGGATCTGCAGCTGGTCATAGAGATCATGCTCGAACCACAGGTCAATGCGGTCGAACTCCTGATGCGCCCGCAGCATCGCGAGGCGATGCTTGAAGTCGCGCAGCACGGATGATTCTGTGTGAACATAGCCGTCGGCAAGGGTTTTTGCGCGGATGGCTGCAAACAGCGTATCATCGGCATCAGGAACCGGGCCTTCGTGGAGCACGTCGTTCCATGGCAGGACCTTGTCGCCGATGTCCGCCTCTCTCAGGAGGCCTGCAGCAGATGTGCCGTTGGTGATGATCAAAGTCGCCATGAGATATCCTCTCACCGGTTTTGCGCAATTGGTAACAAGGCAATCACTTGATTGTCCCTGCAGGGCACTTTGGGCCTATAGTGTCACGTTTGAAGCAGCTTTTGAAAGGTGGGTCAATGATCATCGCCCGGACCAACAGATTGATTCTACGCCGCATCAAGGTTTGTGATGCCGGGGTTCTGTTGCGTCTGCTCAATGATCCTTCCTATCTTGATGCGATCGGTGACAGAGAGGTGAGAACTCTTGAAGAGGCGAAGGACTATTGCGTCACGATCCTGCAGCGCTTCTATCTTGAGCATGGCTATGGACTCTATGTTGTCGAATGCGCCCAGACCGAGAGCAATGGGCCGCAAGCCGGCGCTGTGATTGGGCTTTGCGGGCTGGTCAAGCGGGAGGAACTGGACGCACCCGATCTCGGTTATGCCTATTTACCAGCCTATTGGGGGCGGGGCTATGGCGAGGAAGCTGCGCGGGCCGTGATGTTCCATGCGCGCCGGGAGCTCGGGTTGGCAAAGATCTTCGGCATCGTCAGAGCGCGCAATATTGCTTCGATTGGCCTTTTGGAAAAACTGGTATTTGTTCCGGCAGGGGACTATCCGGAGGCTCCATCTGAAGAGCCGCTGCTGCTGTTTCACTATGCTTTCTGATTCGTCAGAAAAGTAACCATGCGGGATTGTGTCGGATTTATCCAATTCAGCTGTTCGGCATGCACTTGGCGCATGGCAGCCATTGTGGGTTATGCCTTACGACTAAAGCCTAATTTTACACAGATCAATGTTGTGGCCCCAGAAAGGCTGTAATCGGACTGACAAAATGGTTCCTTAGGCTCCATTTGAGCTTAAAAAGTGTCTTCTGCCCTATGATTCTGGCTCGTAATTAGTTAGATAGCAGGCATCAGAATTTATTCCACCCATCCAAATTGAGGTACGAACATGACCGCAATTATCGACATCGTTGGTCGCGAGATTCTCGACAGCCGTGGCAACCCAACCGTTGAAGTCGACGTCGTTCTGGAAGACGGCTCCTTTGGCCGTGCTGCCGTTCCGTCGGGCGCTTCCACCGGTGTGCATGAAGCACACGAGCTGCGCGATGGCGAAGATCGCTATCTCGGCAAGGGTGTCACCAAAGCCGTCGAAGCCGTCAATGACGAAATCTTTGATGCTCTGGTTGGCCTCGACGCTGAAAACCAGATCCAGCTCGACCAGGTCATGATTGAACTGGATGGCACCGAAAACAAAGGCCGTATCGGCGCAAACGCCATCCTGGGCACCTCCATGGCTGTTGCCAAAGCCGCTGCAAACGCAGCTGGCCTGCCGCTCTATCGCTATGTTGGCGGTGCCAACGCCTGCGTTCTGCCGGTTCCGATGATGAACATCATCAACGGTGGTGAGCATGCTGACAACCCGATCGACGTTCAGGAATTCATGATCATGCCGGTTGGCGCAAGCAGCATTGCTGAAGCCGTCCGCATGGGTGCTGAAGTCTTCCATGCCCTGAAAAAAGGTCTGCAGAAAGCCGGTCACAACACCGCTGTTGGTGACGAAGGCGGTTTCGCACCGAACCTTGAATCCACCAAAGCCGCTCTCGACTTCATCATGGAGTCCATCAAGGCTGCTGGCTACAAGCCGGGCGAAGACATCTATCTCGCTCTCGACTGTGCCTCTTCCGAATTCTACAAAGACGGCAAATACAACCTCAAAGGTGAAGGCAAAGTCCTCGATGCTGCTGGCATGGCTGACTACCTCGCTGATCTGGTTGCAAACTATCCGATCATCTCCATCGAAGACGGCATGTCCGAAGACGATTGGGACGGCTGGAAACTGCTCACCGAGAAAATCGGCGACAAATGCCAGCTGGTTGGCGACGACCTGTTCGTAACCAACACCGCTCGCCTCAAAGACGGCATCAAAATGGGCGTTGGCAACTCCATCCTCGTTAAAGTGAACCAGATCGGTTCCCTGACCGAGACTCTGGAAGCTGTCGAAATGGCTCACAAAGCCGGTTACACCGCTGTGATGTCTCACCGTTCCGGTGAAACCGAAGATGCAACCATCGCTGACCTCGCAGTTGCCACCAACTGCGGCCAGATCAAAACCGGTTCGCTGTCCCGTTCCGACCGTCTGGCAAAATACAACCAGCTGATCCGCATCGAAGAAGAGCTTGGCCCGATGGCGAAATTCGCTGGCCGCTCCATCCTCAAAGGCTGATTGCCTGATGGATGACTGATCCTTTAGGGTCAGTGAACAATTTGAAGCCGGTGTGCACCACGCACACCGGCTTTTTTTGTTGTTATATGCGTGGCTTATTGTTCCTCGTTCGTCATGAAGCTGGCTGTTGCTTGCCGGATTTCATCCATGTGGGTGAAGAGGGCCACGTGATCAGCGCCGGGAATGCGATGGAGACGTGAAGTCTTGATCGCCTCGCTGGCATTTTGTGCGTGATCGAACGGTACGATGCGGTCCTTGTCGCCATGGATGATCAGCGTTGGTGCTTTGATCCTGTCGAAGGACAAGGGCATTGGGCCTGCAAAGGCTCGAGTGTCGCAGATCGTTCCGGGGAGGCGTTCTGCCATCCGGTCATAGATGCTGGTTTGCAGGGCCTGCATATATGGCCCGGCTTCAGGGTGGGTGAGTGTCTGTTCGATAAGGTCGGGATCTGGGATGGATCGGCTTGCTGCCCTCCACGGGTCCTGTTCAACTTTCCTTTTCATCCATGACACCAGTTTGTCTGATCGGGCCGCGAGCTTCATGATCGCGAGGGCGACAAAGATCTGTCGTTTGGTCGGAAGATGTCCGCTGCAGGCCGAGATCAGGATGAGTCTCTTGCATCGGTCCGGATGGCGGGCGGCAAAGGTGATGGCCGAGGGGCCGCCTGCCGAGATTGCAATAAGTGTCGCGGATTCAATGGCCTCACTGTCGAGCAGAGCAGCAAAGAGGTCTGCCTGCTGTTCGAGCGATTGCCTGCCCTTGATGGGCGTCGACAGATAGCCGGGCCGGGCCGGGGCGATGATGTCGAGGTTCTGCCAATCCGCGAATGCGGACATGGCGAGCAGGCTGCCCTGATCGCACCCGCCCATTCCGCCGTGGAGGCTAAGAATAGCGGGGCCGGATCGACTTCCGAAGCGGGAGAGTTCAACGGGGCCACGTCTTGTTTCGGTCAGATGTGTCTTTGGGTAGGTGAACATGATGAAATCCTCATGTGCCTCCATGTCGTGAGGCGCAAAGATGGCGTGCCGAACGGGCGCGTGCGAGCGCCGGGCAATCGGGCACGGTAAAAGGAGTGATGGGTCAGGTTCGGATCAGCTGGTGCGGGATCCGATGTGACGAATGAAGGCAGCTTCTGGCGCGGCAGGCGGCCGTTCCCGGCGTCGATAGCGCGAGCCATCGCTTGATCGATCCACAAAAGAAAAATCGACCAGTGCCCGACGCACGCTGACGTGGTCCTCGAACAGGCACATCGCGCGAAGGCGCTCATTGACGTCGCGTTCGTTCATGTCGGTCTTTGGCGGAAGGTGAGACCAGATGAGCCAGAGGCAAAGCGTGCGATGGCTGGCTTTTGAGGGCCAGCGCAAGAGTTGTCCTTCGAGGTTGACGTGGCGACTTGCCTGCTCAATGAGCTTGTGATCGACCGGCTGACTGTCGGCGGCGTTGTGGTTCAGCCGCTCTGCTGCTTTCTGGTCGGCTTTCAGATGCTGGTAATTCTTGTAGCCCGATGCTCTGGCGAGCATGTTGAGCCACTCCAGATGACCTGGCTGGTCGTCTGCTTTGCTCAGTTCCTTGGAAAGACTGCGCGCGAAGGCTGAGACGTCCCTGATCGTCAAAGGGAGTTGTTGTCTGGACATGACTTATCCTCGACTGCGTGCCGATGATCTTCTGTCGTGGTCACTCTTGCGACGGGGCACTGGATAAGTGTCTGTCGAACGTGTTTGGCAGGTTTAGCTCTTCATGAGAAGCAGTGACGCCTCGGTGAACTGCCGACCGAGGACCTTTTACTGCGGGTTGCGTTTTTTCGCAAGGTGAACT
Organism: uncultured Cohaesibacter sp.; assembly: GCF_963662805.1. Lineage (NCBI taxonomy): Bacteria > Pseudomonadati > Pseudomonadota > Alphaproteobacteria > Hyphomicrobiales > Cohaesibacteraceae > Cohaesibacter > uncultured Cohaesibacter sp. The sequence goes on from NZ_OY759867.1 coordinate 148,818, forward strand.
TTGACGATTTCAAACGGAGTGACGCAATGTCGCTTGAGTATTATTTCATTAGCATTGAAATAGTATAGTTTCATTGCTGATGAAATGAAAATCAGAGGGTGTGAGAGGCAGCTACGGTTGAGGCCCGTGAGGTTTGGTTGCCGGCTGTTTGGTGTGAGGGGAGGGTAGCGTCTATTTAAAAGAAAGCGCACTGACGCAGGAGGGCGGGTGCGCCCATGACTGGTTTTGGAACGGGCGGGCGGTTCATCAAGGGTGCTGCGGTCAGCGAGCCTTGCGATAAAGGAAGGTGATAATGCTCTCGAAGAACATCCAGACGAGGCGCGCAAAGAGGACATAAAGGGCAAAAGCGAGCTTGTCGTCGATCTTCAGGAGCTCATACCACTTGGCATAGTCCATGATGTAGGGCAGCTGTTCGAGCCAATCGACGGCGTTGCGCGTGGCGAGATGGATCTGGGTGTAGAGCTTTTCCTCATAAAGGAAGCAATAGATATAGAGCATCGTTCCAAGGATGATACCGATGGTCAGCCGCCAAAATCCGGCCAGCGTGGCGCTGAAAGCTCTTAGAAGCAACATGTTCATCTCTCGTTTGGGCTCGATAGCGGTTGCACCATACGCGATTGCTTGCAAGCTGTCAGGTCTTTTTGGTCTCTGTTGCCTTTAACCCGAGCGTTTGCAGGGCACCGGGGCTTACCCTTCCCAGCGGTGCATCAGATCGCCTAGATCAAGCCCCAGCAGGGTCAGCAGTCGCGCGGCGCTTTGTCTTGTCATTTCCTCGATGCTCGACGGCTGGAGATAGTAGGCCGGGACAGGTGGTGCGATGATCCCGCCCATCTGGGTGACATTGAGCATCGACTGTAAGTGGCCTGCATGGAGCGGGCTTTCCCTGACGGCCAGAACGAGGCGGCGGCGTTCCTTGAGCATGACGTCTGCTGCCCGGATCGACAGGCGATCGGTCTGGCCATAGGCGACGGCGCTGAGGCTGCGGATAGAACAGGGGGCAAACAGCAGGCCATCAAGCGCATTCGATCCACTGGCTATGGGAGCGGAGAGGTTGTTGTCGTCGTAGCTTCTGTCTGGCAGAGAATAGAGTTCGCCTTGCAAGGTTTCCTCGAGTTCCAGCGAGCAGGTGCGTTTGCCGCCTTCGGTGAAGATGGCATGGCTCTCGATATCCGGATTGGTTGCCTTGAGGCTCTTGAGGATGCGCAGGCTCTGCAGGGCAAGAAGGCCACCCGAAGCGCCGGTTACTACGATGCCGATTTTCTTGGGTGTGCCTTTGATCATGCCATGGTCCTTTTCGCCAATTTAGAGCTTGAGATCTTTCATCAGCTTTTCAACGCTGGCAATGGTCTGGGGTTCCATTTTCAGCTCACGTCCCCATTCGCGTCCGGTTTCCTCACCGATCTTGTCCGTTGCGTCGATGCCGAGCTTGCCGCTGAGGCCTTCCTTGATCGAAGCGAAGTCGAGATAGTCCATCGGCGTGTTGTCGATGGTCAGGAGATCGCGCGAGGGGTCGGTCTTGGTGGCGACGGCCCACATGACATCGGCCCAGTTGCGGGCGTTGATGTGCCCGTCGACGACAATGATCAGTTTGGTCATATTGAACTGGGGCAACATCGACCACATACCCATCATGACGCGGCGGGCCTGTCCGGCATAGCGCTTGTCGATGGACAGGACGGCAATGCGGTAGGAGGCTGCCTCCGGGGGAAGCCAGCAATCGACCACCTCGGGGAAGCTTTGGCGAACGAGCGGCAGGAAGACATCATTGAGGGCTTCGGCGATGACCGAGGGTTCGTCAGGTGCGCGGCCGGTAAAGGTTGACAGATAAATGGGATCGCGTCGGTGGGTTATGGCGGTGACTGTCATGACCGGGAAGGGGTCGACTGCATTGTAATAGCCGGTGTGATCGCCATAGGGGCCTTCGGGCAGGGTGTCAGATGCGGATACGGTGCCTTCGATGACGAATTCGGCGTTGGCAGGCACGAGGATCGGTTGCGTTCTGGCTTGCACGAGCTGGGTTGGCTTGCCTCTGAACAGGCCCGAGAATTGCGCTTCGCTCAATGTTTCGGGGATGGGAACCACAGCGCCGAGGATGGTGGCCGGGTCGCTACCGATGGCGATGGCGACGGGCATGTCCTTGCTCTTGGCTTTCCATGTCCTAAAGTGAGCGGCCCCGCCGCGGTTCTCCAGCCAGCGCATGATCAGCCTGTCGCGCCCGACCTGCTGCATGCGATAGACACCCCAGTTGTAGCTCTTGATCTGATCGTTGTCCTCGGGGCGGGTGATGACGATGGGCCAGGTGACGAGGGGGGCGGGTTCTTCGGGCCAGCATCCCTGAATCGGCAGGGCGTCGAGATTGATGTCATCGCCGAGCGCGATGTGCTCCTGACAGGGGGCTGAGGACTGGATCTTGCCTCTAAGGCTGGTGGCTGCCTTCAGGAGCGGTCCGATGGATGAGAATAGCTCGGACTTTTCCGGTGGCTGCGGTTGGCGCAGATAGGCGAGAAAGGTGCCGAGTTCGAGGAGCTGATCCTCGGAGCAACCGAGACCCCATGCCACGCGCTCGATGGTGCCGAAGAGATTGAGCAGAACGGGAAAGCGGCTTTGACTGCCATCATGAAGGATCGGCTTTTCGAGAAGCAGAGCAGGGCCCTTCTTCAGCATCACCTGCCGCTGTAACTCGGTTGCCTCCAGCTTCATGTGGACGGGCGCAGCGATTCGCTTCAGGGCGCCGCGTTCTTCGCAGATCCGCATGAAGCTGCGTAGATCGGCAAAGGGAGGCTGGCTTCGGCTGTACATATTGAAGGCCTTTGTCTTACGGCGTGGGCAGGATTGTGTGGTGCCGGGCGAGAGGCATTTGCATCGGGAGCGGGGCAGTGGCCTCGTGACTTTACGGACTGTTGCGCCTTGCTGGTTATTTTCCCATGATCAGGATCAAACCCGGACAGCGACCCTTTTTCTCTCGTTGTCCAATCTTGTGTGGTTTGATGTGTTCCGCTTTGAGTCGATTGCGTAAACCATTGGTTAAGCATCTGAATTATTTAATGTTTTGTATACCAAAAAAATCTTCAAAATTGCCTGCTTGCCACATTTCTGAAAGCGTTTGTTAACGCTAGTGAGGCTTAATAGGACCTGTATCGGGCAGAGAGGGTTTTGCGTACTGCTCGGTCGCCGGTTTAGTAGGGTGTACGGCATGGCAACTCGCCAGAGACGAAATTCTGTGTTGCGCCATCTGGCGCTACCTATCTGCTTTCTCCTGATTTTCGGGTATTTTGTGTTCCATGCCCTTCATGGTGGCTATGGCGTGTATGCTATGGGTGGCATGAAGGCGCGTGCTGACGCACTGGAAGCGGATCTGCTGGCATTCCGTATCGAAAGACAGACCGAAGAACACCGTATCGCCTTGTTTCGGCGAGAGACTCTCGATCCTGACATGATGGACGAGCGGGCGCGTGCCTACATGAATGTGGCGCATCCGGATGAGTTGGTCATTTTTACGAATTAACTCCTATCCAGTTCACGGTTTTTTCTTAACTGAAATTCAGTTAATCGAAATTTCACATACATTTCAATGATTTAATTTCTTGGGATACGTATTCCTTCGGCCCCTTTCTTGAATTGCGGACTCGCACTATCTAAAGTATTGTGCAAGCACGGGAAACGCTTAAGGGAGCACCAGCATGGCCGCAACCGCGACAGGCGCCACCAAGAAGACGGTGGCCAAAGGGTCGACTCGCACCCAGATCAATCGAAAAATTGTAGAATTCGACAAGGACCAGGAGCTTCACGCCTATCGTGAAATGCTTTTGATCCGCCGCTTTGAGGAAAAGGCCGGCCAGATGTATGGCATGGGTCTGATCGGCGGCTTCTGTCACCTTTATATCGGCCAGGAAGCGGTCGTGATCGGGATGCAGATGGCGACAAAGGAAGGTGATCAGGTTGTCACTTCCTATCGTGACCATGGTCACATGTTGGCTACTGGCATGGAACCCAACGGGGTTATGGCCGAGCTGACCGGTCGCAAGGGCGGCTACTCCAAAGGCAAGGGCGGCTCGATGCACATGTTCAGCCGCGAGAAGAACTTCTTCGGCGGCCACGGCATCGTCGGCGCTCAGGTGTCCATCGGGACAGGCCTTGCCTTCTCCAACTATTATAATGGCAACGACAATGTCTCGCTGATCTATTTCGGTGACGGCGCGTCGAACCAGGGTCAGGTCTACGAGAGCTTCAATATGGCCAAGCTCTGGAACCTGCCAGCCATCTACATCATCGAGAACAACAAGTATGGCATGGGGACGTCGGTTGAACGCTCCTCGTCCAACACCGACCTTTCGCAGCGCGGTGCCTCTTTCGGCATTCCCGGCGAACAGGTTGACGGTATGGATGTCCGCGCCGTGCTTGCTGCTGCCGAACGCGCCATCGAATGGGCCCGCGAGGGCAAAGGGCCTTATATTCTCGAAATGATCACATATCGTTATCGCGGCCACTCCATGTCGGACCCCGCCAAGTATCGCTCCAAGGAAGAAGTGCAGAAGATGCGCAACGAGCATGACCCGATTGAGCAGGTGCGTCAGCGTCTGATCGAAGGCGGCATGGCGAGCGAGGAAGAGCTGAAAGGCATCGACAAGGAAATTCGCGCCATCGTTTCCGAGGCAGCCGAATTTGCGCAGAACGATCCCGAGCCGGATGTATCCGAGCTGTGGACCGATGTGACCGTGTGAGGAAAAGGGATATAAATCATGCCAATTAAAGTTCTGATGCCGGCCCTTTCCCCCACCATGGAAGAGGGCAACCTTGCCAAGTGGGTCAAGAAGGAAGGCGACGCGATCGCCATCGGCGACGTGATCGCCGAGATCGAGACCGACAAGGCGACCATGGAAGTGGAAGCGGTCGAAGAAGGCACTCTGGGCAAGATCGTTGTTGAAGAAGGCGCACAGGGCGTCAAGGTCAACAGCCTCATTGCTCTCATTTTGGAAGAGGGCGAGGACGCCTCCGCGCTCGACGGCGTTTCCGACGATGCTCCGGCTGCTGCTGAAGCCCCCGCCGATGCCGCTCCGAAGTCCGTTCCGGCAGCAGCTGCCCCCGCGGCTCCGCTGGTCAAGCCTGATGAAGAAGAAGCTCCGGAAGTTCCAGAAGGCACGCCGATGAAAACCCAGACCGTTCGCGAAGCGCTTCGTGACGGCATGATTGAAGAGATGCGCAAGGATGATCGCGTCTTCCTGATGGGTGAAGAGGTTGCTCAGTATCAGGGTGCCTACAAGATTTCGCAGGGCATGCTGGACGAGTTCGGGCCGAAGCGCGTCATCGACACGCCGATCACCGAGCACGGTTTTGCCGGTCTAGCGGCTGGTGCTGCCATGGCTGGCCTGCGCCCGATCGTTGAGTTTATGACCTTCAACTTCGCCATGCAGGCGATGGACCACATCATCAACTCTTCCGCCAAGACGCTCTACATGTCCGGTGGACAGATCACCAACCCGATCGTCTTCCGTGGTCCGAACGGTGCTGCTGCGCGCGTGGCTGCACAGCACAGTCAAGACTATTCGGCATGGTACTCGTCCGTTCCTGGTCTGATTGTCGTGCATCCGTACAGCGCGTCCGACTACAAGGGCCTGATGAAGTCTGCGATCCGGACGGACAATCCGGTTGTCTTCCTTGAGAACGAAATTCTCTATGGTCACAGCTTCGATGTTCCCGATATCGAGGATCATCTTGTTCCGCTCGGCAAGGCGCGTGTGGCTCGCAAGGGTAAGGACGTGACCATTGTCTCCTTTGGCATTGGCATGACCTATTCTCTGGGCGCTGCTGAAGAGCTGGCCAAGGAAGGCATTGATGTCGAAGTGATCGATCTCAGAACCCTGCGTCCGCTTGATATCGATACCGTGCTGAAATCCGTCATCAAGACCGGCCGCTGCGTGACCGTCGAAGAAGGCTGGCCGACCTGTTCGGTTTCTTCCGAACTCGGGTTCCAGATCATGGAAAAGGCCTTCGACTATCTCGACGCTCCCGTGCTTCGCGTGACAGGCAAGGATGTGCCGATGCCATATGCCGCAAACCTCGAAAAGCTCGCTCTTCCGAGCACCAAAGAGGTTATTGAAGCGGTCAAAGCCGTCACCTACGCCTAAGGAGAAAGTTCAATGCCCGTAACCATTACGATGCCTGCCCTTTCTCCCACCATGGAAAGCGGCACACTGGCCAAATGGCTCGTGAAAGAAGGCGACGATGTTGCGATCGGCGACGTGATTGCCGAAATCGAAACCGACAAAGCGACCATGGAAGTGGAAGCCGTGGACGAAGGCAAGGTTGGCAAGATCCTTGTTGAAGCCGGGGCGACCGATGTTCCCGTCAATGAGCCGATTGCCATCCTGCTTGAAGAGGGTGAAGACGAATCCGCCCTTGATGCTGCCCCTGCTGCGGCTCCCGCGCCGAAGGCCGGGGAAGCCAAGACTGATGCGGCTCCTGCTGCCAAAGAAGAGGCTGCGCCTGCTCCTCAGGTCTCCGCCGGTGCTGGCGTGACCGGGGCTGACGGCAATCGCATTTTCTCCTCACCGCTGGCGCGTCGTCTTGCCAAGATGAACGATCTCGATCTTGCCAAGATCGAGGGTACCGGTCCGCGCGGCCGTATCGTCAAGCGTGACGTCGAGGCGGCTGTTGCTGCTGGTACGGCCAAGGCTGGTGCTGCGCCTGCCGCCGAGAAAGCCGCTGCCGCTCCGGCTCCTGCTGCTGCTCCAACCGGGCCATCCGACGATCAGGTCCTCAAAATGTTCGAGGAAGGCTCTTACGAGCTTGTGCCACACGATGGCATGCGCAAGACCATTGCAAAACGTCTGACCGAAGCCAAGCAGACCATCCCGCACTTCTATGTGTCGGTTGATCTGGAGCTGGACGCTCTTCTTTCTCTGCGCAGCCAGCTCAATGCTGCTGCACCGCGCAAGGACGACAAGCCGGTCTACAAGCTGTCGGTCAACGACATGGTCATCAAGGCTCTGGCTCTGGCCCTGCGTGATGTTCCGGATGCAAACGTGTCCTGGACCGCTGACAACATGGTCAAGCACAAGCATGTCGACGTTGGTGTTGCTGTTTCCATTCCGGGCGGTCTGATCACTCCGATCATCCGCAAGGCAGAGGAAAAAGCTCTATCCACCATCTCCAACGAGATGAAGGATCTGGGCAAGCGCGCTAAGGATCGCAAGCTCAAGCCTGAGGAATATCAGGGTGGCACCACTGCCGTGTCGAACATGGGCATGATGGGCGTGAAGAATTTCTCGGCCGTTGTGAACCCGCCGCATTCGACCATTCTGGCCGTTGGTGCTGGTGAGAAGCGTCCGGTTGTCGATGGTGACGAAATCAAGATCGCCACCGTAATGAGCGTCACGTTGTCCACCGACCACCGCACCGTCGATGGTGCTCTGGGTGCCCAGCTGCTCAAGGCCTTCAAGGGTTACATCGAGAACCCGATGAGCCTCTTGGTTTAGTCCAGATCAGGCATTAAAAAAATGGTCCGGTCGGCAAAGCGCAAGGCCGGACATCCAAATCCAAATAGTCAGGTCGCACGGATCACGTGCGGCCTCATCCCGACCAAATGGTCTAGCGGCGTCAGCGGCGTCCACCTGCCAGTTGCCGGGACTGGGGGAGTCGTCGCAGCGAAAGCATGGACACAATCCCGAAGATGGGGCCCGCCACCAATGGCGTGAAGGCCCAGTGCCATCCAACCAGGTCGATCCAATGGGGCATGAGTTGAACAGAGACAAGCGCGAGAGAAAAGCCGATGGCGGTCTGCATGGTCAGCATCGTTCCGCGGTTTTCGGGCTTGGACAATTCACCGACTGCCGTGGAGAACTGGGCGCTGTCGGGCGAGACGGTTGCTCCCCATATAACAGCCAGAAGGCAGACTACGAGGACGGGGCCGCCAAAGAGTGGGCCGGCCAGCAGCGAGCAGATACCGCTCATGGCGAGGACGGTGCTGGTCATCAAGGTTCGTCCGAAGCGATCCGCCAGACGTCCGCCGATCATCGAGACGGGAGCACCCGCTGCGATGGTGACAAAGGCCATCAGCGAAGCCCAGCGGTTGGCATCATCCAGCCCGGCGGCTTCGAAGCTGGCGGCAAGGTAAAGTCCGATCCACGCCCACATGGCGTAGACCTCCCACATGTGGCCGAAATAGCCATAGTTGGCGAGACGGATGGGACGGTCGGTGAAGGCCGTGATGGCCTTGGACAATTCGAATTTTGGGCTCTTGGCAAAGTTGGGGCCGATGGCGACCAACATGACGGTGAGGCCACCCAGAGCAGATATCATGCTCGTCGCCCAGAGGACCGCTCGCCAGTTCACATCGCCGAAGTAGGCGATGAGATGCGGGCTTGCCGAGCCGATCATCAGGGAGCCGACCAGCATGCCGACGAGCCAGCCTGCGTCGCCCTTGGCCCAACTCATGGCGATCTTCATGCCAACCGGGTAGACGCCCGCGATGACAGCACCCGTGGCAAGACGCATCAGGATCGACAGGGTCGTGCCCGGTTCGAGATAGATAAAGGCCGTGTTGGCAAGCGCACCGGCGATCGCGCACAGCGCGTAGAGCAGGCGCGGATCGGTGCGGTCGGCAAGGCCGAAACCGGCGCTGATGATGCAGCCGACGACAAAGCCTGCCTGAACGGCGGACGACATCAGGGCGATGACATCGCCCGGCAAAGAGAATTCCCGCGCCAGAGTTGGCGCGACCGCAGAAGCGGAAAACCAAAGCGACAGAACAGCGATCTGGCTCAGGCACAAAAGCATGAGAGATCGGGTCTTGATGGAAACAAGGCTCATCTGGTCGGGCTTTCCCTTCAAACAGACTACCGCGTCAGACCTGCGGCGTAGCGCCACAGTCTGGCAGAGACAACAAAACGAGAAAAGGGCTGGCCCTTTATCCTTTGGAACAGGCTATGTAAAGGAACCTGTGAAATGGCTCAAAATGAATTCGATGTGATTGTTGTTGGCTCCGGCCCGGGTGGCTATGTCACCGCCATCCGCGCGTCCCAGCTTGGCATGAAGACTGCAATTGTTGAGAAGAATGACCTCGGCGGCATCTGCCTGAACTGGGGCTGCATTCCGACCAAGGCCCTGCTGCGCTCCGCCGAGATCTATCACTTTATGCAGAATGCCAAGGATTATGGCCTGTCTGCCGAAGGCGTCAGCTTCGATCTGCAGAAGGTCGTCGAGCGCTCTCGCGGTGTTTCCAAACAGCTGAACAACGGCGTCGGCTTCCTGATGAAAAAGAACAAGGTCACCGTCATCAAGGGTGCCGCTGTTCTGGAAGGCAAGGGTGCGATCAAGGTGACCGGCGAGAATGAAGGGGTCTACAAGGCACCACATATCATTCTGGCGACCGGTGCCCGTCCACGCGTTCTGCCCGGCCTTGAGCCCGATGGCAAGCTGATCTGGACCTATTTTAATGCCCTCAAGCCGGATATCATGCCGAAATCTCTGGTGGTTGTCGGCTCCGGTGCCATCGGCATCGAGTTTGCCAGCTTCTTCAACACCATGGGCGCTGATGTCACCGTGGTTGAGATGATGCCGAAAGTCCTGCCGGTGGAAGACGATGAAATCTCCGGCATGGCCCGCAAGGCGCTCGAGAAGCAGGGGATCAAGATCCTCACCGAAGCCAAGGTGACGAGCGTCAACAAGAGCGGCGAAACTCTTGAAGCCACCATCGAGAAAAAGGGCGGCAAGACCGAAACCGTCAAGGCGGACCGTCTCATCTCGGCTGTCGGCGTTCAGGGCAACATCGAGAATCTCGGCCTTGAGAAACTCGGCATCAAGACCGATCGTGGCTGCATCGTGATTGACGATTATGGCCGCACCAACGTCGAGGGCATCTATGCCATCGGCGATGTTGCCGGTCCTCCGATGCTGGCACACAAGGCCGAGCATGAAGGCGTTGTCTGTGTCGAAGCCATCGCTGGCAAGAAGCCGCATCCGATGGACAAGAGCAAGATCCCGGGCTGCACCTATTGCCACCCGCAGGTGTCCTCTGTCGGGCTTACTGAGCAGGCCTGCAAGGAAAAGGGTCTGGATGTCCGCGTCGGGCGCTTCCCGTTCATTGCCAACGGCAAGGCGATCGCCCTTGGTGAGCCGGAAGGCATGATCAAGACGATCTTTGACAAGAAGACCGGCCAGTTGCTCGGTGCGCACATGATCGGTGCGGAAGTGACCGAGCTGATTCAGGGCTTCTGTGTTGCAATGGGTCTGGAGACCACCGAGGAAGAGTTGATGCACACCATCTTCCCGCATCCGACCCTGTCGGAAATGATGCCGGAATCGGTGCGCGATGCCTACGGTATGGTCATCCAGACGTAAGGTCGGGTGAGATAGGGTACTTGCTACCGATCCATGCGAAAAAACACGGTTGAGCAGGAAAGCGTCTGCTCAACCGGAGCTTCTGCTTGAACATCCTTAACGAGATGTTATGTAAGAGATTGGGCTTTAAAAAGGGTCCGGGTGCTTATACGAGAGTGAGAGGCTAAGGAACATGGGCTTTATCGGTTGGATCATCGTCGGCATCGTTGCCGGTTTCATTGCAGAAAAAGTTACCAAGTCCAATCACGGACTTATCACAAATCTGATCGTCGGCTTGATCGGCGCATTCGTCGGCGGGTTCATCGCTGGCAAATTCGGCATCTCGTTTGTGCAGAATGCGCTTATCGACACCACGATCATTGCCACCCTCGGCGCAATTCTGGTGCTGTTTGTTTACCAGAAAGTCAGAAGCTGATCGACTTGACCGACACGAAGTGGTCGGCTATGGCGATCTGGCCGTAGAAGATTGCGGGATGGCGAAGGAAGAAGCGAATGGTTACAATCATCGATACCGTTTCAGACAAGGCTGCTGGCGACGCCACAGCAGCGCGTCCTCGCCATCCTGAAAAGGCGCATCGCCCCGACAATCCGGTGCAGCGCAAACCGGACTGGATCCGCGTCAAGGCGCCCGGATCTCCGACTTATAAAGAGACCCTCGACATCGTGCGCGGCAACAAGCTTGTCACCGTGTGCGAGGAAGCGGGTTGCCCGAATATGGGTGAATGCTGGTCACATCGACACGCCAGCTTCATGATCATGGGCGAGATCTGCACCCGCGCTTGTGCCTTCTGCAATGTCTCGACGGGCATGCCCAATGCGCTCGATCCGTATGAGCCGGAAAATACGGGACGTGCCGTCGCGCAGATGGGGCTCAAGCACGTCGTCATCACCTCGGTTGACCGGGATGATCTGGCAGACGGCGGCGCGCAGCATTTTGCCGATGTGATCCATGCGATCCGTGCGGCATCCCCCGAGACGACCATTGAGGTTCTGACGCCAGACTTCCTGCGCAAGGAAGGGGCGCTGGAGACCGTCGTGGCCGCCAAGCCCGACGTCTTCAACCATAATCTTGAGACCGTGCCATCGAACTATCTCAAGGTGCGTCCGGGTGCCCGTTATTTCCACTCGATCCGCCTTTTGCAGCGGGTCAAGGAGCTGGACCCGACGATGTTCACCAAGTCGGGCATCATGGTTGGCCTTGGCGAAGAGCGCAACGAAGTGCTCCAGCTGATGGATGATCTCCGCGTTGCCGAAGTGGACTTCCTGACCATCGGGCAGTATCTGCAGCCGACCAAGAAGCACCATCCGGTGATGAAGTTCGTGACCCCGGACGAGTTCAAGGGCTACGAGACCATCGCCTATACGAAGGGGTTCCTTCTGGTGTCTGCCAGCCCGCTGACGCGGTCTTCCCACCACGCCGGTGAGGATTTTGCCAAGCTCAAGGCTGCGCGTATCGCCAAAATCGGACATTAAAGAGCCCGGCACGCTTCATGCCCAAGTTTCAGACCCGTCATAAAGTCAATCATTCTGCCGAGAAGATGTATGCTCTGGTTGCGGATATTGAGCGCTATCCGGAGTTCGTGCCGCTTTGCCAGAGCCTTCATGTGCGCGGACGGCGGGCGACGGACGAGGGCGAGATCATGGTGGCGGACATGACGGTTGCCTACAAGATGATCCGCGAGAGTTTCACCTCCAAAGTGACACTGACGCCGCAAAAGCATCAGATCCTTGCGGAATATCTCGACGGGCCGTTCAAGCACCTGGAGAACCGCTGGACCTTCGAGCCAATCGAAGGCGAGCCGGAGAAGAGTTACATCGTCTTCTACATCGACTATGAATTCAAAAGCCGCCTGTTGGCCGGGCTGATGGGGGCGATGTTTGACAAGGCCTTCCACAAATTCTCGAGCGCGTTCGAGAAGCGGGCCGACCTGATCTACGGGTGAGCCGGTTCATCTCACCGACTATAGCAAAGGCCGCTTATAAGACGGCCTTTTGTTTATTCTGAGTTTCGTTCTGGGACTTGGATTATTCCGTCACGTCCGGCGTCAGGCTCTTGCCGAGGATGTGGTGATCCCGCCCGATGACATAGCCCGAATGACCGACGATCAGAGGATCAGGGCCGTGGACCAGTCTGGTGTCCTTGTTGGGGTAGGGCAGGGACGACAGGAAGTGCTGCATGCAATTCAGGCGCGCGCGTTTCTTGTCGTTGGACTTGATGATCGTCCATGGGGCATCCGCGGTGTCGGTATAGAAGAACATCGCTTCCTTTGCCTCGGTATAGTCTTCCCACTTGTCGAGAGAGGCCTTGTCGATGGGCGAGAGCTTCCATTGCTTGAGAGGATCGGTTTCCCTTGAGGCGAAGCGTCGGCGCTGTTCTTCCCGCGTGACCGAGAACCAGTATTTGAACAGGCGTACGCCCGAGCGGCAGATCATGCGTTCGAATTCCGGCGTCTGGCGCATGAATTCGAGATATTCATTGGGTGTGCAGAAGCCCATGACCCGTTCGACACCGGCGCGGTTGTACCATGAGCGGTCAAACAGCACGAGCTCGCCTGCCGAGGGCAGGTGCTCGACATAGCGTTGGTAGTACCATTGGGTGCGTTCCCGCTCGCTTGGCTTGTTGAGCGCCACGACGCGGGCCATGCGGGGGTTGAGATGTTCCATAAAGCGCTTGATGGTGCCACCCTTGCCCGCAGCATCGCGCCCTTCGAACAGAAGGACCACTTTCTGTCCGGTTTCCTCGACCCATTTCTGCGCCTTGAGCAGTTCGACCTGAAGCAGGTTCTTCTGCTTCTCGTAGGTCGTGCGCTTCATCTTCGTTTTGTAGGGATAGACGCCCTGTTCGAACACGCGATGGATTTCCTGCGGATCGTGTCGCATCTCAGCGAGCTGATGCAGCGCATCCCCCCTTGGGTTCGCTTCGGTCACAACGGCAGGTTCCTCGACGTCCGTGCCGGGTGATTCCGACTCATTTTCATTCGATGCTTCGATGAGGTCGGGCTTCGGCAGATCGGAAGGGCTCGTCATTTTGTGGTCCTCTCTTGTCGTGAGTTGCCCCATGATAACCCATTTTGGTTAATATGCAGTGATGTGATTTTGCCTTTGTGGCCGTTCGCAATGGCGCAGATTGCCGCGAGAAAAGCGTAATCGTTGCATAAATGACACGCAAATCGGGAAAGTGTTTTGTTAACCATCTTGCTTCATGGTTTTTGCCCGTGTTCAGCCACAATATGCTGCCACATTCGTCCTAGCCACGATGGCCCGCTTCTAGATGATGGCGCTTGCATGTCAGCTTTGATGACTGCGTCACCACTTGAGGAGGCTCCCGAAAAAGCAGGGCACTTCAAGACCGATCAAATCGGCAAAAAGTGTCGCGACGTGGTCAAAGATAAACAGGGTGAAAATGCTGTCGCCGGGGCCCGTACCCCACAGGCGGCTGAACTGGTGAATGATGAAGCGTCAAATGGCTATTTCAAGAGTGATGCGCTGCCTGTCCCTCGCAGGGCTGGTCGCCTTTGCCGGATATGGCACCGCCTATGCTTTTGATCCCAGAACCATGCAGGATGGTGGTGCGCTTGCTGCGGATGCTTTCCGCTTCGGAGCGCAAGCCTACAAGTTTGGTGACAAGAGTGCCGCCGTTGATGCGCTGACCTATGCTGCGCACAATGGCCACATGGCATCCAAGTGGAAGCTGGGCAACATGTATCTGGAAGGGGACGGCGTGTCTCAGGACCGCAGCCGTGCCTTCGATTTGTTCAACGATATTGCCGCTCGCTACGGCGATGCCCGTCCCGGATCGGTCGAGGCTCGCTATGTCTCCAATGCCTTCGTGAAGCTGAGTGAATTCCTTCGCGTCGGCATCGACGACAAGCTGAAGGCGGATCCGCAAAAAGCACGGGAATTCCTACATTATGCAGCGTCCTATTTCCGCGATCCCGATGCGCAATATAATCTGGCGCTGTCCTTCCTTGGCAACTCGGATGGCAAATCCGACGCCCGGCAGGCAGCTCGCTGGCTGAACAAGGCTGCGTTGAAGGGCCATGTCATGGCTCAGATGCAGCTTGGTGATCTGTTGCTTGAGGGCGACAGAGTGCCACGGCAGCCGGTCAACGGTCTCAAGTGGCTGACCATCGCGCGGATGCTCGATGCGGGCAACCCGATCGTTATGGATCGGCAGGAAGCCGCCTTTGCGCTTGCCGATGAGGAAACGCGCAAGAAAGCGGTCGAGCTGGCTGAAGCGTGGGTCAACGGCAGCAATCCGTAAGCAGATTTTCTGAAGAGATGCACGAGGGGAAACGACGGACGGGCAAAAAGTGTCCCGTCCGCTCGGTTCAGGCCGCCTGACAATCAAGCGAGAGCATGACCGGTACGTGATCGGAGGGTTTCTCCCAATCGCGCGTGTCTTTCTGGATTTCGCAGCCTGCGAGCCAGTCGGCGGCTTCCGGTGACAGCAGGTGATGATCGATGCGGATGCCGTTGTTCTTCTGCCACGCGCCGGCCTGATAATCCCAGAAGGAATATTGATGGGCGGTGTCGTCGCAGGCGCGATAGGCCTCGGTGAGGCCGAGCATCTTCAATTGCCGGAACATCTCGAGGGTTTCCCGCCGATAGAGCGCATCTCCCCACCATGCATCATGATTATGCACATCCTCGGCTGTGGGGATGACATTATAATCGCCTGACAGCACGAACGCCTCTTCGAGCTCAAGGCGCTGCCGTGACCAGTCGATCAGGCGCTTCATCCAGTCAAGCTTGTAAGGGTATTTGTCACTGTCGACAGGGTTGCCATTGGGTAAATAGAGGCTGACGACCCGTAGAGGGCCCTTGTCAGTCGCCAGAATGCCTTCGATGAACCGGGCCTGTTCGTCCTCATCGTTGCCGGGGAGGCGGCGGTTGACTTCCTCGAACGGTGTCTTGGAGAGCAGGGCGACGCCATTGAAGCCCTTCTGGCCGTGTGTTTCGACATTGTAGCCGAGCGCCTCGAGATCGGCGCGGGGGAAAGCCTCGTCTACCGACTTGATTTCCTGCAGGCAGGCCACGTCAGGCTTTTCTTCTTCCAGCCAGCGCACGAGATTGGCTCCGCGAGCCTTGATGCCGTTGATGTTCCAGGTCGCGATGCGCATGGTGTGTCCCTGTCGTGTTCGGGTCTTGGTCTGGCAGGTGAGGGGTCAGATCGCGAAGCTGGTGCCGCAGCCGCAGGAAGCGGTGGCCAGCGGGTTCTTGATCTGGAAGGACTGGCCCATGAGATCGTCGACAAAGTCGACGGCCGAGCCTTCCATATAAGTCTGTGACATGGGGTCGATGACCAGAATGGCGCCGTCCCGTTCGATGACAAGATCATCGTCTTCGCGAGTGGTGACGAGGTCATAATTATACTGAAATCCGGAACAGCCGCCGCCGCTCACCGAAATGCGCAACATGGAGCCTTCGCTCTCTTTGGAGAGGATGGTGGCGATTCGGCGGATGGCGCTGTCGGTTACCGTGATTGTATTCGACATGATTTGCGTTCCTGTCTTAGTGGGCGAGATGTCTCTTGCCCATGCGAGTTTGCCGTCATTTTGCCCCGTGTGGTCACTGATTTGATGGGATGTGGCCGGAAGGGGTGTCAGTTGATCTTATGATCCTTGACAGCCGAGAAATCAAAGTTTTATGCCTTTCTAGGCCTGTCACACGACGGTATGTTATAGCTGATAGTTAAGGGTGAAATGCCCCCAGTCAACCCTTAACCCAACGGTCTGGGCATCGGTCAGGGGTAATTTTCGAAGAAAGATTGGAAGACACAATGAATCCTGCGATCGGATTTGGTGCACAGCCGCGTGCTGTTTATGCGGTTCAGCCCGGAGACAGCAAGGGGCGCCTCTATCCCGAAGCCTCAAGCCCGACGCGAACGGATTACCAGCGTGACCGCGACAGAATCATTCATAGCTCAGCCTTTCGCCGTCTCAAATACAAGACGCAGGTTTTTCTATATCACGAGGGAGATCTCTACCGTACGCGCCTGACCCACACCATCGAGGTAGCGCAGATCGCGCGCTCCATTGCGCGAGCGCTGTCAGTGGACGAGGATCTGGCCGAAGCGCTGGCCCTGTCCCATGATCTTGGCCATACGCCCTTCGGTCATGCGGGCGAGCGGGCGCTGGATGCGCTGATGCAGCCCTATGGCGGGTTCGACCACAATGCCCAGTCGCTGCGGGTCGTCACCTGCCTTGAGCGTCGCTACGCAGAGTTTGATGGCCTCAATCTCAGTTGGGAAACCCTTGAGGGTCTCGTTAAGCACAACGGGCCGGTGACCGACCGGGACGGGAAGGGGATTGACCGCTATCAGGAGAACGGGGTGCCCTGGGGCATTTGGACCTATGCCGAGCAGCAGGATTTGATGCTCTGGTCCTATGCCAGCATTGAGGCACAGGCCGCGGCAATCGCCGATGATATCGCCTATAACAGCCATGATATCGATGACGGCTTGAGGGCTGGACTGATCAGTCTAGAGCAGTTGCGGGACGTATCGCTCGTCGGCGATGCCTATCGCGAGGTGGATGAGAAATATCCGCATCTTGAGGAGTCGCGCATGGTGCACGAGATCGTGCGGCGGATGATCACGCGCATGGTCGAAGATGTCATCAAGACTTCAATGGCCAATCTTGCGCGCCTCAAGCCACAGAGCGTCGATGATGTGCGCAATGCCGGGGAAACCATTGTTTGCTTCTCGAAAGAGATGGCCGAGGCGGAAGCTGCGATCAAGGCGTTTCTGTTTGGCAATGTCTATCGCGAAAAGAACGTCATGCGGGTGATGCACAACGCCGAGCAGGTGCTGCGGGAGCTGTTTCAGTATCACTTCGAACATCCCGATATCATGCCGCTCGAATGGCAATTCGATCTTGATGGCTGTGCCGAGAAGGTGCTTGCCCGGCGGGTTGCTGATTATGTGGCGGGGATGACCGACCGCTATGCCATTCTCGAGCACCGGCGATTGTTTGACGTTACTCCGGAATTGCGCTAGAGCGTATCCGACAAAACCGGACGCTCTTGCGGGCAGGAATGCTCCTGTTTCCAGCATATTTGGCGGTCGTTCCCTCTCAATCGAGACTGCGATTGCTTCGTCCAGACAATAGTGGTGTTTCTTGCCCTGTCGATTTTGTACCCCGGTGCCGTGCGCATAGGGGAGAATCGGCGGGCAACCGCATCAAAAGACAGGAATGACGATGAACGTCTTTACTCTTTTTACTGATCGTGTCGTGTCCGCCGTGACGAAAAGTGATCTTTCCGCCCGGGATGGCAGCGCGTTGGACCTTTCTCGTGTTTCTGTCGAACCGCCGCGTGATGCCTCGCACGGGGATCTGGCGACCAACGCCGCCATGGTGCTGGCCAAGCAGGTCGGTGCAAAGCCGCGGGATGTGGCCGACAAGATTGTCGCCATTCTGGCCGAGGACAAGGATGTCGCCAAGGCCGAAGTGGCTGGGCCGGGCTTCATCAACCTCACCCTGTCCGATGGTTTCTGGCGTGGCCTCGTTGGCTCGATCATTGAGGCCGGACCGGCCTTTGGTCGCTGCGACCTTGGCAAGGGCGAGAAGATGAACGTCGAATATGTCTCGGCGAACCCAACCGGACCGATGCATGTGGGCCATACGCGTGGCGCTGTTCTTGGCGACTGCATTGCCAATCTGCTCGACTTTGCCGGTTATGATGTCTGCCGCGAATACTACATCAATGATGCCGGGGCTCAGGTCGATGTGCTCGCGCGATCTGCCTACCTGCGCTATTGTCAGGCGCTCGGCGACGACATTGGTGAGATCCCCGAAGGGCTCTATCCCGGTGACTATCTCGTTCCAGTGGGTGAGGCGCTGGCCAAAGAGCATGGCGACAAGCTCAAGAGCGCCAGCGAGGAAGAATGGCTGCCCATGGTTCGGGCCTTCGCCGTCGATGCCATGATGGACATGATCCGGATGGATCTGGCCGCCCTGAATGTCAAACATGACGTGTTCTTCTCCGAGCGCAGCCTCATCCATGGTGACGTTGACCGGGTCAAGGAAGCCATCGACTGGCTGACGGAAAAGGGCAAGGTCTATGTCGGCACACTGCCGCCACCGAAAGGTCAGCTGCCCGAAGACTGGGAAGATCGCGAGCAGACCCTGTTCCGCTCGACTGATTTTGGCGACGATATCGATCGCCCCTTGAAAAAGTCCGACGGCAGCAACACTTATTTTGCCAACGACATCGCCTATCATTTCGACAAGTACAAACGCGGCTATTCGCGGCAGGTTGATATTCTCGGCGCCGACCATGGCGGCTATGTCAAGCGGCTGAAAGCTGCCGTTTCCGCCATCACCGAAGGCAATGGCGGGCTGGAAATCAAGATCTGCCAGCTGGTCAATCTGATGCGCGACGGCGAACAGCTCAAAATGTCCAAGCGGGCGGGCAATTTCATCACTTTGCGCGATGTCGTCGAGGAAGTGGGACGCGACGCGGTCCGCTTCATGATGATGTATCGCAAGTCAGAGGTGACCATCGACTTTGATTTTGCTAAAGTAACGGAACAGACAAAAGACAATCCGGTCTTTTATGTACAATATGCTCACGCCCGCACGGCATCTATTTTCCGTCAGGCGGCGAGCGAGCTTCCGGGCCTATCTGTTGCTGCAACGGATCTCGCAAAGGCTGATCTGTCCGGATTGGAAGATGAAGTCGAACTGGCGCTTATTCGCAAGTTGGCAGAATATCCCCGTATCATCGAGGGTGCGGCGGAAACACAGGAACCTCATCGGGTCGCGTTTTACCTATATGATCTTGCCGGTTATTTTCATTCTGTGTGGAACAAAGGCAAGGAAATGCCGCAATTACGCTTTATTAACGCTAAAGATGAAGAATTAACTCAAGCGCGCTTGGCTCTTGTTCAGGCCGTAGCCACCGTGATCTCGTCGGGGCTGGGCCTGCTTGGTGTGACGGCACCGGAAGAAATGCGATAATGTCGCGGTGAGCGATGATCCAGACGAAACTTTTGCCAGGCAATCGAGTTACGAGTATGAATGAAAAGGCAAATCGTCATGTCTGACAGCAATGACAAGAAGCCCGCCTCCTCAAATCCCGGTTGGCCTTCCGCCAACGACCCGACCCGACAGGGCTCGGCCGTTGGTCACGCAATCGACGATCCCCTGGCGGAACTGGACCGTATCGTGAATCAGAATTACGGTTCCGGTAGCACCGGCGGTCAACAACACGGGGTGGTCTCAGATGAAGATTTGCGCTTCCTTGAACAGGAATTGATCCGCGAATTGCGCGGCAAGCAAGCCGCTGAGCCACAAGCCCCTGCGGCTCCTCAGGCCGAGCCTGCATCAACGCAAGCCGCTTCCAGCTACACCCGGCCCGAACAATCAGCGCCTTCGCGCGAAGGTTTGGACCGGCCGCATCCGCTATCTCCGAGCGCGACTGCTCGTCAGGCATCTCCTGCGCCGCAACGAAGCGGCCCGTCTCTGGGGTCGGCTGATTATGCGGCCGAGCGTCCGGCGGCTCCCGAAGTTGGGTCTGCATCTCGCTACGAGCCACCGCAGATGGCGACAGAATCGTCCGCGCCCGCGGCCCCACGTGCAGCAATGCCGAGTTCGGACAGTGCGTCCAAGAGCAATGTTTCTGCCCCCAGCCTTGACGACTGGAGCAATCTGTTCGCCGACGACGCGCCGGACACCAGCTATGGCGAGCCAGCGGCTCCTGCTGCTCCGGCACCAAGCACGCGTTCCACGGAGCCTTACTATTCTGCTCCGCAGCGGACCGAGCCCCGCTATGCCGAGCCGTCCCAGAGCCGGAGCGCTCCGAGCCTTGATGCCGGCACCGCAGTGAGTGGCAGCTACGGGCAGTTGAGTCGTTCCTCAAGCCGGCAGGCCGAGACAGCTCCGTCAGACCGCATGAGTTCCTATCGTCCTTCGCAGTCCGACAATGGGCGCAACGAAGTTGCTGCTGCGGCGGCTGCGCCACGTGTGGCTTCTACCTGGGATGAGCAGGTTGCCGAGCTTCAGGGCTCTGGCTATCAAGAGACCCCGCGCCGCGAAGCGCCCCGTTCTGCGCAGTCTTCACAATCCTATGCCGATCCGGCTCAGCGCTCGGCTTATTCTTCTGCCTATGATCAGGCCTCCTCTCAATCCGTGCCGGAAGTGTCGGCACCGGTGGCGAGCGATCCGGCTTCCGATCCCTATGCCGCCTTCAATCAGCAGGTCGCGCAGCCCGGCTACAACGATCCGCAGGCCTATGCCGATGCTCAGTCCTATGCGGAGACCCAGTCTTACGCTGATCCTCACGCCTACGGCACCGCGCCGAATGTGGATGTGAGCGGTCACAATCAGGACTATGCGGCTGATCCCCGGTATTACGATCCGCAGATGTATGCCGATCCCAATGCCGCTCAGGCTCATGACCCGAATTATGCCGCCTATGATCAGGCCTATCAGGGTGAATATGCACAGGGCACCTATGCCGATCCTGCCGTGGCTCAAGCCGCGATGGAAGGCATGCCTTATGCGACGGATGAGGAGTATTCCGCCGCTGACGTCGAAGCGGCTGCCGCCGCCTCTGCCAGTGCTGCACAGAAGAAGAAAAAATCCCGCAAGGGGCTGGTCCCGCTTCTGGCTGCGGTCGGTGTGGTCATCGTTGGTGGTCTTGTTGCCTGGGGCTTCTTTGCCGGTGACAACGGCAGCACCGAAACGCCGGTGATTACTGCTGAGACCGATCCCGTGAAGGAAGCGCCCGAAGATCCGGGTGGCAAGGTCGTTCCGCATCAGAATAAGACGGTCTACAACCGGATTGACGGCACGGAAACGGATGAGGCTCCGAGCAGCATGATGCCTGCGACGGAAACGCCTTTGGCGCTCGACAGCAACGGCCAGAGCCCGCGCGTGATCGACATGTCGTCCGACAAGTCGGCAGAGACCAACGATGGCACTTCGATTGCTCCTAAAGAAGTCCGGACCGTGATTGTGCGCCCGGATGGAACGATCGTGCCACAAGAAGCCCAGACTGAGGCGGCTGAGAATGAAGTGGCTGCACTCGACAACCCGCTTTTGCAGGCAACGCCGTCCGAGACTGCCATTCAGCAGACGCTGGACACCAACGTCAACGGGACGAGCAATCAGACCGATCTGACGACCGCTGTTGAAACCGCACCGTTGCCTCGTGCCAAGCCCGACGAGTTGGTCGCGCTGCAGGCTGCGCAAACCAGCCAGAACGACAATGTTCTGACTGTTCCGCAGCCAACCGCAACGCCGGTGACACCGCAGCCAGTGCAGACCAACCCCGGTCCGCTGGTGCTGCAGCCAACCAACACGCCGGTTCAGGCCCCTGTCGCGACGCAGGTTCCGGTGAACAATGCCTCCAACGGAGAATACACAGTTCAGGTGACCTCGCAGAGGACGCCGGAGCAGGCTCGGGCGAGCTACGCCAGCATTCAGGCCCAGTTGCCCACCGTCCTAGGTGGCTATCAGCCCGATATCAAGGAAGCGGATCTGGGTGATCGTGGCACCTACTATCGTGTCCGCGTCGGGTCCTTTGCTGATCGGGCGAGTGCAACCAACTTCTGCAGCTCGATCAAGGCTGCCGGTGGTGACTGTCTTGTAGCCCGCAGATAGTCTGCTCGCAAATATGCCTTATAAAACCCGGCTTTTCAGCCGGGTTTTTTGTTTGCCTGCTTGGTTCGGGCGGAATTTGACGCTAGTCTCAGGGTCCGTTCCTCGCACTTGCTGATTGCGCGGGGATGAGTCGTTTCCTGCCGATCTGGATGGATGATGTCAGAGACAGACGGTCCCAAGGCCGAGAATGATCAGAGTGAAAGCTCTTCCGTGTCTGGCGCAGCATCGGTTGCGCCGGATAGCGGGACGAGCGAGCATTCTGACGGCTGGATGCATATGCAGGGGATTGATCTGGTCCCGAAGGCCGGGATCGGTGAGCCGACCCTGATCGTCGATGTTGAGGGCTTTGAAGGGCCGCTCGACTTCCTTTTGGCTCTGGCGCGGCAGCAGAAACTCGATCTTACCAAGATTTCCATGCTGGCATTGGCGGAGCAGTATCTTGCCTTCATCGAGCGGGCGCGAGCCTTGCGGCTCGAACTGGCGGCGGACTATCTGGTCATGGCAGCGTGGCTCGCCTATCTCAAATCGCGGTTGCTCATCCCGGATATGGACGATGAGGACGAGCCGAGCGGTGAGGAGTTGGCTGCCTTGCTGGCGTTCCGGCTCAGAAAGCTCGAGGCGATGAGAAAAGCTGCGGCGACCCTGATGGAGCGGTCGCAATTGGGGCGGGACTTCTTTTTGCGCGGGGCTCCGGAAGACATGTCGCTCAATCGCAAGCCGCATTTCGAGGCGTCCCTCTATGATCTGTTGACGTCCTATGCAGGATTGCGGCAGCGTCAGTCGGTCTCGCTTGTCCATGTCCGCAAGCGCGAGGTCTGGTCGCTGCAGGAAGCTCGGGATGTCCTGACGCGTCTGGTTGGCGGACTGTCTGACTGGACGCCGGTAGACGAGATCCTGCGCAGTTATCTGAAGATGCGTGATGTACGGGTAACCGCTATGGCGAGCAGCTTTGCCGCCTCTCTTGAACTGGTCAGGGAAGGGCATCTGGAAATCAAGCAGACTGATGCTTTCGGTACCATCTATATGCGCGGCAAGCAGCGGGGTGAGGAATGAGCAAGGACCCGACAGTTTTTGAGGAAATCTCGGAAGATGATGAGTTTTCCGCCCTTGCCAAGGAGGCCCGGCACCAGCTCAAGCGCATGCTCGAGGCACTGCTGTTTGCCAGTGATGAGCCGCTCAGCCTTGCCGAAATCACCGCACGGATGCCCGATCATGTGGATGTGCAGGCACTCTTGCAGCAATTGAAGGCCGATTATGCGGACAGGGGGGTAAACCTCATCCAGATCGAGAGCAATTGGTTGTTCAGGACAGCGAAGGATCTTTCTTTCCTGATGCAGGCTGAGGCGCTGGAGCCGAAAAAGCTCTCTCGTGCCGCTCTCGAGACCCTTGCCATCATCGCCTATCACCAACCGGTCACGCGTGCAGAGGTCGAACAGATCCGCGGTGTTTCGACGGTGAGAGGGACGCTCGATGTTCTGCTTCAGACCGAATGGGTGCGTGTGCGCGGACGCCGCAGAGCGCCGGGCCGGCCCGTTACCTATGGTACCAGCAATCAGTTTCTTGTTCATTTCGATCTCGAATCAATCAAGGATTTGCCGGGTATTGAGGAGCTTAAAGGGGCGGGGATGCTGGATTCGGCGCTGCCGCCTGCCTTTTCCATGCCCGAGCCGGACGACAATGAGGATCTGGCTCCGGATGAGGATCCGATCGACGATATCGAGGCTCTGGAAGCTGTCGCTCTTGAGGATGAAGAGGCTGAGGCAGAGCAAGAAAAGCCATAGTCTTTTCTGCGGGCTTTCTTCCTGTTTTTTGCATTTCCGTCCAGAATGGTTGAAATTCGCCATTGAGTTTGTCTGCACGCACAGGATACATGTTGGGTCTGAGTTTCAATGGAAGGATTTGAATGAGCGCGCGAGACGGAAGTGCCGAATGGGGCCAGAAATGGGGCCAAACGTGGGGCCAACGAGGCAAGGCGGCGGCAACCATCGCTGCGGGGCTGAAGTTTCAGTCTATCGGTCACTCATTCGATGACAAGCAGGTCTTGCGCGATATTTCCTTTTCCATCGAGCCCGGCGAAGTTGTTTCGCTATTGGGGCAATCCGGCTCCGGCAAGACGACCTTGTTGCGCATCGCAGCCGGGATCGAACGTCAGACCAGCGGGTCGGTGCTGATCAACAATCGTGACGTTGCGTCCGGCAGCGTGTTTGTGCCCCCAGAAAAACGCAGCGTCGGGCTGATGTTTCAGGACTACGCGCTTTTTCCCCATCTATCGATCCTGAAGAATGTCATGTTCGGTCTCACCGATCTGCCCGGTCATGCTTCGGAGGTTGAGGCCCGGGCGGCCTTGCGCCGGGTGGGGCTGGAAGAAAAGGCCGACAGCTTTCCGCATATGCTGTCCGGTGGTCAGCAGCAGCGGGTGGCTCTGGCCCGCGCCTTTGCGCCGCGCCCCAGTATCCTATTGATGGACGAGCCGTTTTCCGGCCTCGACAATCGCCTCAGGGATCGGGTCAGGGACGAGACCTTGTCCGTGTTGCGGGAGATCGGGGCGACTTGCATGATAGTGACCCACGATCCGGAAGAAGCCTTGCGAATGAGTGACCGGATCGTCCTGCTCAAGGATGGCAGGATCGTTCAGTTCGCGCGGCCTGAAGAGCTCTATTTCAATCCGGTGAACTATTGGGCGGCGCGTTTCTTCTCAGATCTCAACGAGGTCGAGGGGACGGTCATTGACGGAAAGGTCCGCTCGCCCATTGGTGTGTTTGAGCAAAGCGGCTTTGCCGAGGGGCAGCCGATACGGGTCTGTGTGCGCGAACAGGGCGTGATTTTGCACGAAGCGATCAAGGACGGGTATGTTTCCGCATTGGCGGCCCGGGTCAAAAGACGTATGTTCCTTGGCGAAGTTGATCTTTATGAAGTGTCTATCAAGGGGGTTGAGTATCCATTCATGGTACGCTCCCGAACCGGGAAGAGTTTTGCTCCGGGCGAGAATATCGGTGTATCTTTCCGGAAAAAAGATATGTTGATGTTTGCCAAAGAGGATTAAAATGCTTATCTCTTTCGCAAAATGAACAAGAATTCGTGCGATCATCGTTTGAGATGACGCTCGCGTGCGTAAAAAACAGGGAATTGATCCATGGGTCAGATCGGAATTTGGCAGATCGTCATTATCGCAGTTGTTGTTGTTCTGCTGTTTGGCCGGGGCAAGATCCCCGAGCTGATGGGTGACGTTGCCAAGGGCATCAACAGCTTCAAAAAGGGGCTCAAGGGCGACGACAAAGACAAGGACCCTGAGCAGATTGAAAACCAGCCCGCCGAACAGGTTTCCGCTGAAAGCGAGCAGAAAGACAAGGTAAGCTAAGCCAATCGGTTTTTGCATTACCGAACCTGGTTTTACCGCGGAGCTCGTGCGCCTGAATGTTTGATATCGGTTGGAGTGAAATCCTCGTCATTGTGATCATCACGATTCTCGTGGTTGGTCCCAAGGAATTGCCGGGTCTGTTGCGGACCGTTGGCAAGACCATTGGCAACGTGCGCCGAATGGCTGGTGATTTTCAGAATCAGTTCAACGAGGCCCTTCGGGAGGCCGAGCTTGAGGATGTGAAAAACACCATCAGCGATGTCCGCAGCCTCAATCCCAAGACAGCCGTCAAGGACGCCGTGCAGAAGCAGCTCGGCTTTGATGATGATTTCGCCGATGAACTGACCGAGCAGGTCAGCAAGAGCGGGCGCGAGATCAACGATGCGCTGTCCGATGCCGAGGTCAAGGTGAAACCGGCGGATGTTGACAAGGCCGTTCCTGCCGAGACTGCTGCTGCCGCTAAGGTCGTCAGTGAGACGGCCAGCGTGGATGTGCCAGCCGAACCTGCGGCCAAGAAGCCAAGGGCCAAGGCTGCCGCCAAGCCGAAGACGGAGACTGCGGCGAAGCCGAGGGCGCGGGCGAAGAAAGCTGACACCACGGCCAAGGCGGCTCCTGCGAAGACTGCTCCAGCGAAGACATCTCCGACCAAAACAGCGACTGCTAAGTCTGCTACGGCAAAGAAAGCGGACGCTGAGGCAGCTGCTCCGGCGAAGAAGCCAAGACGGGCCGCGACCAAGACGGCGGCGACAAAAGCCAAGAGTGCGACCGCGGCAAGCGAAGACAAGAAGGCGTCGCCCTCTGCGGATGACCCGAGTCAGAAGGCCTGATCATGAGTGACAGTGAATTGGACGAGATCGAGGCCTCCAAGGCGCCCCTTGTCGAGCATCTGATAGAGCTGCGCAGCCGCCTGATGAAGACGGTGATCGCCGTGGCGATTGCCTTTCTGATCTGTTTCTTCTTTGCCAGTGACATCTTCAACCTCCTCATCATCCCTTATGAGCAGGCCGTGGGGTCGGATCGTCAGGTTGAGCTGATCTTCACCGCGCCGCAGGAATATTTCTTCACCCAGATGAAGCTAGCCCTGTTCGGGGCGCTGTTCATTGCTTTTCCGGTCATCGCCAGTCAGGTTTACATGTTCATGGCGCCGGGGCTCTACAAGCATGAGCGTCAGGCGTTCATGCCGTTCCTGATTGCCACGCCGATCCTGTTTGCGATCGGTGCTTGTCTCGTCTTCTTCATTGTCATGCCGCTGGCGATGGATTTCTTCCTGTCGATGGAGCAGACCGGTGACGGGGTTGCGCAGATCATCCACCTGCCGAAGGTGAGTGAATATCTCGGCCTGATCATGACGCTGATCTTTGCGTTCGGGCTCGTGTTCCAGTTGCCGGTGGTGCTTACCCTCTTGGCACGTGCCGGTCTCGTTGACTCTGAAGGGCTGAAGGGCAAACGAAAATATGCCATCGTCGCAACCTTTGTGATGGCCGCCGTACTGACGCCGCCGGATCCTGTAAGCCAGCTTGGCCTCGCCATCCCGACGCTGCTTTTGTACGAAATCTCAATCATCTCCGTGAAGATGGTAGAGAAAAAGCGCCTCGAGCGTGAACAGGAGCGCGAAGGCTCGACCTGATGCGACATTTCGCAAGCGCAGCCTTCGTTTCCGGCCAATAACAGTGATTTAATCAACACAGTTTGTGGGTTACTCTCCCGTTTGTCGGTAAGCCGGGGCAACAGGCTTGCGTCGGAGCGAGCGCTCTCCTATTTTTCGCCCGACTGACAACCCTCCCACCGACCAGTGTAGATTCGGATCATCGTTATGTTTGATATCAAATGGATTCGCGAAAATGCGGAAAGCTTCGACAAGGCTCAGATTGCTCGTGGAGCCGAGGCATCCTCATCGCGCCTGATCGCACTGGACGACGAACGCATTGCTCAGGTGCAGATCCTTCAGGACGCCCAGCAGCGTCGCAATGCAGCCTCCAAGGAGATCGGCAAAGCCAAGGGGCAGGGCGACGAGGAAAAGGCTCAAGCCTTGATGGCGGAAGTGGGCGACCTCAAGAGCATCATTCAGAATGGCGAGGCCAAGACCCGCGAGTTGCAGGAAACGCTCAACGACATTCTTTGCACGTTGCCGAACATTGCGCTTGATGACGTGCCCGAAGGGGCCGATGAAGACGACAATATCGTGCATCACGTCTGGGGCGAAAAGCCTGCTCTGGGGTTCGAGCCCAAGGAGCATTACGAGCTGGGTGAAGCGCTCGGCCAGATGGATTTTGAGGCCGCTGCCAAGCTGTCCGGCTCGCGCTTTGTTGTGCTCAAGGGCAAGCTTGCTCGCCTTGAACGGGCCATCGGTCAGTTCATGATCGACCTGCACACCACCGAGCATGGCTATGAAGAAGTCTGTGTCCCGACTCTGGTGCGGTCTGAAGCCATGTTTGGCACCGGCCAGTTGCCGAAGTTTGCCGAGGATGCCTTCCATACTGATGACGACCGCTGGCTCATTCCGACGTCGGAGGTTCCGCTTACCAACCTTGTACGCGAGAGCATCGTTGACGGCGATCAGCTGCCTATGCGCTTCACGGCGCTTTCGCAGTGCTTCCGCTCGGAGGCCGGGTCTGCCGGTCGCGATACACGCGGCATGTTGCGTCAGCACCAGTTCTCCAAGGTCGAGATGGTGTCGATCACCGACGAGGACAGCTCGGTTGCCGAACAGGAGCGGATGCTGTCCTGTGCCGAAGCGGTTTTGCAGAAGCTTGGCATTGCCTATCGCGTCATGACCCTTTGTACCGGCGACATGGGCTTTGGTGCCCGCCGGACCTTTGATATCGAAGCGTGGCTGCCGGGTCAGAATACCTACCGCGAAATCTCTTCCGTTTCGACCTGCGGTGATTTTCAGGCGCGCCGCATGAACGCCCGCTATCGCCCGACCGGGGAGAAGGCGGTGAAGTTCCTGCATACGCTCAATGGTTCTGGTGTGGCCGTCGGGCGCTGTCTGATTGCTGTCATGGAGAATTACCAGACCGAGGACGGGTCCATCGTGATCCCCGAGGTTCTGCGACCCTATATGGGCGGGCTTGAAAAGATCTCTGCCAAGAGCTGAGGTATTGATCGGGCCTGTCTGACTGCCAAATTTCTTTTGGCCTGTTCCATCGCTGTGCGGGAGGTTGTCTGCACGGCCCGCAATATTTTGAGCTTAAGAGGGAAAGATGCGTATTCTGCTGACCAACGATGATGGTATCAACGCGCCGGGACTGAAGGTGCTGGAGGAAATCGCGCTTTCCCTCTCAGATGATGTCTGGATTGTCGCTCCGGAAACCGAACAGTCGGGCATGTCCCACTCCTTGACGCTGCATGATCCCTTGCGGATGCGCAAGCTCGGCGACAAGTGCTTCGCGGTCAAGGGGACGCCGACCGATTGCGTGATCATGGGCGTCGGGCATATCCTGCCTGAAAAGCCGGATCTGGTGCTGTCCGGGGTCAACCGGGGTCAGAACATGGCCGAAGACGTGACCTATTCGGGCACGGTTGCCGGTGCCATGGAAGGGGCCGTGCTCGGGGTTCGCTCCATTGCTCTCAGTCAGGCTTACGGCTGGGAATGCAAGGATGGTATCGACTGGTCTTGCGCCCGCGAGCATGGAGCCCGAGTGGTCAAGGATCTGCTCAAGCATGATCTTCCGTTCCAGACGCTGCTCAACGTGAACTTTCCGGACTGCGCCCCCGCCGATGTGAAGGGCGTGGTGCTGACACGGCAGGGGCAGCGCGATCAGGCGCAGTTAACTGTCGAGCCGCGCAAGGATACGCGCGGGCAGAGCTATTTCTGGCTGGGTTTTGAAGGACGCCGGTTCGAGCCGCTGGAAGGCACGGACCTTTATGCGATCTACAACAAACAGATTTCGGTCACGCCTCTCAATCTAGACATGACCGACCACGCCACGCTCAAAGAACTCGCCAAGGGCTGAGG
Source organism: uncultured Cohaesibacter sp. (assembly GCF_963662805.1). Classification (NCBI taxonomy): domain Bacteria; kingdom Pseudomonadati; phylum Pseudomonadota; class Alphaproteobacteria; order Hyphomicrobiales; family Cohaesibacteraceae; genus Cohaesibacter; species uncultured Cohaesibacter sp. The sequence continues at coordinate 178,081 of NZ_OY759867.1, forward strand.
AAGCGTAGTGTGCGCTGATGGTTTTCATCAACAAATCAATGTGATTGCGGCTCATCCCAATGTGATGGGCCGTTGTCTTGTCGGACCTCTTGCGGGCTGACATGCTGGACAGCATGTGTTTCCTTGACATGCGAGACAGTTCTGCATGAACACCCAGACCCATCTGCTGATCAGTGCCTTTGCGTTGGCGCGACCGGGTAAGCCCCTGCGCAATATTGCGGTGCTGGTTGCTGCCTTTCTGCCGGATGCTCCGATATTCGGTCTGGTCGCCTGGGCCAAGATGAATGACGTGCCTGAGCGGGATATCTGGCGAACGCTCTATTGGCAGGATCCGTGGCAGACGTTGGGGGCCGTGGTCAATTCAATCCCTCTTTACGGGATCGGGCTGATCATCTCTGCGCTGATTCTCGTTTTGGTCCGGCGATCAACCACTGTGGCTGTTGAACCCTTTGCGCCTGTGGTCAGTCAGACGTCCGGCGAGGCATGGTCGGTCGTTGCAATTTGCTTCTTTCTGTCCTGCCTTCTTCATATCGCCTTCGACTTTCCCTTCCATGTCGATGATGCCCATCGGCATTTCTGGCCGATCAGCGATTGGCGGTTCCGCTCGCCGGTCTCCTATTGGAACCGGGCCTATCATGGCGATATGGTCGAAATGGCCGAAATGCTGGCCGGGCTGGCTCTTGTTGCGGTGCTGTTTTTCCGATTTTCCTCTTGGTGGGTGAGGGCTGTGCTCGGCTTTGCAGCTTTGGCCTATGTCCTTGTGCCCCTCTACTGGGCTTTGTCCATGGCTGGCTAAAACTTGCAGGTGTGGAGAAGGCGAGTGCCCTTCCGTCAAATTTCTTATCCGGGTTAGTGAATTTCCATCCCGTTTTAAAGGTTTAGAAAGGTTACTGAGTTCTAATCAAGCTCAGTAACGGGATGTAGTGCGTTTAATCCGGTGTTGGTATGAACTATTCAGTATTGCGTAAGTTTCTGTCGACGACGTCTATGCTCGCGGTCACCGCGGTGCTTGGGGCGTGCAGTGGCGAGATTGAGCGATTTGGCACTCCCGGGTCGGGATATACTGCTAATCAAAACGAAGTTTTCACGAATTCGGTCGCTCGGGCCCCGGTTCAGTCGCAGCCGGTTCAACCAATGCCGAATGCCGTGGCGTCTGCGCCCAAGCCGGTGTATGTGACACCGCAGCCGACCTATAACAATCCCCAGACAGTCTATGTGAACCCGCAGCCTGTTCCCAATGCGCCGCAACAGGTCGCTGCGATTCAGAATCCTTCGCCGGTTCTTCTGACCAATTCGATCAACAAGTCAGCGACCCCCATTCCGGTGAGTTCGCAGCCCATGCCGCCTTTGCCGACACAGGCGCAGATGAAGCAGCAGGGCGTCGACTATACCGCGACGGGATCGATCAATTCCAATACCACTTATCAGCCGAGTGTCATCTCGCGTTTCGACTCGCTGCCGAAGAACGGCCCGCGCGCCAAGCAATATGGCGTACGCCAGACGGTGGCTCAGGTTCCGAATTACGCCCAGCAGTCCCCGGTAAACGTCCCGTTGTCCGACAAGGCGTCGCAGTCGAACAACGGTTTCTCTCTTTCCAAACTGCTGTCTCGGGAGAAATCTGCGCCCAAGACGCAGCAGGTTGATTATACGCCAACCGGGTCGATCACGCCTCCGGCTGCGATCCCGACCACCAACAGAGTGGCGGTTTATACGCCGGGTCAGCAGCAGGTTGCTTCTGCTGCGCCGATGCCTCTTCAAGCCTCTCAGGAGGCACGCACGAGCGGCCAGTGGACAAGCATAGGCGGCACGATGGTTACGGTGCTGCCGGGAGACGACATCAACACGCTGTCGCAGCGCTATGGCGTACCAGCCAAGGCGATTGCCGATGTCAATGGCTTGCCTGATCAGAGCTTTGTCGCTTCGGGTCAGAGAATCCTCATTCCTGTTTATCAGCAAGAGCGTCTCGAGAGCTATCCTGTGCGTCAGCAGGTTGCATCACTGAATGCGTCGACCAATTCTGCGGTGCCGTCAGTTGTGCGTGTGCCGAAGGCGAACCCGCTGCGTCTGCAAAGCCAGACGCCTTATGCCCAGCAGGTTACGCGCATGCAACAGAGCGCGAATGCCGAGGGGCGTCATATGGTGATGGCCGGTGAAACGCTTGGCGGTATTGCAAGTCGCTATGGGGTGTCGGTTTCTGATCTGGCTCAGGCCAATGGCCTTTCCACTTCGTCCCATGTTCGCATGGGGCAGCGGTTGCATATCCCGCAGGCGGGGACGGCGTCCGGCATCGATTACACCTCGACGGCTTCGATCAACCAGCAGCCTTCCTATCGTGTGCCTGTCAGTAGCCCTGCTGCCGCACAGCCTTCGATGCAATTGACCAAGGTGCCTCAGTCCAAGCCACGTCAGCTTGTCCAGCAGACGGTGCAGCAGATCCAGCGGCAGCCAAGTCAGGCGGTTGCCAGCCTGCCCAAGGCCAAGAGCCGCAATCAGGTTGCGAGCGTGAGGCAGGCGGTTGGTATTCCTGATCCGGTTGCATCCGACGCCAACCAGCAAGTCCAGCCGGTTGCTACCAGCAATCCGTCGGCAACTGAGAATCCGAAGTTCCGCTGGCCGGTTCGTGGCCGGATCATTTCGAGCTATGGCCGGAAGACGGACGGTAGCCGCAACGACGGCATCAACCTTTCGGTTCCGGCAGGTACGTCGGTGCGTGTGGCTGAGAGCGGAACGGTCATCTATTCGGGTGACAAGCTCAAGGGCTACGGCAATCTTGTCCTCGTCCAGCATTCCAACGGCTGGGTCACCGCCTATGCGCACAACGAGAAGGTTCTGGTATCCAAGGGCCAGCAGGTGCGCCGGGGTCAGATCATTGCCCAGGCTGGCAAGAGCGGCAACGTGGAAGCTCCGCAGCTGCATTTCGAACTCAGAATCAAGGGCGATCCTGTCGATCCGGTCCCTTATCTGGTCAGCAGTTGATAAAGTTAAAAATGAGGCTGAAGATGACTTGAGGGCTGCACTTGCAGCCCTTTTTCTTTGGCGTTGTTATCGAGATTGCGCTTTTACTCGACAGCGACGTAGGGCTTCTGTGTCATTGCCTCGATCAGCATGATGATGGCGTGGGCGACGGTGGCTGCTCGCACATTTTCCCGATCCATTGCGGCAAAGATCTTCATGTCGTGGGTTTGCGGAAAGTGGCGTGACGAGACGGCAAAATGCACCAGTCCGACCGGCTTGTCCTTCGAGCCGCCTGCTGGGCCTGCAATGCCGGTCACCGCGACGGCAAAGTCCGCGCGAGAGTTGAAAATGGCACCCTCGGCCATGGCGCGTGCCACTTCCTCGCTTACCGCGCCGCATTCCGCGATCATTTCGCTCGGGACATCGAGCATCTCGTTCTTGGCTTCGTTGGAATAGGTGATGAAACCGCGATCGAAAAGCTGTGATGAGCCGGGAACTTCGGTGAGAGTGGCGCAGATCAGTCCCGCTGTGCAGGATTCGGCGGCGGCGACACAGTAGTTTTTCTTCTTGGCGATATCGAGCAGCTCGTTTGACAATTCGATGGTATCGGCAGGGACGTACATGGCTCTTCCTTGTCAGGTTTCTTGGAATGTCTGTCCCGTTGCTGCGTCTGAACTCCGGGCCGCTTTCAGTGATAGACTAGTCTTCGATGTCCGGCAATTGGACACAAACGCTTGCAAGCGCGGCGATGCCCTCCCTGCGGCCGGTGAAGCCGAGCTGTTCGCTGGTCGTTGCCTTGACGCTGATGCGACCGACGGAGAGGTCGCAGATTTCTGCGATACGAGCCCGGATGGCGGGGCGGTGTGGGCCGATTTTTGGGGCTTCGCAAATGATCGTGAGGTCGATGTTGGAAATCCTGCCAGCCCGTTCTGTGACCCGCCGGACGGCGTCCTTCAAAAAGAGGTCGGATGCAGCGCCTTTCCATTGTGGATCGGACGGCGGGAAGTGGGTGCCGATATCGCCGTCGGCGATGGCTCCCAGAATGGCGTCGGTGATGGCATGAAGGCCAACGTCGGCGTCGGAATGTCCCTTCAGCTTGCGATCATGGGGGATCGAGACACCGCCGATGATGACGGCGTCGCCGTCTTCGAACGCATGGACGTCATAGCCGGTTCCCATCCTGATGTCGCTCAGGGGTGCGGTGCGAGCGCCGCCAAGGGACTGTTCTGCCATGTCGAGATCTCCCCGGTTTGTCAGCTTGATGTTGGTGGGTGCGCCTTCGACGATCCGGACCTGCTGGCCCACCCATTCGGCAACGGCCGCGTCGTCGGTGAAGGTCTGGGCGCTTTCGGCCGCAGCCTTGCGATGGGCATTGAGGATGAACGCGTAGTCGAAGCCTTGCGGTGTCTGAGCTGCCCACAGGGTTGTTCGGTCGATGGTTTCTTCTATGACCCTGTCGCTGCTGACGCGCTTGATCGTGTCGGTAACCGGTGTAGCGACAAGGAAAGCCTTGTCATTTTTGAGGGCGTTCCTACATCTTTTCAGAATGTCGGCAGTGACAAACGGTCGCGCTGCATCATGAATGAGCACGGTCTGGGGTCGAATGGCTTCCAGATCTTCAAGGCCATTTCTGACCGATGCCTGCCGTGTCTCGCCACCCGTGACTGGGAGAAGCAGTTTGGCCTTTGCCTTCTCCTCAAGGTCCGATGAGAAGAGGGGACGGATGGCGTCTTCATAGAGTGCTTCGTCGCCACGCGCGATCACCACCTTGACGAGATCGATCTCGGGGCAGTCGAGAAAGGTTGCCAAGGTGTGGCACAGGACCGATTTGCCCGCGATTTTAATATATTGCTTGGCAACAATGTCGCTGCTTCGCTTGGCACGGTTGCCAGCTCCTGCAGCCACGATAATGGCGGCGCATGTCATGTTTACGGGTGCCGTTCTCTCTCGTGTGTGTTCTTTTCGCGGTTCCGGTTGAGTGGGGATAGCTCCCGAATTGCCTTTGCCGCAGCCTCTGTTTCTGCTTTAGCAGGGGCAGTCCGATTTTGGAATTGACCATTTTCAGATTCCGGAATTTTTGCTTCCGGTCGTATGGTTTGTTCGCCCGCCAGTAAGCGATCGTTCCTTGCAAAGGGTGTTAATGACCAAATTCTGATCATTAAAATACCTTGCACATTAATTAGGCATCTCTATACTGCTGATGGAGAATTTTCTTGAAAGATGATCCCCTTATGAAGCTCAACCCCCTGCATAAGGCAGCGTCCAGCCTAGCGATCGGATCGGTGACGGTTCCCAATGGCGTCTTTCTGGCGCCCATGTCCGGGATCACCGATGTTCCGTTCCGTATGCTTGCACGCCGATTCGGGGCGGGGCTGGTCGTTTCCGAGATGGTGGCCAGCAAGGCTTTCGCCGTCGGCAAGGAAGAGATGCGTCTCAGAGCCGAGGGACAGGGTATGGACATACACGCTGTTCAGCTCGCTGGCAACCAGCCAGATTGGATGGCCGAAGCGGCGCGTTTGTGTGAAGGGGCAGGGGCCTCGATCATCGACATCAATATGGGATGCCCCGCCAAGAAGGTTATCTCGGGCTATTCGGGCTCGGCGCTGATGCGCGATCTCGATCAGGCCCTGCGTCTGATTGATGCGGTGGTAGACGCGGTCTCCGTTCCCGTAACCGTCAAGATGCGGCTCGGATGGGACGATACCTCGCACAATGCTGCCGAGCTGTCACGACGGGCCGAGCAGAGCGGGGTTGCTCTGGTCACCGTTCATGGCCGGACGCGAAACCAGTTTTACAAGGGAACCGCCGACTGGAGTGCGATCCGGGCGGTGAAGAACGCCGTTTCCATTCCTGTGATTGCCAACGGGGATGTGCTGAATGAAACGGACGGGCTCGATATTCTCAACCAGTCCGGTGCGGATGGCTTGATGATCGGGCGTGGAGCTTATGGAAGGCCTTGGTTGCCGGGGCAGATTGCCCATTATCTGGCAACAAGTGAACGACAAGAGGAGCCGCAGGGAGATGCATTGCTGGCCCTGATGCTCGAGCATTATGACGAAATGATTGACTATTATCCGGATGTTGTCGGCGTGCGATGCGCTCGCAAACATCTGGGCTGGTATATGGACCATCACATTGATCAGACCGGCTATTACTCCTCCGAGTTGGCCGGTTTGAAAAAAGAAATACTGACCGCAAATGAACCGGGCCAGGTTCGCGCTGGGTTGCGCGACTTTTTCGATTTAGCTGCGGCAAGGCAGGTAGCATGACTGACAAGCCAAGAAGCAGCAATCCCAAGGATGTACCCTATCAATTGATGTTGAGTGCTCTGCCGCATCCGATCGTCATGATTGACCGGGATGGCTATGTGGTTGCTGCCAACGATATGGCGGAGTTCTTCTTTCAGACCAGTGCGGCCGTTCTGGCCAAGCAGAAGCTCACGACCCTGTTGCCGTTCGGCAGTCCTGTTCTGGCGCTGGTCGATCAGGCTCGCGAGCGGCTGGCGCCGGTGAATGAGTATCGGGTCGATATCTCGAACCCGCGCATCGGCGTCGACAAGGTGGTCGATGTCTATGCCGCTCCGGTGCAAGACCGGACCGGTGCCGTAACCCTGATGCTGCAGGAGCGCTCGATTGCCGACAAGATGGACAGGCAGTTGACGCATCGCGATGCGGCGCGCTCCGTCACCGGGCTTGCTGCCATGCTCGGCCATGAGGTCAAGAACCCGCTCTCGGGCATTCGTGGGGCGGCGCAGCTGCTTGAAAGCTCTGTCTCCGACGATGACCGTGCCCTTACGCGCCTGATCACTGAGGAGACCGACCGGATTGTCCGGCTCATCGACCGGATGGAGATCTTTTCCGATCAGCGACCGGTGGAACATGAGGCCGTCAATATTCATGTGGTCCTCGATCGGGTGAAGAAACTGTCTCAGGCTGAATTCGGTGACCGGATCCGCTTTGTCGAGCAGTATGATCCGTCGCTGCCGTTTGTTCATGCCAATCAGGATCAACTGGTGCAGATTTTCCTCAATCTGGTCAAGAACGCGGCCGAAGCCGTGCTCGAGGTGCCGGATCCGGAGATTGTGCTGTCGACCGCATTCCGTCCGGGTATCCGCATCAAAGTGCCCGGCACAACCGAAAAGACGTCCCTGCCGCTCGAGATCTGCGTCAAGGACAATGGGCCGGGCATTCCCACGGAAATTGAAGATTGTCTGTTCGACCCCTTTGTAACCTCCAAAACGAACGGTTCCGGATTGGGACTGGCTCTGGTCGCCAAGCTCATTGGCGATCATGGGGGAGTGATCGAGTATGACGGTACGGGCCGTCAAACCATTTTCCGAGTCATGCTGCCCCCCAGCGACATGGAACTATAATAGGAGATTGTACCATGACCAAAGGGACAATCCTGCTGGCTGATGATGATACCGCGATCCGCACCGTGCTCAATCAGGCGCTGTCTCGCGCCGGTTATACGGTTCGCTTGACATCCAATGCGACCACGCTGTGGAGCTGGATTTCACAAGGCGAAGGCGACCTTGTGATCACTGATGTTGTGATGCCGGACGAGAATATCTTTGATGTTCTGCCGCGTATCAAGAAAGCCAGACCTCATTTGCCTGTCATCGTGATGAGCGCGCAAAATACGTTCATGACGGCGATCAAGGCGTCCGAACGAGGGGCCTACGAATATCTGCCCAAGCCGTTCGATCTGAAGGAATTGATCAACATTGCCGGTCGTGCCCTGTCAGAGCCGCGCCCCAGCCTTCAAGCCACTGAAGATGATGGCATGGACATCCCGCTGATTGGTCGCTCTGCCGCGATGCAGGACATCTACCGGATGCTGGCTCGCCTGATGCAGAATGACCTCACGGTGATGGTTACGGGGGAAAGCGGCACCGGCAAGGAGCTTGTCGCGCGGGCGCTGCATGATTATGGTAAGCGCCGCAAAGGGCCGTTCGTTGCCATCAACATGGCCGCCATCCCGAAAGACCTCATCGAGTCCGAACTGTTCGGGCATGAGAAGGGGTCCTTCACTGGCGCACATGGCCGCTCGGCAGGCAAGTTCGAGATGGCCGAGGGCGGTACGTTGTTCCTTGACGAGATCGGCGATATGCCGATGGAGGCGCAGACCCGTCTTTTGCGCGTCTTGCAGCAGGGCGAATATACCACCGTTGGCGGTCGTACTCCGATCAAGACCAATGTGCGCATCATCGCGGCGACCAACAAGGATCTGCAGTCGCTGATCCATCAGGGCCTGTTCCGCGAGGATCTGTTCTTCCGGCTCAACGTTGTTCCCATGCGTCTGCCGCCCTTGCGCGAACGTGCCGAGGACATCAAGGATCTGGCGCGGCATTTCTTTGCTATCGGTGAACGCGAGGGCCTGCCGGTCAAGACGATCCAGCCCGAGGCGCTCGACGTGATGCTGAGATATCGCTGGCCGGGGAACGTGCGTGAGCTGGAAAACCTCGTTCGCCGACTCGCAGCGCTCTATCCGCAGGAAACGATCACGGCGGTTCAGATTGAGAATGAACTCAATCAGATCAGTCTGACGACGGACGTACAGCCCGAACAGAAAGTGCAGAACCTAGCCGCGGCGATGGAATCCTATCTGGAACAGCTGTTCAAGGAGTTTGGCGACAGCCTTCCACCTCCTGGACTTTACCACAGACTGCTGCGCGAGATCGAATATCCCCTGATTTGCACCTCTCTGGCGGCAACAAAAGGCAACCAGATCAAGACTGCCGAACTTCTGGGCTTGAACAGGAACACCTTGCGCAAGAAGATAAAAGATCTGGATATTCAGGTGGTTAGAGGCGCCTGACGATAAGACCTTCGTCTGCTTTTGGTCAGTTTGATGTGACTAATTTGACACATCAAACTGTGGGGCATGGACAGTCCAAGCCAGAGCTGTCACATTTAAGCAACATTTTAGTTGAATAGAAGGGCCTGATTCAAACCTGCAATCGGGCCCTTTGCAAAGGATGTGTTGCGCGTGACAGACAGTTCCGAAACGGATTTCGACTTCAAACGAAGCGGCAGAGCTGTGCGACAGACGTCGCCGCTGTCCGAGGGACTGCCCGGTGTTACGGACCGGCAAGGGCCTCATTTGAGGCTGCGCGTGATCGGTCTTGCGACAGTCATTCTCGCGCTCGTTTCCGGTATCGCGACCTTTGTCATTCTTCTTGGCCTGACTTCCATCGCTCCCACCGACGATGTCATCCAGATCGCGATGATTGTCAACGGCACCATTCTGGTCGCCTTGGCGCTGGTCATTGGCTGGGAAGCCAGCTCGATCATCCTCGCCCGCCACAAGGGCAAGGCGGGGGCACGGCTGCACATCAAGGTGATGGGGCTGTTCGCGCTCGTCGCGACCGTGCCGACCGTGCTGGTGGCGATCTTTGCCTCAATCACACTGGACCGTGGTCTTGATCGCTGGTTCTCCTCGCGCACGATGGCCATCATCAACAGCTCGCAGACCGTGGCATCGGCCTACACCAAGGAACACGCCCGGGTTCTGCGCAATGAATTGCTGGGCATCGGGGCGGCACTGAACGATGCTGAACCCTATTTTCTGCTTGCTGAGGACCGGTTCCGCGCCATTTTTGCGCGTCAGACCCGAATCCGCGGCATTCCTGCGGCCTTCATTGTCAGCGGTGATGGGCAGGAGATGATGGCGAGCCCCAGCCGTCTTGATCAGCCGCTGCCTCGCATGCCGTCAAAGGAGCTTTTGGAGCGGGCGCGAAGTGAGCCCGAACTGATCGCTCTTGGTGATTCCAACCTTGTGGCCGGCATCTTGCGGCTTGACGAATTCAGCGACGCCTATCTGTTCGTGGTGCGGGTTATCGACCCTGTGGTTTCGAACTTCCTGCGCATGACATCTGAAAACGTTCAGGAGTATCAGGCCTTCTTTGATAGCCGGTCGAACATTCAGGCCGCCTTTGCCATGCTCTATATTGGGGCGGGGCTGATTGTTCTGCTGTCAACGACGTGGTTTGCCATTGGTTTTGCCAACACGCTGGTTGCTCCTATCCGGCGGCTGATCGGTGCGGCAGAACGGGTGCGGCACGGTGATCTTTTCGTGCGCCTGCCGTCCGAGGTGGGGTCCTCGGACTTCTCCAACCTCAACAAGACCTTCAACACCATGACCACGGAGCTTCGCTCGCAGCGCGATGAACTGATTCTGGCCCGCGACACGATGGATGCTCGCCGCCGCTTTACCGAGGCGATGCTTGAGGGCGTGAGTGCCGGCGTTCTCGGGATTGACGAGTTGGGTCAGATTACCCTTGCCAACCCGTCTGCGCAGAAGCTTCTGAACATGCGCGAGCGGGAACTGCTGGGCAAGGAACTCACCTCCGTGCTGCCAGAGATAGCTGATCTGTTCGAAACTGCCGAGCATTCCAGCGGGGCGCATGCCGAGGAGCAGATTTCTGTTGTGCGCAGTGGTATCGAGCTTGCCTTGCGGGCGCGCATCACGTTCGAAAGTGGCGATGATGACGTGCATTCCTATGTGGTTACGCTCGATGATGTGACCGATCTGGTGTCGGCACAGCGTTCTGCCGCCTGGGCAGATGTTGCGCGGCGTATCGCGCACGAGATCAAAAACCCGCTGACACCGATCCAGCTTTCGGCTGAGCGCCTGCGCCGCCGCTATGGCAAAAAGGTTGCCGAGGAGGATCGCAAGGTCTTTGACCAGTGCGTGAACACCATCGTGCGTCAGGTGGGAGACATCGGTCGCATGGTCGATGAATTTTCCTCCTTTGCGCGGATGCCCAAGCCGGTGTTCGAGCCGGGGGATTTTTCGGAAGTCATCAAGCAGTCGGTGTTTCTGATTGAGGTCGCCAACCACGACGTTACGTTCGAGACCGATATTCCCGAAGAAATGCCAGGGTCCTTTGACCACAGGCTGCTGTCTCAGGCGATGGCAAACATCGTCAAGAATGCAACGGAAGCCATCGCGGGTCGGGAAGGGCTGGAAGATCGCAAAGACGAGCCGGGGAAAGTTCTGGTTCAGGCGACAATGGAAGAGGAAAGCTACTGTGTCCGGGTCGTCGACAATGGCATCGGTTTTCCGGTGAACAATCGCCAGCGTTTGCTGGAACCTTATATGACCACAAGAGAAAAAGGCACCGGGCTGGGGCTCGCCATCGTGCGCAAGATTTTGCACGAGCATGGCGGATCGATCCAGTTGCGTGATGCGTCTGAAGTGTCCGACTTCGACCATGGGGCCTGCATCGAGGTGCGGATCCTGAAAAACGCCGAAGCGTCTCCGGAAGGGGCAAATGGCGAGGGAGAGGGAAACCACAATTCAGGCCTGTCGCTCGAGGGTCTTCGAAAGTCAGGGAGTGAATGAGCATGTCAGCGGATATTCTTGTTGTTGACGATGAAGTTGATATTCGTGAACTTGTCGCAGGACTTCTGGAAGACGAGGGCTATGACACACGCATGGCCTCGCACAGTGATGAAGCGCTGGAACTCATCGAGCAGCGGCGGCCGTCGCTGATCTTTCTGGATATCTGGCTGCAGGGATCCCGCCTTGATGGCCTGGCGCTCTTGGCGGTGATCAAGCAGAAGCATCCCGAATTGCCGGTGGTGATGATCTCTGGCCATGGTGGTGTCGAAACCGCGGTCGCCGCGATCAAGCGCGGAGCTTATGATTTCATCGAAAAGCCCTTCAAGGCGGACCGGCTGATCCTTGTTGCTGAGCGTGCGCTGGAAGCCTCGACGCTCAAGCGGCAGGTCAAGGATCTGCAGTCCCGCAGTGGCGAGACCAACCAGTTGATCGGCTCCTCAAGTGCGATGAACAATTTGCGCCAACTGGTGCAAAGGATTGCCCAGACCAACAGCCGGGTGCTGATTTCGGGGCCATCCGGCTGTGGCAAGGAGCTGGTTGCCCGCTGTATCCATCAGGTTTCGCATCGCTCGTCTTCTCCCTTCGTGGCTTTCTCTGCCATCCAGTTTGCTGACACGGATCTGGAGATTGGCCTGTTTGGCACTGAGGCCGACGGGACCTCTCCGCGCAAGATCGGAGCCCTTGAAGAGGCGCACAATGGCACGCTCTATCTGGAAGAGATTTCAGACCTGCCTATCGATATTCAGAGCAAGCTGACGCGCGTTCTGACCAGCAACAAGTTTGTTCGGGTTGGTGGCCAGAAGCCGGTTCAGGTTGATGTACGTGTGGTGTCGTCCACCTCGCGCAACATGGAAAGCCTCGTTGAGGAAGGGGTCTTCCGGGAAGATCTGTTTCATAGACTCAATGTGGTGCCGCTTGCTGTGCCGCCCCTTGCTGATCGTCGCGAGGATATTCCCGAGCTGGTGCTGCACTTCATGGAGCTTTTGTCCAGCACGGCGGGGCTACCGTCGCGCAGGATTGGTGAGGATGCCATGGCCATTCTTCAGGCGCACAACTGGCCCGGCAACATTCGTCAGCTCAAGAACAACATCGAGCGCCTCCTGATCCTGACCAAGGGTGACGAGGATGCCATCATCACGGCGGACTTGTTGCCGAGCGAAGTGGGGGAAACCGCCCCGAGCGTTCCGGGCAGCGGAGAGGCCAGCGAGCAGATCATGTCCCTGCCGCTCAAGAAGGCGAGGGAAGTGTTCGAGAGGGAATATCTCAAGGCGCAGATCGCCCGCTTCGGCGGCAATGTGTCCCGTACGGCGGAATTTGTGGGCATGGAGCGATCGGCCCTTCATCGCAAGCTCAAGAGCCTTGGCGTCGTGTAACATCCTCAGAATCGATCTCTGGTATGGTGACCTCAACAGGGCTTTGCCGCAAATGCGGATAAGCGATTGGGTTGGGGCAGAAATTATGCAATAAATCGCGGAAGTGTCTTCACAGGGATATGTGAGTCTGCTGATGCGGGGCCTCAACGGGGCCAGTGAAAGCATCGCCGACATGAGTGTTTCTTGGTGTTGAGAAAGAGAGCTGCAAGATATGAAAGTGGTGATTTGCGGTGCGGGTCAGGTCGGTTACGGTATCGCCCGGCATCTTTCCTCCGAGCAGAACGACGTTACGGTTATCGACAGTTCTCCTGCGCTGGTTTCCGCCATTCGCGACACGCTTGATGTGCGCGGCTACGTTGGCCATGGCGCTCATCCCGATGTGCTGGCGCGGGCAGGGGCCGATGAGGCGGACATGATCATCGCCGTCACGCTCTATGACGAGGTCAACATGGTTGCCTGTCAGGTGGCCCATTCGCTCTTCAACGTGCCAACCAAGGTGGCGAGGGTTCGCGCCCAGTCCTATCTGGAGAAGCATTGGGCGAACCTCTTCTCACGCGAGCATCTGCCCATCGATGTGGTGATTTCACCCGAGGTGGAAGTGGGCGAGATGGTGCTCTCGCGCATGGCGATGCCCGGCGCGGAGGATACCGTCCGCTTTGCCGATGGCGAAGTTCTGATGATCGCGGTTCTTTGCGAGGAAGATTGTCCTGTTGTCGACACACCCTTGCGTCAGCTGACAGATCTTTTCCCGGATCTGCAGGCGGTGGTTGTCGGGATCCGGCGGAACTCGAGGTTGTTCGTGCCCCATGCAGAAGATCAGATGCTAGCGGGGGACCTTGCTTATGTCGTTGTCGACCGGCAGCAGGTCTGGCGTGCGCTCAGCATCTTTGGTCATGACGAGGGGCAGGCCAACCGGGTCGTGATCGCAGGTGGCGGCAACATCGGGCGCTATGTGGCGATGGCCATTGAGGCTCGCCGGGCTCGTACGCGGGCCAAGGTCATCGAGCTCAATCGGGATCGGGCCATCAAGATCGCCAACGACTTCAAGGATACGATCGTGCTTCAAGGTAGTGCGCTCGATCAGGATATCCTGAAGGAAGCGGACGTTCGTGATGCGGATACGCTGATTGCGCTCACCAACAACGATCAGGTCAACATCCTTTCCTGCGCCATGGCCAAGCGACTTGGCTGCACGCGCACCATGGCGCTGCTCAACGATTCCCATTATCCCGATCTTGCCCACGATCTCGGCATCGATTCCTATGTGAACCCGCGGTCGGTGACAATCTCCAAAATCCTGCAGCATGTGCGGCGCGGGCGTATTCGCGGCGTTCATGCGGTTGAGGATGGGGCTGCCGAGGGGATCGAGGCCGAAGCGCTCGAAACCTCGCCGCTGGTCGGGCGGCCTTTGCGCAGTGTGGAGTTCCCCGAAGGGGTCCGTGTCGGGGCAATCTATCGGGGCAAGGAAGTCATCATGCCCAATGGCGACACCCAGATCGAGGCCGGCGACCGGGTCATCCTGTTTGCTCTTGCCGATCGCGTGAAACAGGTTGAAATGCTGTTCCGCGTGAGTTTCGAGTTCTTCTGAGGCGCGAAAAGGGCAGTCGCTAGATGACCGCAATCCTCTATTTCCTGTCGATCCTGCTCGGTGCTTTGGGTGGCCTGATGCTCCCAACAGCGCTTGTGGCGTTCAGTTCGGGAAATGCGGAGCTGGCGGGCGGCTTTCTGCTCGTCTCGGGTCTTACCGGCTTTCTGTCTGGCGGGGTTTATTTCGCCTTGCGGGGGCAGAAGAAGGAACTGGTCAACGCACAGACCTTCTTGCTTTGCGTTCTGGCTTGGTTCGGCCTTCCGGTTGCTGCGGCCTTTCCGTTTGTTCTGTCGGGACAACTGTCCGGCATCGATGCCCTGTTTGAGGCCACTTCCGGGCTGACGACGACAGGTTCGACGATCTTCCTGACGCTCGAGACCGTGCCGCGTGCGCTCATTTTCTGGCGGTCGATCCTGCAATGGTTTGGCGGGTTTCTGACGCTGCTGAGCTTCCTGCTGGTTCTGGCTCCGAGCGGGGTTGGCGGCTTGCCCGATCATCAGACCGGCATCACGGAGCGCAACCTCGGCGATGAATCCGGCCGAACCTTTTATGTCATCCGCCAGGTGGGGGCGGCCTATGGGGTGGTGACCATGGGGCTGGCGTGGTTGTTGATCATCGCCGGGCTGCCACCGTTTGATTCCCTTTGTATCGCCTTCTCGACCATTTCGACGGGCGGGTTCATGCCGGTTGATGGGGTCCTGTCCGTCTATGACAACCGGCTGGCCGAACTGTTCGTGGCCATCGGCATGCTGGTTGGTGCTTCGAGCATTCTGTGGCACCGGATGGCGGTGCGGGGCAAGTTGCAACTGTCCTCCGAGCAGGGAGAGAGCTACGCGCTCTTGATGATCATCGGGGTTCTTGGGCTCTTCTATTCGCTTACCCTGTTCCGTCTGGCGGGGAGTGCCGATGTGCTTTCGCCGCTGTCCGCTCTTCGGCAGGGCTTTTTTGCTGCGGCGTCTCTTGTGTCGACGACTGGCTTTGAGCTGCGCCATGCGGATGTGACGGTTCTGCCCGGCATTCTCGTCATCTGTATCGCCCTGATCGGGGCGACGCCCTTTTCCACGGCGGGCGGTCTCAAGCTCTATCGCATAGGGGCGATGGTCCTTCAGGCCACGCGCGAGGTGGGGCGACTGATTTATCCCCATTCAATCCGCGGCGGTCGGCTCGGCCGGACCGAATATACCATCCAGCTGATGAAGGCGATCTGGGCCTCGTTCCTGCTGTCGATGATCCTTATCGCTGTGGTTACCGGCATGGTGACCTACGAGATCGGTCATTTCGATGGTGGTCTGATCGCGGCAATCTCCAACTTCTCCAACATTGGCCCGCTCTATCAGTCGGGTTGGAGTCAGACCGGGCAATGGCCGCCCTATGCCGAAATGGGGCTCACGATCAAATATGCTTTGATCATCACGATGATCCTTGGGCGGATCGAAATCATTGTGCTATTTGGTGCTTTCAATGTGAATTTTTGGCGGCGCTGACCCGTTTTTGCCCGCATTTTGAGGTGGTTTTTCGGGTAACTACATAGAATGGTTGCGTTTGCGGCTTGGCAAGTGACTGTTTTTGTTTAAACTAAGGCTTCGAGAATCGGTCGCAACGACGTTTGATTGTCAAAATCTGTAGGGCATGGCTTGTGAAGTGGGGGCACGGTCAGCTCGGAGCGGTGCGCCAACATCCCCAGACATGTGGAAAATGCCATGGCCAATGCGGTTCGTGGCGGGATAAAGATGATTGCCGGTCTAGTCTATTCATCAGGACTGGGCCATAATGAGCTCTCTCAGGGCAAGATCAGACGAGACAAACGACAACAATAAGGCAGGACTTATGGCAGAAAGAGCCCAGAACCTCCAGGATACCTTCCTCAATCACGTTCGCAAAACCAAGACGCCGCTGACTATCTTTCTGGTCAATGGGGTGAAGTTGCAAGGTGTCGTAACCTGGTTTGACAATTTTTGCGTACTTTTGCGGCGCGACGGGCATTCCCAGCTCGTCTACAAGCATGCGATTTCCACCATTATGCCAAATGGGCCATTGTCGCTTTTCGAAGCGGGAGAGAATGGCGAGAAGGCAGAGGGCTGATTGTCCGATAACGAAGACGTAGAAGAAAGCGGAGCCAAACGGCGATCGCAAAAGAAGATGATCAAGCGCGAAGCGGTTGCGACCCGCGCGCTTGTTCTGGTTCCCATCCTTTCTCAGAATCTGCAGAACAGGGCAGCGGCCGAGGGCAAGATCATTCGGCGCACCGATGATTCACGTCTCGAGGAAGCCGCAGGCCTTGCCGCCGCGATCGAGCTTGATGTGGTCGACGTTATGCGCGTTCCGCTGAATGCGCTCCGGCCATCCACGCTCATTGGCAAGGGCAAGCTTGAGGATATCTGGGATATCATCGACCGCGAGAAGGTCGATCTCATCATCATGGATCATCCGCTCACCCCCATCCAGCAGCGCAATCTCGAAAAGGAATGGGACACCAAGGTCGTTGACCGGACCGGGCTCATTCTGGAGATTTTCGGGCGTCGTGCGCGCACCAAGGAAGGGCGGTTGCAGGTCGAACTGGCGCATCTGAATTATCAAAAAGGGCGGTTGGTTCGCAGCTGGACCCACCTTGAGCGCCAGCGGGGCGGTATTGGTTTCATGGGCGGCCCCGGCGAAACCCAGATCGAGGCCGACCGTCGCGCCTTGCAGGAAAAGATCACCCGACTGGAGAAAGACCTCGAGCAGGTGCGCCGAACGCGCGGGCTGCATCGCAGCAACCGCCAGAAGGTGCCGCACCCGATTGTCGCGCTGGTCGGCTATACCAACGCGGGCAAGTCGACGCTGTTCAATTATCTGACCGGGGCGGGGATCTTTGCCAAGGATCTGCTCTTTGCGACCCTCGATCCAACTCTTCGCACGATGGCGCTACCCCATGGTCGACAGGTGATCCTGTCCGATACCGTGGGCTTCATCTCCGATCTGCCGACGCATCTGATCGCGGCCTTCCGGGCGACGCTCGAAGAGGTGCTGGAGGCGGATGTCATTCTGCATGTGCGCGACATTGTGCATGAGGACACCGGCGCACAGGCCGAGGATGTGGCCAACGTGCTGCATGATCTCGGCATCGAGATTGACGAAGATCCGCGCGTGATCGAGGTCTGGAACAAGATCGATCTGCTCGATGAAGCGGAGCGCCAGACGGTGATTGAGCGGGCCGCAAGCCAGCAGCCGTCACGGGCCACGGGCCAGATGCAGCCGGTTGCCCTGTCCGCCGTCACCGGGCTTGGGACCAATGTCCTGCTCGACGAGATCGAGGAAAAGCTCGCCCAGAACGACAATGTTCTGAAGCTGCATCTCGATTTCGAAGACGGGGAGGGCCTTGCCTGGCTCTATCGCCACTGCGATGTGCTCGAGCGCACCGACGGCGACGACGGCATCGTCCTCAACATCCGCGCTCCAGACAAGGTGCAAGGCGAGCTACGACAGCGGTTTGACGTGAAGTGACTGGTGGTCCGCGTTGCGGGCGAAGTTGCCTTTCAAAATATTGGGGCTATGCCTACGCCATCGAAACCACGTAGGCTGCATAGGCAAGTAGAAAACCGCCTCCGGCAAGGCGTCCAATCTGGCGGCTAAACAGCAATAGACCGAACAGAAGCACCGTAGCACCCAGCATAACCCAGCCATCTATCAGGGCAAATCGCTCTGCGACGGTCACGGGACAGACCAGCGAAGTGATGCCAAGTATACCCAATATGTTGAATATATTGGAGCCGATGACATTGCCTATGGCAATATCTGAGCGTCGGTGCAAGGCCGCAACCACCGACGTTGCGAGCTCTGGAAGACTGGTTCCCACGGCCACGACAGTGAGACCGATAATGGCATTGGAAACTCCAAGATCGGAGGCAATGACTGTGGCTCCACGAACCAAGAGATCGGCGCCTGCGACCAGCATGGCAAGACCAGCAGCAAGCAGGATTGTAATGCGAGCCGTCGAAAGTCGCAGGGCCTGCTGATCGGAGTCGCTGCATCCCTCCTTTCTGCCTTGCATGTAAGCCACGATAAGATAGGCGAGTAGGGCCACCAGCATGCCGCCCCCAGCCAGTGGCGTAATGGTCTCGAATGCGAGCGCCCCGACAAGCACAATGGCGGAGATGACCATGATGGTTGAATCACGCCCAGACATGTCCCTTGAGACCTGAATGGGAGCAATAAACGCGGCCAATCCGATAATCAGGAGGATATTGGCAATGTTTGAACCCACCACATTGCCAAGAACAATACCCGGATAACCGCTAGCGGCTGCCTTCAGGGACACCAAAAGCTCGGGCATTGATGTACCAAAGCCGACAATGGTCAGCGATATCAGGAATGCAGGCAAGCCGAGCTTGTGCGAAATCCCAATCGCTCCGCGAACCAGCCATTCGCCGCCAAAATAGAGAAGAACGAGACCGGCCAATGCAAAGAGGTATTCCATTTGATCTCCTGAGAGCCCCAATCCTTCAGAATGGCTTCCGATAAGCATCCATGAGGAGAGGTCAACAAACGGAGAGATATGGACTGCTCTCGGGCAGTTTCAATATCTGCAAAAAACTTTGTTTTCATGACGGATCGGCAATCATTCACTTCTATCCCAAAGCAAAGAAATTTGAGCCAGACACCCTCTTGAATACCGTTTGCCGAATTCCCATTCTCTTTGAGCCAAACAAAGCTGGATTGGAACCGATAGTTCCAGAGGACCAGATGTTTGTTGTTCAGGGACCTAAAGCAAATGCGATTTGCGGCTCATCTCCTGATCTGGTTGCTTTTGCTATTGGCAACCAATCTGCCCTCCCAGGCAGAGAGAGCTAACGTTTTTTCGCAAACGCATCATCTTTCTGAGATTTCGCTCTCTAATCATACTGTCGCTCTGGTCTCCGACCCGTCTGTCACGCTTCAGGTTGAGCGACTGAAACGGCTGCAATCCGGTCGGCTCTGGCTTGATCGACCCGATGGCAAGGATCATACCATTGCTCCTTGTGAAACCGTGGCCTTGCAGGAAACAGCATATCGGGCGGAACCAATCTCCCGGCATTGCAGCCAGATCTCTCCGGCAGGTCTGGAAGACGGCGGCCAATGCCCTCGAGCTCCTCCAGGTATCAATATCTGACGCCACCGCGATTGAGGTTGAACTTCAGCTGTTCCATGTGACTGCGATCTTCAATCCTGCTTCGGGGTCTGTGTCTGATCTGCTTTCGACGAAATCACACCAGCCAAATCCGTCTATGGCTCCGGGGCTCGCTATGAACCGGTAGAGCCAATTCAAGCTTGAACGCGGCTTGCATAACGGAATGCGCTGGTTCCCTGCTACCAAAATCAGCTTGTCTGGAGACTATATGCAAACATTTGGTTACAAGGCTGCCATCAACGCAACCGTTGGCGCAGCTGGCGCGTCCCTTCTGATTTCTTCCGAAATCGGTGCGATGCTGTTTGGGTTCACATTTGAATATTTGACCGGCCCCGTGCAGATCGTATGCAATATTGTGTTTTCCCTGATTATTCTGTTCTTCTTTTCCTGGTATTGCACGCATGCCTACCAGGTTGAAAAGAACCTGAAAATGGACAATTTGCCACGAGAACAGGACGAGAGGCCCGAGCCAGCAACTAAATAGTGCCGTTCGTGTCTTCCATGCGCGACGCTCCCCTTGTGAGATTTTGACGAGGGGAGCGAGGCGCTCTCAGCTATGGTGGAGAACAACAGATCCAGGGCATTGAGGCTTACGGTTAGTTCCAACTTCTTCTATATGCCTCAGACCCGCCATCCTGCCGTCTTAGCTGCCGGTCTTTAGCCCGCCCTACCGCTTCTTTGCCTGTTGCCAGAGGGCTTCCATGTCGTCTAGCGTTGCGGCGTCGAGGGATGAGCCCTGACGGGTCAGTTGCTGTTCGATATAGCCGAAACGGTCGCGGAATTTCTGGTTGGCACTGGTCAGGGCTTCGTCGGGGTCGACATGGGCGTGGCGGGCGAGGTTGGCCACGGCGAACAGCAGATCGCCGATCTCTTCCTTGATCGCCTGTTCATTCTCTTCGGTGCCGCGTTTGATCTCTTCGCGGACTTCCTCGATTTCCTCGGCGATCTTGTCGAGCACCAATAGCGGATCGTTCCAGTCGAATCCGACCTTGCTGGCCTGCTTCTGCAGTTTCACGGCCGCGAGGAGCGACGGGAAGCCGCGCGGTACATCATCGAGAAAGGCCTTGTTGCTGTCGTCAAGGCCAAGGGAGGCCCGGCGCTCGGCCCGCTCGGCCTTTTCTTCCTGCTTGATGGCTTCCCATGCGCCGCGAACGAGGGCTTTGCCGCGCTGGCCCACATCGCCGAAAACATGGGGGTGGCGGCGGATCATCTTCTTGGTGATGGCGTGCACCACATCGCCGAAATCGAACTGCGCGGGATGGCCGTCAAGTTCACTGGCCATCTGGGCGTGGAAGATCACCTGCAGCAGCAGATCGCCCAGCTCCTCGCGCATGTCGTCGAGATCGTCGCGCTCGATAGCGTCCTGCACCTCATAGGCTTCCTCGATGGTGTAGGGAATGATCGAGGCGAAGGTCTGGTCAATGTCCCACGGACAGCCGCTCTGTTTGTCCCTGAGACGTTGCATGATTTCAACGAGCATGGCGATATCGCGGGACGGGGCAATGGATTTGGTATCTGCGGACATGGGATCAATGGGGCTTTGTTGAACAAGGGGCGGGGGGCGAGGGCGGAATGTGTGGCTCGCCGGGTCAGCGTTTGTGACCGGTGATCATATCCCGTTTATGCCCAAAGCCCTTGCGCTTTGCAATGGCAAAGCCTGCCGCATCCAGATTGCGCCGGACCCATCCGGCGGCGGTGTAGCTCGCCAGTGTTGCCTTGGGGCTTGAGGCCCGATGGACGGCCTGCATCAGCTCGAGCGACCAGAGGTCCGGGTTGGTCTTGGGGTTGAAGCCGTCAAGAAACCACGCGTCCACCGCCATCGGCATTGTGGCGAGCGCGTCTGATGCCTCACCGATGAAGAGATGCAATGTGGCTGACTGGAAGTCGTGCTGCCGCCATCCCTCGGTGTCTGGCTGCCATGACGCGATCAGTTCGGAGGCGAGGGGGCTGATGTCCTGCCACGGCGAGAGCGCCTTGGCGAGGCTGTCACGATCGAGTGGGTATTTCTCGACCGAGATGAAGGTGAGATGCGGTGCCGTGCCCGAGGTCACGTTTCGGGCTGAGAGGGCCGCCTGCCAGGTGATCAGGAAATTCAATCCGGTGCCAAAGCCAAGCTCGCCGACGACCGGTTCGGCGCCTGCTTGCCATCGCTCCGGCAAGGAGTTGCCGTCTAAGAAGACATACCGACTTTCCTCTATGCCGCTCTCTCGCGTGTAGTAGGTGTCGTCGAAGCGTGTGGATTTCGGGGTCAGATTGTCCAGCCAGACAAGCTCGGGAGGCTTGGGCATATTGAATTTTCCCCTCGAAGGAGTAGGGTGCGGCAACTGCCGCCACAGGCCGACGGCCTGCCATTCCTCCCTTATTAAGAAGAAAAGTGTCCGATGCCAAGTCCTCTTTCTCCCTTCTCATCTTCCTCGCGTCCAGACTGCCTCATCATCGGGGGCGGCGTCTTCGGCCTGTCCATCGCCAGATCCTGTCTTGGTGACGGAATGAGCGTGATGCTGGTCGATAAGGGGGAAATCGGGCAGGGCGCAAGTTATGGTCTTCTGGGGGCGCTTCTGCCGCATATGTCAGAGCGATGGAATGAGAAAAAAGAATTTCAATTCAATGCATTGAAGAATCTTTCTAAAGTTAAAGAAGAGCTTGAAGAAGAGGTCGGGATTTCGATTGGCTATGATCGCTGTGGGCGCGTTGTGCCGCTTGGTACGGAAAACCTCAGAGAGCGCCATCTGGTGCGGTCTCAAGAGGCTGAAACGCTCTGGCACGGCGCCGAGACCGGCTACTATCACAAGGTTTTTGATGACACGAACCTGCATGGCTGGATCAATGTCGATCTGTGCCCGGAAGGCTATGCGTTTGACAATTTCTCGGCGCGGGCAAATCCGCGGGCCTATTGTGAAGCCGCCAAGGCATCGGTGCTGAAACGTGGTGGACAGGTTCTGGAGAACAGGACTGTCGAGGCGATCGAGGATCTTGTCGATGGCGCTCGGGTGACGCTCGACAATGGTGATGTGATTGAGGCTGGTGTGGTGGTCATGGCGGCGGGCTTCAGAAGCTTTCCGATGATCGAAAAGCTTACCGGCATGAGCGAGCTCGGCCAAGGCGTCAAGGGACAGGCGCTGATCGCAAAAGTCGGGCAGGAACCCGGTTTGCCGATCCTCTATGATCGCAGCGTCTATGTCGTACCGCACGATGGTGGTGTCTGTGCCATTGGGAGCACGTCTGAAGAGGTCTGGGACGATGAGCACAGCACAGACAGTCGCTGCGATGAAATCTGGGCCAAAGCGCTTAATCTCTGTCCCATGTTGGAGAATGCGCAAATCCTGACGCGCTGGGCCGGTGTGCGCCCCAAGGCGGCCAAACGCGATCCGATGGTCGGATTCCTGCCGGGCTCGAAAAGTCTGTTCGCAGCGACCGGCGGCTTCAAGATCGGTTTCGGCATCGCTCATGCCATTGCCGAGGTTTCCAGAGAACGGATCGCTGGCGTAACACCGACGCTGATGCTGCCGCCGACCTTTGAAGCTGCGCATCATCTTGATGGCAAACCCTGGTCCTGATCTGGGCTTCTGATATCGAAGGCACTCGTCAATACCGGGCTCTCGGGGCTACCTGTCGAGTTTGCTCACGGGGACGCAAATTTGAACAAATGTGCAAGACCTGAGAGCGGTTGCTCGGGAGCCTCCCGAAGATGCATGTGATCCGGCACAGATTGTGCGCACATCGCTGGGCGCGAACCATTTGCTGACCCGTTCAGGCAAAACACAGGCTGAAAAGTCATCGGTTGTTTCAGCAACATCGGCAGGCACTCGCAATCCTGCAGAAAACGCTGCTTTGACCCTTATGTCATTTGGTACGCACGGAGACTCTCTCTCGTAAAACGATGTTTTGAGCGATTTGTCGCTTGAGCAAAAGAAAGAGTCTCTTTCGCGAAAGCCAATAAACTT
Organism: uncultured Cohaesibacter sp.; assembly: GCF_963662805.1. Classification (NCBI taxonomy): domain Bacteria; kingdom Pseudomonadati; phylum Pseudomonadota; class Alphaproteobacteria; order Hyphomicrobiales; family Cohaesibacteraceae; genus Cohaesibacter; species uncultured Cohaesibacter sp. The sequence continues at coordinate 201,436 of NZ_OY759867.1, forward strand.
GAGCAGCGTACTCAGGTTTATATACTGTTCCCACAATGTCGTGTCTGAAACTCCGACTGACAGAGGATGTCTCCGCCTGCCAAGGGCCGGAGCAAACCTGTTGTCGTGTCCGATCTTCATGACCCGCAAGACACGCCATCAAGTGCCAGTTCCAGCCGCCCAATCCCGGGAGCCCTGTCCATGCATTTCACGAAGCTCTTTTCGACGTTTCTTGTCGCGGTTGGCGTCATGATGCCAATTCAGTCACCGATGGCGCAGACCAATGCGACAGACACTTCAAAAAGCATCGCGATCCAGTTGAACAACACAGTCACCAATGATGGAGTCTGCCGCTTGTCCTTCATGGTTCGGAACGGGCTGGAGGTACCATTGTCAGACCTCGGGATAGAGATTGTCCTGCTCGACAAACAGGGCATGGCGCAGGATTTCATGATGCTGCGCGCCAGTGAGCTGACAGCAGGCAAACGCCGTATTCTGCAGTTTGACCTGCCCGGTGTTGGCTGCGGTGATCTCAGCGAAATCCTGATCAATGATGTCTCGGACTGCAAGGCGGATGGCATGACGCCAGCCAGTTGCTTGGCCGCTCTTGAACCATCCTCCCTCACGGCGGTCAAGCTGGGCCTCTAGAGCAACTTTGCAAAGGGAGGCGATCTACCAATGAAAGAGCGACAACCGACATGAACGAAACCGAGATTGCCGTCCCCACAGTTGATGCCGCCTCGACACAGCTTGCGCAAGCACAAACTGCAAGTGATTTGGCCACCAGCGATCTGGCCATCGACGGAGCCGCCGCGACGATCAGTCCGATTCAGTCGTTGATCGATCAGATCGGCTCCATCTTCGACATGGGTGGCCCGGTGGTTGTTCTGCTCGCGGTGCTCTCGGTTCTTTCGATCACGGTCATTCTCTACAAGCTCTGGCAGTTTTTCTACATCGGTATCGGTCGCCACAGCCGCGCCCGCAAGGCCCTGAAGCTGTGGCGCACGGGTCATCAGACCGAAGCCATCACGCTGGTCAACAAGGGAAAATCCCCCGTTTCAATTGTCGTCGCTCATGTGATGCGTGGTCAGATGTTCCATCCCGATCACGGCGCCCTGATCCGCGAAGACGTCGAACGGGTGGCGCTGCTCAGCCTCTCTAAAACCCGTTTTCTGTTGCGGTTCCTCGAAACCGTCGGCCAGATTTCTCCGCTGCTCGGTCTGTTTGGCACGGTAATCGGAATGATCGAGGCATTCCAGCGTCTGCAGGAAGCCGGAGCCTCTGTCGACCCTTCCGTTCTGGCGGGCGGGATCTGGGTTGCTCTGCTCACCACCGCAGTCGGCCTGGCGGTCGCCATTCCTGCGAGCCTGTTTGCTGACTGGTTCACATCACGGGTGGAACGGGAGCAGGCGGTGATGGAGGAACTCGTGACCTCTGTGCTCACTGGCCAGATTACCGATGTCGCCAACTCACCGGACACCATCAATATGCAGGCGACAGAATTTGCTCATGCAACGTGAGGAGGCACAAAGAGTCCACGCGATCAGCAACAAGATCATCCGCCTTGTGACGCAACGGGGAGATCCCTGATGCGGGCAATCGGTCTCGGGCTTTTCCTTGTCCTGTCGCTCGCGGGGCATCTTGCGGCAGCATTCTATTTTGGAGCCCTGCGCGACCCGGTGCTTGAGGAACGAGGTGCTGGCAGCACCGCCCTTGAGATCGGTGCCCTGTTTGACTCGATGGCGAGCGAAGCGGTCGCACCGAACGAGATAGAGGAGGCGGAAGTCGAAGAGCAGGCAACCGCCGAGCCTCGCTACCGCGAACCTCTCTCGGTCAAGTCCGTCAATCAACAGACTGTCCCGATCCGGGAAGTAACTGAGGTGGCATCTGCCAAACCGATTGAAACGCTCGCGCCTGCCACGGTTTCTGAATTGCTGCCCGAGGAGCTGACGGCCAATGATGAGCTGACCACGCCCGACATTCTCAAACCTCGCGCGCTCGAACCGGTCAAATTCGAAAAGGCCATCACGGAGGCCACGAACCCGAACTTGAAGCCGGTCGAGCCGCAGGAGGCAGAGGAAGTCATCAAGGAGACCGTTTCGCTCGCCCAGTTACCGCAGCGCAAGGCGCCCCCGCCAGTCAAGCAAGCGACCCCGGTCACGCAGAAGCAGACTGCGACAAAGGTCAAACCAAAGACCGCTCGACAAGTTGCGAAGACCGCAAGTCAAGCATCTGCTGCGTCACGCAAGGGCGGGCAAAAGGCAAATGCCAAGGGCACGAAAGGAGCGGTTGGTGGCGACGGCGGCAAGAAGAAAGCCAACGGCACCGCCCTGACGACCAACTATATGGGCAACGTGCGCTCCCGGGTTGCGCGCAAGCAACGATACCCTGCTTCATCAAAACGCAAGCGCGAGAAAGGAACGGCTGTGATCCGCTTTGTCGTCGCGAGCAATGGTGGCCTGTCCGGTCTGCGCTTGGTGCGATCATCCGGCAGCGGAGCGCTGGATCAGGCCGCCCTCGACATGGCAAAGCGGGCAGCTCCCTTTCCGCCCATACCAGCCGGAACGGGCAAGCAAAGCATCACCTTCACGCTGCCGATCAGCTTTGCTCCCCGCTAGGGGGCATACTTGGTGCCGAAAAGCTCAGATAACTTGATGTTGAACGACGCTTGGGGGCACTCCGAATTCCTTGCGAAAAGCGGTGGTGAAATTGGCTGAACTGGAATAGCCAGCGACGAAAGCCGCCTCCGAGATGGTCATGCCATAGTGCTTGAGGGCAACATGAGCCTTGTTCAGGCGTTCTATCCTGATGAAATCGCTCAGCGTCTGACCGTATTTGCTCTTGAAGATGCGCTGAAGAGACCGGCGATTGATGTGAAAATGATCTTCCAGCTGCATGAGGGACAAGTCCTTGTCCAGATGCGCAAGAATATAGAGGCGGATATCTTCTGGCGTTCGGGTTGTCCTGCGAATTTCTGGCACGAAGGTTTGGGATGTCGTTTCCGCAAGAGCACGCCGAAAAATCTCGAGACCGCGAGACATGCGAAACAGCCCGTGATCAAATTTCGTCTCACTTGGTGGGGGGAAGATAAGCTGATCCGCAAGTCTTGCGATTTCAGAAGAGACTTCCCAGACGACATAATCCAGATGCCCGATCAGCGGGGACTGCAGGTCGGTCGCGGCCAATGGTTGGCAAAGCTGATCAAGCCAGGACAACGGAGTGCAAAGCTGCACTTTGCGGAATGGTCCTCCTTGTGAGCGGACATAGGTCATCTCACTCTGCTTTTCCACGCGCATCATGATGCCCAACGGCTTCTTGGTGGCATCCATCAGGATTTTCTTGTCCTCAAGACAAAACTCCTGACAGCCCGTCAGATGGATCGAGATATGGAACTTCGGTTGCATGACGCTGCTGCCGGTATAGTCGATCCGTTCGGCAGAATGGTTCATCACGCCAACAAGGAAATCTCCAGGGAACTGAACAATCTGAGCCTGTAGATTGCTTGGCATCTGCGGTTTATTCATCGGATTCCACTCCGTTTTTCAAAAGCAGGTCCTGTGTGTGTGGTCGATGGGATTGAGTCGCATGGTCAAAGTCGAAGGTCGTCCTGACAAAAAGCTGAGTTCTAGACGGCACTTTTGAGCCAGTCTATGATGAGAAAACAAATAAAACAATATCCCTATCCAAAACCGGCAGAATCTTTGTGTTTTGTCGACTTTCTGGCACAGCTTGGACATCAGGTTTCTCAAGGGTTCATATTAGCGAGCTTGCATCGATGTCGTCTTGTCACGTCATCGAACGCCCTCCTTTGTCCTGGCCACGCCACACAAAAACAAGAGTAGAAACATGGCGTCAAACATGCTGAGATCCTTGCTGGGCAGTGCAAGTATTCTGGTTCTTTCCCTTTCCGTTTCATCTGGCACGATGGCGCAAGAGGCCGAAACGACCACATCGGGAACCGGGTCTGATGAGTCATTCTGGCTGGGTGAAATCATCGTGACGGGCGAACGGGTGGTCAGAAGCCTTTTTGATACAGCTTCTTCGGTTGAAGTGCTGACTGCCAGCGAGCTCGATGAGAAGGTGGAAGACCAATCGGTTCGTGAAACCATCAACTCGATACCGAACGTGCACTACGCCAGCCAGGCAGGCCTCAATGGTGCTCCGACCATTCGCGGCAACGCCTCCGAGGGGCCGAACAATGGCTCTGGCGCCTATTTTGCCGGCACAGTTCCCCGCGCGACCATAAATGTCGATGGCAGAAACCTGACCTACAACGAAATGGTATTCGGCTCGACTTCGGTGTGGGATGTCGACAGCATCGAAGTCTTTCGTGGACCGCAGACCACATCCAAGGGTGCCAACTCGATAGCCGGTGCAATCAACGTGAAGACCAAGGATCCGGTGTTTGACAAGGAAGCAGCCTTGCAGCTGCAATACGGAACCAACAATAAATGGCGCACGTCGGCAATGGCAAACGGCGTCATCCTTGAAGATCAGCTGGCCGCGCGCGTGACGGGCGATTTCTTCTCGCGCGACAGTTTCGTGGATTTCACCAGCAACACCTGGGATGAGATGAAGAAGACGACCTCCGGGCGCGATGTTCGGTTGAAATTGCTCTGGACGCCAGACAGCATGCCCGAACTCGACGCCAAGCTCACTCTGTCCCATTCCGCGTCCGTCGGCCCGCACAACGAGGGCGTGACGCCGGAATATGAGGATCTGGTCAACAATGATTCCACCGCTGTTGAATGGGACAATGAGACCAATGCGGCTGTGTTGGATATCAACTATCAGGTTTCTGAAGCTTTCTCCCTGTTCAACCAAACACAGATTTCAACAACGGACTCTGACCGGAACACCAACCCCGGCCTGACCGGTCAGGCGAGCATCGATCAGATCGATCTGTCGAACGAAAGCCGCCTGACCTATGAGGCAGAAGACGGGCGTCTATCCGGTATCCTCGGCGTCTTTGCACGACGCACGGATCAGGACGACGAGCTCTATCTTGCAAGCGGCGCATACTACAGTGCATTCGACGATGTCAAAGACAGCCTCGGGGTCTATTCGGAAATGACCTACAAGCTGACAGATCGCCTGTCCGCGACGGGTGGCTTGCGCCTCCAGTATGACAATATCAAGCGTGAAGGCACGGCGAACACTGCGGTAACAGGGGCTGTCGTTGTCGACTATGACGAAAACTTCGTTGAGCTGCTGCCCAAAGTTTCTCTTGCCTATAAGCTGACAGACAACCTGACGGTTGGAGGTCTTGTCAGTCGGGGCTACAACCCGGGTGGCATTTCCTTCGGTATGTATAGCGGCGAGGTCATCCCCTTCGAAAAGGAGACCGTCTGGAACTATGAGCTGTTCGCCCGCGCAAGCCTTCTGGATGATCGCCTCAGCCTGACGGGGAACCTCTTCTACGATGACTATTCCAACGCCCAGCGAGCGGTGCTGCGCAACGTCAACTGGACCTGGGGAGCAAACACCTACACCAGTCCCGAAGCCGTGACCTACACGGCCGAGGAGGCAGAAACCTACGGTGCGGAACTTTCAGCCCGCTTCGAAGTGTTCGACAACTTCACCGTCAACGGGTCGCTCGGATTGCTTCAGACCGAAATCAAGAAATTCAACAATTCATCCGCCAACGTGGATTTGACCGGCAAGAAATTTGCCAAGTCACCTGAAGTGACGGCAGGCATCGGTGCCAGCTGGGAGGTCATTGACGGTCTGGTCTTTGCCGCTGATGCCAACTATGTGGGCGGATACTACTCTGATGATGACAACACGGTGGCCTACGAAATCGACCCGTTTGTCGTTGCCAACGTCAAGGCGAGCTATCAGGTCAATGAAACGCTGAAGGTGTTTGCCGCCGTCAACAACGTCTTCGATGACCGGTCTGCGACCTACATCATGTCAAACCGCACCGGCACGACGACGCTTGCGAACATCAACACGCCGCGTGAATTCACCGCAGGGCTTCGGCTGGATTTCTGACCGCAGCCCCTAAAGGCTCGCGCTTTGCCGAAGAGCCGTGATGACAAGACAAAACCCCTGACGATGATGATCGTCAGGGGTTTTGTTATGGTCAGCTGGCAGCTCGAGAATGAGCGCTTTGTAATTCATCCCGTGGGCTTCACTTTTTGCTCTCGGCCCAGTCTTCGAGTGCATCAAGCAGATTGTGAGCGCTGGAGAGGGTTGGTGTGACCACGGATGGTGCATCAAGGAACAGCACGCGCCCTTCCTTTTCTGGCTTGAGGAACCGATCCCAGCCGGGAACAATCGCATCAAGCCGGGCACGAATGGCTTCCTCTCCCTGTTCGGCAACCACATAGCTGTTCATCAGGATCAGGAGATCCGGGTTCAGCCGTGCAAACATTTCGGAGCTGATCGGTATGGCAAAGCCCTTGCCATAGCCACTGCGTTCCCCATCACTCTCGATATCGTACCGCTTGTAGCCCAGATCATTGATGGCCTGCACCGCGCCCGAAATGTCACCAATCATCGCGAGCTGGTCGAGGATAATGATGCCCAGATAAGTCTGGCTTTCCGGATTGGCGGGCAGGGATGCTCTGATGGTGTCAAGGCGTGCCTGATAGCCGGACCACAATTGGTCGAAGACATCTGTCTTGCCGAACAGTGCAGCCAGATCGCGTTCGGACGAGACGCCCTGCACGTCGCTCGTTCGAGATTTCTGCAGATAGACCGGTGCAATCGTCGACAGGCTTTGCACGAGGGAAGTGTTGCTCTCTGTGCCGACGATTACGTCCGGCTTGAGTGCGCGGATCTTTTCGACATCGATATTGCCGGCAAGCCCGATCCCGCCAATCTTGGACACATCGATCTTGCTACCAAGAGCCCGTTTTGCAAAATCGACTGCGTGAAATGTCTCGCCACCATCAAGGCGGCCATAGCTGCCAACAACCGGCAGGCCGAGCTCAAGCATCGGTGTGGTTAGAAGCGGCTCGTTGAGAGAGACGATCCGGGCGGGAGCTTCAGGCAGTTCCACCTCTCGCCCGACCGAATCCGTGACAATGTGCGACTGCGCCAGAGCCGTGGTGCAATAAAGCAGGGCGCCCAGGAAGGGAGCTAATCTCATCAAATTTCCTTTCAGGATTGGGAGACGCGCCGAAGCGCACGCATGCGAAGAATGATGATGAAGGCGGGAGCGCCGATCATCACGATGCTGAGGCCGGTTGGCAGGGCAATGTCACCCAAAGCGAGCCGCGTCAGGGCATCGGCCCCCATTACCAAGAGCCCGCCGATCATGGCCGAGAGCAGCAACCGGGGACGCCCCGTTGCCGGGGACAGAAAACTGGCAATGTGGGGCGCCATGATGCCGAGAAACACCAGAGGACCGACCACCGCCGTTGTCGCCGAAGTCAACAGGATGGCCGCCAGCAGAATGACAGGTCGGGTGACGGCAATCGGCTCCCCAAGCGCCATAGCCGCTTGTTCGCCAAGATCGAACACCTTCAGGGATCGTCCGAGGAAGAAAATGACCAGCGCCGTCAAGGCGAACCAGGGGGAGAATTCCGCGACGGACGACCAGTTCGCATTGAAAAGCGTTCCGGCCATCCATGCGGCAAGGGCATAAGATGTTTCAGGTACCGTGTAGAGGATCAGGATCATGGTGACGGACGACAGGGTCGTCTCAATGGCAATGCCCATGAGAAGAACCGGCAAGCCACCAGAATTCGACCGTCCTAGAAGCAGCAGCAACAACACCCCGACTGCAATGCCGCCTGCAAGTCCTGCAAAGGGAAACAGGCTCGCAGGCGTGCTGGGATAGAAGACCAGCAACAGCGTGATGGTCACCATCGAACCCTGACTAAGTCCGAGCAGTCCCGGATCCGCCAGCGGGTTCTGTACCAGAGACTGCAACATCGCCCCGGTCAGGGCGACGGTCCACCCGGCCATGAAGCCAAGCAACAGACGCGGCAGGCGCACATCCCAGATGGCAAAGGCCTGATCAGCCTCTGAAGTGCCGGACCAGAGGATGGCAAAGAGGTCGCCTGGATCCATCTGGGTTGATCCAATGGACAGGGAAATGATCGCAAGCAGCAGACTTCCGACGAGCAAGCTTGCCATCATGCCCAGATTGTGCAGCCGGATATGCAGACCATTGGTGAAAACGAGAGATCGATGCTTGTCCAGACTTTGCTCGATTTTCATCGCATAGCCCTTCGTTTGTCTGGCGCGAGGTAGTGGCGCTTGACGATCAGGATGAAGACGATGCCTCCGATCATGTCGAGCATGATGCCGGTGTGAAGGACATAGGGAGCGAACATCGTTCTGGCGCAAAGATCGGCCAACAAGCAGGTCGTCGCACCCAGAATGGCATTGGCAGGCAGTCCCTTCGCAAACCCGGCGCCCGAACAGGGGGCGCACGATATGAGGCACCACAAGTCCGACAAAGCCCACCGGCCCGCAAATCGCCACGGCAGTGCTGGCCGACAGAACGACGGCCAGCAAGACAACCAGCTTTGTGCGGTTCACCGCGATGCCCACGGAGGCAGCCTTTTTCGTTGCCCAGAGTGATCAAAGTGAGGGCGCGGCTGTGGGCGAAAATGACCATGAGGCCGATTGCTCCGAACCACCAATAGTGTTCGAGACGCGCCATGTAGGCATGGTTGATGTTTCCCGAGATCCAGCCGAAGAACTCCGGCCTCATATCCGGGCGGGCAATCAGCAGTGCATTGGCGATGCTGGAGAACAGCATCGACATCACCGCCCCTGACAGAATGATCGAAAGGCTGCGGGGATCATGGTTGGAAGCCGATCATCCGGGCGACCATGAGGCACCCGGAAAAGCCGAAGAGGCCTCCGGCGATTGCGGCCGGGGCCTGAAGTCCTTCGGGCAGGGAGAAGAAGACGGAGCCCGCGACAACGAACAGGGTTGCCCCGGCATTGATACCCAGCAGGGCTGGGGATGCCAAAGGGTTGCGGGTGATGCCTTGCAACACCGCACCACTGCAAGCCATGACAGCGCCGATGAATATCGCCATCAGCGCGCGGGGAACACGCTGATAGAGAACAATGAAGTGATCGTAATTGTTCTCATCGAACTGGAGCAGGGTCGAAACCACGTCCCGCGGGGCAATCGCAGCAGCGCCGATCGACAGGTTGGCCAACAAGGCCATGAACAACACACTGACAATCAGAACGAAGGCAAGGGTCGTACGGCTCATCTGGTGCCCGTCTCCAGATCGTTCTGGGCACCACGCTTGGGCAGGCACACAAGACGCCGATCACGGCTGAAGATGTCCGCCTCAAGACCAAACGCCTCTTCGATGGTCTCACCGGTGAGCGTGTCTGCTATCGGACCGGCTGCGATCGACCTCCCGTCCCGCAGCACCAGTACATCGTCTGCATAGGTGGCGGTGAGATTGAGGTCATGCAACACCGCAATGACGGTCTTTCCCTCCGAGCGGGGTGAGGGGTGCTGACCAGATCGAGCACGGCGCACTGGTATTTGAGGTCCAGATGATTTGACCGGCTCGTCCAGAAGGATCGTTTCTGTATCCTGCGCCAACACCATAGCGATCCAGGCCCGTTGACGCTGCCCTCCCGACAGGGAGTTGACCTGACGGTTCTCCATCCCGGAAAGACCGACAGTGTCGAGCGCTTTTTGGAAGACGGACCGATCATGGGCCTTTGGACCGGAAAGCAGGGAAAAGCGCGAATAGCCGCCAAGCTCGACCAGCTCACCAAGGGTGATATAGTCCGGGCAGTGATTTTCTTGCGGCAGGTAGGCAATCTGTTGCGCCATGGGCCCGTCTGTTCAGGCTCCGGATCGAGCGCCCCATCGATCATCACCTCTCCGCTCCGGGGCGGCAGAAACCCCATGATGCATTTGAGCAAGGTTGACTTGCCACAGCCATTCGGCCCGATCACCGCGGTGAGGCGTCCGGACGCAAAATGGGTGGTCAAATCCTGAACCACAGGATGGGCAGATTCGGAATAGGCGACGGAAAGCGTATCGATTTTTATCACTGAAATTCCAACATTCAATAAAGTTGAGTGTGAAACTATAAATATTCCAATTGAGCGTCAATGCGAAACGCTGAGCCCCTGTTCTTGGTGAAATTGAAATTATTAAATAAATTCAGATATTTGACTTGCTCTTTGCGAGCGCGACAATATTTGTCGGGCATGATTGCTCCACTGGCCACTCATCAAAAATCACTCTGTTTATAATCACTGGACTTTCCGTTGCCGCGGCAGGTCGAGTTGGTCCGTCGCTCTTTCTTTATCCATTTCAGAGAGGTCATACCGATGGACCAACAAGTTCTCCCCCTCCTTCGTCGAAAGCGTATTTCCAGATCTGCCCGGCAAGGCCTTGCATGATCTGTTCGTCATGGAGGCAGAGGCGCATGGATTCACGCTGGAGGATCTGTCGGAGGGTCATTATCTGATCCGCACACCAGTCGGGTTCGTCGAGTATTTTATCGAGGAGGCGCCTGTACGTCTGCGGCTGTCATCGAGCGATCACAAGACCCTCTACTATCTCAAGGAGAGCATTGACGCCGACTTGATGGAAGCGGATCTCGTCCCCGAATGGGCGGGGAACATGCCCCTTTCTTTCCGCCCGCCAAACTTCAGCACGGCTACGGTTGTCAGCAAGACTTGGATCAACGACGTCTTCATGCGTGTGTGACATTGACCGGAGAGGATATCGAGCGCTTTTTTTGAAAATGGCATGCATTTCCGGCTGATCTATCCCCAAAAGCATGGTGTGAAGCCCGTCTGGCCCTATCTCAACGAAGCCAGAAGAACCGTTTGGCCAGAGGGCGACGAGGCCCTTATGCGGCCGATCTACACGGTGCGGACCATTGATCGCGAGGCGCGAAGCTTTGATTTCGATATCTTCATGCACGAAGGCGGCCCTACAGCAAATTGGGCACAACGTGTCGAAGAGGGATGTGAAATCGGCTTGCTTGGTCCCGCCGGAGGCTGGATGCCAAAGGCTGATCACATGCTGATGGCTGGCGATGAGACCGCCCATTCCGGCCATCGCTCGTATTCTCGAACATCTGCCTGCAACGACAACCGGGCATGTGCTTCTCAGTCTTGAAAGTGAAGGGGGGAAAGTCCCCATCAGCCTGCCCGAGAACATGAGCCTTGAGTGGATCATCCGAGAGAAGGACGATCACGATGCTTTGGTCGATGCGACCTGCGCCATGCAGGACAGGTTCATTGAGAACAGCTTTGTCTTCTTTGCCGCCAAGAAAAGCGCATCGAAAAAAGGCCCGAGCCTATTTCTGCAAGACACTCGGCTATACAACGGAGAACACCTACATCGCTGGCTATTGGCAATAGTGAATTTTGGAACCTGTCAGATCGTAAGGCCTAACGTGACATCTTGAAATCTTTAGGAGCAGGGGTGTTTCAGCCCCTGTTCAGATCCAAAAAGTCTGACCACATGCTTTCATTGCCTTTGCCAAGGCTTTCGATATGCCCAAGAGCAGAAAGACCCGTAGTCCGGAAGGGTCCAGCTCGACATAGCTGACACCGCCCTGAGCCAGAAAGGATGCATAGCGTCTGACCGCTGTGGGAGGGACAACAACATCATCCTTTGCGACGCAGATCTTCACATTTTCAACAGTCTTTGCATAAGAGGGCTGGGGAAGAGCCTTGCCTATGTCACCGTTGAAAAAGCTCTTGTGGGTGCACCAGCGGCGCCACTGCCAGTAGACCCCGGCAGGTAGGTCGGCACCCAGCAAAAGGCGTTTGCCGGGGAGATACCCAGACAGTGCTATTGCCACTGGTCCGACAATGAACCAAAAGGCAATTGCGGTCGGACGGTAGCTCCTCGGATGGTCGGAATGGTGCCCCATTCCGGAGCCGAATGTAAGTACTCGGGAGATGCGCGGATCATAGTCATGAAACCCGACGGTCAATCCTCCAAGTGAGTGCCCAAGTACCCAGAGCGGTCCATCAGGGCATACTCTAGCCAGTTCTGACTGTGCCGCCTGCTGGTCGAGGAACGCCCAGTCGGTGGAAAACGGCTTTGCTGTTTTGCGGGTGTCCCTGACAGGACACTCCAAAATCACGATAGTCATAAGTCAGAACCCCGATACCCTGCGAGGCAGCCCAACTGGCAAAATGACGAGAATAGCGTTGAGGCACGCCGGTGGCTCCGTGCAGCACGAGATTGGCGCGCGGCCTTCCTTCGGGAGCGTAGTAAAAGCCTGTCAGTCGAGCATTTTCGGCATCAAATTCAAGTCTGTCCGGCTGTGGTTCCATGGCACTCATCCTGTGTCTTGCCAACAACAGATAGCCACGGATTGAAAGAGTGGGAAATTCGAAGAAATATCAATTATTTGGCGAATTATGGCCTTCCCTGAAGTCAGGTAGAAATGCGATTTTGCAGACAGTGAAAGGACTTGATCCGCACTGTCCTAGCGCCACTCAAATGAAGAAAAATTTTGTCCCGTGCCTGCCTGTAGGCCTTGTTAAAACCGTCGCAAGTTCAGGATTCTCTCAATTTCCATGCAAGAGTGGCTCAAAATGAAATCCTGAGCGCGGGGCTTAGGCATCCACGAGCAACTTGATGTTGCCCGCAGATGACTAAGTGTCGTGACAAGGTAGAATGGGTGTTCGAGCACGTCTCGCAGCTCGATCTCTCGTTCTCTTGTCAGGGCCAGAGTCAAATTCTTTCGACGGTCAGCCAGATCAGGTCCTTGGTTCTGTAGTTTGCTTCCCAGACCTTGGCTCCGAGACGTGCGGATGCCGTCCAGATATTCTGGCAGGATCTGCCCTAGAACCGGGGCATAGAGATCCTCTGTGGTCGGGCCATACTGGATGATCAGTTTCTGGCCGGTATTCTGGGAATAGCGCATGCGGCCCGAATGGAGCTTCGCGGATCATCTCACGCCAGCCAACAGGGGAAGCGGACATGGCCGGGGTCCAAGCATACATCGACTTGCCTGTTACAACGGCATGCTCTTGAGTGACACGGAATGGAATGGATTTGAGCAGGTCTTCGCAAAGTTCGGGATTCTGTTTGGTCGCCAATTCGGCTACTGCTGTGATTCCGAGCGGTTCCCAAGTCAAACGGATATACTGGTCGCCGATCGAGCCTTTTACAAAATCCCGACCGCTTTCATAGTAGCTCTCGTCTTCTTCGGGGACGCTGTCATAGCGGAAATTCTCGCCCAGTTCCCATGGGAAATAGTGGTGTGACCAGGAATTCAATCGGTTCACATAGCGGTTGAGGGCGATCAGACCATCACCGATTTCCTCGATGCTGGCAGACGGGAAGGCTTCGACAAGGTCGCTGGCAAATTCGCCCAGTTTGCGAACCCCGGAATAGCCAAGGTAATTGTGATAGGCAGGGCTGAAGGAGGCGAACATGCCCGCGAGTGTTTTGGCATCATAGTCGCCGGAGCGTGCCATACGGATCATCGGGTAAAGGGTATATCCAGCATAATCGCGCATCATGCCTGCATAGATATCCAGCGTAGCAAAATACTGGCCAAACGACCCGGCGTTATCACCGTGCTTCCCGGTGCGCACCATGCGCATCTCTTCAGGCTCTGCATCCATGGAGGCGGCAATCTGCGCCTCGATCTTCTTGATGATTTCACTGACAGTAGACATGAATTCTCCAGTTTGGGTCTTGGTGAGATTGCGGATCAGGCAATCTTGGAAAGGAAATCGCGCGTCCGATCGCTGGAAGGATCGTTGAACAGCTTCTCGGGTGGGGCAGTCTCGACGATCTTGCCTTCATCGAACACCACGACGCGGTCGCTGATCTCGCGCACAAAACGCATCTCGTGGCTGACCGCGATCATGGTCATGCCCTGGCTTGCAAGATCCTTGATCACGGAGATCACTTCGCCGACCATTTCCGGGTCGAGGGCGCTGGTGGGCTCGTCGAACAGGAACATTTTCGGGCTCATGGCAAGGGGCGCGGGCGATGGCGACACGCTGCAACTGGCCGCCGGAAAGGGCGCTCGGGTAGGAATCGAACTTGTCGCCCAACCCGACTCGGCGCAGAAGCTCCTTGCCCCGCTCGTTGGCTTCGTCCCGCGACATTTTCAGAACACGAACCGGCGCCTCGGTGACGTTGCCAAGCGCCGTGCGATGGGGGAACAGGTTGAAACGCTGGAACACAAAGCCGATCTGGCGGCGGACCGGAGCGATCTTCTTTTCCGGCAGCGGATGCAGAAGGCCGTCTTCCCGGGCCTCGTAGCCGACAAAATCGCCGTCGACCCGGATAAAGCCCTGGCTGATTGGGTGAAGATGGTTGATGCAGCGCAGGAACGTGGTCTTGCCAGAGCCGGACGGACCGATGATGGCGACAACTTCGCCCCGCATGACATCCAGATCAACGCCTTTGACGATGGCCTTGTCACCAAAGCCCGCCACCACATTGGCGCATTCGACAATCCTGTCCATCTTTTTTGTCTGTTGGGTCATGGTTGAGACACTCCCATGGCGATGGTCTGTTTGCGGCTGTGTCCGAAATGGCGCTCGATCTGGAACTGGATGATGGTCCATATACCCGTGAGGACCAGATAGAAGACGGAAACACCGAGATAGACCTCGAAGCTTTTGTAGGTTGCCGATTGCATTTCCTCGGCGATGCGGAACATTTCCGGCACGGCAATCACGCTGAGTAGCGATGTGGTTTTTCAGCATCTGGTTGAACTGGTTGCCGAGAGGTGGAATGATCACGCGGATGGCCTGTGGCAGGATGATGTGGGCCATGGTTGTGGCGGGTGACATGCCCAGCGACTTGCTGGCCTCTTCCTGTCCTTCCTCGATGGAAAGGATGCCCGCGCGAATGATCTCGCTCATATAAGCCGCTTCGTGCAGCATGAAGGTCACGATGCCTGCGACAAGCGCGCCGGGAAGATTGAACGGTCCCACATGGATCCGCGCCGGGAACAGATCGAAGCCGCCAAGCAGATAAGGTAGGCCGAAATAGATCAGCACCAGCTGCACCAGCACCGGGGTGCCGCGAAAGAAGAAAATGTAGGTTTGGTTGACCGATCGGAAGAAACGGGATCGGCTGAGACCTGCGATTGCCAGAAGGCCGCCAAGCGTGACACCGCCGAGCTGGGAAATGACAGCAGCAATCACAGTCAGCATCATGCCTTTGAGCATCGCCGGGGAGGGCGAGAAGACAAAATGCAGAAAATAGTCGGTATCAAACATCAGGCCGGAGCCACCGTTGCTACCGAAAAAGGCATCAAGAAAACCGGACATCCAAACACTCCAGAATGCTCCGGAACGATTTGCCTGAACCGTTCCGGAACGTATTGTCAGATAATTATTCGCAAGGTTTTGTGCTGGTGCAGACGTTGAGACCTTCGCCGACGCCCCATTTGTCGATGATCTTGGTCAGCTTGCCGGACTCGGCCATGTCATCAAGCGCGGCGCGGAACGCTTTTGCCGTATCGACATCGTGTTTCGCAACGATGATGCCAAGAGTTGCCGGAGGGACCGGAGCGCCGCCGATCTCGAACTTGCCGTTGGAGCGGTTCATGAAGTAGGACAGCACGAGCGTATCGCTGACCATGGCGTCTACGCGGCCAAGATCCAGTTCCTGGAAAGCGGTGGTGTTGCCAGGATAGGTGGCGATTTCCATGACGGGCTTGCCAGCTTCGGTCAGCTTGTCATTGGCTGCCTTCAAACGGCGTTCATTGGCTGAGCCAAGCAGAACTGCAACACGTTTGCCACTGAGGTCCTCGAAAGTCGAGAGTTGATCAGGGTTGCCTTTCTTGACCAACAGGCCGGACTGTACGGACCAGTAGTCGACGAAATTGTATTTTTCGAGGCGCGTGGGGTTTTTGGAGGTCGAGGCCATGATGCCGTTGCAATGGCCGGAATCAAGTGCGGCGAAAATGCCTGAGAATGCAACGTTGAACATTTCGATCGGCAGGTTCAGTTCTTCACCAATGCCTTCGAGCATGTCATAGGCAACGCCGGTCGGGGTCTGTCCGTCTTCGGCGATATACTGGCTCGGAGGGCTCTTGAGGTCCGAGCAAAAGATGATTTTTACCCTGATCTTTCAGTTTTGCCGGGAGGGCAATGTCAGCGGCCAGGGATGCGCTCGCGGAAAGACCGGCGACAGCGGTCAATCCGAGCATGGCAAGCCATATCTTCATGGTTCCAACCTTCTCGTTTGCAGGTGCAAGGGGTGATCTCATCCTCTTGCCGGTCTTGCGCCGACTTCATGAGGAACTGTGAGTTTCAGAATGACCTGATGATAGTTGGATGGCATTTCCCGAGGGCATCCCTGAAAATCGAAAGCCACCAATATCGTTTTTCGAACGAAGGATTGAAGCCGGAAAAAGCGTAAAGGACAGTCAGAAACAAAAAACGCATGCCCGTTTGGACATGCGTCAAGTTCAGCCCAGACTGCTGGCAGGCAACAATTGGAGCCGGTCAGGGAGTATCGAAACCATCGCCGGAGAGTAAGCGTCCGGTCTCGCAGTTCCACATTCCGCCAGGAACAAGGGCACGGAATGTGGCAGAGGAAACAGGGGAACAGAAGACCCGTTATTCCGCAGCCTTGAGTCGTTCTGCGAAGGCACCGAATTCCGCTGGATCGTGATGCGGGAAGGCAACGCCGAGGTTCCATGGGAAATAGAAGTGGATCCAGCGGTGCAGACGGATGATATAAGTCTGCATGGAACCGGTGAGAGCGATGAAGTCCTCAAGGGTTTCGACATCATCAATCGCTTCGATATAGGCATTGCCGAAGGCATGCAGGCGATGCAGCCCCATGTCACCCATGAACTCAAACACATTGAAGGGTTTGTGCACGAACACCTTGACGGTGGCGCGTAACTGTTCGACATCCACCGTTTTGTCATGAGCCAAACGCACGAAGCGGTAGAAGACATTGGCTCCGAACAGCATCAGAAAGCTTTCCAGATGCACCAGAATGCTGAAGACCTGCTCGCCGCTGCCTGCTCCGGTGTCCATGACACCACGGCGGAGTTTTTCAATCTCGAGCGGTTCGTCAAGCCAGATAGCATCGATTTCCGCTTCGAGTTCGGCCTGTAGTTCTTGCCATTTTTTCATGATCTTTCTCCTCACTCTCAGCTTTCGATCCAGTCGAGTTTTGCAATCACAGGCACGCGGCGCGGCTGTTCGACGGTCAGTTTCCACACGGCCTGACCAAGCTTTTCAAGCGCCGGGAAGTCCTCTTCCGGGATGGCGCCAAACTGGTTGACCACGGCGGTTTCCGTAATGATGCCATAGGTGATACAGATCGACTGGCCAGGGGCGTTGAGATAGACCGACCCCTTCTGGCGCTGGACCATCTGCGGCTGACCGAGATAGACCAGACGCGACGGCATCCAGATGCCTTCACCCGATATGACCACATGGCCCATCGGGCTGGTGAGGGGCAACTGGGTGGCAATGGCCTCGACAAGCTCGGGATTGCTATCTGTTGCGAGGGCGATCCTGATGTTTATGTCAAGATCCTCGACGACAAGGCTCAGGCCCTGCTTGGGGTTCTGTGTCATGGGTGTCTTCCAAATTTGCTGGTTTGGTTATTTCTGTTTTTGCATTCCGAGATTTCGGGCCAACTGGTCGAAATTCATCAGTTTGTTAAGGACCAGCATGACCGCAGTTGTGGCGACGATCATGATGGTGGCGAAAACCGAGGCGATGGGGTCATAGGTCTCGGAGAGGTAGGAGAAGAACCGCATCGGGAAGGTGACAACGTCGTTCCCGCCGATGAAGTTGATGATCACCGCTTCGTCCATCACCGACACCACCGCAAAGATGCTTGCCGCGAAAATGCCCCGGATGGAGAGTTGAAGTGTTGTGTCGAAAAAGGCGCGCATCGGGCTTGCCCCAAAGACTTGAGCGGCATTCTCCAGCGACATGTCGGCGCTGTGGAACGAGCCGATGAGACTGCGCACGACAAAGGGCAGGATGACGATGGCATAGACCACGAACACTGCTGTCATTGTGCCCAACAGCCCCAAATAGCTGATGATCGGAAGCGCAGCAAAGCCGATAACCACATTGGGTACGAACAGGGGCAACAGCACGTAATTTTCAAGCAGCTTTCTGCCACGGAACCGTCCGCGGACGATGGGCAAAGCGATGAGGATGCCGATGATCAGCGTGAAGGCGCTGACCGTGATGGCCAGAAGCACACTGGTCCCGAGGGCCGAGATGAAGTCGGAGCGCTCCATGGCGGCATGATACCACCGCAGCCCCAGCCCTTGCGGCGGAAAGGAAATGATGCCGCCATTGGTGAAGGAGGTTGCCACCACGATAATAATTGGTGCGACCATGAAGACGAGACCGGCAGCGAAGACGAGGGTCAGGATGAACCTGCCGGGCGTCATTGCGCTGTCCTTGCGTTTGACTGGGGCTGTCATCGACGCCACCTCCTGCCGGTAAAGAATTTGAGAAGAAGGCTCGAGAAGGCCATGCTCACGATCAGCAGCTGAACCGACAGGGCAGCCGCCAGAGGCCAGTTGCCACCAATCGAGCCGAAGCCGACAGAAACGCGCTGGATCACCAGACCCGACATGGAAACCTTGCCCGCGCCGAGCATGGCTGGAACGATATAAGCAGCCACATTGAGCGCGAAGCCGAACAGCAGCGAGGTAACGACACCGGGCATGGACAGCGGCAGCGTGACTGTGAAAAAGGTCCTCAGCGGAGTCGCGCCACAAACAGCCGAAGCATGCTCAAGATTGCGTGGCAGGCCCTCGATGGAGGCTAGCATGGCAAGGATCATGTAGGGCAGTGGTGCATAGATGAGACCGATGACCACGCCGGTTGCCGTGCCGACCAAAGATTCCGGTTCGCTCGTTATACCGATGGCATAGAGAAACTGGGCAATAGGGCCATTCTGTTGCAGAAGGATCTGCCAGGCAAAGATCTTGACCACGAAGGTGACCAGAAAGACCGATACGATGATGGCGATGAAGAAGCCTTTGAAGCGACCGGCAAAGCGGGCGATGTAGAAGGCCATCGGATAGGCAATGAGAGCCGCGATCGGTGTTGCGATGACCGCATAGAGAACGCTGAGCCAGATTGCCTTCGTGTAAAGCGGAGACGTGAAGGCCTTGATATAGTTGACCATTGTGAACCCGGGCTCGAACAGCGACAGCACCGATGGCCTGAAGAAGCTGATCACCACGAGAAAGACGAGACAGGCACCGAAGACCAGAGCCATTGGAAGGCCGGGCAGGCTCCACAGGGGCGAAGAGGCAAAGAGCCGCGAGCGCTTCTTGTTGCTGATGGCAAGAGTCATGATTGTGCTCCGGCCTCCAGAATATGAATGTTTTCCGGCGGGATCGAACAATGGAGCTTGTCGCCATTGGAGTAGCCACGTTTGCCGTAGGCGGTCGCCAGAATATCCTGTTCAATACCGGGGATGGACAGCGTCAGCTCGTCAAAGCTGCCACGATAGACACAGCGTGTGACCGTCGCTTCGAACCGGTTGGCGCTGTCGGCGGGTGCATCGAGCAGAATGGCTTCCGGGCGCACCATGATCGTCACTTCTGTATCCAAATCAACAGCGCTGGCTGCGACGAGGGTCATGTCGTCTGCAAGCCGATATCCTTTTTTGGTCGCAGTTGCCTCGAACAAATTCACATTGCCGAGGAACTGCGCGCCGAAATGGCTTTTGGGCTTTTCATAGACTGCGTGCGGCTCGCCCAGCTCTTCGACAATGCCGCCATTCATGATGGCGAGCCGGCTGGACATTGCCATGGCTTCGCCCTGATCGTGGGTGACATAGAGCATGGTCATGCCGAGGCGCTGCTGCAGGTCGGAAATCTCGATGCACATCTGTTCGCGCAGCTTGGCATCAAGGTTGGAAAGTGGCTCATCGAGCAACATCACGCGCGGGCGGGACGCGACAGCGCGCGCAAGACCGATACGCTGCTGCTGGCCTCCGGATAGTTCGCCGGGGAAGCGCTGCATCATCGCACCCATGCCGACCATATCGAGGGCATTTTCCACGATGTCCTTGCGTTCAGCTTCCTTGATGCCTCGCATTTTCAGACCATAGCCAACATTCTCGAGCACGGTCATGTGCGGGAAGAGTGCATAATTCTGGAAAACCACGCCGATGTCGCGTTTGTGCGTTGGCATGGTGGTGACATCCTTGTCACCGATGAGGATCTGTCCTGAATCCGGCGTCATCAAACCGGAAACGAGGCCGAGAATGGTTGTCTTGCCGCAGCCGCTTGGGCCGATGAGCGAAAAGAATTCGCCCGGCTTGATATGTAGCGAAAGCCGGTTGAGCACATTCCGCTCTCCATCATAGGAAAAGCTTATGTCCTTTAGCTCGATGGCTGCTGTCTGATGGGATGCAACGGTGCTGGATGTGCTCGATGGAGTGCTCAACTGGATAATCCTGAATTCGCTTGTGCAGGACAAAAGGGCAGGGCAACCCACTTTGGTTGCCCTGTTTCTTCTGCGGGGGAATTATTGAACCGAACCGTAAAACAGCTCGGCAATGTCCTGATTGATCGGATTGAGCTTGTCCCAGGGAACGCTAACCAGATTGGAGATGGCTTCCTTGCCAAACGTCACCTTGCCGACCATCTCGTCACCAAGCTCGACGGTGGAGTTGGACGGTGCATAGAAACCGCTTTCAGCGCAGCCCTTCTGTGCGTCATGGCTGAGGATGTAGCCGATCAGCTTTTCTGCCCAATATTTGTTGGGTGTCCGGGTGACCATGGCGGTGGAGTCGATCATGGTTGCACCTTCTTTGGGGGCAACAAAGGCGATCGGCAGGCCGGAAGCCTTGGCGAAGTTCGAGACCTGCGTATCGGTCCAGACGCCGAGTGACACACCGGCGTCGGTGAAGGCTGCGCGCGTGGTGGCCGTGTTGGTTGCAATCACTGCGAGGCGCGGTTTCATGTTCTCGTTGAGCAGTTCACCGACCTTCTCGTATTCGTCAATGGTCGTCGGCCAGTCACCATTCAGCTCCTTGGCCATGATTGCCATCCAGGCAACGGTATTCTGGGCGTCCGGTTGGCGAACGACGATCTTGCCCGGAGTTTCTGCCGAAACCAGATCGAACCAGGAGGTCGGCGGTTTGTCCCATTTGGTGGTGTCGTAGGCAAGGCCGAGAGAAGAGAAATTGACGACGACGCCGTTGCGATACTTGGCCATATCGTAGACGTCCTTGAGCTCGGGGATGTTGCTCTCATCGAGATCGACAATCAGGCCCTGTGCTTCGGCGATACCGCGCTGGACCGATCCGCCAATCAGGATGTCAACCTCCGGGCTGTCACCCTCTGCCTGAAGCTTGGCAAGTGGCGGAGCCTTGGTGAGCAGTTCGACCTTGATGCCGGTGTCTTTTTCGAACGGTTTGGCCGAATAGGTGCTGATGCAGGCCTCGAACGGGCCACCCCAGACGTTCATGACCAGCTTTTCCGGTTTTGCCGGTGCGTCCTGGGCTTCAGCAGAAGCGATGAAGCCGGTCGCAAAAACCGTTGCCAAAAGAGCGCTGTTGAGGCGCAAACTCATTTTTGCAGCGGTACGTAGGTAATTCTGGAACCCCACTGAAGGCTTGGATCCATTCATTGCGTAACCCTTTCTAACTGTTCCCTTGATCTGTTTCGTTTGCCAGAACGACGATTGAACGTTTGTTGTTTTTTCAGGTGATCGGGCCGACGCAAGTGCGCTTGCCCCTTGTCGCTCATGGTTGCTCTGGCTTGACAGATGGCTTCAGTAAACGACCTAAAATGGCGGGAGAAAATATCGGAAAAAGTGAAGTGGGAAATATCAAATTCCGAATGATACAACTAATGGTGAGAGGACGTTTGTCTTACAGTGCCATCTCTGGCATTGGTTCGGACGTCAAATCAAACCGTTGACCGAACCGGTCGGAACGTTCCTGGAAGGCTTCTCTCAGAAAGCTGATGAGCGATCGCTCCAGGTTGGACAAGGTGCGTTCCGTTGAATAGATCAGCAACAGCTGGCGCTGGCCGAACTCCTCGACAACGGGCGTGGCCGTGACCGTGCCGTTGGCCAAATCTGCGCGCACGGCAGATGCTGGAAGGATCGTGCACAGAGGGGCCTGCCGAAGCATGGCGATCAACAGCGGCACGGAACCGATTTCCAGCACCGACTTCAGCGTGAGCTTCTGGTTTGCCGCTTCCTGCAGGGCCGCTGCATGCATGGACAGGTTACGAGGTGCCAGAATGAGTGGCAACTGGGAGATCTCGGAAAGGGAGATTCGCTTTATAGCTTCCAGCCCCAATGATTTATTGGCGACAAGTGACAGCTTTTCGCTCTTTCCGATGCTTATGCGCGCCATTTGCGGCTGGGCATTGCCAACGATGGCAAAATTCAGAACCTTGTTGCTGACATCCTGATGCAATTCAGAGCTTGATGCTTCGATGATGCTAAGATGGCATTCGGGATAGTCCTTCGAGAAGCGCGTTAGTGCCTTTGCCACACCTTCGGTCATGAGACTGTCGTGGCCCGAGCTTGGCAACAGGCCAATGGTCAGCCGGCTCTGGGTGTTGCTTGCAATATCCTGACGTTCCAGAAAAAGGCGGTCCACACCACTCTCGATCAATTGGGCATGGCGACGCAACCTGTCTCCCAATTGGGTCGGTTCAAGCCCGCTGCTTTGACGAACAAAGAGCGGCCCTTGCATAACCTTTTCCAGTTTGCGGATTTGGGTGGACATGGCTGGCTGGGCCACCTTTTCCGCCCGCGACGCAGCGGCAATGCTGCCGCATTTGCTGGTCTGGTTGAAATAGCGCAATTGTCGATAGGTCATCTGAGGCTGGAAGATCACCCCATCGTCCGGGTTTTCGAGATGCCAGCGCATCGCCTCGATGAAATCGATGATGGCTGCATCGTCCTCACGGCCAACGCGATATTGTATGTCGGCTGAAAGTTCGGGGCTGTGGGGCTGGACAGCAACGCCACTCATGCCAAGACGCTTGGTCAGCATGCTTCTGGGCAGAATGAAGCGGGTGCCCGGATTTTCCGCGATTAGCGTGGGCAGGGCAATCGGCAGTTCATCGAGAAAACGAAGACGATGCTTGTATCCATTGAGCTCGGCATCGGCAACCAGAGAGGCAATCAGCTGGTCGCCCAGTTTCATGACGGACAGGGTTTCGGTGGAGGGCAGGGCGCTGTCATTTTCCATTGTACCATCAAGGGCCGCTCCAACCGTGACCCAATGGTCTGCCAGAAGCGTTTTGATCGAATTGGCGCCAATAGAAGAAGGGGGGTGCTCCAACTCATAGCCCACAATGATATCAGGTTGCCGCGGATTGGGGTGTGGTTCCTGCGACGTGATCCAGCGAAAGCCGGATTCATTGGCAAAGCGATAGTCTATGCGCAGATCCGGGTGCGCCTCCCGCATGTCAGCGATGGCTCGAACCAGTGCCTTGGAGACCAGCCCGATTGATGTCTTCAGTCTGAATTCAACGAGGATCACATGCAGCTTGTCCGATGGATACTGGGTCATGGACCTTGCGTAGGCTTCCTCATGAAGAATCTTGACAGCCCAGTGGAACAACCAGTTGGCGCTGGGCAGCAGATACAGGTGCCGCCCTATGCGACGAAACAGCTTGATCTCGACTTGCTCTTCCAGCGCGCGCAGGCTGGAGCTGAGAGAGGAGGTGGCAAGATTGAGCTTGCTGGCTGCACTGGTGACAGAGGAACTTTGGCAGGTCTGAACAAAGTTTGAGAGATGCCGGAAGTCGATGCTTGGGACATGGGTTCCCATTGAAACGCTCCGAGGGTCTATGACTGTGCTACTACGTAAGTTTATACACACTCACCTAAATGGTCAAATATTATGCAAAATTACAACTGCATAATATTTAGGCAACCATAGGTTACGGTTGAATTTCAGCAATTCTGCCACCTCTCGCGCCCGGGCGTTGGAACCGAATATCGGAGCGGTTGTCGTTCTGTTTTTGCTATGGGCTGTTTCGAAATTTGACCGCTATCCACTAGAGGCACGCTGGGCATAATCGACAATATGATTGATAGCCCAAAGCCAAGGAGCCTAGCGTGACGATCGCACCTTCCTCGCCAGATACCAAGCAACCGACCAAGCAGGGTGTGCCCTTTGCTATTGATAAGTCAGGTAAATGCGACCAGTCCTGCCGCCCGATGATGGCGTCGCTGAGTGAACAGGATGAGCTGTTCGTCATCAATGACAAGGTTGGAAGCGACTATGAAGTGTCGGCGTTGCTATCTCTCGTCGATGATCGTGCAGCTGTAGTCATGACCGATGTCGATGGTCTCGGCGTCCCCGTCTTTGGCAATCTTCTGAGCAGTCGGGAGCGGATTGCTCTGGCTCTTGGCGTACCAGTTTGTGATGTTCTGAAAACCTTGACGGATTCGGTGAAGTCTCCAATTGCACCGGTTCTGATCGAGGATGCGCCCGTTCAGCAGAAGACCGTGACGGAAGACATGTTTTCCCAGTTGCCGGTTCCGACCTTTTTTACGCGGGAGAGTGGGCCCTATATTTCTGCCGGTCTGATGGTGGCAAAAGATCCCGAAACCGGAAAGGGTAACGCATCCTACGCACGGCTCAAGGTTCTTGGGCCGGATACCGCGATGATCGGTATTGCGCCCAACCATCATCTTGCCATCATGGCCCAGAAGGCCGCTGCGCGCGGCGAAGCGCTGGAGCTGGCTGTTGTTCTTGGGGCGCATCCTGCTATCCAGCTTGCGGCATGCCTCTATCTGGGGCTAGGGGATGACGAGTTGCACAATGCGGGTGCACTTCTTGGTGAGCCGGTTCGGATGACCAAGGCCAAGACGCTGAGCCTTGAGGTTCCGGCAGAGGCCGAGATCATCCTCGAAGGCCACATCCATGTGGATCAGTTGATCAAGGAAGGGCCGGTTTCCGAATATCACGGCATGTATGAGGATTATGGCCATGGCTTCCTTGTCACCTTCTCCTGCATGACGCGCCGGAACGACGCCATGCTGCAGGTCATCGAGCCCGGCTACCACATGGAACACAGCTATATCGCGGGCGTTCCCATTGCAGCCAGCCTGAAAGCAAATCTCTCCCGCGCCATGCAGAATGTCGGTGAAGTCGCTGTGACGACCACGGGCAGTGGCCGCAACAATGTGGTGGTCCAGCTGCACAATCCCCGTCCGGGTCAGGCACGTCGCGCCATGAACCTCTGCTGGGGTGCGGTCAGCATCATCAAGAATGTGACTGTGGTCGATTCCGATGTCGACCCGTGGGATCTGCAACAGGTCGAACTGGCTAAGCTCAATCGCATGAAGTCCGAGCGAGACATTCTCATCATCGAGAATTTGCCTGGTGACCGCTCGGAGGCGCAGGAGATGAATGGTCTGGTCACCAAGGTTGGCTATGACGCGACCTGCAAGGACGGAGATCGCGGGCAGGGGTATGACAAGGCGGTGCCGCCTGTTGAGGTGACCGAGCGCATGCAGGCCCTGCTCAAGACCGTGCGGCCGGACTTCAAGCCATGAAGAGACTGATCGTCGCCATCACCGGGGCTTCCGGCACCATTTACGGGGTTCGTGCGCTGCAGATGCTGAAGGGGCTGGAAGGTGTCGAAACGCATCTTGTCATCTCGCCATCGGCCCTGCGCACAGCTCAGGAAGAGGGGCTCGGCATCAGTGGTGACGAGATAAGGGCGCTGGCCGATGTGTTCTACAGCCACAAGGATATCGGCGCGGCCATCGCGTCGGGCTCTTTCACCTGCGAGGGCATGCTGGTTGCGCCATGTTCGGTCAAGACCTTGAGCGGCATTGCCAATTGCTACGCTGAAGATCTGATCACCCGCGCGGCCGATGTCTGCCTCAAGGAGCGGCGCAGGCTGGTTCTGATGCTGCGCGAAACGCCGTTTCATGCAGGGCACATCGCCCTGATGGATCAGGCCACCCGCAGCGGTGCCATCATCATGCCGCCGGTGCCCGGCTTTTACGCCAAACCCAAGACCATTGATGACATCGTCAATCAGAGTACGGGTCGCGCGCTCGACCTGTTCGGGTTTGATCATCCGCTGGTCCGGCGCTGGAAAGAGGAAGAGGCGTCTTGCGATGCCTGATAGGAGAGACTGCAAATGAGTGATTTTGATCTGGTCATCAAGGGCACGCTCGTCACCGAGGACGGTGTCGCCGAAGGTGGTTATGTCGCCGTGCGAGATGGCCGTATTGCGGGCCTTGGTTCCGGCGCGGCCCCAGCTGCTGCCACGGTTCATGATTTTGGCAAGGCGCTTGTGCTGCCCGGCTCCATCGACGCTCAGGTGCATTCCCGATCCCAGAAGGATCAGGAAGATTTCATCTGGTCGACCCGGTCCGCTGCGGCGGGTGGTGTCACCACCATCGTCGACATGCCCTATGATGCCGGGGGTAAATTGATCTGCACGCCGGAGATGGTCGTCGAGAAGGCCACAAGCGCTGCCGAACAGGCCCGCGTCGATTTCGCCCTTTATGGAACGATCCGTCCATCCGATGGCACCAAACACATTGCGGGCATGGCAGAGGCCGGGGTTGCCGGGTTCAAATTCTCCACATTCGAAACCGATCCCGACCGTTTCCCGCGCATCAGCACCCCTCTGTTGCGCGAGGCCTTTGCAGAAGTCGCCAAGACTGGACTGATCGCCGGTGTGCACAACGAGAATGACGAATATGTCAAGGCAGGCATGGCCGCCATCAAGGCATCCGGCCGCACTGACTATGCCGCCCACGGCGCCTCGCGTCCGCCGGTTGCTGAAATGCTGGCCATCGCCGAAGTGTATGAGCTGGCCGCTGACACCGGCTGTTCGGCCCACATCGTGCATTGCTCACTCGGGCGCGGATATCAGATGGCCCATGACTACCGCGCCAACGGTGTCAACGCCACCATCGAGGCCTGCATTCACTATCTGGTTTTGAGCGAGGAAGAAGATGTCTCCCGTCTGCTTGGACGCGCCAAATGCAATCCGCCGATCCGACCGCTGGCCGAGCGCGAAGCCATTTGGAAGCAGCTTGCTGCAGGCAATGTGACGGTTGTCTCCACTGACCATGTGGCCTGGAGCCTGTCGGCCAAGTCTTCCAGCAACATGATGGAGAATTCGTCCGGCATGCCGGGGCTGGAAGTGTTGCCAAACCTGCTGCTGGACGGTCTCACCGCGCGCGGTTTGCCGCTTGAACTGGCACCGAGGCTGCTGGCAAGCAACCCGGCAAAGCTGTTCCGTATTTCTGGCCAGAAAGGCGGCCTGAAACTCGGTCTCGATGCTGACATCGCCGTCTATTCCGACAGCCCGAGTATCTATGATCCCTCTGCCAGCGGGCACAATGTGGTCAGCTGGAGCCCCTATGAAGGGCGCGTGATCCGTCACAAGACGGAAGCCTCCTTCCTGCGTGGCAACATGATCTTCGACGGAACGAATGTTCTGGCCGAGCCGGGCAATGGCAAATGGGTCAAGCCGGTGCGCGCGGCCTTCGGAGCGGCCCATGACTGAAGCAAACACGATCAATCTGCCTCCGGTGGATGAGGTGCTGATGCAGGCCGATTTTGACGCCCTCGCTGCATTGACCGAACCCGACAGGCCATGGACCCGCAGGTCCTTCACACCGATGTTCCTGAAGGGCCGCGAGTATCTGCGCGCCGCATTCGAGAAGGAAGGGCTGTCGGTGCGTCTTGACGAGGCGGGTAATCTGATAGGGCGCTGGCAGGGAAGTGACGATGCTGCCCCGGTCCTGATGACCGGATCTCACAGCGACACGGTGCCAAGTGGCGGCCGCTTTGATGGCATCACCGGTGTTCTCTCCAGTCTGGCCGCCGTGCGTGCCCTGAAGAAGGCGGGCTACAAGCCTCGACATTCCATCGAGATTGTGGACTTTCTGGCAGAGGAACCCAGTGAATGGGGACTCTCCTGTGTTGGCAGTCGGGGCATGGTCGGTGCGTTGGGAACGAAGGAATTCTCGCTGATCGGCCCCGATGGGGAACGGCTCAATGACGCCATCGATCGCGTGGGCGGCAACAGCAGCAAGCTGGGCAAGGTTCTGCGCGAGGACGTTGCTGCCTTTCTGGAGATCCATATCGAGCAGGGGCCAGTTCTGGAAGCAAAATCCATCCCGATCGGCATCGTCTCCGGCATCGCCGGAATTGCCCGATTGAAGGTGAGCTTTGAAGGCACCGCCGCCCATGCTGGTACCGCCCCGATGACCATGCGCGAAGATGCCGGTCTTGCCATGGCTCGCTTCATTCTGGCTGTGCGCGATGCCGCAAAGGCCGTGAAGGAGAGGGGGCATTTTACCGCAACAGCCGGCATCATCCGCGTTCTGCCTGGCGGCGCCAATGTGGTGCCGGGCCTGTCCGAGATCATTATTGACATCCGGGCCGAACAGGACGGCGCCATGGACGAATTTCTGGCTCGGGCACCCCGACTTGCCCATGAAGCGGCGACCGAAGAGGGATGCGTCGTAACCGACTTCGACATTCTCAGCCGAACCTTTGCCGTGCCATGCGACGAGCGTCTACGCGCCCATATCGCTGCTGCCGCGGAAGACCTCGCGCTTGAGACGATGTCTCTCGCACCCGGTGCAGGCCATGACGCTGCCTTTGTAGCGCGCATTGCACCGGCCGCCATGATCTTTGTACCCTGCGTCGAGGGCAAGAGCCACTGTCCGGAAGAATGGACTGAAACCAGCGAAGTCGCAAAGGCCGCTGACATTCTGGCGAAAACGCTGGTGCGTCTCGATAGCGACCTTGGCAAACGACTTTAGAAAAAATTCTTGAAACCAGGAAGGATAAAGAATGGAAACGATTATTCTGGATGGCGACAATCTGACGATTGATCAGGTTGTCAGCATCGCCCGAGATGGCACCAAGGTCGCCCTTGCTCCCGCTTCCCGCGAGGAAATCATTCGCAAACGCAACTATATCGACGAAAACTGGCTGACGGAAAATGCTCCGGCGACTTATGGCTTCAACACCGGTGTGGGCAAACTGAAGGACTATCCGATCAGTCAGGCCGACAACGAGAAATTCCAGAAGAATATCGTGCTCTCCCACGCCTCGGGTGTTGGTGAACCCGCTTCTGAGGAAATCGTGCGCGCCATGATGGCCGTTCGCATCAACGCATTCTGCCTTGGTGTTTCCGGCCTGCGCATCGAAGTCGTTGATCGCCTTGTCGAAATGCTCAACCGCGGTGTCCATCCCGTCGTTCCGATTCAGGGCTCTGTCGGTGCCTGTGGCGACCTTGCACCTCTGGCCCACATGGTTTCCGTGATGATCGGCTTTGAACAGGCCGACGCCTATTATCAGGGTGAACGCATGCCTGCACCGGCAGCGCTTGAGAAGGCTGGCATCGCGCCAACCGAATTCGTTCTGCATGCCAAGGACTGTCTGGCCCTGATCAATGGCAACAGCCTGTCGGCTGGCATGGCCGCCCTCACGGTGTATGACGCAGAACGCATGATGAAGATGGCCGACGTCTATGCCGCCCTCAGCCTTGAGGCTATTCGTGGCGAACAGGCTGCCTTTGACCCGCGCATTCACGCCGTGCGTAAGCAGCCCGGCCAGATCAATGCTGCCGAGAATATCCGTCGCCTGATCAAGGGCTCCCGTCGCACCACCGAAGCTTGCCGCGCCGTGCATCTGGATGATGATATCCTGCATCCGACCCATCATGCGCGCGTTCAGGATCAATATTCCTTCCGCTGCATGCCGCAGGTTCACGGCTCCTGCCGCGACCAGCTGGAACATGCCAAGACCCTGCTGACCCGCGAGCTGAATGCCGCCACGGACAATCCGCTTGTCTTCTGGAACGACATGGGTGCCCTCGAATTCCTCTCCGGTGGCAACTTTCATTGCGAGCCGATTGCCTTTGCAATGGACCTTCTTTCCATCGCACTGGTCGAAATTGGCAACATTTCCGAACGCCGCCTGTTTGCCCTGTGCGACACCACGCTCAATTATGGTCTGCCGCCGAACCTCGCAGGTCAGCCGATCGGCCTCAACTATGGCTATGGCATCATCGCAACCGCGGCAACCGCCGTGGCATCCGAGAACAAGACCATGGCGTTCCCGTCCGTGGCAGACAGCATTTCCACCAAGAGCAGTCAGGAAGACCATGTGTCTATGGCCCCGTGGTCCTGCCGCAAGGCTCAGCAGATTCTCAACAACATGCACAAGATCATTGGTGTTGAAGGCCTGCTCGCAACCCGCGCCATCTTCCTGACAAAGGAAAAACTTGGCTCTTTCGCACTGGGGGAGGGTACTGCACCGCTTTATGCCGAACTGTCGAAGGTCATTCCTCTGGTTCAGGAAGACAGCTACATGCAGAACCAGATCACGCCGGCTTTCGAAATGGTCAAATCCTGCAAGGCGTTGGACATCGTTGAAGGTGCCATCGGCGCCATCAAGTAATCAACACACATCATCGGGGCGATCGCAGCCTTTTTGCCCCGATTACCTTTTGGCCGTTCAGGGTTTTGTCATCGGATTGGGAGCTCGTTGCACGATGTGTCCTGCATTTTCTGAAGAGATTGACCGCTTTCTTGATGTTTATCACGTCATGTCTTTCTCTACAGTCTTAGACAAACAACCCTGGGCGGCCAGCCTTTTCTATGCATTTGATGCTCGGACCCGTCAGTTGGTCTATTTCACTGATGAAGCTACGCGCCACGGCAGGGCAAGTCTTGCCAATCACCGGGTGGCCGCCACCATAGCGCCACAGGAGCGAGACGTCTCGAAGATTTCAGGACTTCAGATCTCCGGCACCACGGTGCTACTGGCCGAAGATGATGCGGAAAAGGCCCGCACGGTTTTTGCAGACCGCTTTCCCGGTATCCCGACCAATCTGGCCCCGATCTGGGCGCTAAGACCTCTCTATATCAAGATGGTCGACAATGCGCGGGGCTTTGGCCACAAGCAAGAATGGACGGCAAGCTGATAACTGTCTGGCTCTTAACTGTCTGGCTCTGAGGCGCATACTGCCGCGTTTGATGAGAGAAACCGGGAACCTGTTTGACGTGCCGTTTCAGACAAAGACTTCTGTACGGAAGACCATATTGGTTTGATTGACCAGTCTTGGCTGTTAACTCTCATAGGCGCGGCGAGCCAGATGAATTATAGTCTGACAGTAAGTTCCGCGATCGATATTCCAAAGCAAGAGCTGTGGGGTAATATGCAGGGACACCGTTGGCTTCAAAACATGTTGCGAAGTGCTCGATAGGATAGGCGAGCTACCAAAAATCTCGATAGATATTTATATTCATCGTGGTTGACCGATGGGAAATCCTAAGTGGTAAAGGGCGGAGAGCAGACCTTAGCTGCGCATAGCAGGATTTGAAACCTATCACGCGTCGCGGACATCCAATGCGTATCATTTGTATCGATCCGGGATATTGCCTTTGAAACATGATTTTGAGTTCGACATTAACGAGTGAAGCCGTGCTCCGATCACTGCTAGCGAAAACTCCGGAAGGTCTGTTTTTACTTTCAATTAAACGCAAATGGCTGTGGTAATGACGAATTTTCTTCAGTTTAAGAACCGATGAAAATACGTTAGGTGAATTTCAGCAAGAATGTCTGAAAGCAACTTTGATTTTTCCATCAAAGCCTTTATGTCAGAAGACATGTCAGTACTCAGATCGTAACAAATATCTATGATCCGATTTTTGTAGATTGGTGAAATTTCACCCAACCCGAGAGCATTGAAGTTGTCGATTTGCTGAAGTGAGCATTTACACATACCAATGAGGGCATAGTCGA
Organism: uncultured Cohaesibacter sp.; assembly: GCF_963662805.1. NCBI lineage: Bacteria > Pseudomonadati > Pseudomonadota > Alphaproteobacteria > Hyphomicrobiales > Cohaesibacteraceae > Cohaesibacter > uncultured Cohaesibacter sp. Next base: position 233,087 of record NZ_OY759867.1, read on the forward strand.
GATCTCTCTTGTAATTGATGATCTCGTTGTTGTTGGCTGCCTTGAGAGGGTATCTAACAACTGTCATGAGTTTTGCTTCCAAAACTTTGATGGCATCGTCTCACTGAGGCGGGTGCTCCCTGCCTCAGTGAGTCTACATTTCGATCAATCAAGCGCTGCGAACCTGATCAATGAACTTGTTGACTTCGGCCCGGAGCATAGAGGACTGCTCGGCCAGTTCTTCAGAAGACGCCAACACCTGCGAGGATGCGCTGCCTGCTTCTTGCGATGCCTTGTTCACCTCGTAGATGTTCTGATTGACGAGTTCGGTCCCTTTTGCTGCTTGATGAATATTGCCAGCAACTTCATTGATGGCAGCAGTCTGTTCCTCCATGGCAGCAGCTACTGCGGCAGAGATTTCATTCAAGCGGACAATCACATGACTGACATCGTCCATGGAGTGGGATGCATGGTTGGTGGCATTTTGCACTTCCTGAATCTGAAGGGCGATTTCCTCAGTTGCCTTGGTTGTCTGACTGGCCAGTTGCTTGACTTCACCTGCGACCACAGCGAAGCCCTTACCTGCTTCTCCTGCGCGTGCGGACTCGATCGTCGCGTTCAGGGCAAGAAGGTTGGTCTGTTCTGCAATCGAAGAAATAACTTCCACAACCTTGCCGATGCTGGTAGCGGTGTCGGACAGAAGTGACATCTGTTTGTTGGTCGATCCTACCTTCTCGACGGCCTCACTGGCTGCCTTGGAAGCTTGGGCAATCTGCTGGCTAATCTCGGCAATGGTGCTGGTCATTTCTTCTGTCGCCGTTGCGATGGTTTGCACACTGCTGGTGGTCTGCTGCGAGGAGGAGGCTGCCTGTGTAGCCTGCTCAAGCGTCAGATTGCTGACATCAGTCATGGCTTGCGCGCTAGCATTCAGCTCGACCGAGTTGGACGATACCGCCTGCACGATGCCACCAACTTGCTGCTCGAACTCGTCAGCCATCTGCATCATCAGTTTGCGCTTGTCCTCTTCGGCCTTGCGCTTAAGCTCCTGTTGCTCGGCTTCCAGCTGTTTTGCCTTGATGATATTCTGTTTGAAGACCTCAACCGCGGCGGACATCTTGCCCACTTCGTCGCCGCGGCCCTGTCCCGGAATGGCTGACTCCAGATCATCATTTGCCAAGCGATCCATCGAGACCGTCAGCGCGTTGACCGGGCGGGTAATCCCAAGAGCGATCACAACCGCAAACACCAGTCCGACACCCAGAGCAATCGCAGCCGTGGTAAGCAGGCCGGTCTCCGAACCAGACAAGCCGTCTTGCACCTCTTGCGACATGGCTCTGGCGTCTGACTTGGAGTCACGCGCAACAGTGCGGATCGTTGAAAAAATGAGGTTGGTCGAGGGGTCCAACTTGGAGGAACGAACGTCTTCACGCTCATTGATCAACTGGACTAGGTCTTCAATTTTGCTCGAGTAATCCGACGCTTTGCCGTTGAGCTCATCGACAATAGTCTGTTGGGAGAAGCTGGTTTGCACCTTAGAAATGGCGTCCAACTCATTATTGAATGCAGTCAATTCAGTCTGTGCGATAGACAAGGCTTCATCGCTCGCGTCAGCAATGAATTGAAGATAATTGAAGCGGCTCAGAAGCAGATGCTTTTCTGCTGCGTCAGAATGCTGCAGCAGCTCAATATTTCCGTTGGTGACGGCTTTGTGTTCCAAATCAGCCAGAAGACGACGGATTTCATCTCCGGTCGGGCGAATTTGATTATCGACCAGATCATTTCGGCGACTGATGATGCCTGAAACCGTCTCGAAGCCACCTTTGTAGGTTTCCAAGGCATCTGAAATCCGATTCAGTTCGTCCTGTCGCTCTGGATTGGCAATCGCGGCCAAAGCCTGACGGTGCAGTTCTTTGACGCGGTCATACTGCTCGGAGAAGGTATTTTTTTCTTTATCCCCCGACGTCAGAAAATAGCGCCGTTGCGCCAGCTGCATTTCGGTCACTTCAACACCGAGATCGGCGATCAGGATCGCATCAGACGACATTTTGTCAAACTGGGTGAACTGCTCGCCCTGATCCCTGAAAGCGAACAGGCTCGTCGCAGTGATGAACAGCATCAGGGCAATCTGAACCAGAAAACCCGCATAGATGCGATGCCCAATTTTAAACTTGGACAGGAAGTTGCTTTCGCGTACCGGCTTGGCCGCGTCAATGACAGTTTGTGTCGCTTTCATTGGTGGAATCTCCGAGCAAAACCCCGTCTGGGGAAAGGCAATTTTGAAGTTGTATGACCTCCAGCCGCACTTGATTTCATCAATAAAAAAATATTAACGCTCGGGATCGGTAAAAAGTGCTGAAAATTTTAGGTTTATTTTATTTATATTGTCCAAGAAAGAACATTTTGAATGTTGAATATTTTCAGTTTATTGTCGAAGTCAGCCCAGTTTGGAGAGGTAAAGAAATTTCGTCGCCTCACGTTAGGTCATGCGCTCGACTTTTGTTGAAAACCGCTTTTGCCTTGATCGTGTTGTCCTGTCGATGGAGGTGAGACCTCATGGATAAGCCCAGTTTCAGCGTTTAACCAAGGTGTGTTGCTCTGTTTTAGTTCTTTCTGGTGGCTGATCTCTCCCGCAGTTATTCGCGCGAGACGAATGGCAGCTTTCGGAAAATTCTACTCTTACCAATATTTATGGATAAATGACCGATAGGGCCGAAAATAATATCTCGCCCGTATCGGGCCAATAAAAGGCGGATTCCTCTGTGGTTCAACAAAGGGGTGTCCGAAGCTGAGGCCCTTTCTTTTCGTTGCGATTATTCTACCTTGTATATCCAGGCGAGCGTTGGAGGTATTTTGAGCGGGCGAGCATCTTAACATCGCGTTCTATCGGTGGTTCTGACGCAAATTTTCACAAGTTCCAATTTTCTGTGCCCTTGTGCCCAAGATGATGCCGGGCGTGTCTATTTCCTGACGACTCCCTCGCGCCAGGCATAAACGGCTGCCTGTGTGCGGTCGGTCAGGTAAAGCTTGCTCAGAATGTTGCTGACATGAGACTTGACCGTTTTTTCTGAAATGCCAAGTTGGCTGGCAATATCCTGATTGGAAAGCCCCTCCGCGATGCAGAGCAGCACTTCCATCTCCCTTCCTGTCAGATCATCATGAAACTGGTCGTCCTCGGACTTGCCTTGCCTTTCCTGCATGACGACGGAGACCAGCGCCTTGGCAACGCGCGGGCTGATCGTGCTCTCGCCAAGGGCTGCCTTTCTGACCGTTCGGATCAAGTCATCCGGCGTCGTGTCCTTGAGGATGTAGGAAATAGCTCCGGCCTGAGTAAGCGGGACAACCTGTTCGTCGCCCTCGTGAGAGGTGACCATCACGATCTGGCTGCGAGGGCTGATCTTCTTGATCTGCCTTACCGTTTCCACTGCGGGCAGGTTTGGCATGAAAAGATCGAGCAGGACCACATCGGGTGCATGCTTGCGGGCAGCCGCGATCGCCTCCAGCCCTCCGGAAACGGAAGCGAGAATGTCGATATCCTCGGCTGTTGACAGAAAGGCTGTCAGTCCCTTGCGGACCATTGCATGATCATCCGCCAGAATGAGTGTTATCCTATTCATCATCGAGCCTCTTCCATGATAGCCGGATTGTTGTTCCCGACATTCTGGAGCTGTCAATGTCGAGCCTGCCGTCTGGAAGGTCGCCCGCCCTGTCCTTCATGAAGCCGAGCCCCATGCCACCGGACACCTTTTCCACGTCGAAGCCGGTTCCATTGTCTTCGATCACCACGACAATCCGGTCCGTATCGATTCCGGATGAAATCGCAAGCCGCGACGCTCTGCCATGCTTTACGGCATTCATGAGTGCTTCATGGATGATCCTCATCACATGATGCTCGGTTCCGGGATGGAAGCGGTCCAGTTTTTTGAGGTTCAGATCGATCTGAACATCAAACCGCCTGACGAAGTCCTCGGCAACCAGCCTGATGCGCTCGGGCAGGGATGTCGGGTTGATCTCGGCCGGCTGCAACTGGGTGATGATCTCCATCAGATCATGCTGGGCCTCCCGGGTGATGGTCTCGGCTTCCCGGACATGTTCGCCAGCAACCTCCATAGCAACGGGCTTTGACTTGACGGTTGCCAACTGCAGCCCAAGAGCAAAGAGCTTCTGTTTGACGGTATCATGCAGTTCTCGGGCAACACGGGTGCGTTCGTTGCTGATCGCCAGATCCTGCCGCAGGTGGACGAACATTTCCAGATCATGAGCCATGCCGTTGAGATGGTCTCCATGCCGTGCGAGTACGTCATCACTGTTGAGGGCAATGCGGGATGAAAAGTCTCCTTCCCGCCATTTCTCCGTCACCTCATTGATCTTCTGTAACTGACGTTTGACGTAACGCGATGCCAGCAGGCCGCAGGAAATGCCGATCGGGACAGACAGGGCGAAGACGTAGCTCCAGGTGAAGAGGAGAAAATCCACGACGCTCCTGATCTGGACCCATGGACTGAAGCGGGCGATGAACAGAATATTCAACCGGCCGACAATTTTCTGCTCACCGTCCAGAATGGGAAAATCGATCCAAGCTGTTCCCTGATTATCCAGCCATACGACCCGATCTTTTCCGGGCGTCTTTTCCGATTGCTGTCTGAACCGCTCAGAGATGTCCTTCGGCATGCTCTCCGGATCGGAAAGCAGCACATTTCCCTGTCGATCCAGAATGCGAATATAGGCTTCCGGATTGCTCGAATTGGTGATGCGGTAGATGGAGGGGCCGGTTCCCTGTTCCATATTGACAAGGCTGTCTCTGATCTCGTCCGCCGCCTCAGCAAGCCAGTTCTGCTGGCTGGCATTCAATATCGCCTGTTCAGTAACCCGTCTCTCGGCCGCGACCGTACGCTCGATTGTCTCAAGCGTGCGCGTTGAATGAAAGTCACTATAGTCCGACAGGCCATAGAGAATGATGACGAGCATCAGCATCGCCAGAAAAGCGAGCAGAGTGTAACTGACGGCCAGCTGAAACCACAGCCTCCTGACAAGCTTTCTGCAAAGATCGATCCGGTTATTCATGCCGTCATTCTCGCACAATCTTTGCTGAAAGGGATCCGACCTGAGACTGAGACCAAATTTTTATCCCTCAGACCTGAGACCGATGTGCATGGTTCAGACCAGCTTCATACTCGGGGCAAAGACGTCCTGAAATTGCTAAGTTGAAGAGGTAAACACATGTTTCTCAAGCAAAGCCCGTCGCTGCTCATTTCTTTGCCAATGGTCGCCTTCATGCTCACGGGCGTTGCCCGCGCAGCAGACCTTGATCAAGGGGATTCTCCTGCGCTTTCCAATTGGTACCAGTCCTACAAACCAACCGAAAATGACTGGAACATCGCCGTTGGCGCCGGTGTAATGTATGCACCCAAATATGAAGGGTCCGATAATTTCGGGGCTATCCCCATTCCCGATATCTCCGTCGAATACAAGGACGGTCTCTTCTTTGCCAACGCCTTTGATGGCATCGGCAGCTACTTCCTTCAGGGAGAACAATATAAGGTTGGTGCTTCGATCGGGTTCGATCTGGGGAGAAGAGAAAAGGACGACAAGAAAAACCTGCGAGGGATGGGCAACATCGAGATGAGCCCGACAGCCAACCTGATGGGTGAATACAAATTCGGGCCGGTGCAGCTTTCGGGTAAGATCTCAAGGGGTAGCGAGGACTATGGTACGACCGGGGAGTTTGATGTCGGCACCATGGTCCCTGTCACCGAAAAGCTCATGCTGATGGGCTCGGTTGGCGCAACGGTTGCCGATGATGCTCATATGAAAAGCTTTTTTGGCGTGTCCGCAGCACAGTCTGCAGCGTCCGGCTATTCCAAATATGATGCGGGCGCGGGGGTTAAGTCGGTAGGCGTCGCTCTGGGGGCCTTCTACTCGCTTTCTGATCACTGGGACGCAAAGCTATTAGTGAAGGCAGACCATCTGCTTGGCGATGCAGCCGACAGTCCAATCACCAAGCAGGAATTCCAGCCAGCGGTGATGTTCTCGACCAGCTACAAATTTTAGAACATTCTTTTACAAGAGAAATGCTTTCCCGAGGAGCCCTGTCGAACCTGCTGCACAGTATGTTTCGACCTGATGCCAGGGCGTTTGTCGTTCTGTCTGCTCCACTTAGGTCCCATCGAGCCATATCCCACCCCTACGTACTTGTTAAGCAAGGCGGGGCTTGATGGGACCATCAATCTGTCTGCATGGTTGGAATGAAATGAAAAAAGCCACTCCGGTCGCGGCTGTCGTTGCAGTCGTGATGATTGTTCTTGCCGGATTTGTCCTGATGGCCATGCGCAGGGAACAACCACCCGGGCAGCAGACGTCGATTTCCCCCCAGATCACACTGACCGTCACGGAAACCCGGATCAGAAAGGTCGACTGGCCCGAGATGATCAAGGCATCAGGCAGTATCTTTGCCTGGCATGAAGCGCTTGTTTCCGCCCAACTGTCCGGGCTCCAGCTGATCGAGGTTCGCGCCGAAGCCGGGGACCGCGTTCGCAAGGGCCAGATTCTGGCGCGGCTGGAAACAAGAATGCTCTATGCGGAATATGCCGAACTGAAAGCCAACTGGATTTCTGCCGAAGCCAACAGGGAACGCGCCCTCAGGCTGCAGAAAACGAGGTCAATCAGTGAGAAGGCCGTCGATGATGCGATCAATCTGGCAAGCGTGGCAAAGGCCAAGCTGGATGCGAAATCGCTGCAACTGGACTATTCCGACATTCTCGCACCCGATGACGGCACAATCAGCTCGCGCAGTGCTTCTCTTGGCGCGGTGGTCAATGCGGGGGATGAGCTGTTCCGCATCATCAGACAGGACAAGCTGGAATGGCTCGCCGAGCTGACGGCGGATCAGGCCCGACAGGTAGAACCCGGTCAGAGTGTCGTGCTGTCTCTTCCCGACGGATCCATTGCCGGAGGCACCGTCAGCAGGCTTGCCCCAACCTATAGTCAACAGACCCGCATGATCCCGCTTCATGTCGCGCTGGCGAAAACCCCCGCCTTGCGCCCGGGCATGTATGTCGGCGGACAGATCTTGCTCGGACAGGAAAATGTGTCCGCCCTGCCGACAAGAAGTCTGATCATTCGTGACGGCTACAGCTATGTGTTCACGATTCAGGATCAAACAGACGGGCCAGTTGTCCGGCAGGTTCGCGTCGAGACCGGGCAGATCAACGGTGACGAGACGGCAATACAAACAGAACTCGGGGAAACGGATCGCATCGTTTTGCAAGGAGCCGGTTTTCTCAATGACGGAGATCATGTGCGCGTTGTCAGCCAGGAAGGAACCGAGAGATGAATTTTGCAGTCTGGTCCATCAGAAACCCCATTCCGTCTGTCCTTCTGTTCACCCTGCTGGTCATGGCGGGCGTGTTCGGCTTTCAGAATTTTCGGATACAGGATTTGCCCGATATCGACTTTCCGCAGATCCAGATAACCGTTTCGCAGTCTGGCGCGACACCGGCTCAGCTGGAGAACGAGGTGGCGAGAAAGGTAGAGGATGCCATCTCGGGTATCGCCGGCGTGAAGCATATCACCACAGCCATCACCAATGGCTCTGTGATGATCACGGTGATGTTCGAGTTGGAGACACTGATCTCCGACGCCCTCGTCGAGACAAAGGACGCGGTCGACCGCATTCGTGCCGACCTGCCCGCGGATATCGAAACGCCGGTGATTGCTGCCGTTCGCTTCAATGGACAACCCTTGATGACCTTTGCGGTGTCTTCGTCCCGGATGGACGAGATGGCGCTCTCCTGGTTCGTTGATGACAAGATCGGCAAGGCGATCAAGAGCATTCGTGGCGTTGGCAAGTTTCAGCGCGCCGGTGGTGTTGAGCGGGAGATACGGATTGAAATCGATCCGATCAAGCTTGCCGCGCGCAATGCGACCGTGGCTGACATATCCGACGGGATCAAAAAGATGCAGCTTGAGGCTTCTGGCGGCAGCGGAGATTTCGGGCAAAGCGACCAGCCGATCCGACTGATCGCAACGGCCGGGCGCGCTCAGGATCTTGAGGCCATGCCCGTGGTGCTTGCCGATGGTCGCCACTTGCTGCTTGGTCAGGTGGCAACCATCCATGATCGTCATTCGACAAGGAAGCAGCTCGCCCTGCTGAATGGCACCGAAGGGGTCGCCTTTCAGGTTTTTGGCTCGAAAGGCGCGGATGAGGTCCAGATTGCCGAGGACGTGAAGCATGTGGTCGAGACATTGCCAGAACACTATCCCGGACTGACGATCACCCCCATCGTCAACACGGTATCCTACACCCTTGAGCAGTATGACGGCTCCATGCGGATGCTGTTTGAGGGCGCGATTCTGGCCGTTGTGGTCGTTGGCCTGTTCCTGCGTGACTGGCGCGCAACACTGATTTCTGCAGCGGCGCTTCCTCTGTCCATCATTCCCACCTTCGGCTTGATGTATTTTTTGGGCTTTTCCCTCAACATGCTTTCGCTTTTGGCAATGGCCGTGGTCGTCGGCATCCTGATTGATGATGCGATTGTCGAGATTGAAAACATCATCCGCCATCGGCAGATGGGCAAGCCGACAACGGTTGCCACAGAAGATGCGGTGAACGAGATTGCGCTGGCCGTGATCGCGACGACCTTGGCGATTGCAGCAGTGTTCCTGCCCACCGCCCTGATGGGAGGAATTGTCGGCAAGCTGTTTCGCCAGTTCGGCTGGACTGTCGTCCTATCCGTTCTGATGTCGTTGCTCGTTGCCCGATTGCTGACCCCGCTCATGGCGTCCCGTTTTCTGAAGGAGCATGGCAAGACGCAGCAAGACAAAGACGGCTTCATCATGAGGCAGTATCTGGCGCTTGTACGGATGTGTCTTGACTACAGGAAGACCACCATTCTGGCTTCGCTGCTGTTTCTCGGTGCATCGGTCCTGTTGGCGCTGCAATTGCCAACCGGCTTCATCCCGCCATCGGATCAGGGCTACACAAACTTTCGGATCGAACTGCCTCCGGGAAGCAATTTGCTGGAGACAAGACAAACCGCCGAAGAGGTGCGGCGGTCCGTTGAAGCCATTCCCGGTATCAAGGACATATTCGTGATCATCGGTAGTGCGGGGGGTGACGATGGCGAAGAAGCCGGGAATGTGCGCACCGGCTCCATGGTCCTGACCTTTCTGCCAAAGGCAGACAGGCCGCCACAATCCGACATCGACCGGCAGATCAGGCAGATGCTGAAAGACATTCCCGGAGCCCGTTTCACCCTGTCCAATGACGGGCCGGGGGAGAAATTCCAGATCTTGCTGTCGAGCGAAAATCCCGTTGCTCTGGCCAACACAGCACGGGCAATCGAGCGAGAAATCAGGGGAATCGGCCTGTTGTCGAATGTCAGTTCAACGGTCAGCCTCCAGAATCCGGAAATCGACATCCGGCCGGATCTGGTCCGGGCTGCCGCGTTGGGTGTAGAAACTCGCGATTTGGCCGACACCATTCGTATTGCGACGGTTGGCGACTACAGCCACGCGCTTTCCAAGTTGAATCTCGATGGACGACAACTGCCGATCCGGGCACAGTTGACCGACACAGACTTGCAGGATTTCCGGACACTTGAGGCTTTGCATATTCCGACAGCTTCGGGGCAGACCGCCCTCTCGAACATCGCAAGCATCACGAGAAATACCGGTCCTGCGCAGATAGACCGCTATGATCGACAGCGCTATGTCACGATCAGCGCCGATCTGGGCGGTGCATCACTTGGCGAGGCCCTCAAGCAGGCCATGGCTTTGCCGTCCGTACAATCGATGCCATCGAATGTGACGCTGTTCGAAACGGGCGAGGCAGAGACGATGGGTGAGCTGTTCTCCGGGTTTGGCATAGCCATGCTGGCCGGTGTCTTCTGCGTGTTTTGTGTTCTGGTGCTTTTGTTCAAGGACCTGTTGCAGCCGATCACGATCCTTTCCGCGCTGCCATTGTCTTTTGGCGGGTCTGTCGTGGCGCTCATCGTGACCGGTGGCGAAATCAGCCTTACGGCTCTCGTCGGCATCATCATGTTGATGGGGATCGTCAGTAAGAATTCAATCCTGCTCGTCGAATATACCATCATGAGCATGTCCGAAAAGGGTATGGCGACAAAGGATGCACTTCTGGATGCCTGTCACAAGCGGGCCCGGCCGATTGTCATGACCACCGTCGCCATGATCGCGGGAATGATGCCGATAGCCTTGGGTATTGGCGGAGACAGCTTTCGCCAACCCATGGCCATTTCGGTCATTGGGGGGCTGCTCTCCTCGACCGCACTCAGCCTTCTGGTCGTGCCCGTCGTCTTCACCTACATGCATTCTCTGAGCAACCATGCCGCTCGGCTCTTTGATCGTTCCGCACAGGGAGATACCGAAAAGGCAGAGGCAGCATGAACCCGTCTAATCTTCAACATGGGATGAAAAGAAGCACTCAAAAAGCGCGCTTTCGCACGGAACGTCAACGTCTGGGGGTGGGAATTGACGCACAAAACTCACAAACTGTGGAACGGCATCAAAAGCCTCTCTGCTGTGCACGATCTCCCTTCAAAATCTACGCCTTTTTTCAACATGGCGTAATTCCTAGTTCGTGCAAGTCGGACAGCCAAGTGCAGCCTGCTAAAATGCAATTTGGCAATCGAACAGGAGGGAACCGATGACGACCTATGTTGGACTGGATGTATCCTTGAAAGAAACATCTATCTGTATCGTTGACGAGAATGGCATGCGGATCAAGGAAGGCATTGTCCCCTCTGATCCTGACGAGATCGCCGGATATCTGGACAAGCATGCACCATCGGTTCACCGCGTCGGTTTGGAATCTGGCCCAACGTCCAGTTGGCTTTGGCGTGAACTGAAGGCAAGGCATCTGCCGGTGATCTGCATCGATGCTCGCCATGCCAGTGCTGCTCTGTCGATGCAGATCAACAAATCGGACCGCAATGACGCCTTGGGCCTCGCCCGTATCATGCAGACTGGCTGGTTTCGCCAGGTTCAGATCAAAAGCGAAGAAAGCCACCGCATTCGTTCCCTCTTGAATGCACGCAGTCTTCTGGTTCAGATGCGCCGAGATATCGAGAACCAGATACGCGGTCTGTTCAAGTCCTTTGGCCTCGTGATTGGGCGAGCCAATGGTGGTGTCTTTTTGAAACGGGCACAAGATGTCGTCCGACAGGCTCCGGAACTTGCCGATATTGTATCACCGTTGCTAACCGCTCGCGAAGCCATTGATCAGCAGCGCCTGTGCCTGGAAAACAAGATCAAACGCCTTGCTCGCTCCAATGAGCAATCCCGGGCTTTCATGACTGTACCCGGCGTTGGCCCCATGACCGCGCTTGCCTATCTGTCATGCATTGATGATCCAACCCGCTTTACACGATCCCGGACGGTTGGTGCCTATATCGGCCTGACACCAAGGCGGTATGCATCCGGAGAAATAGATTGGTCCGGTCGCATATCCAAATGTGGGGATGCAATGCTGCGCAGCTATTTGTTCGAGGCGGCCAATGTTGTGCTGACCCGCACTAAACACACCTGTTCGCTAAAGGAATGGGGCATGGAAATTGCTGGCCGATCTGGTGGAAAAAAGGCCAGGGTCGCAATAGCTAGAAAATTGGCCACCATTCTTCATCGAATGTGGCGTGATGGAACATCTTTTAAATGGGAAACCGCTTGATTGGGAATTACTGAGGCAATACGAGATCGCCCGGATATAGGGTGAAGAATGTCCCTGCCGGGACGAATGGCGGTGATGAGATCGACCAATTCCGTGCGAAGAGAAAGTAATCTTAAACGCGGTTTCAACATTGATCCATCAACGCTTCCTTGCGCCACAATGCAGAGGAAATACACCTACTGCGAAGAGAACGATGGAACCGGCAGGAACAAAATACAACTCAGAGCATCTTGCGGAATTAGAGAACAGAATCGGCCCTTAGTCGACGTTTTCCGATTGATCGACTTAGCTAAAACTTACTAGTTTCGAACACAGCATCTAAATACCTTCAGGATCGGCAATACGGTAGCAATTTTGGAACAGTAGAACCCGTAGCACTACCAAGCGCCTTTTGCTGCTCGACAGAATCCCCTCAAGAAAAGGTGCAGCCCAACCTTTGTCTTCTTAACTTTGCGGATATGCGGGATCAAGAATCTTACGTTGCGGAGGGTCAATCAATCTCTGCGACGAGGCAAGAATTGATCAATAACCAGTTCAGCTTGATGGGACGCCTGCTATGAGCAAATGGCTGTTTTCAATATGGCCGTGCAGCTCTGTAGGAACGCTGTCTGTGACGAGGACGTCGATTTCCGACCAGTCGCAGACGTGGATCAGCCCGGATTTTCCGAACTTTCCAGAATCGATCAGCAGAATGGTTTCATCGGCCTGCGGAATGATGGCGCGTTTGAAGTCGGCCTCAAACATGTCGAAATCCGAGCAACCTCGTGCCGAACCTGCAACAACAGAGAAGGCAAAGTGCGACGGTGTGAATCGCGACAGGAAATCGATGGTGCTTGAGCTTGCCAGTGTCCTGTCTGACATGCGCAGCTCACCCGGTGGCAGGATGAGCCGGTGATGGCTGTTGGCCGTCTGCAAGATGGCTGCAATTTCCAGAGAGATGGTAAGGATCGTCATCGGTTCTCTGTGCAAAAGGGCACGGGCGAGAAAGCAAGCCGATGAACTGTTGTCGAGCATGATCGTGGCGCCACCGGGAATGCGGGCGGCAGCACGCTCTGCGATGGCTGCCTTGGCCGAAGTTGCATCCCGCAAACGGCGCTCGAAAGGCGGTTCCGAGCGTGGCACCGATAGCCGGACGCCGCCGTGGAATTTCTCGACGGTTCCTTCCTCTGAGAGCAGTTTGAGATCGCGGCGGATGGTTTCGTCGGAAACCTCCAACTGCTCAGCCAGAAAGGTGATCGCTGCCTTGCCCCGCTCTTCAAGGAGGGACAGGATCTGTTTTTGTCTGGGTGTCTTGGTCATGGTCCTGCCCTTGACTGTCCGGGCGCTCAGAGTGCGGTGCCGGTTTTGCTGTCGAACAGCCTAACGCGGGACAAATCGAAATCCAAGCCAATCTCCTGACCAACCTCAGGGGCGTTCGGGACCAGTGTCTTGACGGTCAGACGGTCGTTGCCCAGCGCCACGTCGATCAGGGCTTCAGCACCGATCAGCTCTGTGCTCTTGACGACCGCACGCGCCATGCCGTCTTTGCTGATTGTTGCTTCTTCGGGGCGGATGCCGAGCAGGACACCATCCGGCAGCGCACCACCCAATGTCAGCGCTTCGGTGAAGGCATCGTGCGCGATCTTGCCGGAGCCGTCGCGCTTGCAGGGGATGAGCGCCATTTCAGGCGATCCGATGAAGGTGGCGACAAAGGTGTTGGCGGGCTTCAGATAAATGTCCATGGGTGCACCCACCTGCTGGATCTGTCCCTTGGACATCATCGCTACGCGGGTTCCAAGCGTCATCGCCTCGATTTGGTCGTGGGTGACGTAGATGACCGTCAGGCCCAGCTCCTGATGCAGGCGCTTCAACTCCCCGCGCATCCGGTTGCGCAATTTGGCATCGAGGTTGGAAAGCGGTTCATCGAACAGGATCACCTTGGGCTGCCGGACAAGGGCCCGGCCGATGGCAACGCGCTGGCGCTCACCGCCTGACAATTGCTTTGGCCGACGGTCCAGCAGGTCGGTGATATGGAGGATTTCCGCGGCTTCCTGAACGCGCCGGTCAATCTCGGCCTTGGACAGCGAGGTGGTCTTCTGCAATCCGAAGGCCATGTTGCGATAGGCGGTCATGTGCGGGTAGAGCGCATAGGACTGGAAGACCATCGCGATGCCGCGCCTCTGAGGGGAGGTATGGGTGACGTCCTTGCCGTCGATGATGAGCTGTCCGCCATTGATGTCCTCGAGCCCGGCAATCATGCGCAAGGTGGTGGACTTGCCACAGCCGGACGGACCGACAAGCACCATGAATTCCCGGTCTTGAATGGTCAGATCCACATCGTTGACGGTCTGCTGATCACCATAGACTTTTGAAATCTTGTTCAGTTGAATGGTCGCCATAACAGGTCTCCGGTCTTTCGCGTTACTTGACGCCCGTGTGCATGAAACTGTCGATGAATTGCCGCTGGAAGATCACGAACAGCAGCAGCAGGGGCGAGACGACAATCGTGGTACCCGCCATCAGGCGTGGCCAGTCTGCGCCGCTGTCGGCTTTGGCCAGCAGGCCGAGCCCGATTGGCAGGGTGCGGATATTCTCCGAATTGGTGACGAGCAGGGGCCACATGTAGTCGTTCCAGTGGGTGACGACCGAGATGATGCCAAAGGCCACGAGGGTCGGTTTGACCAACGGCAGATAGACATGCCACAGGATGGAAAGATGCCCGCAGCCATCCAGTCTTGCCGCATCGGACAATTCCGAGGGAACTTGCCGAAAACTCTGGCGCAGCATGAAGGTGCCATAGCCAGAGGCGATGAACGGCACGATCATGGCCGGCAGGGTGTTGACCAGACCCATTTCGCGCAGGGTGACGAAGTTGGTCAGGAAGATCGCATAGATCGGGAACATCACCTGCAACAGGAACAGGGTGAAGAGCAGATTCTTGCCCGGAAACTGCAGCCGCGCAAAGGCATAGGCCGCAAGAGTGATGGTGACAAGCTGGCCGATGAGGATCGAACTGGTCACAAGAACCGAGTTGACCAGATAGAGCCCAAAAGGAGCCACGGAGAGCGTGCTTGGATAGTTGGCGAAGTGCAACACCGACGGCCAGAACCCTGCAGACTGGTCGAATACCTCGACATTGGTTTTGAGCGACGTGACGGCAATCCAGACGAGGGGGCTAAGCCACAGCAGAGCGAGCGGTGCCAGCAGCACATGCAGCCAATTGTTGCGCAAGGCATGGCGCCATTTGACTTTTTGTCTAGCGGGTGAGGATGGCTGGGCGGATTGAAGGGGCATCAACGTTCTCCCAGATAGTGGACGCGGCGGCCAAGGGTGATCGACACCAGACCGATCAAGCCGAGCACGAAGACCAGCAAGGCGTTGGCCAGTGCCGAGGCGTAGCCAATATCCTGATATTGAAAGCCGTTCTGGTAGATATAGAAGGTCAGCACATTGGTGCTGTCGGCCGGCCCCCCTTGCGTCATGACATAGACATAGTCGAAGATTTGGTAGCTGTGCAGCGTACCGATGATGATGACGAAATAGAGCGTCGGGGAGATGAGTGGTACGGTGATATGGATAAGGCGGTGCCATGCGGAGAGGCCGTCGAGCCGTGCCGCTTCATAAAGGTCGGAGGGGACGAGCTTCAGCGCCGCAAGCAGGATCAGCATGAAATAGCCGGAGTATTTCCAGATGCTCATGAGCACGATGGCAAGAAGGGCTGTCTGGCTGTCATAGAGCCAGTCGAGCTGGCCAAGGCCAAGCGATTGCAGGGCTTCATTGATCGGGCCATAACCGGGAGCATAAAGGAACACCCAGACCATGCCCGCTGCGACAGACGGAATCATGACCGGATAGAAAAAAGCGGAACGATAAATCGCCATGCCTCGCAATTTGCTGTCGAGAGCTACCGCAAGCAGCAGGGCGACCATGATCGACAGGGGAATGGTCGTCAGGGTGTAGAAAGCCGTGTTGGCCAACACTTTCCAGAACAGCCGGTCCTCGAAAAGGCGCAGATAATTCTCCGCACCGAGCCAGTAGATCTTGGGGTCGCCAAGCAATACATCATGCATGGAGAACCAGACCG
Organism: uncultured Cohaesibacter sp.; assembly: GCF_963662805.1. Lineage (NCBI taxonomy): Bacteria > Pseudomonadati > Pseudomonadota > Alphaproteobacteria > Hyphomicrobiales > Cohaesibacteraceae > Cohaesibacter > uncultured Cohaesibacter sp. The sequence goes on from NZ_OY759867.1 coordinate 248,809, forward strand.
ACCGAATGATGGGCCAATAGGTGAAAGTGGCTAGAAACACGAGCGACGGGACGAGAAGGGCATAGGCGAGCAGTGCCTCGTTCCGCCGGGTCTGCGCAATGCGATTTGACATGGTGACATCCCTGACAGGAAAAGACGGGCGCAAGCCGTGATAGCCTCGCGCCCGCCAAGGTTTGGAGAGGATCAACCTTGCTGACGACGCATCACGCGCGTGATTTCCCGGTTGACTTCTTTAGTGGCACCTTCGAGAGCTGCCTGAGGAGCAATTTCACCGGCCAACGTGCGGTCGATGGCACTCTTGATCACGTCGCGGGCGCGGGAATAGGCCGGGATCTGAAGATAGGCGCCGGAATAGGCGGCCTGCTCCATCGCAACGCGGGCCTGCGGCACTTCGTTGAGATAGGTTTTCATTTCCGGGGTCTCCCAGGACGACTTGCGCACGGCGAGGTAGCCGGTAGCGCGGCACCATTCGGACTGGTTCTTGGTGTTGGTCATCCAGCGGGCGAAAGTCCAGGCGGCTTCCTTCTTGGCATCGGACTGCTTTTTGGCAATCATGATCGGGCCACCGCCCTGAGGCGCGCCCCAGGTTTTCTTCTTGGGCATGTACGCAACGCCAACTTCGAACGGAGAGGACTTGCGCAGGTTCGTCAGCGATCCGGTCGAATGGTAGAGCATGGTGGTGGTGCCTGCCATGAAGTCATTGGCCGACCCCTGCCAGGTGGAAGCCGGAGCCATGCAGCCTGCGTCAACCATCTGTTTCCAGAATTCCAGCGCTTCAATGGACTCCGGACGATCCCACAGCACCTTGTCCTTTTCCCAAGGCACCAGACCGTTCTGACGGCAATAGCCTTCGAACATCCAGTCGTGCCAGCCACCGCCGATGATCAGGCCCCAGCGTTTCAGCTCGTCACCATCGCGGATCGTTGTGGCCTTGGCTGCAGCAAACAGTGCGTCCCATGTCTCGGGGGCATCCTTGATGCCAGCTTCGGCAAAGGCGTCCTTGTTGTAGTAGAGAACGGGTGTGGAAGGCTGATAGGACAGGCCATAGAGGCGATCATCGGACACGGCGGTATCAAGGAAACCGCTGATGAAGTCGTCATAGATGTCGTCGGATTTTGCCTGTGCCGTCAGATCCTCGAGCGCATCAAGGCCGAGGAACGTCTGCAGCGACGAGTTGATCGGCAGCCACAGGGCAGGGGGCTCGCCGACGCCAAGGGCGGTGATGACCTTCTGTTCGGTGTTGTCATACGAGCCCGCATAGACGGCTTCCACTTCGATGCCGTCATGGGTCTCGTTGAATTCCTTGATCATGTTGGAAATGATCGTGTTGATGTCTCCGGAGACACCAACGGGATACATGAACTGAAGTTTGACGGTTTCATTGGCGCGGGCCGGGGTCAGAAGACCCGGGATCATGCTCACGAATGGCGCGGCCAGACCAGTGGCGAGCAGGCGGCGTCGCGTGATGTTGGTTTTTGTGGAATTCATTCAAATTCTCCATAAAACTGTGGAATCAGTTAAATATTCCTCGAAACTCTCAAGCTGATCCGAGACGGCTGTTTGTCGCGGATTTGCGCAAGATATCTTGCTTGTTCAACAGTTTTGTGAAGGCTGTATAAAATTTTGGGGTGTTCTAAATATTGTGGTTGTCGAGGGAAATTTGGATTTATCTTGGATAATATGAAATTTTATTCACAAAAACCACATTTTTGCGGATAAGTCCATTTGCTGACATAAGACGGTAACAGATGTCGCGTATCGGATCGGAAGCCTATTTGGCAGTATGATCGCGAGACCCGCGAGCTCGCCCTGTTTTGACGAACCACAAATCCAGAGCAACAAGGAGACCAGCATGTTGATAGCCCAGATCAGTGACACTCATGTTGGTTTTCAAGGCGAAGCGAGTCTGGAAGCCTTGCGTGCCTTGATGCAGTCGATTGCCGCGCAACCAGTCAAGCCGGATCTGGTGCTTTTTTCCGGTGATTTGACCGAGCGGGCAGAGGATCGCGAATATGATTTTGTGGCCTCTTGCCTCAGTTCGTTCGATATACCGGTTCTGGCAATTCCGGGAAACCATGATGCACGAGCTCCGATGAAAACGTCTCTTGGCGCTTTGGTTGGCGAAATCCCTTCGGGTCATCTATGTGTGTGTAATGATCGTTTTCCTCTGGTGGTTCTGGGACTTGATACGCTGACGGAAGGCGCACCTCATGGAGAGCTTTGCTCAGAAAGATTGCAGTGGCTTTCGGGCAAACTGGATCAGTTCTCTGACCGTGATGTGTTGATCTTCATGCATCATCCTCCGTTTAGAACCGGCCTCCGGCACATGGATTCTATGGGGCTGCGTGAAGGGCAGACAGAATTGTCAAGATTGATCGAAACGCATGGTCGGGTTCAGGCTATTCTTTGCGGACATGTTCACCGCCCAATCTTCGGGATTTGCGGGAGTGTTCCTGTCCGCGTCGCTCCCTCAGCATTTCAACAGATAGCTTTCGATCTTCGCGAGAACGAGCCTTACCGTTTCACAGATGAACCTCCCGGCTATATGATGCATCTTTACGATCCCGAGGTCGGATTTGTCAGTCACGTGGTCCCTGTGAAGGCATAGTTTGGTAGTTGACTGTCAATTTTGGTCGATTGCAGACGCTTTGGTGCGTATATGGGATCACCGATAGACCCAAAGGCCGCGCGTTCAGGATCTGGCGCGAATGAAGGCTAAACTCTTTGCAAATGCGACGGGTCTTCTTGATGTTCACAGTCCAGCCTTCCCGGCGAAGAAGGACATGAACGCGCCGGTAGCCAAACCGAACACGCGTCTCACAGATGTCTCTGATCCGCTGTTCCAAGGCGGCCTAATCGGTACATGTTGCGAAGCGCTCGATAGGATAGGCGAGCTTCCAAAAATCTCGATAGATATTTATATTCAGCGTGGTTGAGAGGGCGAAATTAGGCGCCCATCCAAATGGCGCATAATCTATATTATGGAATATTTTTTATTTTGCTCCGATGGGTGCCATTGTGCGCATACGCTTTGGATAAAAAGGATTCAAACATTAGATTCAATGTGTCAGTGACATTTGTTGAGACATGGATTCATGATGTAGCTTCATGCGCCTCAATCCTTCTTCGCGCCACTTCGTTTGCTGAGTAATGCTGTGTCGGTGTTTCAAAGCCGTCGCTGCGCCTGAGCGTTGCGCGATGCTCCCCATATGGAAGGTTTTGAGCATAAAAAACGCCCGGACGGCGTTGGGCCGAATGGGCGCTGACTTTGTGCTTGGAATGGCTTGAGCTACAACGGGGCTGGACGCTGTTCCCCTGCCTCAGTGGCTTCAGTCGAAATCGAAGACCAGCCCGTCATGAGCCGGAATGACGTTTTCGGGCAGATTGCGTCTCAATGTCTCGTAATCCATCTCGACATGCATGTGGGTCAGGATGGTCTTTTTCGGCTTGAGATGCTCGACCCACTCCAGCACCTGATCGAGGCTGAAATGGCTCGGGTGCGGCGTGTAGCGAAGCGCGTCAACGATCCAGACATCGAGGTCCTGCAGATAGTCGACAGACGCCGGTTCAAGGTCATTCACGTCCGAGGAATATGCGAGATTGCCAACCCGGAAGCCGAGCGAATAAATATCGCCGTGGACCTGATTGAACGGCATCGCCGAGATGACGCCCGCAGGTCCTTCGACTTCGACGGCCTGGCCATGGTCGATCAGGTGGGCGTCGAGAATTGGCGGATAGGATCCGCCTTCGGGTGTTTCAAGGCAATAGCCAAAGGCTTCGCGAATGCGCCCGAGGGTTAGTTCGTTGGCGTGGATCTTGACCCGTTCGCGACGATTGAAGACGAAGGCACGCAGGTCATCAATGCCATGCAGATGATCGGCATGCGGATGGGTATAGACAACTCCATCAACCCACTCGATTCCGGCCGTGAGCATTTGCTGACGGAAATCCGGGCCGGTGTCGATGAGCATGCGAGTGACATCGCCCTGATGCCATTTTTCAACGAGAGCCGAGCAGCGAAGACGCCTGTTGCGCGGGTTGGATGGGTCGCATTTGCCCCAGTCTCCGCCGACGCGCGGAACGCCGGGCGAGGATCCGCATCCCAGTATGTGCAGTCTGTAGCCGCTGTCTGTCATTTTTATCCGTTTGTTGGCCCGCAACTTAGCTGGTTACAGGCTTTGCCTTGCTGAACAGGCGGAAGAAATTTTCTGTCGTAATGTCAGTGATTTGCTCAAGAGACACATTTTTGACGTCGGCCAGAACCTGAGCGGTGTGGGCCACATAGGCTGGCTCGTTGCGCTTGCCGCGATATGGCATTGGTGCGAGATATGGCGCGTCGGTCTCGACCAGCAATCTGTCGAGCGGCACATCCTTGACGATGTCGCGGATGTCCTGACTTCGTTTGAACGTGAGGATGCCGGAGAGTGAGACATAGAGACCCATCTCTACGGCGCGCATGGCAAGCTCCCGTCCGGATGAGAAGCAGTGCAGGAGAGCGGGATAGGCCCCCTCCTCCATGCCTTCACTCAGGATCGCGATCATGTCCTCGTCGGCATCGCGCGAATGGATCACCAGCGGCAGGCCGGTTATGCGGGCGGCCTTGATGTGGGTGCGCAGACCTTCGGCCTGAGCTTCGCGCGGCGCATTGTCGTAGAAATAATCGAGGCCAGCCTCGCCAATGGCAACGCATTTGGGATGCTCTGCCAGCTTGGCGATGTCTTCGGCCGAGAAGTCGAGTTCCTCATGCGCATTGTGCGGATGGGTGCCGACCGAGCAGAAGATGTTGTCGTGGGCCTCGGCGATGGCCTTGACCTGATCAAATTTGCGGATGCGGGTGCAGATCGTGACCATATGGCCGATGCCTGCCAGCTCGGCACGACGGATCACGTCGCCCAATTCGTCCTTGAAATCGGGAAAATCGAGATGGCAGTGGCTGTCGACCAGCATGATCAGGCCTTTTCTTCTTCGTCGCTCTTCTCGACATAACGCGGGAAGACCGGGTTTGGTTTCTTGATCGATGTGCCGGGGTTCAAGCGTCCCGCTTCGCCCAGAGAGGCAAAGCTGCGGGCGTCCGCATCAAGGGCAAACAGATCAAGCAGCTTCTCGGCGGATCCCGGAATGAAGGGCTGAGCGAGAATGCCAACCTGACGGATGATCTCGGCGGTGACATAGAGCACCGTGTTCATGCGGTCCGGATCGGTCTTGCGCAGGGCCCAAGGTTCCTGGCTGGCAAAGTAGCGGTTTGCTTCGCCGACCGTGTCCCAGATGGTTTCAAGCGCCTTGTGAATGAGCTGCTTGTCCATGAAGGCCTGACATTTTTCGATCATTGCGTCGGCCTGGCTCAGGATTGCCTGATCCTCGGGGCTGAAGGCGCCCGGCTGAGGCAGTGCCTCGTCGCAGTTCTTGGCAATCATCGAAAGCGACCGGCTGGCAAGGTTGCCAAGGTCGTTGGCGAGATCGGCGTTGGTGCGGTTGACGATTGCCTCGTGGCTATAGTTGCCATCCTGTCCGAACGGCACTTCGCGCATGAAGAAAAAGCGCGTCTGATCAAGACCATATTCCTCGATCAGGCCGAACGGGTCGATCACGTTGCCGACCGACTTGGACATTTTCTCACCGCGGTTGAACAGGAAACCGTGAGCATAGACCCGTTTGGGTAGTGGCAGACCTGCTGACATCAGGAAGGCGGGCCAGTAGACCGCATGGAAGCGGATGATGTCCTTGCCGATGATGTGCGTGGCGTTCGACCAGAAGTGCTTGAACTTTTCACCGTCCGTGTCGGGATAGCCAAGGGTGGTGATATAGTTGGTCAACGCATCGACCCAGACATACATGACGTGGCTGTCGGTGCCTGGCACGGGAATGCCCCAGTCGAACGTGGTGCGCGAGATGGACAGATCCCTGAGGCCGCCTTTCACGAAGCTGATGACCTCGTTGCGGCGCTCTGACGGACCCATGAAGTCCGGACTGGCTTCATAGAGTTCCAGCAGCTTGTCCTGATAGTTCGACAGGCGGAAGAAATAGCTTTCCTCTTCGGTCCATTCGACGGGTGAGCCTTGCGGGCCATAGCGCACGCCATCCTCTCGGACTTCGGTTTCGCTCTCGGCATAGAAGGCTTCGTCACGGACCGAGTACCAGCCAGCGTAGCTGTCGAGATAAATATCGCCGTTGGCTTCCATGGCTTTCCATATCGCCTTGGATGCTTCGTAATGGCGCGGCTGAGTGGTCCGGATGAAATCATCATTGGAGCAGTTCAGCGCTTTTGCCATGGTCTCGAAAACCGGTGCGTTGCGGTCCGCCAGTTCTGCTGCGGTCAGGCCGATTTTCTCTGCCGTCTGCTGCATTTTCTGGCCATGTTCGTCTGTGCCGGTGGTGAAGAAAACGTCGTAACCATCAAGGCGTTTGAAACGAGCCATCGCATCCGTCGCCATCATCTCGTAGGCATGCCCGATGTGCGGTGCGCCGTTGGGATAAGAGATTGCGGTGGAGATGAAAAACGGTTTTGTGTCAGTCATGCCGGTGGTCGTTTTCTGATGTTCGGTTGATGTGGAGGGCGGCAGGAGCGAGGCCGGATATGCGGGTATTCGTCTGTGCCGCGCCAAAAGTCCATAGTGGTTTTGGGCGAAGGGGCCTTTGCCGTCAAGGTCTTTTGTCTTTTCCCGGTGGACAGCGGGGCCTCAGGAGGCCTTTGATGCCTTGGCCAGCATGCGCACCACTTCAATCACGGTCTGTTTCTTGTCGAGATTGAAGATCTGTGTCTGGCGGATCATCTCTCCGCTCTCTTCCCAGGCTTGGGCCAGAGGATAGAGCTCGGCATTGCGAACGCCGTCGATCTTGTGCTGGTCATGCAGTCGATTGGAGAGATAACGCTGGACCAGATCGGCAAAGCCGGAAAAGCGCTCTTCCTTGCCGCGTTGGCTGACCAGTTCCGCAAACGCATTGAGGCTTTCATAGTCTGGCGCGAAGGGGGGCTTCAACAGACGCTCGAAGGCGTGAAGGAGGATGAGGCCGTCATCGGATTGCAATTCGGCGGCGCGGCGCAGGGATCCGTCGCAGATCTCGCTGAGGCGGTCAGCCTCCTGCTCTTCGGCGATGTTGAGCCCTAGGATGCCCTGTTTCAGCTCGGGATTTTCCAGAGGAGAAAAGGACAGCCTGCGGCAGCGCGAGCGGATGGTCGGCAAAAGCCGTCCCGGCGCGTGTGAAATCAGCAGGAATACCGTGCGCACTGGTGGTTCTTCAAGGATCTTCAATAAAGCGTTGGCGGCGTTGCCATTGAGATCATCTGCCGGATCGACGATGCAGACGCGCCAGGTATTTTCACCTGCGGTGGATCCGAAGAAACCCACGGTCCGTCTGACTTCATCGACCGTGATCTCTGTCTTGAATTTCTTGCCTTTCTGGTCATAGGGGCGATCAATCACCAGAAGGTTGGGATGGGCAAGGTTGCCAACCTGACGAGCGGTGCTGCTTTCCGAACTGGTGGCAAGGCTTATTGGTGCGGCGTCGCCAAGCAGGCCGCCAATATCCTGACGGCGGCCCTCATCAAACATGAAGCGGGCGGCGCGAAAGGCAAAGGTTGCCTTGCCGATCCCCTTGGGGCCGGTCAACAGCCAGGCATGGTGCATCTTGCCCGATTGCCATGCTGCCAGAAAGGTCTGTTCGGTTTCGGTGTGGCCGAAGAATTCATGCTGCAAATGGGGTGGCGCCAGAGTGCCAAGCTGGTCGAACACCGGATTTTCGAGATCGGGATCTGCCATCTAGGCCTCTTCTTCTTGGGTCTTGGTGGCGGGTTTCGAATGAGTACCTGCGGGCGGCTCGGCATCCTTGACCGGTTGCCTTTCAGATGGTTTGGCTGCTGGTTGCTCACCAGCGAAATCCTTGAGCAGGGTTTTCTCGACAATCTGCCAGATGTCGAAGGCGATTTCATCAATGGATTGCGATGCATCGATGACCCGGCAGCGATCCGGGTTTTTCGTTGCCAACTGCAAAAAGGCGTTGCGGCGACCTTCGTGGACGGCCATCTCTTCGCGCTCGAACCTGTCAGCAGTCTCGCTTTCTGACCGGCGGGCATTGGCCCGATGCATGCCGACGTCGGCACGGAGATCAAGCACAAAGGTCAGATCAGGTTTGTGCCCGTCGATGGCGATGCGCTCGAGGCTGTCAACGAGCTCCGAGGGCACGTCACCGCTTTCGCCCTGATAGATGCGGGTGGAATCCATGAAGCGGTCGCACAGAACCCATTTTCCTTCGCTGAGGGCAGGCTCGATCTTGGTGTCGACATGGTCGGCGCGGGCGGCGGCAAACAACACCGCTTCGCCACTGGCGCCAAGTCCCATCTTGTCGGCAAATCCGGAAAGGAGCACATGGCGAACGGCCTCGGCCCATGGAGAGCCACCCGGTTCGCGCGTTGCAATGCAATCGATGCCCTTGGAAGTCAAACGCTCTGACAGCAGGCGGATCTGTGTCGTTTTGCCGACCCCTTCCCCGCCTTCAAAGGTTATGAACTTTCCTCGCTGCATCTGGCGACTCATTCCATCTGGATTGTTGTGGCGGCCATATTAGGCAAACATTTCGGGCTTGCACCCCTCTGACGCCGACAAAAGCAGGACTGTCCCGGAAAAACTTGCGAAATCCGGTGAGATCTTTCGCTTCAAAATCAACAGTCAACAGCCCTAGAGCCAGCCGAGCAGCAATTCTTCGATGCCGTCAATCGCGCGCTGGGTGATGGTTCCCTTGCCAATGGCTTCGCCCGTGACGAGCGGGGCTTCGATCAGCAGCCTGTCGTCGGCCCAGACTTTCAGGGTCGCGACTTCCTGCCCTTCCTCGATTGGTGCCTTGATCGGCCCGTTGTAGTAGACGCGGGCCTTCAGCCTGCCTTGATTGGCGCGGGCCATGAAGAGATTGACCGGGCGTTGGCTGACCAGTACGACTTCGGACTTGCTGCCGCCATGGACACTGGCAAAGGCGATTTCTTCATCGGCCTCATAAATGCGCTTCGAGGTGAAGGCGCGGAACCCCCAGTCGATAATCTTTCGGGCTTCTTCCCGGCGCTCCTTCATGGTTTTCATGCCGCTCAGAACAGCAATGAGACGCTGATCATCGCGGATTGCAGAAGCCACCACACCATAGCCAGCCGCCTCGGTGTGACCGGTCTTGAGGCCATCGGCCCCTTCGGTGGAACCGAGGATCGGGTTGCGGTTATGCTGGGTTATGTTGTTCCAGGTGAACTCGGGAATGGCGAAATAGTGATAATATTCCGGATATTCCTCAATCAGATAGCGCGCCAGATGGGCCAGATCGCGTGCGGTGACATACTGGTCTTCGGCTGGCAGGCCGGTGGAATTGGCAAAGCGGGATCCTGTCAGTCCGATTTCCTCGGCGCGACGGTTCATCAACTGGGCAAAGGTCTGCTCGTTCCCGGCCATTCCTTCAGCAACCGCGATGCAGGCGTCGTTGCCAGACTGGATGATGATGCCGTGGAGCAGGTCCTCAAGGGAGACGTTGGAATTGAGCTTGGCGAACATAGTCGAGCCACCGGAATTGGCTCCCCCTTCCCGCCAGGCGTTTTCTGAGATCAGGAATTCGTCCGAGAGGCTCAACTCGCCATTCTTGAGTGCGTGGAAGACCACTTCGATCGTCATCAGCTTGGCAAGGGATGCCGGTGGCATCTGCTCGTTTTCATCTTTGGAGAAGAGCACCGATCCGGAATCGAAGTCGGTCAAAATGGCGAATTTGGCGCTGGTCTGATAAACCTGAGCGGCCGACGGCACGCTCAAAAGGCCAAGGGTCATTCCGACAAGAAGGAAGTGAATTGAAAATCGTCGCACCAAATCGTTGAGCATCCGCCCCTCCCAACGTACAGAAAATCAATGTTGGATCGCCCGTGACCGGCGTCAACATATGGCGCGGACGCGGACTGATCTCCTACAGATACCGCGATACTACATAAGCTGGCGCAAAAGTGAAAGGATCGTCACCGAAATTGTGCCGAATTTGAAATGAAATTTTGTTGAACTGTTTCCATTACCCGGAAACGAGGCCAAATTTTTTCTTCAGCTGATCGATGTCTGCCCACTGGACACCCGGTTTGAGGATGGTAATGCGGAGGGAGACAAGGCCGGTTTCCCGGTTCTGGAGATCAACGGCACCAAGGGCTGCAAATTCCTCGGCGATGCGCAAGGCATAGCCGGGTTCGAATTCGCCGATCTGGGCGATCTGGTCAGCCTTTGATGCGAGACTATCTTCAGGTGCCTGTTTTCTCAGAAGAGCCTGTTTAAGCTGGGATTGCTGCCCGTTGGCAAACAGATCCGCGATTGCTTCGTGTGCGGCTTTCACGCGCTGTGTGCTCGTGGCCGCATAGTTTAGTTGCACCGGAGCCATCTGGGCAAAATTGATCTGGGCTGCCGGATTGGCTTCGTCCGGCGGGAAGTAGCCATCGCCAACAAGATCGATCGGGGCCCAGCCGGCTTCAGGAGCGGATGCCAATTGTTCCGGCGTCGGGAAGCTCACAGCCTCTTTCTGAACTTCGGATGCTCCCAGATTGGGGAGATGAGCCAGAATAAAGGTGCCCTGTTTCTTGCTCGTCTGCTTGCGTGACGGCGCCGGTTCGGCAGAGGCGACCATCATGGTCGGAGCAGGTGCCGCCTCGCCCTCGAGGGGCACTGCGCCACTGTCGTCGCCAATTCTCTGGCCTCTGGCACGATAGGATGCTTCTAGATAGCGAGCGTCCTTGCCGTCCATGCGGGCTCTGCCGACATATTTCACACGCACGTTGGCAATGCCGTCGTTCTTGAAGTCGAGGACTTCGGCGACGCGCTTGGAGAGATCGATGATGCGACTGTGTGCATAGGGACCGCGATCATTGACGCGGACGATGACCGAACTGCCGTTCTTGAGGTTGGTGACGCGCACATAGGACGGCAGCGGCAGGGTTGGATGCGCTGCGGTCAGGGAATGCATGTCGAAAATTTCGCCGTTGGCAGTCAGACGACCATGGAAGTCGTCGCCATACCAGGATGCCTTGCCGGTCTTGTCATAGTTCGGCTGATGCTTGGGAACATAGGTGCGGCCAGCAACCTTGTAGGGTTTTCCGACCTTGTAGTGCCCTCCCCCTTTCGTGAATTCGCCCTTGCTGTTCGCGACGCGCGCGCTCGCCGACACTCCATATTTGGGGTCGTAACGGCCTTTTTTGTTTTTTGTTGTGCCGGAGCAGGCAACCAGCGAAACGGCGACAGCCGCAATCGCAAAGAAGCGAAAAGACATAAAGGGTGTCCCTTGAGCGTAAAGAGGTCGCTCTGTTCCCATTGTGGAGATCCACTTGAACAAATCAGGCATGTCGACAAGACTCACAACTTGTTAGCCGACCGAGCGTTTCTCTTGCTGTTTTAACCTAAATCATCAGGGTTAACGGCACAAGCGCCCGTATCCATGGCCTCATTCTAGCTCGCAAAAGCATGTTATCGGTGAATCAGCAGGAATTTGCCAGTCACTTTCGTGCATTCGTGCTTCTATGGTAAAAAAAGCCCTAAAACACAAGAGAAACTGCAAACCAAGCTGGTAACTTTTTGTCCGGCCTCTGGACTTGCTGTCATGCTGTCCGGTGACCGGGATTTTCTTGTCGCGCTCAGGCAGCCCTCACGGGCGGCAAGATCGCGGTACGGCAGACACGAGCCCGTTCGAGCAGGTGTAGAGCTGACGGCCACATCCGGGCTTTGGCTGCTTTAACGCTGCTTCCATTTGGGTCTTGCTTTCGATGAAGTAGCCCGCCTGACCGTCTTCGATATAGCACCCCGCCGGTCTGTTGATGCGGTCATTCACCGTGACATTGTCGTAGGTAATGTTCGGTTGGTCATTGATGACGATCATTTGCTGAGGGCTCAGTTTATAGATCTGGTTCTGGGCAATCACGTTGTTGCGCGCCAGATCGTTGTTGTTGGCGCTGCTGCCAAACGGGAAGCCATTGTCGGCATTGCAATAAGACTTGCCCCCGTTGCGCGATGCGATCCAGATCGCCGGGACATCGAAGCTGAGGTCAAAGTCGCCGAGCTTTTCGATGTTCAAATTGAAGCCCTTGAACTTGTTGTAATAGAAGCTGTTGTTGATGAACTGGTTGTTTGAGGGCGTTGCATGGCGGACAGTGCCTCCCTCGCCGCAGTTCCGATAGACATAGATGCCGCCGTGATTGAGCGATGAGAACTGGTTCGAGATAAACCTGTTGTTGCTCGAGCCATCGACAGCCACAAGCTCACGGACCTTGGTGTTGGTCTCGATCCTGTTGTTGATGAAGAGGTTGTTGGCGGACTCGGCGTCAAGATAGATCGCGGTGCTGGTGGAGCTGCCTGCAATGCGTGAATTGGTGAGGGAAAAGTGCGTGGTGCCCGGCGAAATATAGAGCGGGATGCGTCCTGTGCCGAGGATGGTCACCTTGTCAAACCAGACATGACGCGGCGCGGCGTCCCTGGCCCTCTTGGTGTGGCCCTGCTGTTGGGATGAGGCGCGCAGGGTCTTGCCTTCGCCATTCTGGTCCATCCCCCAGATCCGGACAGATCCGTTGATCTTACAGTTCTTGACCTGAATGTTGCTCGGCACGCGCCAGCTGCCGTCCTTCTGCTTTTTCGAGAAGATGGCAATCATGTCCTTGCCGGCATTTACTGTCCCTTTGCCGCCATCGATTGTGCCACCCTGACAATCGAGCGTCACACCGTTTGACTGATCGCCCCTGAAGATCAAACGCTTGGTGATCTTTGCCTGGCCATTGAGCCTTGGTGAACAATCGAGCCCCACGGTTGCGTCGTCTTTGGTTGCTCGGGCGAGGATCTCTTTCATCTTGCCGTTCGAGCAAGCCGGGGCTTCTCCCCTGCCTTTCACATAGATGCTCTGAGCCTTTGCTGCATCTATAGGTGCGAACAAGGCCGAGATGCTGAGGGCGGCCAACATGGGCAAGGAAGGCAAAAGAGATCTGGATTTTGGCAGAGTTTGGGCGGGCATCACATCGTCCGGGCTTGGGCATGAAGGAAACAACTTTGGATTCGCGCTGAAGGTTGCAAGGCAAAAGTGGTTTCTCGATGGCGAGCGGAACAGTTCACAGCTTTGTTTCTCATGAATTCTGATGCGCTCGAGCCTCGGGAGCGCATGTGCCGTATCAGCCTTTTCAACAATCTTCGGACAAACTGGATGCAAACGACGCAAGCAGGCTTGCATTTGGCGCGAAATAGCGGCAAAAGGGCCTGCATCGTTTGGCACCGGAGGGGTGGCAGAGTGGTCGATTGCGGCGGTCTTGAAAACCGTTGGGCTTCACGGTCCCGGGGGTTCGAATCCCTCCCCCTCCGCCATGTCCTCTGAGACTGACATGTTGCTGGCAATTGTCTTTGTTTCAGCAAGCTTGCTATGTCCACCTTGAAGTATTCCCGTGATAGATTAGAGAGCGTCTTCTGTTCGTCGCTTTGGGCGAGTAACGCCAATGATGCAGACGCCATTACGTTTGCCAGCTCGGCAATACCGGTGTCGGCGTGGTGGCGCTGGCAGCGCCAGGGCTGAAGATTGAAATCGAGATGGTGGTCAAGGTTCCCAGCTGAGCGAACATACGGAGACGCCCCCGGTGCGGTCGTGCACAGGAGGCGTCTCGGTGTCGTGTCCCGGCTGGGACAGGCTTGGGGCTTCAGGAATCAGGCCGTCAGGGCCAGTGCGCCACCGCCAAGCAGAACTTGCGCAACCAATGCAACGGTCCAGAAGGCGGGATATTCCCAGCCGCCGTTTTCGTTCGTGAACCAGAAGCCGTTTTTGCGATGTGCGAGGATGGTGGCTCCAAGGATCGTCGGGACCAGAAGCAAAGCTACGAGGCTGGTCTGGAAGCCGATGATCAGGGCGATGCCGCCGAGTGTTTCAGCTGCGATGGTCAGGTAGGCGAACCAGCCCGGGACACCCAGAGAGGCGAAGAATCCTGCCGCGCCTTTCGGCGTGAAGACGAAGTATTTCAGATAGGCGTGGGCAAGAAACAGGCCCCCAAGGGATAGCCTCAGAAGCAGGGCTGCAATTGCGATGGCGGTTTCGGAGCCGGCTCCGGCTACACTCAGGATATTGGAAGAAAGGTCGATCATTGTATGGTCCTCATCAGAGCCGCAAGGTGCGGCGTTTCGTTGAGGATCAAGCTATACCCGTTCGATTGAGTAATAAATGTAGAAGGTATGGAATTACTATCTTCAATATGTTCTTAATTCGGGGCTTAGCTGCCTTCGATACTGTCTACCTGACTTTGCAGCAGCTTCACACGTTCTGCGGTCATGGCTGCACGGCAGTCGAGAAAGACAACCGGCTCTAGCGACCCACCCCGAAAGAGGTCTGCTGCCAGCGAGCAGTCGGCATCCCGAAATTCAATCCACGCCCTCTCCGCTTTGCGCAGGATCTCTTGTCCCTGCTCGTCCTTTAAAGATATCAGCCTCTTGTAGATCGCATTGAGTTCCGTGTCGGCCGTTTCAAGCGCCACCGCAGCGCAATGCAACATGCTTGCGGTATCAGAGGGAGCCTTGCAGTTGATCTGCGGGTCGGTGGCGTGTGCGGCAGGAGACTGGAACAAGGCCATAACGGCCAGAGCACATATGGGCACATACATCAAACGCATTCTGAAATCTCTTTCTCTGTTTCCCGGTCAGGCAAGGGGCGCCCGAAATGCGCGCGTTGGGCCTTGATCCCTACATCTGTATCGATGGTAATTTGACAACTAAAGATTCAAACTTCCCAGACTTACAATTCAGAATGTGAGTGGATTTCCTGATGTGTATGGGAGGCATTGGGATGCATATCGTTTCACTTCGTTTATGGTGTCTCGCTGTCGCGATCTCGACACTGGTGGCACTGAGCACGACAGTTGCTTATGCGGAGAAGCGCGTCGCGCTCGTTATCGGCAACTCGGACTACCAACATGTCGCCCGCCTGCCCAATCCGCAGAATGATGCGGCATCGATCGCCGAGGCCCTCAGACAAGTGGGGTTTGATGCCGTCATTGAAAAGAACGACCTGCCCTTTCAGTTGCTGAACATCACCTTGCGGGATTTTGCTGCGCTAGCGGACACGGCGGACGTTGCACTGGTGTTTTATGCGGGCCACGGCATGGAGGTGGAGAAGGTGAATTATCTCATCCCCGTCGATGCTGCGCTGAAAAGCGACAGGGATGTTTCCTATGAGGCCATTCAGCTTGATCAGGTCATTCAGGCCGTCGAGGGCGCAAGACGTATGCGCATCGTTATTCTTGATGCCTGCCGGGACAACCCGTTCATGCAATCCATCAAGCGCACCGGAGGGACACGCTCCATTGGGCGGGGCCTGTCGATCGTCGAGCCGGATCAGGGCAATACGCTCATTTCCTTTGCGGCCAAGGCCGGGACGACGGCGGATGACGGGGACGCAGCCCATTCTCCCTTCACTGCAGCCCTGCTAGCCCATCTCAATAGCCCGGGACTGGAAATCAGCAAGCTCTTTCGTCTGGTGCGGGATCAGGTGTTGCAAGAAACCGGTTATCGTCAAGAACCCTTCACCTATGGCTCGCTCTCCAGCGAGGATTTCTACCTGATCGCTCCGGATCAGCAAGCCATGGCCCCTCCTCCAGACAGCCACGACGGTCTGGTGGAGAGTGGCACTTCAGAGACCAGTTTCGATCCTCGTCAGTTGGAGCTCGCCTTCTGGAAATCCATCGAGAACAGCAATGAGGCGTCCAGCTTCCAGAGTTATCTCGAGCAGTTCCCTCAGGGGACATTTGCCATTTTGGCAAAAAACAAGTTGGCCAAGTTGAAAGAACAGCCTTCCGTGGAAAGCTCCACGGGCAAGAGCGATTGGCAGGCGGAACTTGCTGCCATGAAAGAGGTCAAGGACCGTCAGCCTGAGTATTTCGCCATGGCAACTGTGCCGGAACTGGCTGAAGCGGCCCGTTTTCTGCCAGAAGCGGTCGCTGAGGGAAATGCTCAGGCGCAGTATTTTCTGGGCTATTGCTATTATCACGGTGGCTGCGGTTACGAGCCTAACTATGCGGAGGCCTCTCGCCTCTTCATCACAGCGGCCGGACAGGGCAATGCAGATGCCGAGGCCAGTCTCGGATGGCTCTACATGATCGGGGATGGCGTGGTCGAGGAGCATCCTGAAGGGTTGAAATGGCTCAATCGGGCCGCCGATCAGGGAAATGTCTTTGCCTACAACAAGCTTGGGTACATTCACGAAGAGGGTATGGGGGTCGATCAGGACTATTCGAAATCTGCCCATTTCTATCAGCTCGCTGCCGATCAAGGGGATGCCGGTGCCAAATATAGTCTTGGGCAACTCTACAACAAGGGAACCGGCGTTCCCTTTGATCCGCAAAAGTCGGCGATCTATCTGCTGGAGGCAGGCAAAGGAGGGATCGTTCAGAGCAAGGCGACGGTCATGTCAGACGAGGCTGCTGATTTCCTGAGCACCGAAACGAGAAAGGCCATCCAGTCGGAGCTGAAAAAACAGGGTCTTTATCGCGGTGTGGTGGACGGGCAATTCGGCCCCGGCACCAGACAGGCTCTGAAGGCCTATTGGGGAGAGTGATGGCTCTCTCGTGTTCGGCGTTATGCCTTTGCGCCTGATTTGACCTGCTTGGTGGCAGGCTCAAGGGTGACGCCACTGGAGTATAGTTGCTCCAGTGACATCCTGAGCAAATAGATGAGCATGATGTCTCCGATGGCCTTGGCTCCTTCCAGGGCCATCAGGATGTTGACATAGGTATCCTCGACTACTTCGGGCAGGCTCGTGTCGATGTCGTCGTTCATGGCTGCTTGCGTTGCTCTATTCATCTGACCACTCTCTTCTCAATTGGTCTCTGACGATTGAATGCGGTTCGGGGCACATGGGGACAATGTTGTGTCCCGAACCGCTTCCCAGTGCGGTGCGGAGCTTAAGCTCGATCAACCGCTCTAGTCTCATGTTTGGGTTGGCAAAGGCGTCGTTGCCGCCGATTGCCTGTAGTCCTGTTTCGAGCAGGGCCACCGCCAGAAGATCACTTAAAAAGCCGAAACCGATGCGTTCCGCCTGCTGTTTGCAAGAGGTCAAATCGCGAATGAGTTCCGTGACTTGATGTTCATCAGTCATGATTTCAGTTCCTACAGCGCTGAAGCCATGGCCCCTTCGAGGATGCCCGGTCTGGACCATTGGCCTTCCGGACGGATGATGCGGTATGGGCTGTCAGCGAGTGAAATGGCATCGTTGGTTGGATGGATCTCATCCAGCATTTCGACAAAGTCGATGCCGGAGAAGTCGAATTCGGTGGCGTTGTCCTTGACGTTGAAACCGAAATGTTTCCAGAAGTGCAGCAAGTCCTTGCGGGCGTGACCATAGATCCGCCGGAAACCCTTGGCGCGGCAGAGGTCTACCGATGCGCGCACCAGTTGGAAGGCGACACGGCTTGAGCGGTATTCCTTGCGGATCGCCAGCCGTTCAAGCTTGGCAAAGTCACCAAAGAAGCGCACGCGCATGCATCCGACCGGCTCGTCATCGACATAGGCCAGAAGATGGGTTGCGGCGAAATCGTTGCCATCGAATTCTTCGTCATAGGGGCAGCTTTGCTCGCCGATGTAGACCGCGCTGCGGATGGCGGCGACTTTCATCAGATCGGAAATCTCGTGCACCACGGTGATACCGGTGCGGGCCTGACCGCGTTCGTAGCTGTCATAGCGGGGGCGCTGAGACTGCCTTGCCTTCTGGGAGCGGGCCAGAATGAAGAGATCGGGGTGATCGAAGCCATCCAGAGCAAAACCCTTCACGAAGCCGAGGCGTTGCATCGCACGCTCGCCGTGTGTCGTCGCTGCACGGGAGATCATGTCGACGCGGGCATAACGGGGGGATGCGAAATGGTCGAGCATAGTGTTCATGCCTGCGGCGAGGATGCCAGGGGTGTAAAGCGCCCAGACATAAATCACCGCCGGGGACTCACCCTGGCAGACCATGCAATCAAGCGGAGGATTGCGCAGATCCAACGTTCCGGCCAGAAGCTCCTTCCTGCCCTTCTCATTAAGAAGCAGGAAAGCGTGGAAGCCTTCAGGCCTTTCACCATCCTGTCGGGAAAACAACCAGATCGAATCCGGATTGTGGTTTGCCACTTTCAGAATTACACTGGCGTCGGTAAGGGTGCCAATTGCCGCTTCAGCCTGAACGAGAAGCCTTGACACATTGTCAACGTCAACCTGATTTGTGACCTTCACGCGGGTAATCGCCTGCTGTAAAGTCGTCTTTTTCATCAAGCTGTTTGTCGGTGTTTGTCGGATCATGTTGTCTACTCTGCTTTGGTTCTGCCAATATGGGCATATTAGGGTGATCACCCGTTTCGAAGCTTGCGCAAATGTTGATTAGGGGATGTGCATAAATGGATAACCCATGGGCGAATATGGATTGGGATTTGATCCGTGTATTTCTCGCTGTCGCAGAAAAGGGCAGCTTCAAGGGAGCCGCGGATTCCATCGCCATGTCCCTCAATACTATCCGTAAAACGATTGAGAGGATGGAGGATCAATGCGGCTATCCGTTGTTCTTCCGCGAACCCAACGGACTTCGTCTCACGGCTGAAGGGCGAAGGATCGTCGTTTCTGCCCGTGAAGTGGAAAACTCGATGCATGATCTTTGGCGCACCGCTTCGTCGAGCGCCAACACGATGAAAGGCCCGATCCGGGTCGCCATTACCGAAGGGCTCGGGACCTTCTGGCTCATTCCGCAGTTGAGCGAATATGTGGAAGACGTCGCGGGCATCAACCGGATTGAATTGCAGTGCGCGATCAAGTCGGTGGATGTGATGCGGCTGGAAGCCGACATTTCGGTCCAGCTCGAAGAGCCAACCAACCCGGACCTGATCCGCCGAAAGCTCGGCAAGCTGCATCTCGTGCCTTGGGCGAGCAGACAATATATTGACCGCTTTGGTGTGCCGCAAAGTATTCTCGAGTTGGCTCAGCATCGCGTGGTCGAGCAGGATGCCGACCGGCCCAAGAACTTCGATCTGGCTGAATTGTTTGGCGTTGGGGTGGCCGAGCGCATGATCGCAATCAAGACCAACTTTTCTTCTGCGCACTATTGGGCCATCGCAAAGGGTGTCGGGCTCGGGATGTTGCCAAGCTACGCCCGCCTGATTGGTGGCAATGTGGAGCCGGTGGATATTCCGGGCCTGAGGCTGTCGCTCGACATCTGGATGACCTGTCACCCTGAAGTGTTGAAGTCGGCACGCCATCGCCGATTTGCCGACTGGCTCATTTCTTGTTTCAATTCCCAGCAATTTCCTTGGTTTCAAGATGAGTTTCTGACGCCGGCTCAGCTTGATGAGCGCTATGATCCTGTGGTGATGAAAGAATATTTCGACGGGTTCGTCGCCGGGACCGATCGCTTGGCCCAAACGGTCAAACCGAAGTCTCAACAGGCCTAGTGTTGACGTGTTGTCATCATGCTCTGAATGTCAGAGTAGCTGAATTGTCTCTGGGTTTCAGTAGATTGATCTGTTCGAGGTGAATGCAAATGGCCTGGTGGTGTTGTCTGGGTACAATAGTTGCGTATAAGCACAACCCACAGGTTGTGAGTTGGGCTGATTTAGACTAGACTTTAGCGGCGCTATTGTAAGACTACTCACGTGGGGACAATGCACGGATAGTGCCAATGCCCATCCATCGCTCCCAAAAGTGTTGAGCAGGCGGGTGGTTCTGAAATGGAAAACGAGGTCTTCGGGCCTCGTTTTCTTTTTGTCTTCGATATCCCTGCTGATGGTTGCTTGTCATCAGCCCTTTCCTTTCCTCTCTGGTTTTGCGGTTCCGTTCCTGTCGCTGTTAACGGTTGACCAGTCTTACTTTCTGGTGCATTTGACCTTGTTGGTTCAGAAAGGTCGCCGGTCAGCATGCTCTACAGAAAAGAACTCGATGGTCTTCGCGCTGTGGCTGTGGTGCCGGTCGTGCTGTTTCATGCCGGGATGGACGTCGTTTCCGGCGGATTCTTGGGCGTCGATATCTTCTTTGTTATCTCCGGTTATCTGATCACCTCGATCCTGATCGAGGATCTCGAGCGGGGCCGCTTCTCGCTGTTGCACTTTTATGAGCGTCGGGCGCGACGGATCCTGCCAGCGCTCATCGTTGTGCTCGTCTTTTCGCTGATTTGTGCGTGGATCTGGATCTTTCCCAGAGAGCTGATGTATTTTTCGCGCAGCCTGATATCGGTGCTATTTTTCTATTCGAACTTCCACTTCTTGCAGAATACGGGCTATTTCTCGCCCGACGCCGAACTCCAGCCCTTGCTGCACACGTGGAGCCTGGCGGTCGAGGAACAATTCTATCTGGTTTTCCCGCTGTTGCTCGCCTTCCTTTGGCGGTTCGGGCGCAACAAGGCTGTTGCTGCTTTGGCGCTTCTCGGGCTGATCAGCCTCTTGGCCTGCAAATGGGCGTCCGGGGCTCATCCCGAAGCCAATTTCTTCCTTGCACCGACCCGTGCCTGGCAATTGCTCGCAGGCTCGCTCTCAGCCTTCTATCTAAGTCGACAGCCGGTGCGATCCAGCAACCTTCTCTCCTTGGTGGGCTTGTTGGCGATTGCCTATTCTCTGTTCTTTTTTGACCGCTCCATGCCCCTGCCCTCAGCCTTGTCCCTGTTGCCGGTTGGCGGGGCCTGTCTGATCATCCTGTTTGCCGGTCGCGAGACGCTGGTGGCCCGCCTTCTGTCGCAACCGCCCGTGGTTGGCATCGGCATGATCAGCTACAGCGTCTATCTGTGGCATCAGCCGCTGTTGTCCTTTGCCTATATCCGCAATCCCTATGATCCTGAACTCTGGGTGCTCTATTCCCTCGGGCTGCTATCCTTCGCTATGGGTTATCTCAGTTGGCGCTTTGTCGAGCAGCCATTCCGGGGCCATCCTGCTCCACTGCTCAAAGGTCGGCGTCAGGTGTTTGTCGCGAGCCTTGCTGCTGTCGCCTGTCTTTCGGCGCTCGCGGGTGTGACGATCGGGCTCAAGGGGGCGAAATGGCGCTTTGGAGGCGAGACGGCCCGTGTTCTGTCGGCAGAAAAGGACCGCAGCCGCAATCATACCAAATGCATGTTGTTCGAGGATGTCTTTCGCGATGGCAAGGTTGCGGACTATCCCTTGCCGGACTGTACCTTTCCATCGGATAGCAAGGCAATCGATGTGGCTATTCTAGGTGACAGCCACGCCGAAGCGCTGGCTGGGGCCTTGTCGGAACAGCTAAATGCTGCAGGTTACAGCACGACGCAGGTCACCGTTGCTGCCTGTGCCCCCTGGGTCGGGATCACCAAGTGCCGCGACTCCACGAGGTACATGAATAACGGTGTCCTTGCCAGTGATACACCGATTGTTGTTCTGAGCGCCCGCTATGCGATGTCGATCTCCGGGTTATCGTTCGACAATGGGGTTGGCGGCGCGGAGAAAAAGCCGGTCGAGCAGGCAGAATTTTCCAATGCGGTGTGTTTGGAAAAGACGGCCGAATGCCGGAAACTCAATGCCTACAACGCTTTCCGGTCTGAAATCGAGCTGCTGGTCTCCCATGGCAAGAAAGTCATTCTGGTCTATCCCATTCCCGAAGGAGGATGGCATGTGCCAAGAGCCTTTGCCCGTCTGAGGGCCATGGGTGAGACCAAGCCCTTGTCCTACCCCCGCTCCATCTTCGAAGCACGCAATGGGCCGGTATCGGACTTTCTCGACAGTCTTGATATTCCCGGTCTCTATCGGGTCAAACCGGTACGGATCTTCTGTGAGGATATGGTGACAGGGGAATGCGTTCAGGCGCGCGGGGACGACATCTACTACTTCGATGATGATCACCTGTCGCACAACGGGGCATCGCTCGTCAGTGAGCCGATTGTCTCGATCGTTCGAGACCTGTTGCCAGCTCAAGCCAGACCTTGATCAAACTTCGCTGCTTGGCGTCAGTGCTTGTGAGTGTCGTTGTAGGACGGTTGGTTGCCGCTCGCATTCATCTGCATACGGCGTTCAGATTGGGCTTCGAGTTCAACGATCTTCGAGATCAGCCAAATCAGCAGCAATGAGAAAGGAAGGAGCAGAGTCAGGAGCATGAACAGTCGGGGCACGCCGATGGTTGCGAGAAGCAACTCCAGCGCCAGAACGATATAGATGCACCAAAAGGCTATACGAACAGTCATTGCCCAACCACATACTCAATCACACTCTTTTAGAGTGTATCTTATGTTTTTGTGCAATTGAAAGTTTTATTTAACCGATAGTTAATTGGCTGTGCGGAGACCAGTTCAGCAGTGCATCGCTATAATGGATTTTGCAGGAAGCCGCTCGCGCAAGCGACTTCGATTGTTGTGCGGTTTTGTAGAGCAGATCGGCGCGCTGCCCTACATGTCCGAGACGACTTCTGACAGCAGTCTTTGCACTTCGGTTGCGATACCGACGAGGTCGGGATTGTCGACGGCAGACATGGAAGCGATGGGATCTACCGCGCTGACTTCGGTTCCGTTTTCAACCTGCCTCAGGATCACGTTGCATGGCAGCATAACGCCGATTTTGGGCTCGGCGCTCATGGCCTTGTGGGCGAGTTTGGGGTTGCAGGCACCAAGGATTTTGTAGGGCGCGACGTCTTCCCCGATCTTTTTCTTCAGGGTTTCCTTGACGTTGATCTCGGTGAGGACGCCAAAGCCCTTGTTGGCCAGAGCCTCGCGGGCGCGAGCCTCGGCATCCTCGATCGTCACGCCATCCAGCATCCGGTCAATTGTGTAGGTCATCTCTCTTCTCCCTCTTGCAGCAGGACGATTCTGGTGTCCCTGTTGTTGCCCAGTGTGCAGTCTCATCGGAAAGCCCGTCAAGAATGGGGCAGTCCTGCTTTTTGTCACCATGGCAATCTCTGACAAGGGCGGTATTCTTCGAGGCTGAAATCGTTGCTGTGTGGGCGCTTGAGGAAGGTTGGGCGATGGATGGCCTGACCTGAGTAGGTCCTGTACCCGTTTTCAGAGCGAACGGGTGCGATGAGGTCTTTATCCTCGTAAGTGCGGATGGCTTTGGCTGGCTAGCTGGTCATGCTCGCCGCCTACCCGATGTTTATTTCATTTCCCGGTCGATGTGGGTGCCATACATGGCTTCAAGGCGCTGGACTTCCTTGTCAGAAAAACCAAGCGTTTCTGCTTTGGCTAGAAGTGCGGGCAAGGTTTCGTCAGTCTTGCGTGATCCCGTTTCTTTTGTTCCCAGATCCATCGCGGGTTGGTCCTTGTCATCCATGGCAGCCTCATTCTTTTATCTATTTATGATAAAGGTTCTAGCCGCTCGAAGGTCAAGATGCTAACTCGAGAAAGTTTTGTAACCACTTTGATACATTTGTCGGTTTTGTACCCGCGTGATGAATGAATCGAGCTGAGTCACGCCATTATCCGAGCAACTGGAGAAAACGCCGCTGAGGCAGGCTGGGTTGCCACCCTGCCCGATTGGCATAACCAATGCGGCGCGCGCTTTGTTGCAAGGGATAGTCGATCTGGGTCAACAGGTTGTTGTCCAGCTCATAGCGGGCCTGCTGGGCGGAAATCGTGCTCAGCCTGTCGCTCTGCTGCAAAAGACCGCGCAAGACGCTGAAAGACCCTGTCTCGATGGGGCATTGCAGGCGCGATGGTCTCTTGAGATCAGCATAAAAAGCATCGAAGTAGCCCCGTGACGGGGAGCCTTTTCGTGGCATCACCCAAGGGTAGGCCGCCAGATCCCGCTCTGTCACCTTCTTGAGCTTGCTGACGGGGTGACCAACGCGGCCGACGACGATCAAGGTGTCGTCAAACAGCGGGGTCTGCTCGATCATCTCCGACTGCTCTCCTTCCCTCAAGGCGCCGATGATATAATCGATCTCGCCGCGTTTCATCTGTCTGAGAAGGCTGTTGTAGATGCCATCGACAACGACGACTGTGACGTGGGGGAATTCCTGCGAGAAGGCGATCAGTGCTTTTGGCAGGATCGATGACTGAACGAGCGGCAGCGCACCGACGGTGAAGCTTTCCTCATAATTGCCTTTCCAGCCCTCGAGGTCTGACGTTGCCTGTCGGAATTCTCTCGCGGCTAGCTTTGACAGGGTATAGAAGGCCTCACCCGCGGCATTGCGCCGGACCGAGTTGGGGCGGGTGTCGGCAAGGTTGATATCGAGCAGCGCTTCGAGTGAGCGGAAGGTTCTGTGCACCGTCGATAGCGTCAGTCCCAGCCCCTGAGCGGCCTGCTTGAAACTGCCCGCTTCAAAGACTGCCTGCAGGCACGAAAGATGGCTGTTGGATATCTGGCGATAGAGATGGGGATTGTCCTTGGCCGTGCGTCCTGCGGCCTGCAATACCGCCTGTTGCAGGTGGTTCATGCCGCTTCTCGTTCGGCGGTGAAAGACCGTCCCGGCCTCGGTGCAGGTCATGCCCTTGCCGCGCTGAAAGAGGCTCACGCCGAGGGCTGTCTCCAGCTTGTTGAGGCTCTGGGTCATGGCAGGCTGGGACAGGTTTATCTGCTGGCTGGCTTCAGTGATGGAGCCGAACAGACAGATGCTGTCGAAGACGTGTAAACTCCTCAATGTGGCCATGAGTCACCATCCTCACTACGTATATATTATATTTAATTTGCGTTCAGTATGCATATAATGTGATATTTTTCAATTGGATATGTAAGTGTGTAAGTCGTTCTGACCTAATTGTTTGATGTTGGATTTCATAAAATGAATATGTTTACAAACAGGCGGCTTCCTTTGAATTGGTTTTCTCGGGCGTCAGCTTTCATACTCTCATCTACCAAATGGATCTGACTGTCGCCCGTGTGACTTCAGGCTGGCATTGCGAGAAGAGCAATTCGGAGGAGAAGATGACCGATAAGAAGACCGCGCTTGTCATCAGCGCACATTCTGCTGATTTTGTCTGGCGTTGTGGAGGCGCCATAGCACTTCACACCGAGAAGGGTTACGACGTCACGGTCGTTTGCCTGTCCTATGGTGAGCGGGGCGAGAGCGCCAAATTGTGGAAACAGGATGGCATGACGCTGGAGAGGGTCAAGAAAGAACGTCGCATCGAAGCGGAGAATGCCGCCAAGGCTCTTGGTGTCGCGGACATCCAGTTCTTTGACCTTGGCGACTATCCTCTTGAACTCGACCGGGATGCAAAATATCGCCTGGTGGATGTCATCCGCAAAACGCAGCCCGCCTTCATGTTGAGCCATTCGCGCTTTGACCCTTACAACACCGACCACATGTATGCCACGCAGGTGGCCTTGGAAGCCCGCATGATCGCGCAGGCGTGGGGCCACAATCCGGGTGAGAAGGTTCTCGGTGCGCCGCAGCTTTATCTGTTCGAGCCACACCAGACCGAACGCATGGGCTGGAAACCTGATGTCTTCCTCGATATCTCGCCTGTTTGGGAAAAGAAGAAAGCCGCCATCGAGTGCATGCAGGGTCAGGAACATCTCTGGCACTATTACACCAACGTTGCGGAGAACCGGGGCAACCACTTCCGCCGCAACTCCGGTGGGCAAGCTGGCGGCCGTGCCGCGACCCATGCCGAAGGGTTTGAATCCGTCTTTCCTCGCACCGTGGATGAACTCTGATGGCTGTTGTTGTTCAAAATATTGATCGCACGCCCCTCGCGCAGGTGGATCAGTTGGCCCACTTCGGAGTGGCGACGGTTCACGAAGCGCAAGGCCGAACCGGCCTTCTGAAAAGCTATATGCGGCCGATTTATCCCGGTGCGCGGGTTGCCGGCAATGCTGTAACGATTTCAATCCCGCCAGCGGATAACTGGATGATCCATGTCGTTGTCGAGCAATGCCGCGAGGGGGATATTCTGGTTGTCTCGCCGACCTCACCCTGTGATGCGGGCTATTTCGGTGAGCTGTTCGCCACGGCTCTCAAGCTGCGCGGTGTGCGCGGGCTGGTCATCGAGGCCGGGGTCCGGGATATCAGGGAATTGCAGGAAATGGGCTTCCCCGTTTGGTCACGTTATGTGTCCGCGCAAGGCACTGTCAAGGCCACCCTCGGCGACATTAATGTGCCGATCGTTTGTGCCGGTCAGCTGATCCATCCGGGTGATGTGATCATCGCTGATGATGACGGGGTTTGTGTCGTGCCGCAGCAGACGGTTGGCAAGGCCATTGAATCCTCCAAGGCTCGCGAAGAGAAGGAAGCCCGCAATCGTGCCCGCTTCCTCGCTGGCGAGGTTGGCCTTGATGTCTATGGCATGCGCGAAGAACTCGCCAAGAAGGGACTGAAATATGTCTGAGGGTGTTGCCTGCATGTGGATGAGGGGTGGAACGTCGAAGGGAGGATACTTCCTCGCTGACGATCTACCCGCAGACACAAAGGCACGCGATGCTCTTCTGCTCAGGATCATGGGATCGCCGGATCCGCGCCAGATCGACGGGATGGGCGGAGCCGATCCGTTGACCTCAAAGGTCGCGGTGGTTCGCAAATCCGAGCGGGACGGGATTGATGTCGACTATCTCTTCCTGCAGGTGTTTGTAGATCAACTGGTGGTCTCGGATTCTCAGAACTGCGGCAACATTCTAGCCGGGGTTGGTCCCTTTGCCATCGAGCGGGGGCTTGTCGAAGCCGAGGACGGGCGAACCGATGTGACGGTGTTCATGGAGAATACCGGTCAGGTCGCCGTGCTCAGTGTCGAGACGCCCGGTGGCGTGGTTCGCTATGATGGCGATGCCCAGATCGACGGCGTGCCGGGCACGGCAGCTCCAATCCCGATGGCTTTCAGGGACACGGAAGGGGCCAGCTGTGGAGCCTTGCTGCCGTCCGGCAAGGCTTGCGATGTGATCGACGGTATCGAAGTCATCATGATCGACAATGGCATGCCTGTGGTCGTTCTGGCGGCATCCGATATGGGTGTCACTGGCTATGAGGATCGGGACACGCTGGATGGCAACGAGTTGCTGAAGGCGAAGCTCGAAAGCATCCGCCTGCAGGCGGGCGAAATGATGAATTTGGGAGATGTGAGCCAGAAATCGGTTCCCAAGATGACCCTTGTCGCGCCTCCCCGCTCCGGCGGCTCAATCTCGACAAGAACCTTTATTCCTCATCGGTGTCACGCCTCCATTGGCGTGCTCGGTGCGGTGAGTGTCGCAACGGCCTGTGCTCTTGAGGGCAGTCCGGCGCACAAATTGGCCCAACTACCCGATGGGCCCAACAAGACACTGCAGATTGAACATCCAACCGGGGCGACGGCGACCGTGCTCGAATTTGCTCCAAATGGATCGGTCGTGAAATCGGCCCTGCTCAGAACGGCAAGAAAGCTGTTTGACGGAAGGGTCTTTGGCTGATCGTCCGGTCGGCCACAAAAACCAATCTTCTAGGGAGGATACCATGAAGAAAACAATTCTTGCGCTGGCGACGGCGTTGACCTTGGCAAGTCCTGCAGCACAGGCGATGGATCGCGTATCCATCGGCACCGGTGGTACCGGTGGCGTGTTCTATACGGTTGGGGCCGGTCTTGCCGATTTGCTCACCGCAAAGGGCAACGAGATTTCGGCCAATGCCGAGGTAACGGGCGCGTCGATTGAAAATGTGCGCCGTGTGTCGATGGGTCAAATGACCGTCGGTTTCTCGTCCGCCTCGACCCTCTATGCAGGGTTTGTTGCCGAGGATCCTTTTGAAGAAAAGCAGAAAGTGATGGCGATTGCCGCGCTTTATCCTGCTGTTCTGCAGGTGGCCGCGACGGCCGCGTCCGGGGCCAAGACCATTGCCGATCTCAAGGATCTGCGTGTCTCCGTCGGGCCTCCGGGCTCCAACTCTTCCGTGCTTGCCGAGCGAATGCTGACGGCCCATGATGCCTTCAACATCAACAATGTGCAGTTCCTCTCCTATGGGGAAGCAACGAATGCCATCAAGAACGGCAACCTCGACGCGTCGATCATTCTGGCTGGCGTTCCTGCTTCCGCCTTCATTGAGCTGACCACGACCACGGATGCCAAGCTCATTCCGGTCGAGACCGCCAATGCCACCTCGCTGATCAGCGAATATCCCTTCTATGCTCTGGGACAAGTGAAGGGCGGTATCTACAATGGCAATGACGAGCCCGTCGCCTCAATGGTCGATCCGGTCATTCTCTTCACCAGCGCGGATGCCGATGAAGAGCTGGTCTACAACATCACCAAGACGATGTTCGATAACCTTTCCACCCTTGGTGAGGTTCATCCGGCGGCCGCTCTGATCACGCGGGAGAATGCGCCCAACACGCCCATTCCGCTGCATCCGGGCGCCAAACGCTACTTCGATGAATAATCTCAATACTTCAACGATCTGACTTGTGGGGGGCGGACATTTGCCTCGTCCCCCCATGAGGCTCTTCCCAACAGGTCGAGGGTCTTCCTGTGCTTGATTCCTTTTCTCTGCGCCTGCTGCCGAACACGCAGCTCCAGCCGTTCGAGCGCATCATTGTCGCGCTTTTAATCGCAGCTGTTGCGCTGGCCGCCTCTGCTCTGGTCATCCATGCTGCCTATTTCAGCTCCCTGACGGCCCTGCTTCTGCGCAGCATGTTCTTCTCGTTGCTGGCGGGAGCCGGTCTCCTGATGCTTGCGGTCAAGCGCAAGAACGTCTTCATTCGCCTGATCTTCTATGCGCTGGCAATCGTCGCGCTGATCCCCGGTCCCTATCTGCAACAGAATTACATCTCGATCATCCGCATGGGGGCCATCGCCCGTGAGACGGATATCTATCTCTTTGTTGCCACGGTCGTCGTGGCCCTCGTGCTTGCCCGCTTCTATCTGGGCTGGACCATGGTGGGGCTCGCCGTCATTGCGCTCGGCTATGCCATGTTCGGCTATCTACTGCCCGGAGAATATGGCCACGCGGGCTACAGCCTTGATCGCCTGACCTCCAACCTGTTCCTCAGGACCGAGGGGCTCTTCAGTATGCCGATGGGTGTTGCGGCGGAATATATCCTGCTGTTCTCACTGCTCGGTGGCCTGTTGCTGAAATCGGGTCTTGGCAAGGTGTTTGTTGACATCGCCCATGCCCTCACCGGTAGCGTTCAGGGTGGCCCGGGGCTGACGGCGGTTGTCTCCTCAACCATGTTCAGCTCGATCAACGGGTCGGCTGTGGCAGGTGTCGTGACGACCGGGACCTTCACCATTCCCCTGATGAAGCGCACTGGCTATCGACCGAAGGTCGCTGCTGCTATTGAGGCGGCTGCATCGTCCGCCGGTCAGATCATGCCGCCTGTTATGGGGGCAGCTGCCTTCCTGATGGCGGAGATGACCCAGATCCCCTATTCCACCATTGCGGCTGCGGCGGCAATCCCTGCCCTGCTCTATGTCTTCGCACTGCTTGTTGCGGTGCGCCTCGAAGCGGGCAAGTTCAATCTTGAGCGTGCCAATCCGGAGGACATCCCGTCGATCTGGACTGTGCTCCTGAAACAGGGCTACATGCTACTGCCGCTCATTGCCCTTGTCGGTTTCCTCGTCTATGGCTTCACGCCAGCCAAGGCAGCAGTGCTCTGCATTCTGGCGACCCTCCTCCTGTCGCCCTGGCGCAAGGAAACCCGGATTTCCATTGCCGAAATCATCGAGGTCTGCGTGGTCACGGTTCGCAACGTCATGCCGATCATCGCGGCCGTCGCGGTTGCCGGGATCCTGATCGGTGTTCTCACCCTCACCGGACTTGCGCTTCAGATTTCCTCGATGATCCTGTCATGGGGTGGCGACAGCCTGCTTGCTGTGCTGATCCTGACGATGATCGCTTCGTTCATTCTGGGCATGGGCATGCCGACGTCGGCTGCCTATCTGCTGCTGGCCATTCTGGTGGCCCCGGCTCTCGTCAAGTTCGGACTGCCGATCCTCGCCGGTCACATGTTCATCTTCTACTATGGGCTTCTGTCGGCGATCACACCTCCGGTGGCCATCGCGGCCTATGCCGGGGCATCCATCGCTGGGTCCGAGCCGAACGAGACCGCCATTGAGGCGATTCGCCTTGGTTTTGTCAGCGTGGTGGCTCCGTTCATGTTCGTC
The DNA here is from genome assembly GCF_963662805.1 of uncultured Cohaesibacter sp. Classification (NCBI taxonomy): domain Bacteria; kingdom Pseudomonadati; phylum Pseudomonadota; class Alphaproteobacteria; order Hyphomicrobiales; family Cohaesibacteraceae; genus Cohaesibacter; species uncultured Cohaesibacter sp. The sequence continues at coordinate 278,756 of NZ_OY759867.1, forward strand.
TATGCACCCGAGCTGCTGCTCATCGGCTCTCCGCTGGAAATCATCATCGCAGTGATCGGTGCCTTTGCTGCGGTCTTTGCGCTGGGGACGTCGTTCGCTGGCTGGATTGGGCGTCCGTTGTCTGTCATCGAGCGCCTTGTGCTCATCGTGGCAGGCTTTGCCCTCATCGCGCCTTTCGGTGCAGTTCAGACCGATCTGGCATCCCTCGGTGCCAAATTGGTTGGTGCAGCCCTCGTCTCCTTCATTATCTGGAAAGCGGTATATAACAATGACACCCGACTATCTTCCGTTTCATCCTAATCCCAAGAAACCGGACTATGTGCCGCCTGCCGGCGCGGTGGATGCCCACTGTCACGTTTTTGGTCCGGCTGCGAAGTTCCCTTATGCGCCGGAGCGGAAATATACCCCGTGCGATGCCTCCAAGGAGCAACTCTTTGCCTTGCGCGATCATCTCGGTTTCTCCCGCAATGTGATCGTTCAGGCAAGCTGTCACGGCAAAAACAATGATGCTCTGCTTGATGCCCTGCGCACCGCCGGGGACAGGGCGCGCGGGATCGCTGTCGTCGGGCCAGATATCACCGAAAAAGAGCTTGAGGTGATGCATGAGGCTGGCGTCAGGGGCGTTCGCTTCAACTTTGTCAAACGCCTTGTTGATGACACGCCGAAGGAGCATTTTGTCCGGATCGTCGACAAGATCAAGGGCCTTGGCTGGCATATCATTGTCTATTTTGAGGCGCAGGATCTTGAAGAGCTGAAACCCTTCCTGATTTCTCTGCCGATCACCGTGGTGGTGGATCACATGGGACGGGCGGATGTCTCCAAGGGCATCGGCGACGGTGCGTTCCAGAATTTTGTCTCTCTGCTGAAAGAGAGGGAGAATTTCTGGACCAAGGTGAGCTGCCCCGAGCGTCTGACCAAGGACGGCCCTCCCTATGGCGATGTCATTCCGTTTGCACACTATCTCGTCGAGCAGTTCCCCGACCGCGTGCTCTGGGGCACCGACTGGCCGCATCCGAACATGAAGAGCCATATGCCAGATGACGGCGCTCTCACGGACATTATCCCGCTTATTGCGCCGACTGAGGCGGCACAAGAGCTGTTGCTGGTCAAAAACCCTGAACGGCTCTACTGGGCTGATTGAGGGTCTTTCTCAGCGCCAGAATATCTCAGCACCAGTGTTCCTCGCTGAGAATTGCGCCTTGCCCGTTATGGGCAAGGCATTTTTTATTCGGTTTAGTCGTCCTCGTTGAACAGATGGGCCAGTTCAGCGTCAAAGGTGAGATCCATCGTTTCGCCCGGATTGACGATCAGATCCTCATCGAAGGCCGCGATGATCTTGCCGCCGTTCTTGAGGGCGATGTCGACCACAGTCTCCGTCCCAAGACGTTCGGACAGGGTGATCTGGCCATGCAGCATTCCTGAACCCGCCGGTGCCAGCTTGAGATATTGCGGACGGAGGCCAAGAGTGGCCTTGCCGCCTTTTTCAAACGGTCGGCCCTTGGTTTTGACCTTCGTCGGCTCCAGTGCCTTGTTGGCGACGATGGCGTGCTCGCCTTCGATCCCCTCTACATCAACCGTGAGGAAGTTCATTGATGGTGCGCCAAGGAAGCCAGCCACGAACTTGTTGGCCGGTTCGTGATAGAGTTCCATGGGTTTGCCGACCTGCATCACCTTGCCGTCCTTCAGGACGACAATCTTGTCGGCAAGGGTCATGGCTTCGACCTGATCGTGGGTTACATAGATCATGGTTGTCTCAAGCTGCTTGTGCAGGCGTGCGATCTCCATGCGCATGTCCATGCGCAAGGCGGCATCGAGGTTGGACAGCGGCTCATCGAACAGGAAGACCGAGGGCTTGCGCGTGATGGCGCGGCCGATTGCGACCCGCTGGCGCTGACCGCCCGAGAGCTGGCTTGGCTTGCGGTCGAGCAGGTCTTCCATTTGCAGGATTCGGGCCGCTTCCTGCACCTTCTGCTCCTTTTCCTCCTTTGGGGCCTTGGCGATGGTCAGGCCAAAGGCCATGTTTTCGCGCACGGTCATGTGGGGGAAAATGGCGTAGCTCTGGAACACCATGGCGATGCCGCGTTCCTTGGGCTGGACGTCGTTGACGACCTTGCCGCCGATTTGGAGCGTACCGGAGGTGATGTCTTCAAGCCCGGCGATCATCCTCAGGAGCGTGGACTTGCCGCAGCCGGACGGGCCGACAAAGACGACAAACTCGCCCTCGTTGATCGTGATGTCGACGCCCTTGATGACTTCCACCCGGCCAAAGCTCTTGCGGACTTCTTTGAGAATGACGTCACCCATGGTCTCCCCCTTCCCGGCTGTTGTCGGCGACATGCAGATAGCCCTCTTTATCGACCTCAATGGCCTCAGGATCCCTGACCTTGCCGACGAAATTTTCCTTGCCATTGTCATCAAAGCCCATGATGACGAGGCCGTTCACGGTCTCAAGAATGCGGCCAGCATAGCGCCTGCATGGCAGGGCTCCATCAAGGAAGCCCGGAGCGATCTGCCAGGGTCCGCGCGGATCATCGGCGATGAGATAGTGGTTGCCTGTTACGGGCTCAACGCCTGCGTTGGCGATGCGGTCTTTTGACCAGTGCTCGGCGGCGGTGCAGAAGAGGCAGTACCACCTGTCGCCAACCTTGAAGACTTCCGGCACTTCAAGCTGGCCGTAGCCGCCGACGAAAACCGGGGGTTCCAGAGTCCAGTTATAAAGGTCGGGAGACGTGGCAAAGCCGATGGCCCCTGCCGCATTGGCTTCCTTTATGCCGGAGGCGCGTGCGGTGAAATACATCAGCCAGCCGTTGCCATTCGGGTCTTTCATCACCCACGGGTCGCGCATGGCCCGGTCGTGCCAGTGGCCAACCATGTGCTCGACTTCATAATAGTGCGCATTCGGGCCGGTGAGATCGAGGCAGAGACCGTCGCCAACCCGCTGCCAGCTGTGCATGTCGTTAGACGTCGCGTGGCCGACGCGCTGATACATGGCGTTCTCGGCCTTGGTGGTGCCGGTGTAGAAGAGATGCCAGAGGCCGTCGTCCCCCTGCATGACCGAGCCGGTCCATGTCGTCTTGTCGTCAAAGGCGGGGCCTTCGGACGGGGCAAAGCAAGTGCCCAGATGGGTCCAGTTGACCAGATCGGTGCTGGTGGCGTGGCCTTGCGAAACATGCCAGTGCCTGAGATCGGGGTCGCCTAGGGACTTGTCTGCCTTGAGAAAATATCCATGCCAGCATCTGCCGTCATGGGCATACCAGCTGTCCCAGATCCATTGGTTTTCGAGTTCTATTGTCATTGTGATTTCAACCTTTAACCCCGGTGGATGCGATGGAAGCGATGAATGCCCGCTGCATGATCAGATAGAAGAGCAGCACGGGAATGGAAATGAGCGTCAGATAGGCCATCAGTTCCCCCCAAGCAACATCAAGCTGAAAGAAGTAACCCAGCCCGACCATGATGGGGCGGTGCTTTTCATCCTGAACCACGATCAATGGCCAGAGATATTGCTCATTGTACATCTTGAGTGACTTGAGGATCGCCGCTGTTGCCAATACCGGCCCGGAGAGAGGCATCACGACCCGATGATAGACTTGCAGCCAACTGGCTCCCTCGGCCCGTGCCGCCTCGACGAGTTCGCGCGGCAGGTCCTTGAAATATTGCACGAACAGAAAAACCGTGAGGGCATCAACGATCCACGGGATGATCTGTACCCGATAGGTGTTGAGCCAGCCCCACTCCATGCCTTCGAGCCCCAGCCACGGCAGGCGCGATACGAGGAGCAACAAAGGCACGGCGATGGTCTCGAACGGGATGATCAGTGTGGCGAGAATGATCGACAGCAGGATATTGCGTCCGGTCCATTCGAGAAAGACGAAGGAGAAGGCCGCAATCGAGCAGATGGCGATCGAGAGCATCACGGTCGTGATGGTGACAAAGACCGAATTGAGCATGAAGCGCCCGATGGGGGCACGGTCAAAGGCCGCGAAATAATTGTCGAGGCTCACATCGCCAACCGGCAGGAAGGCGCGGAACGAGCTGGTATCGGCCAGCAGCTGGGAATCCGGCTTTAGCGATGACACCATCATGAAGATCAGCGGGAACAGGAAGATTGCCGCGACCAGCGCCAGAACCAGATAGCGAGAGAGCAACAGGAAGCCCTCATTCTTTGGGGATACTTCAGCCATTAGCGTTTCTCCCTTGTCAGATAGCGCTGTACCAGAGAAATCATCAGGACGATGAAGAAGAGGATGACCGAGATGGTCGATCCGCCGGAGATGTCCTGTTTGCCATAGCCGCGCTCTACCGCCTGGAAGACAAGCGTCTGGGTGGAATCAAGTGGCCCACCGTTGGTCATGACATCAATCTGTGCGAACAGGGCGAAGGCCTGCATGGTGATGACGATGAGCACCAACACGGCTGTGTTTCTGAGGCCCGGCCATGTCACATAGCGGAAGGTTTGCCATGCGGACGAGCCTTCGATGGCTGCGACTTCATAAAGTGTGGCGGGAATGGTCTGTAGGCCGGAAAGCCAGATGACCATGTGAAAGCCCATCGCCTGCCATGCGGACATGACGATGATGGAACCAAGAGCTGTGTCAGGATTGCCAAGCCAGTCGACAGGCTCGAAAGCGCCGAAGGTCAAGGCCGCGAGGATGTTGTTGAGCAGGCCGTCATCGCCGTCATAGATGAAGCGCCAGAGTAGCGAGATGACGACGATCGAGATGACAACCGGCGTGAAATAGATGGCTCTGAAGGCATTGATGCCCCTGAGTTTCTGATTGATCAGCAGGGCAAGGCCAAGCGCACCCCCTCCTTGCAGCGGCACGATGATCAGAACGAATAGCATCGTGTTGGTCAGGGCCTTCATGAAGACAACGTCTTTGGCCACCACGACCTTGGCATTGTCACCACTTTGCCAACGGAACCATTCGCGCATGCCTTTATACTGCTCGAACTCGGGATTCCGCGTCACCGTCCGCACGCGCGGATAGGCGATGCTGCCGTCCTTCTCATGCACGATCTGGCCCGCCTCATCCCGTTCAGGCTCCAGCGTGATCACCGACACACCGAGCAGGTTCTCGTAGTTCGACAGTCCGACAAATTCGGTCGGATTGGGCGAGATCAGCCGCTGATTGGTGAGGGAAAACCAAAAGGCGAAGAAGAAGGGCAGAATGATGAAGACAAACAGCAGGATGAACCCTGGAAGGGCAAAGGCCCAACCGGCCCCGTTTGAACGGGTAAGCTTCGAAGCCATCATACTCTCCGGTTCAACTGGATGAAGGGTGGAGTCGTCGTGCGGGGGCGACGACTTCCACTCCCGATGTGAGCGTGCCATTGGAGTGGCACGCTGCGATGCGTCTCAGCCCCCCCTAACAGATTGCGCGCAAGCCGCAAGGGAGCGGACACAAGGGAGAACCCGCCAATCTGTCGGCGGGCTCTCTCACCACCTAGTGGCCGTAGCCACTGTTCTTTTCGATGTCGGCGTTGATTTCGTCAACGGCAGCATCAAGGGTGTCGGCAACGTCAGCTCCGTTGGCAAGGTCGGCCATGGCTTTGGTGAAGACCTTGGACTGGACCACATAACCCGGCGTGATCGGACGAACCATCGCCTGCTCGGCGGAGAGATCGTAGAAGACGGCGAGCGGGCCACCCTGTTTGTAGTTCTTGGTCATCTCTGCGGCTTTGGCTGTCGAGGGAATGAGGCCGATGCCATCGGAGAAGGCAGCGAGATATTTGTCCTGAATGGCGAACTCGATGAAAGCAGACGCCCCGTCCGGATGCTCGGAGGTGGCGGCAACACCAAATTGCCAGGAGCCTGCGCCAATGGTCGGGCCGTTGCCGAAGTCAGGGGCTGGCAGGAACAGCACATCATCCACTTCGGCCATCGTAGCCACAGCGCGCCAGTTGCCGTTCCACTGGAAGGCGAAGCTTCCGTCGATGAAGCCGGTCTGTTGATCGGCTGGGCTTTCAGACGTGCCCGGTGCATAACCTTCGGTGAAGAGCGACTGCCACCATTCGCCGAACTTCAGGGCTTCATCGCCATTCAATGCACCTTCTGCGGTCTTGTAGGTGGAGCGATCAATGATGTCACCACCAAAGCTCTGCAGGAATGGTGAATAGGCATAGGGGTACCATTCACCCTGATCGTTCATGCCGAGATCCAGCGCATATTTGTATTTGCCTGAGTCCTTGGCTTTCTTGAGCGCGTCGTTGAACTCTTCCGCGGTCCATGGATGCTCAAGGGTCGGTGTGCGAAGCCCCAGCTCCTCCAGCGTGGACTTGCGGGCATAGAGTGCGACGGCAGCGTCCCACAGGCCGATGGAATAGAGCTTGCCATCCCACATGCCCTTGGTGCCCGGCAGGAAGTCCGTCAGCTTGCTTTCGTCGATCTGCAGCGGCTGCATATAGCCGGACCAAGCCCAGTTCGGCATGATTGGCCCGTCGACATCGATGATGTCCGGAAGGTTTCCTGCTAGAGCCGCAGCGACGACAGAATCGTTGTAGCTGGTCTGAGGGAAGCTCTCGATGGTGACTTTCCAGTCGTCCTGACTGGCGTTGAAGTCATCTACGATCTGATTGATGATCTTGCTTTCAACGTCGTTCCCTGCCCCGTGGTACCACATGGTCAGGTCTGTCTGTGCAAATGCTGCGCCGGACATCAGTGTCGACGCGCAAAAGGCTGCGATGAGTGCCTTGTTGAGTTTCATTGGTTATTCCTCCCTTTTGGATTTAAAACGCTTACAGAATTGAGAGCGGTGACCGATGAACGCCAGCACACGGGGCCGGGAACGAGACCCGGATTCTCGGGCTTTTTCGTCCCGTCCGAGATCAGCTCGAGAAGATGTCTGGCGGCGATCTGGCCCATGGTGAGATAGGGCAGTTCAACGGTGGTTAGTGGCGGGAACAGGGTTTCGGCAATGACCCGATAATTGTCGTATCCGGCGACCGAAATTTCCTCCGGTACCCTTATTCCGCGTGAACGCAGCAGCCCGTAGAGTCGCAACGCCATTTCGTCATTGCCGCAACAGATGACGGTCGGTGGCTCCTTGAGCTGCAAGAGGCGATCAAGGGCCTGCATGAGGATCTGGCTTTCCCTCTCCTCGCCTTCCTCATAGCCCATGGAGACCAGCTCGTCGGCATAGGGAATGTCCGCCTCGGCCAAGGCTTCGCGATAGCCGCGATAGCGCAATCCTGTCGCGACAAGGGTGCGGTCCAGTGTCAGGAAGCCAATGCGCCGGTGGCCACTTTGAATGAGCTTGGCGACGAGATCCTTTTGTCCCTGCTTGTCGTCCGGCAACACCGAAGGATGGCCATCCTTGTCAAAGCAGTTGGCCAGAACGATCGGATAGCCGTCGGGGATGTTGGGCAGCGTCACCTGTTTGTGGTGGTCGGCCACGTAGATGATCCCCTCGACCCGATGTTGCAGGAAGGTGCGGATGAGATGCGGCACCTGTTCCGAAATGCCGCCAGTGTCTGCGATCATCAGGGTCTTGCCGCTCGCACCCATGATCTGCTGAATGCCCTGCACGATGAAGAGATCGGGCAAACCTTCCGGCTCAGTCGGCTCGATACCGTGTGAGATGGCGCCGGTGATTAGACCGACCAGTCCAGACTTGTTGGAGCGCATCATGCGCGCTGCGTTGGACGGTACATAGCCCAGTTCCAGCATCGCGTTTTCGACCGCATCCTTGGTTTGCTTCTTGACGGGAGCATCCCCGTTGAGCACCCGAGAAACTGTCTTGGGAGATACACCTGCGCGCTTTGCCACATCATAAATCGTCGCCATGGGAGCCTTGTCCTTTCTCGGATGCAGACCCCAAAATCAAAAATGACATCGGTGTCAGACATCGGTGTCATAGCTGTTCGGGACAGCGATTGTCAAGGCCGAGACCTCAATTCAGAGTGGCTGGACGGGGCGAGTGATCCGGAAGGCTTGATCTAACCAATTGGAATGGCGAGGGATTAGCGGCTATGGCTCGGACCATTCGTCTTTCGGCTTGCGACAGTTCGGAGCGACGTTGTGGGTGAGCCATTGTTGCAGTTGTCGGTGGCGTGATTCTGCCGCTCCGGCGTTTTAAGGCAAACAAAAATGGCCCCATCGCGGATGGAGCCATTCATCATCATCTCAAGCAATTTGTGCGAGGCGCCGAAAACACCCCTCGCCTCTCTTTTTAGCTGAACCAGCCTTTGACCTTGCTCCAGACCGATTTCTCGGGAGCGGCTTCGGCCGAGCCTTTAACAACTTCTGCGCCCTTCAGTTCCGGTAGGTCTTCGCTTTCGAACTGTTCCTCGTCAGCGGTCACTGCGGACTTCTTGATGGTTTCGGCGGTGACAACGGACGAGAAGGATTTCATTTTGGCAAGGGTCGCCGGGCCAGCCATGCCATCGACGGTCAGGCCATTTTCCTTCTGGAACTCCATGACGGCCTTTTTGGTACCCGGTCCGAACTTGCCATCAGCGTCGATGCCCAGATCTTCCTGCATGGCCTTGACGGCAGCACCGCGAGAGCCGACGCGCAGAAGGACCAATTCATGAAGACCCATTGCGGTGAAGGTGTCAGGTCCGGCAATGCCGTCAACAGCCAGCCCGTTGGCTTTCTGGAATTCGCGGACGGCTTTTTCTGTGCCCGGACCGAAATCACCGTCGGCGTCGATGCCGAGTGCTTCCTGCAGACGTTTGACTGGTGCGCCCTTCAGGCCTTTTTTCAAAATGGACATTGTTTTCTCCCCTGTTTCATCAGGTTTGCAATGATGGCAACTGATGGTTTTTATCAATTGCGTGCGACTCGCACCCGCCCGCTGAAATTAAGTGATTCACCATAGCGGCTAATGTGCCTCCGGCAAATCAATACAGCCAGCGGTTGGTCGGGATTCACACATTCCTTGACAATTGTTTCAAGGGGGTGACGACTTGAAGGGAATGCATCGCCTGTCAGTAAGAAAGGGCGATTGATCGCCCTTCCCTTTTGTTGGCAATGTTCGTGCAGGTTTGTTGCGCCTAGACGAGACAGTTCAGACCGTAGCCGCTAGTTCAACAGGTCCTGATTGAGCGGAATACGGCAACTGATTTCGAGATTGTCGCCCGACTTTCCGATGCTCCAGCTTCCTCTCAACCGCTGCAGCACAGTTTCGGCGAGCAGAAGGTTGCCTGCGCGGTCCGATTCAAATAGATCCGCAAACTGAACGGCATTTGGATTAACCAGATCGTAGCCGGAGACTTCGGCCTCTTCGCTGGCACCAAATTCGGAAATATAGATATCGAGGAATTCGGGACCGAGTTCGTAGCTGACCGAGACGTCGGACTGCTCTTCAGCATAGCGCAGGGAGCCACGCAGAAGGATCGATACGAGTTCCTTCAGCAGTCGTTCATCGCTCAGAATGATGGAGTCAGCCACCTGTTCGTAGAAGCTCAGCTGCTTTCCACATTGCTCGGCCTCGAGTTGGCAATCGTCTACGGTTTCGGCCAGCAATGCGCTGACATCGAAAGGCTTGAGATTGATGTCATCGCTCTTTTGCAGGGCATTCATGCTTTGATTGAGGAAGGACACCTCATGACGCAACTCAGCCAATTGTGACAGGCTCTGCAAAAGCATTTGTTCGACGTTTTCAACATTGTTGGCCTTAAGAGCCGCCATGGCTAGCGTGGCAAATCCGTGAGCGCGATCAAGTTGTCCGCTAAGCTGCTTTGTCCAGTCACCGATCTTCTCTGCGTCAAGAAGGCGTTGATCCTTCACGGACTGGGTTTTTCTTGCGACCTGCACGATGTTGCGCAGCATTGCTTCCAGTGTCTTCTTGGAAAGCTCCTGTTTGGCGAGAAAGAGATCGGCTCCGGACTGAAGGCTGAGTTCCTGAAAGGATTGGTCATCGAGTGACGACAACACGACAATTGTGCTTGCGCCTTTTCGCTCGTGCGACAGTTGATCAAGGAGGGAAACGGAGGATTCTTCGCCCATCCAATAGTCGAGCAGATAGAGGTCAAACCCCTTGTCGTGACAAATGGATTTGGCGTCTTCCAATGAATGTGCCGACTGGATGTCGAGTTGGAAGCCACCCATCTGGTGAAGTAACCAGCTCAGATATCGGGTGTCGATGGGGTCGTCATCAAGCAGAAAACAGGAGAGCTGGATTGCTGCGTCTGCCGGACTGGTTTCAGCCATGCTGTTGTAGGAAGGTTCAGCTTCTGTATTCTTCCATGCAGCGCACATCGTTGGACTTCCCTTAGTTGAATTCCCGCAATTGCTTGAAGCTTATGTGAAAAACGCTGGTCTAGAAATAGACATTCAACAAAAGATCTTTTTTGTTTCCGGTATGCAGAAAAACTTTCCAACCCAATCGGTTTGCTGCTTCAGCGCTTTCTGCGAGCAAGAGAATCTGCATCAAATCCTGCCTGCCATGAGCGGCATAATCGACCAATCCGATTTTTTCTTTTATTTCATGAGGATAGTCTGGAATTTGAATTTCCAGTGCCGGGTCGTTCTCTGGGTTTTTGTGCAGCTTCAGGAGAAATCGCGCCCGATCCCACTCTTCCGATGGCGGTAAAAAATTCTGGAAAATATTGTTAAAAACCCGTGAAGAAACTTCCCGGTCTGTCCAAATCTCCATTGGTTCGCCGAGATCCAGACTTTCGGGCTGCAGATTTGAGTCGTTCAAAGCGTCTGCCAAAATGTCGTTGATAACAACGTTTTGCATTTCCAGAGGTCGGCAGAAACTGTTTGAAAGGGACCGCAAGGCTTCAACCAGATGGCCCATCTTGTCGGCTCGCTCGCGCATCATGTTGAGCGTCTGGACGGATTCCTCATCAAGGCCCCCCTCGTTGTCCTCAATCAGCATGTCAGTCAGCTGAATGATTTGCCTGATCGGGGCTTTCAGATCGTGTGTGATGCGTCTGGTGAGGTCATAGTGGAATGGCGAGCCAGCAATCTCGGACGCCTGACTGTGATTGCCTTCGCTGTCCTTCATTCCACCCTCCCTGTTTGCGCGCAAAGGGTGAGAGCTAACGTGCCTGAAGTCAACCAACTGTCGTTGTGCGTTGCAGCGCAAGCGTGGTCCAGCAAGGTGCTATGGCTTGCGCCACACACGGATTGTGATGAATGCGGAACTGGAATTGAGGGCTGATGGGTGTCAGGTGCGTTTGGATTCACGCAAGGTCTGTGCATGTTCGCGAACACGCTTGGACAGCGATCTCAGAGCAATGCTGGTCATGAGCAGCGTCTCTGTTCTCTGCATCCGGAAGGTCTCATCACTCATAGCACTGAAATGGGTTTCATCTTCGAGCGTCTGGGACATTGTCTTCCAGGCATCCAAAGCTGACTGCAATTGCATTTCCTTCATCATTCAAGCCACCACCCGGCAAATCAGTTGAATTTCTGTTCTTTTTCCACCAAACGAGATACACTGATGGTTAACTGTAATTTTTAAATAGTTAATGTTACTTTAATGCTTGGTAAGTAACCGTAATCAAAGGATATTAATGATTCTTCGTACGTAGTAAAGGATCGTTTTATACAAAATTAACAGATTTGATTGGTTATCTTGTTTCAGTACTTAGCGTTTAAGTTGCTGTCTTGAGGGGGAAATATGGCGGAAGAAGAAAATAAGCTGACCGGGGCAAGCGATGACGCCGAAGCACAGTCGTTTGAGCAGCAGGAACCTGGCAATACGGAGCCTGCTGACGAGAGGGCCCCTGATGAAAGTGAAGTTGCAGGCCCAGAGGAAGATGCAGAGGATGACATAGACGTGTCGGCAGCGGTTCGGGTCGTTGCAATCGGCGCGTCAGCAGGTGGTCTGGAACCGATCGAGCAGTTTTTCGAAGCCATGCCAGCGGACACGGGGTTCGCCTTTGTTGTGGTGCAGCATTTGTCACCCAATTTTCAGTCGATGATGGATCAGTTGATCGAGCGGCATACCAAGATGAGGATCACCCATGCCGAAGATCAGATGCTTATTGAGCCGAATGTCATCTATCTCAACCCTCCCCGCACGGCTTTGTCCATTCGTGGTGGGCGGTTGGAGGCCAAGGCCTACCCTGATACGGACATGCTGAGCCTGCCGATTGACGCCTTCTTCACGTCGCTTGCAGAAGAAGAAGGTGAGAAAGCAATCGGCATCGTGATGTCGGGCACCGGGTCTGATGGCGCGCGGGGAAGCCTGCGTATTGCGCAGAATGGCGGGGCGGTCATAGCGCAGGAGCCTACCTCGGCAAAGTTCGATTCCATGCCGCGCAAGGTCATTGAGAGCGATGCAGCGACCTTCGTTGCCGATGTCAAGGAAATGCCCGGCATTCTTGACGCGATCATGAGCGGTAGCGAAGTTTACATAGCCCGGAATGACGATAGCGATGACCCGGATGACAAGCCGGAAAATCGCATCCTTTCGATGCTGCAAAAGACCTTTGGAACGGATTTTCGTTACTACAAGAACACGACGGTGCATCGTCGAATCCTGCGTCGTGCGCTGCTGCAGCGGTTTGCCAATCTCGAGGACTATTGCGAACGGCTCAAGCATGACAGGGAAGAGCTCGACACGCTCTACTGCGATCTTCTGATCGGTGTGACTAGTTTCTTCCGTGACAAGGAAGCTTTTGAAGTTCTGAAAAGCAAGGCCCTGCCCCAACTTGCGACCATCATGTCCGCCGAGCGGCAATTGCGTATCTGGACTCCCGGCTGCGCCACTGGTGAGGAGCCCTACTCACTGGCAATCCTGATCAACGAATTTGCCAAGCGTAATGGCCTGACCCTCAATCTGAAGATCTTTGCGACGGACATCCATTTCAAATCCCTGGAGATCGCCGCAAACGGGATTTACGATGAGGAGGTTATCCAGAGTATCCCTGAAGCTTTGCGCGATGAATATCTCAATCGGGTCGATGGCCGCTATCAGGTGAAGCAGAGTCTTCGCCGTCTTGTCGTCTTCTCCTCGCACAACCTGCTCAAAGACCCTCCTTTTACGCGGATCGACATGATTTCGTGCCGGAATCTGATGATCTATTTTGCGGAACCTGCCCAGCAGAAGGTCTTGTCTCTGTTCCACTTTTCCCTGCGCAAGGATGGCGTGCTGTTTTTGGGATCGAGTGAGACGGTTGGTGCGCTCGAGCCCGAGTTTGCAGTGCTCGACAAGAGATGGCGCGTTTTCTCCAAGAAGCGCAACGCACAGCTTCGAGAGGCGGCATTCCTGCTGCCGCCTGACAAAAAGATAAAAGATGAACTAGATGATGATGGAGTTCCATTGAGAGAAACTCGATCCACCGCATTTGTGTCCTCTCGCAAAGAGAATCTGAAGCGACAGGCACTCTACGACGCCTATGACAGACTTCTCACGAGCTACGCTCCGACCGGCTTTCTCATCAATGAGCATGGTGATCTGGTCCATGTGTTTGGTGACGCTGATAAGTATGTGCAAGTTCGCAAGGGCCTGTTCAGCAACCGACTGGTCGACATGGTGCACAAGGACATGCGGCTTGTTTTCAATGCTGGCATTGAAAGGGTCCTCTCCCTTGGCGGTGATCATGATTTCGAGCGGACTGTCAGCGTTGCCGACGATCAAGGCAATGAGAAGCGGCTGAAGGTTGGTATCAACAAATTGGGTAGCAGGGAAGTCAATTCGGTCTATCTGCTGATCACTATCGAAGAAAGGTTTCCCCTCCTCAGCAAGCCGGTTCTGACGCAGGAAGGCGTTGCCGAAGACAGCGCAGATAAGGAATTTTACGGCCAGCGCATCGCGGAACTGGAGGGTGAGCTGAAGTCAACCGGCGAGAGCCTGCAGAGCACCATTGAGGAGCTGGAGACCAGCAACGAGGAACTTCAGGCCACGAACGAAGAGCTGATGGCCTCGAACGAAGAATTGCAGAGTACCAACGAAGAACTGCATTCGGTGAACGAAGAACTCTATACCGTCAGCGCGGAGCACCAGCGAAAGATTCTGGAGCTGACCGAAGTCACGGACGATATCGAGAACCTCCTGCGTAGCACGGAAATTGGTACGATCTTCCTTGACGATGAGCGCAGGATTCGGAGGTTCACGCCTGCTGCGACCAAGGCCTTCAACCTGATGCCGCATGACCTCGGTCGTCCGATCGAGCATGTCACTTATCGTTTCACGAATATGAACCTCATTCAGAGTGTTCAGGATACCATCCAGTCGGGTGAAACGTTCAGTCAGGAAATCGAGGTTGACGGATCTAGCTATCTGCTGACAATCCTGCCCTACAGGACCGAGCTTGGCGCCATCACCGGTGCTGTGCTGACCGTGGTCAATATTCAGGACCTGAAGGCTGCGCAGGCCCATCTGCACAAGGAACGGGAATTCTTCAAGGCGGTGGTCGACAGCCAGAGCGATCTGATCTGTCGGATGAAACCCGATACAACCCTGACCTTTGCCAACAATGCCTTCCGGGCCTTCTTCCGCATCGAGGATGACAAACGCCTGTTGCAGACCAGATTTGTGGATCTGCTCAATGAGATCACAGGGGCGGAAGTGCTGGCTCAGATCGGCGAAATGCACTCGACGCGAAGCTTTGAAGTCGAATGGCAAGACAAGAAATCCGGCAGCTCACAGGCATGGTTGCATTCCCATTTTCATGCCCTGACGGAGGACGACAACAGCACCATCATCGAGATCCAGTCTGTTTCGCGCAACGTGACCGACATCATCGATCGCGAGGCGGTGATGGGCAAATTCAGCCGTATCACTGCGGACAGCAAGCAAGAGCTTGAGTCCAAGATTGATGCGGTTCTGAAAATGATGGCGGATTATCTCAACCTGCCAGCCGCAATGCTGGTGCGCCTTGACGGTAAGACCGGGCGTATCGACCATCTGATCGGGATGGAAGAGACCGGGCTTCTGTTGGGGCAGACGTTCGACGTGTCAGAGAATACGTGCGAAGAGCAAGGCTGCGATCCGGCAAACAATCATTGTTTCGCCAATTTCTCCCAGTGCAAACATGGTCTGCATCCCCTGCTCGAGAATTCGGACTATTCTCCGGCTATCGGAACGCCGATCTATATGAACGGCGATCTGGTCGGCACCTTGACGTTCCTGTCGCGGCGCAAGTTTCCTCGCGCATCGGCCGACAATTTCCAGCCGATCCTGCTGCATATTGCCGACTGGATCGGATACGAATATGTCAGGCGCCTGCAGCAGCAGGATCTCGAAGATCTCAACAAGCGTCTGGAAAGCGGAGAAAAACGGTTCCGCCAGCTTTACATGAACACGCCGGTGATCATGTCATCCCATGATCAGGAGGGTCGCATCATTGAGGCCAATGGTAACTGGCTTGATTCGCTCGGCTATCAACGGGATGAAGTGATTGGCAAGACCAGATACGATTTTCTGACACCGGAATCGCTCCAGTATGCAGACGAAGTCATCCTGCCCAAATATTACGAGCAAGGCAGGGTCAATTCGATTCCCTACCAGATCTATAAGAAGAATGGTGAAGTCGTCGATGTCGAGGTCTCCTCAACCCTTGTCGAGGGAGAGAATGGTGAGACAGAAAGTCTTGCAACGATTGTTGATGTTTCGGCGCGTGTGAAAGCTGAAAGGGAGCTTGAAGCTCAGAACCAGGAACTGAAGAAGATCAACGAGAATCTCAATCAGTTCACCCACATCATCAGTCACGATCTCGCCAGCCCGCTTCGGGCCATTCAGCACACTGCGACCTGGATCGAAGAAGACGTCAATCCGCAAACCCGTCAGGAGATACAAGCGCATATTGATCGCTTGAAGGATCAGATCACCCACCTGGGAAGTCTGATCTCGGATCTTACGGATTATTCAAGGGCTGGGTCTGATATTCAGGATGAAGAGACGATCAATCTTGCTGCAGAACTCAAGGGTATTTTTGAAGTTATCGGCCAGCGTGAAGGGATTACGCTCGATGTGGCGGGGTTGGGGCGCAGCCTCAAGACACATCGTGCGCCGATCATGCTGGTGTTCCGGAACCTCATCGAGAATGCAGTGAAATATCACGACAAGGACGAAGGCCTCATTCGGGTGAAACAGTCTGAACTTGATGATGACTTCTGGAGCTTCTCGGTCTCTGATGACGGACCCGGCATTGATCCCAAATATCACGAAAAGATTCTTCTGCCCTTCCGCAAGTTGGAGCGAAAGGACAAGATTCCGGGTAACGGCATGGGGTTGGCGCTGGTCAAGAAGGCAATCGAGTCACTTGGGGGCTCCATCGAGATCATTTCCGACCCTGAGACTGTGCCGGGGACCACATTCCGCTTCACTTGGCCAAAGGCGGGACGGCCGGTTCACTAGCGCCGTCCCCTCCTCTGCATCCAATCGGGCCTAGTCTTGTCTCCGTGATTGCCGAGGCGGACGATCACTGTGGCAACTGGACCAGTTCGCAGAAATCAAAAACGAGGTTCATGGACCGGATCATCTTTTCCGGTTCCATGTCCTTGACGATGTAGCCTGATGCGAAATGGTTGTAGGCGAGATTGATATCTTCGGGAAGGTTCGAACTGGAAATGACAAAAATCACGCTGTCCTTCAGCGCGGGATCGGTGCGCACTTCGTCGATGAATTCATAGCCGGACATGCCGGGCATGTTGAGATCCGAGAGGATCACGAACGGGCGTTCGATATAGCCATTGCTGCGCAGGAGTTGCAGGGCCTCATTGCCGTCACGAGCAATCTGCAGCGCGACGCTGCCCCCGTGTTTGTTGAGAGCTCGTTTGACGAGAAAAATATCCGCGTCGTCGTCTTCGACCAACAACAAAGTTGTTTGTTTTTCTTTTCCTGGGGTCACCGTTCAACAAGCCACGTTGTGGTGAACGGGATTGCTCACCTTGTTACTTTCTCTTTTTCAGAAGCAGTGTAACGCAGGTTCCTTCTCCGGGACAACTCTCGATTTTGGCGCTGCCACCATGACATGACATAATTCTGTCCACGATTGGCAGTCCCAGACCAGTCCCCTCCTGGGCCAGATGGGTTGGTAATTGAATGCGCCCATATGGTCTGCGGGCCAACTCGATTTGCTCCTGGTTCATGCCGATACCACTGTCCTTGACCGAAAGGAACGATTCTAAGCCGTTGTTACCGAAACGAATATCGATTTGTCCGTTTTCGGGTGTGTATTTGACGGCATTGGAGAGAAGATTGATCAAGGCCTGCGTCATCAAGGATTCCTTGCACTCCACGATGACAGGGTTGGCTGGTGCTTGGATATTGATGGTTATCTTTTTCTGGTCAGCGAACAGCCGCAAGAGCTCTGTAGCCTTGCTAACCATGTCGCCGAGGTCTGCCGGTTCGAAGTCGCCGGTCAGCTCGTCGAGTATTTCGCCATTCGACAGGATGATGTTGTTGATGACCTCAAGCAGGTGAAGGCCTCCGGACAGGATTCGGGCGGCAAACTCCTGATATCTGGCCGGTAAGGACAGTTCCAGACTGTTGTGTGAAATCAGTTCCGCGTAGCCGAGAATCGCGTTCAACGGTGTTTTCAGATCGTGGCCCATGCTGGCGTAGAAGCGCTCTTTGGCTTCGTTCGCCTCGCGCAATTGATCAATTGTCTTGCGCAGTTCCTGCTTCAAGCCTTGCGTGTGCAGGGCGCTGCGTAAGCTTGTTTCAAGCAGGACCGGGCTGAGGTGGAGCTTGTTGATGCAATGGACCACACCAGCCTTGAGGGCGATTTTCTGAATGTCCTCGCCGGGCATGCCGGTCAGCAGGATCAGTGCCGCTTTTGAAGCCTCCCCGCCAAAGGCATTGATGACAGGGACCCCAGTGTCCATGCCGAGGCAGAAGTCGATCAAGACGATGTCATAGTCAGTTTTCTGTGCTGCAATCTGCGCTTCGACAATGTCGCTCGCACGGTCGATGATCGGTTGATAGGAGTCGAGTTGAAGTAAAGTCTTGCGCGTGATTTTGAAATCCAGATCGTCATCTTCAACAACAAGCACATGCAAGCTTTTGGGTAGCGGCTGTGCATGTTGATCCTCGAATTTATCCAGGTCTAGGACGTCAAACGACTTCGAGAAACTGAATTCTGCCAGGTCGAGGGACGTTGTATTGACAGAACGCATGAATTGGTCTCCTCAGATTGGACTACACACGGACTGATAAACGCCGGAGAATGATTCTTCCGAAACCCATTTGGTAAAGAAAACACTAACATGCATATTTAGTTATTTCAAACTTACAATTATACTTTCTTCCGGCCGCAACTATTCGTGGATTCCTCTTTTGCAGGAATTGCAAGTAAAATTTTTTTCTTCACTGTACATTGCGGATCAAAAGTCGCTTTTTGCACACTCTAAATCAAAATGGTAGTTTTTCTACTACAGGTAGTGGTTTCTAAGTTTATCTTTATTGTTGTTTTGCTCTAAAACGTTATAGATAGCTGATTAATTGTTCAGTTTTTTCAGTTCTATTTTTTGAAAGCGCTTTGAATTATCGATTTCTGCAAATTGGTTTCAATTGATACTTGAGTAAAGTATGAATCTGCCCTTAGTACATTTGAATTAGTTTAAACTGCAACGCGGGTGCTATTTATGTTATGTTCGCTTTTGTTTCGTCAATGTTCTCACTTAACTGATACCGCTATACCCTAACGTCATAGGCTGTTTTAACGATCTTTCTATTCATCCTTTAACACAGAGGCTCAGTTTGACCACGATGGCATCAGCCTTCAAAATTGGTTCCATGATTTCGAAGAATTGCAATTATGAGGCGAAATGGGTGCGTCTTGACAGTTGAGTATTATTCGATAAAACTAGTTATATCGAATTTAAAACAAGGGAACGAGAATGGAAATCGAACTTGCCGCGCAGGGTTTTGCTTCCATGGGGTCCGAGGCCCGTCTTGCGGTGCTTCGCTGCCTCATAAGAGCGGGTGATGCAGGGCTGACTGTCGGCGACGTTCAGGAACGCACCGGTATTCTCCCCTCCACTCTTGCCCATCACATCAAGTTTCTGGTGAGCGCAGATCTGATCCTTCAGGAACGGCAAGGCCGGGCGATTGTCAGTCGCGCGAATTTCGAGCGTCTTCGCGGGCTAGCTTCCTTCATCCTGAGCGAATGCTGTGCTGATCAGGTGGACATGAGCGCGGCTATCGGAGCACAGTCTTCTGCGTGTGGAGGGGCTGATGACTGACCAGTCGCAAATCCTTTTCGACAGGCGTGTTCTCATGAGCCGTCTTATGACGCCGTGGAGCGTCATCATTCTCTTGCTCGTCATCGTTGCTTTGTTGGATCTTCCCAATCTGCAGCCGGTGATCGGCATTGCTGTCAGGGCATTTGCGGGCACCCTCCCGGTGATTGTCTTTGCCGTCCTGCTCGTTGCCTATCTGAAGGCCGCGGGGGCGGAAGCCCTTGTTGCCAAGGCATTCAAGGGCAAGGAAGTGCGCATGGTGTTTTTGGCTGCGCTTTTGGGAGGGCTTGCCCCTTTCTGTTCCTGTGAGGTCATTCCCTTCATAGCGGGGCTTCTGGCGCTGGGAGCGCCGTTGTCGGCTGTCATGGCCTTCTGGCTGTCTTCTCCCCTCATTGACCCTCCAACGCTCCTCATCACCGCCTCGGTTCTTGGTTGGCCCTTTGCGGTGGGCAAGGCGGTCTCGGCCGTCGCTTTGGGTGTGTTTGGCGGGTTCGTCGTCCTCCGAGCGACGCGTTCGGGGCTCTTTGACGATGTGCTGAAGCAAAAGGTGGGCGGATGCAGCAGCTGTGGGTGCGGCCCCTCACCTTTCAAGGGAAAGCCGCAATGGGCTTTCTGGACCGATCCTGCCCGGGTGCAGGCCTTCTGGCGAGAAGCACAAAGCAACGCCCTGTTTCTCGTCAAGTGGCTGGCTCTGGCCTATGTGCTGGAAGGTCTTCTGATCACCTATGTTCCTGCCGAGGTGATTGTCGGGCTGGTTGGCGGCGGCGGGGCGTTGCCGATTGTCATTGCGGCCTTCGTCGGTATCCCTGCTTATCTCAACAGCTATGTCGCGCCGCCTCTGCTGGCCGGTCTGATGGAACAGGGCATGAGTTCCGGGGCGGCGATGGCCTTCATGGTTGCCGGTGCGGTCAGTTCCCTCCCTGCCATGACAGCTGTTTGGTCGCTGGTGCGCCCGCGCGTGTTTGTCGCCTATCTGAGCCTTGGTGTGGTCGGGGCGATCCTCAGCGGTCTGCTGTTTCAGGGGCTGATGTCCATGTGATGGGAGAAGCCTTGCCCTGTTTCATCCTGCGGTCAAAGAAAAACCCCGGCGTCAATCAAAACGCCGGGGTTTTCATTCATTCTCGAATAGGTCGCAAGACCCTTATGGCTTATTCCGGAACTTTGCCGTCAACGCCTTTGACGTACCAGTTCATGCCCAGAAGGGTGCCGTCGTCGAGGGTTTCGCCTTCACCGATAACTTGGGTGCCGTCCTGTTTGAAGATCGGGCCCTTGAAGGGATGCAGAGTGCCAGCTTTGATAGCTGCTTCGGTTTCTGCAGCCATTTTGGCAACGTCTTCCGGCATGTTGGTGAAATCGGCCATGTGGACCATTTCAGCGTCGAAGCCACCCCAGGTGTCTTCAGATTTCCAGGTGCCGTCAAGAACAGCCTGAACGCGGGAAATGTAATAGTCGTCCCAATGGTCGACAATCGCGGTCAGCTGGTTTTCAGGAGCGAACTGGATCATGTTCGAAGCCTGACCGAAGCCATAGACGCCACGTTCTGCAGCGATCTGCAGGGGAGCTGCAGAGTCGGTGTGCTGAGCGATGATGTCAGCGCCCTGGTCGATGAGGGCTTTGGCAGCATCGGCTTCTTTGCCCGGGTCGAACCAGCTGTTGACCCAAACGATTTTGACTTTCATTTCAGGATCGACGGACTGAGCGCCGAGCATGAAGGAGTTGATGCCACGGATCACTTCCGGGATCGGGGTTGCGCCGATGTAGCCAATGGTCTTGGATTTGGACATTTTGGCTGCGATCTGACCGATCACATAGCGACCTTCATAGAAGCGTGCAGCATAGGTGGACACGTTGTCGGCGCGTTTGTAGCCGGTGGCGTGTTCGAATTTAACATCCGGGTATTTTGCCGCGACTTTGATGGTCGGGTTCATGTAGCCGAAAGAGGTGGTGAAGATGATGTCTGCACCATCACGGGCCAGTTTCTCGATGACGCGTTCCGCATCAGGACCTTCAGACACGTTCTCGACATAGACGGTTTCGACTTTGTCGCCGAATTTCTTTTCGACGGCAAGACGACCCTGATCGTGCTGATAAGACCAGCCCATATCACCGATCGGACCGACATAGATGAAGCCGACCTTGACTTTATCGGCAGCCTGAGCCGCAACGGCGGACAGGCCAAGTGCTACAGCAGCAGCCGCTGCAAATAACTTGCGCATTTGATGCATCCCTCTTAGTTGGTGGATCTGCTTGTTGCAGAACCCTTTTGTTTGTCTGCTTGGCCTCGTGATCATTTGATCGCGAGACCGGATTTCGATGCTCCGGCTTCCCATAAAGCCGGAACATGCGTTTCATGTCACTGTCGCGTGGCGACAGCGTAACCCATTACCGGTCTGGCACAAAGGCCAGTCCCAGGCAGGACGGGGTATTGACCCGGGCGACGGCTCTGTTTCGCGAGATGATCACGAGTGCCAGAATGGTCGCGAGATAGGGCAAAGAGGCAAGGAACTGGGTCGGAACGGCCCAACCGGCTCCCTGCGCATGGAACTGAAGAATGGAAACAGTGCCAAAGAGATAGGCTCCGACGATAATCCGGCCCGGCAGCCAGGACGAGAAGACCACCAGCGCCAGCGCAATCCAGCCGCGGCCGGCGGTCATGTTCTCGATCCACAGCGAAGTGTAGACGAGCGACAGATAGGCGCCGGAAAGACCTGCACAGAGGCCGCCGAACAGAACTGCCATATAGCGCACCTTGATCACGTCATAGCCGAGAGCGTGCGCCGAATTGTGGTTCTCGCCGACGGCGCGCAGGATAAGGCCCCAACGTGTCTTGAACAGCATCCAGCTGGTTCCGGCAACGAGCAGGAGCGAGACATAGAACAGGGCGTCCTGACCAAAGACGCTCTCACCGATGACGGGAATGTCGTGCAGCAGCGGAATTTCGATCTGCGGCAGCTTGATGCCCGGAGTGCCGACGAAATGCTCGCCTATCATGCCCGACAGGCCAAGGCCGAGAAGCGTGAGCGCCAGACCGGTGGCAACCTGATTGGCAACCAGCATGAGAGTGAGGAAGCCGAACAGCAGCGCCATGGCAACGCCCCCAAACATGCCCGCAAGGACACCAAGGTAGGGGCTGCCAGTAACGAGCGAGGTGGCAAAGGCGCAAACCGCTCCCATGATCATCATGCCCTCGACGCCGAGGTTAAGAACGCCGGAGCGCTCCACCACCAACTCGCCGATCGCCGCCAGAAGAAGAGGCGTTGAGGCCGTGACAATCGAAATCAGCAATGCTTCTGCAAATTCCATCAGACGGCCTCTTTCTTGTTCGTGCCGGGCTTGCTGGAAACAATCCGGATGCGATAGTGGATGAGCGTGTCGCAGGCGAGCACGTAGAAGAGCAGGATGCCCTGGAAGGCCTTGGACGTCTTCTCCGAGACGCCAAGCTCAACCTGAGCTGCCTCGCCGCCGATATAGGACAGAGCGAGCAGCAGGCCCGCGAGAATGACCCCGAGCGGGTTCAGGCGGCCAAGGAAGGCGACGATGATGGCGGTGAAGCCATAACCGGGAGAAATGGTCGGACGAAGCTGGCCGATGGGGCCGGAGACCTCGATGATGCCCGCAAGACCGGCAAGGGCACCAGAGACAACGAAGGCGAAGATGGTCATCCGCTCGCGCGAGAAGCCCGCAAACTTGCCAGCGCGCGGCGTCACGCCCAGCACCTTGATCTCGAAGCCCTTGAGCGTCCGGATGAAGAGAACGAACACGGCGATTGCTGCGAGCACGGCGAACAATGCGCCGATATGCATGCGGCCACCGTCGATCAGGCTGGGGGCCGTTGCCGCGCTGCTGAACAGGCGACTTTCTGGGAAATTGTAACCCTCGGGGTCTTTCCACGGGCCGCGTACCAGATAATCAAGGATCAGCAGTGCGACATAGGTCAGCATCAGGCTGGTCAGGATCTCGTTGGCCCCGAAGCGGTTCTTGAGGACCGCCGGGATGTAGGCGAACAGCGCACCGCCTGCCGCACCGAATGCCATCATGATGGGAAAGACCAGCGGGTCCTGCCAGTCGGGCAGCAGAACCGGAAGGATGGAACCACAGATGGCGCCCACGGTGAATTGGCCTTCTGCGCCGATGTTCCAGTTGTTGGAGCGGTAGCAGATTGTGAGGCCGACGCCGATGAGAACCAGAGGCGAAGCCTTGACCACCAACTCCTGAAGGCTCCAAGGATCAAGCAGAGGCTCGACGAAATAGACGAACAGCGCTCTTGCCGGATCAAAGCCCAACAGCGCGAAAATGACGGCACCGGTGATGACGGTCAGGAAAATAGCCAGAACCGGCGACAAGAGGGCCATGGTTTTTGACGAAGACTTGCGCTTCTGCAGTTCAAGATGCATGAGCACCTCCCGAGGTGGCGCTGTCTTTGCCTGCTGCGACGTGCGGGTCTTCCCCATGCACACCACCCATCAGAAGGCCGATTTTTTCAAGCGTCATGATTTCAGCCGGATCGGCTGGTGACAGGGTGCCCTTGTTAATCACCGCGATGCGGTCCGCGATCTCGAAGATCTCGTCGAGATCCTGCGAGATGACCAGCACGGCTGCTCCATCGCGGGCCAGATCGAGAAGGGATTGCCGGATGAGAGCCGCTGCGCCCGCATCGACGCCCCATGTGGGCTGAGACACCACCAGAACGCTCGGATTGCGGTCGATCTCGCGGCCAACGACAAATTTCTGCAGGTTGCCACCCGAAAGACTGCCTGCCTGCGGGTCCGGCTCGCCCTTGCGGACGTCGAAGGTGTCCGAGATGCGTTTACCGATCACGCCCGCCTGGCGACGTTTGACGAACACGCCCTTGCGGGTCAGGCCCTTGTCGGAGCCGTGGCGGGTGAGTAGCACGTTTTCGGACAGGCTGAGCTGTGGCACCGCCGCATGACCTAGGCGCTCTTCGGGCACGAAAGCCGCGCCGAGATTGCGGCGTGCGGTGACATTCTTGAGGCCGACCGGCTCATCATTGATGACGATGGCGTCTGGCAGCACATCCCGTTCGCCGGACAGGGCGTCAAAGAGCTCGGACTGACCGTTACCGGCGATGCCCGCGATGGCGACCACCTCACCGCCCCTCACCTCAAGGGAGATATCCTTGAGCTCGACAGAGAATGGCCCGGTGGCGACCAGATCGAGCCTGTCGAGACGCAGGCGTACCGGAGCGCGTGTCAGGTCGGGTTTGACCCGCTCGACGGCCTTAACGCTGGTGCCAACCATGAGGGTTGCAAGAGAGGATGCTGTCTCCTCGGAGGGCGTGCAATGGGCCACCAGCTTGCCATGGCGCAGGATCGTTGCGGTGTCGCACATCTGCTGCACTTCTTCGAGGCGGTGGCTGATGTAGAGAATGGATTTGCCTTCAGAGGCTAGGCGTTCGAGGGTCTTGAACAGCAGTTCGGCTTCCTGCGGCGTCAGAACCGAGGTCGGCTCATCCATGATGATGAGCTCCGGTTCCTGCAGCAGGCAGCGCACGATCTCGATGCGCTGACGCTCTCCGACTGACAGGTCGGCAACAAGGTTGCTTGCGGTCAGCGGCAGGCCATAATTGCGCGATACGGTTTCAATCTGCCGGGCCAGTTCGGACATTTTCTGTCCCTTGGGCAGAGCGAGCGCAATATTCTCGACGACGGTCAGGCTGTCGAACAGCGAGAAATGCTGGAACACCATGCCAATGCCGAGTTTGCGCGCTTCGGCGGGATCGGACAGGTTGACCGGCTGGCCCTTCCATAAAATCTGGCCCGCAGACGGAGCCAGCGAGCCATAGAGCATTTTGACAAGGGTCGATTTGCCCGCACCATTCTCGCCGAGCAGGGCGTGAATTTCGCCGGACTGGACCACCAGATCCACAGAGTCATTGGCGATGAGGCTTCCAAAGACTTTTGTGAGGCCTCTGGCCTCTAGGAGGGGCTCTGTTGTCATATCGACCTGTTTGACACTGTTGAACTGGGCTGAACCGGCAGAACTGGCTACGGGTGCGTCGCGCCTGTTTTGACGGAAAATGACCCCTCGCATTGTTGCTTCAGGTCTGCCGTAAAACGGTGCCACTGTCCCCTGTGACGTTTCTCAAAGTCATGTTTAAGTGACATTTCAGCGACAATCCATATGGAACTCACGCAAGCTTGCAAAAATAATAAGCTTATGCCGACCTTTTGTGATCGCATTTTGGGCAAAGCGTTTAATTGTGCTCAATTGGTTATCAGTGCCCTATCGGGTGGTCTCAAAAGGAGAGTGATTGAACGCTATCCAGGAAATAAGGATTCTTGCAGTGGCTATAAATCAGTCACTGCGTTTGTTTCATTCGAAAAGGTTCGAGAAAAACTGATTGGCATGGGTCAGGAACATGGCCGGGGCCAGTTTGAGCTGTCGCTGCTGATGGGTGACGATGGTCAGGCGGTTGTGCTGCAGTTGCTCATCGGTTAGCGGCAGGAAGACGAGTTCTGACTGGTCAAGGGTGTCCGTGAGGCCGATCCGTGTCTGGAAGCAGATCCCGAGATCCCGCGCCGTGAGGCGGCGCATCATGTGCAGGGTGCTGACTTCGGCAAAGACGGAGGGCTCGGTGTCCGTATCGGACAGGAGTTTGTCAATTGCCGTTCTGAGCGAGAGCCCTTTTGACGGCAGGATGATCGGGTATTGGAGGCAATCCTCAAAGGAGCAACTGGTCTTCTGCGTCAGTGGGTGTGCCTTGGGTGCGACGGCTCCGATCTCGAAGGCGTGCGAGTAGTTGCGGGCCAGCAGATCATCGTCCGGTGGATCGAAGGTGAAGCCGATGTCTGCCTCGGATTCGAGCACCTGACGGGCGATCTTGTCGGAATGGGTGACATGAATGCGCAATTGGATGTCGGGATAGGCCTTGCCGAAGGATGCTGCCAGATCGGACAGCAATTCTGTCGCGACACTCTCGACACTGGCGATGCGCACGATACCGCGCTTGAGCCCCTTCAGGGCATCCAGCTCCGATGCTGTCTGTTCAAAGTCCCTTAGAACATGCGTGACATGGCGTAAGAGGATGTCGCCGGCAGGTGACAGTTGCAGGCGCCGCCCCACCCTTTCGAACAGCGGCAATCCGAGGCTGTCTTCAAGCCAGAGAATCTGCCGGTTGACAGCAGACGAGGCCACATTCAGTTCGCGGCTTGCTGCGCGAATGGCTCCATGCTCCGCGACGGCTGCGAAATAACGCAAGGCCGGGGAATATAACAAGCGTGCGCGATCCAGGATCTTGCTCCTTGGTCAATTTTGGTCTTGATTGAAGCTTGGCATATCCCATCGTTTGAAACAAGATCCGCATCATCGGGAATTGGCGGAAAAGACCTGATAAATCATGCAACTTGCGCTGGTTTCGCAAGGGTCATCAGTCCGTCATGCATCTTTGCTCATCCCTCTTTGCTGTCTGCACTCAGTGCCAGCTTGCGTTTGCGCCGGGCATCAAGGGCGAAGATGTTGAGGATTTCGACCAGAACGGCAAAGCCCATCATCGCGTAGATATAGCCGCGCGGGATATGCAGGCCGAGCCCATCGCCGATGAGGGCAAAGCCGATCAGCATCAGGAAGGACAGCGCCAGCATCTTTGTGGTCTGGTGCTTTTCGATGAAGCGGGAGATCGGGCCGGATGCGGCATACATGACGATCATGGCGATCACCATGGCGGCGATCATGATTTCGATATGCTGTGCCATGCCGATGGCCGTGACGATGGAGTCGATCGAGAAGACCAGATCGATGATGAGGATCTGCAAAATAGCAGCGCCGAAGACCATCTCCGCCTTGCCTGTCCGGATCTTCGCCTCGTCGGACTTGGAGAATTCCAGTTCGAGATGGATTTCGGCCAGCGCCTTGTAGATAAGGAACAGGCCGCCGACGATCATGATCAGGTCGCGCCAGGAAAAATCTAGATCGAAGAGCGAGAAGACCGGCTCAGTCAGGCCAATCAGCCAGCTGAGGGCGAACAGCAGTCCGATGCGGAAGACAAGCGCGAGCAGGATGCCGATGGCTCGGGCGCGCTGGGCCATATGGGCGGGCAGCTTGCTGACGAGAACCGAGATGAAGACGACATTGTCGATGCCGAGCACGATTTCCATCGCAGTCAGCGTCAGAAGGCTTGCCAGAATGGTCGGGTCGAGCAGATTGGGAAACATGATGGTGTCCTGCTGAACGGGCCTGATAATCGGGTCTGAGGTCAGGGTCTCGCTCGCTAGTCCGGCATGGCTGTCTCGTGATCGCTCACAAAGAGCCGACCTGTCGGGTGATCACCAATGTAGGCGACTGCCCTATCCGATCAAGAGGCGTTTGCCTGTTTCTTTCGCATGAACTGCAGCACCATGCCGATGAAGAAGAAATAGGCACCGGTCAGGACGAGTACGATCTTGTCGAAAGAGGTCGCCTGCATGTCGGCCAGAATGACGCGCGCAGAGATGATCAGCCAAACAAAGGTCAGCGCGATGGAGATCCAGCGTAGCTTTCTCACGCGAACCGGATGAACGAAGTCGAGTGGGAAGAATTGCGCGGCGGCCAGAATGAGGATCACGACACCCCCAAGGCCGACCGGAACCTCGAACAGGAAGAGATAGAAAATGACGCAGTTCCACACCGCGGGGAAGCCAAGGAAGGCGTTGCTCTCAGTCTTCATGCTGTCATCAGCAAAATAGAGACCACCGGTCAGCACGATGACGAAGGCGAGCAGATAGCCGTAGGGCTCGGGAAAATAGTTCGAATGCGCTAGCGCGAAAGCAGGAATGAAGACATAAGTGGCATAGTCGATGACGAAGTCGAGGCTCGACCCGTCCCAACTCGGGAACCGCTTCTTCAATTCGAAATGCCGTGCCAACGGCCCATCCACGGAGTCTACCACCTGTGCGGCGATGAGCCAGAGGAACATGTCGCTCCACTGCCGGTTTGCTGCCGAGATCGTTGCCAGAAGAGCAAAGCACCCGCCGGATGCCGTGAGAAAGTGAATGAGGAAGGCTAGTTTTTGGCGCATTTACTGTCTGACAGTTTCGTTTCTTGTGATCGTTGGCCCACAAGCGAGTTACAGGCCCAGCAGGGTTCGTCCGGCCGGAGAGATGGACAATACGAGCAGGCCCCAGAGGATCAGGAACAGGCCGATCCCTCTCGTGACCCATGGGTTGGGGACGACCTTTTCGATCCCCATCAACAGTCCCAGAATGGCCATCCAGATGACATTCATGACGCCGACAGCAAACATCACAACCATGAGGGCCCAAGTGCATCCCGTGCAGAAGAAGCCCTGCTCAAGCCCCATGACATAGGGGCCGGCGATGGAACGAAAGTAGCCTTGCTCCGAACGTCGATTGAAATATGGAAATGGCAGTTGACAGCGCAAAAGGCAAGCCTGTTTTGCAGGTGTAAACTGGTAAAATCCCGCAAGTAGCAGGGTAGATGCGGAAAAAACCATAGATGCGGGGGCCATGACGGGGGACATGGTCTGGATTTCCGTCAGTGCCCATTGGGCGAGTGTGGCGACGAGGGCAAAGGTCACCCACACCGACAGATAGCCAAGGGTGAGCAACAGTACAGACCAGGCCCCTACCCGCTCGCCCTTTGCTTCGCGCACGCTGGCGTAGCTCTTGAGGATTGGTGCGGCGGTGGGCAACATCATGGCGATGGCCATCATCACCCACATGGCAAAGACGATGACAAGATCCTCAAATCCCCACGCGCCAAGGCTTGGCATGCCGAAATGACCAAGGGCTGCCGAGGGTGCGCAAACCGCAGCTATGAATGCGCGGGTGGTCGGATCAAGGCTCTCGAAGCCGTTGAAGACGTTGAAGGCAGACATCCCCGGCCCAAGCGCGCGCATGTCCATATCCGGCGCCATGTCGATGACCATGGCCACAAGGTAGGTCCAGGCAAACAGCGACGCGATGGCGATGGCGAGGAACAGGAAGATGCGTGGCTTTTTCTCGGCTCTTGCCAGATCGGGATGCTCGGCGCGAAAGCGTTTCATCTGCTCTTGCAGTTGCCGTGCATCGCTGGTGTCAAAGAAGTCGCTTAGGAATGTCATCCGCAGGGGCACCTCTGGCGTATCAAGAAGTCGTCAGTGCATATGCCGCAGTATCATGCAAAATCGCAAGTCATACAACGTAGTATGCGCTGGAATGTCTCAGAGAAACTGGGTATAGCCATTGCGGGCCGGTATCGCTAGAGCTTTTTCCGAAGGCTTCCATTCCCATCAAGACGATCAAGAGAGCAGAATGAGCAAAGAGCGCGAAATTGACATTGCTGTCGTGGGCAGTGGCCCTGCGGGACATGTGGCGGCGATCCAGATGGCGCAACTGGGTTTTTCGACCGTGCTCATCGGTCCGGCACACAGTGGCACGGATGGACGCACGACGGCCCTGCTTGGCAGCTCGGCGAGCTATCTTGATGGGTTGGGATTGTGGGGTGGAGTCCGCACGCGAGGGCAGGCCTTGCGGGTGATGCGTCTCATCGATGATACAGGCCGTCTGTTCCGCGCTCCAACCACCGAATTTGACAGCTCCGAGATCGGACTTGAGGCCTTTGGCTATAACATCGACAACAATCGTCTCGTCGAAGCCCTGCATGAGGGGCTCAAGGCTGCGGACGGTGCCCTGTTGCAGGAAGACCAGCAGTTTGCCAGCGCGGTGACGCTCAATGAGGATCATGCGCGGATCGAGATGGCAGATGGTTCTGTCTGGCGTGCGCGCCTTGCCATTGCTGCTGATGGTCGTCGGTCACTGGTCAAGGAGGCCGCCGGGGTGGAAATGCGCAAGTGGAGTTATCCGCAAGCCGCATTGGTCGTCAATCTCTCTCATCCGTCCACCGGCCACGGCAACGCATCGACCGAGTTTCACACGCCGACCGGGCCTTTCACGCTGGTGCCCTATCGGGATGGCTTCACCTCCAGCCTCGTCTGTGTAGTAACGCCCGAGACTGCTGAAGAGCTGAAGCGGATGGACAAGGAAGCTCTCGCGCTTGAGCTTGAGCGGCGGGCCCATTCGATCTATGGCAGCTTCGAGCTAGTGAGCGAGCCTCAGATCTTCCCACTTGCCGGGATGGTCGCCAAGGGGTTCCACGGTATGCGCTCGGCGCTGATTGCCGAGAGCGCGCATGTTTTCCCGCCAATCGGCGCTCAGGGTCTCAATCTCAGTCTCAGGGACATCGGGGCCTTGGCAGAGGCTATCAAGGACCACGGCGGCAAGGGCGAATTGAGAGATCCGGGTAGCGAGGCAGTATTGTCGCATTACGGCAGTGCGCGGCTCAGTGATATCTGGTCTCGCACAGCGGGGGTTCACATGCTCAACATGTCGCTGCTCTCTTCCCTGCCCTTTGGACAAGGCGCAAGGACCGCCGGTCTTGCGCTTGCCAATATGGTACCGTCCTTGCGCAAGTTCATGATGAAGGCCGGGCTTGATGCACCGACGCGGATCGGCACTCTGGGTGATGCCCTGCGCAAGCAGGATCTCTGATTGCCAGACAAAAGAGCGTCTCCGGTCAGACCGGCAACAGCCCTTGGGTGATGAGATAGAGGAAGAAGGTCACGGTGACGACCGAGGCCAGCGTTCCCACCATCACGGTTGCTGACGCCCGCTCCACATAGGTTTTATATTGCTGGGCCACGATGAAGACGTTGGCCGCAGGTGGCAGACAGGCCATCAACACCGCCGTCTGTACCCACGCCTGAGGGATGCCGCCAATGGTCTCGAGCAGCACGAACAGCAGGAAGGGATGAAGCAGCAGCTTGATCGGCAACAGGATTGCCAGCTCTCCGGGAACGCGATTGAGTTTCCTCAGCCCCACATTCACCCCCATGGCAAACAGTGCACAGGGCGCGGCGGCATTGGAGAGATATTGCAGCATGGTGTTGATCCAGTTTGGTGGCTGGATCTGAAAACCGGCGGCAATGACTGCAACGATGGTCGCGATGACAAAGGGATGCAGGAAAACCTTCTTGATCACAAGGACTGTAAGCTCGCGCCAGTTCTTGTCGTCCGTTCCCGCAAGGGCCATGAAGATCGGGATCAGGGTGAACAGCAGCATCGAATCAAAACAGAAGATCAGTGCGGTGGGCACCGTTGCTGCCGGTCCCAGAGCAGCGAGCGTCAGGCCCGGCCCCATGTAGCCGATGTTGGAGTAGCTTCCCGCCAGCCCCTGAATGGTTGCCTCGGCCATATTGCCGTTCGAGCGCCAGAGACCGAAGGCAAAGGCGAGTACGAACATCAGATAGGTTGTCGTTGTGGTCGCCATCACGAAGCTCCAGTTGCTCAGCTCTTCGAGTGGCGTACGGGAGATCAGGCGAAAGAAGAGTGACGGCAGAGCGATATAGACAACAAAGAAGTTGAGCCAGCTGAGACCGGATTCAGGCAGGTCTGCAATCTTGCCCGACAGGAAGCCCAGAAAGATCAGGCCGAAAAAGGGCAAGGCCAGGGTAAATACGTCGCTCATATTCTATTCGACTCGGAACTTGATGGACATGGCTCGGTCTACTCGCAAAGAAGGGGAGAAGCCAGTCTGTTGCGCTCGAGAGGGGCCAGTCTTTCAAAGCTTTTGACAATATGCAACGAAACCTTGGTTCACATCCGCCCAACCTGTCCACATTCGTCGTTGCGCTTTGAGGTCTGTGCCATTAAACGAGTGGTTGCCTGCCTTTGAATGGACCTAGCGAGCATCAATGAGAAAGCCCACCCTCTCCCATCGACTGGAATATGCAGTTCTGATGTCCGTGGTTTTTCTGTTGCGGGCCATGCCACTGTGGATGGCGTCCGGCCTTATGGGCTGGTGTTGGCGTGTGGTTGCGCCCCGACTGTCGCGGCAGGACCGGGCAATGACGCATTTGCGGATGTGCTTTCCCGAAAAGAGCGACAAGGAACTCTTCCAATTAACCCTCGGGATGTGGGACAATTTGGGACGGACCTTTGCCGAAAGCCTCTTGGCCGAACAGTTTCTCGTTGCAGCCCATGATCTTGTCGAGATGCCCGAGGATATCACCAAGCTTGTCGAGCGGATGCACGAGGTTGGCGGGGTCATCGTATCGCTGCATTCGGGCAACTGGGAACTCGGTGGCGTGCTGTCGAGTGTCTATGGCTTTGATTGTGCCGTGATCATTCAGCGCCTCAAGAACCCGTTGGTGCATGAATTCATGGTATCACAGCGCGGATCGACCTTCCGCGGCGGGATCTATGCCAAGGGTGACAAGGCCGGGCCACGGATCATGTCGGCGCTGAGGGGCGGTATTCTCGCCGCCGTGATGGGCGATCTGCGCGACGGTCGCGGGGTCAGGATGCCGTTTTTCGGCATGGAGGCGCCGACCAACATTTTCGCGGCTCTTCTCGCCCGGCAACAACATGTTCCGCTTGTTGCTGTGCGTATTCTCAGAACCAATGGAATCCACTTCAAACTCGAACTGACCGAGATTGATGTGCCCTACACGGACGATGTGGATGAGGATATTCGCGTTGCGATGCAGCGCACGACAGCGCAGTTCGAAGAATGGATCCGCGCTCATCCCGAACAGTGGATGTGGGCACACAAACGCTGGGGCTGAAAAGCCTCACTCTCCGTTTCCTCTTTTCTCTTCCCCTTCCCCAAGGATGTTGATCAACAGTCTTATTGCATTGCAGCAATTTTTGCGCTGCAAATAGGGCAGAGGAACGATCCGCGTCAATACGTATCCGAGGATGCCAAGAGAACGCGGGATCTCTGGGAGGATAGGAAGAATGAAAAGCCCGAGCGCGTTTTACAAGCCCCTTGCCATTGGCGCACCCACCCCGTTTCGGGAAAAGCCGGTGCGTGTCGAACGCATGATCCACTTCGTGCCGCCGCATATCGAGAAGATGCGCGCCAAGATCCCCGCCATGATCGCTCAGGTGGATGTGATTCTGGGCAATCTCGAGGATGCCATTCCTGCGGATATGAAGGAAGAAGCCCGTAAAGGGTTCATCCAGATGGCCAAGGACAACGAGTTCGGTGATACGGGCCTCTGGACTCGGGTCAATTGTCTCAATTCGCCATGGTTGCTCGATGATGTCACCGAGATCGTCGGAGCCGTTGGGAACAAGCTTGACGTGGTCATGCTGCCCAAGGTCGAGGGCCCATGGGATATCCACTATCTTGATCAACTGCTGGCCCAGCTGGAAGCAAAGCATGGTGTGACAGAGCCGATCATGATCCATGCGATTCTCGAGACAGCCGAAGGCGTCAACAATGTCGAAGCCATTTGTGCTGCTTCGCCGCGTATGCATGGGATTTCGCTGGGGCCGGCTGATCTTGCGGCCTCTCGCGGCATGAAGACCACGCGCGTTGGCGGTGGACATCCCGGCTATCGCGTGCTGGCAGATCAGACCGAAGGCTCGGCGCGTGGATTCTATCAGCAGGATCTCTGGCACTACACGATGGCCAAGATGGTCGATGCCTGCATGGCCCATGGTCTAAAGGCCTTCTATGGCCCGTTCGGGGACTTCTCCGATCCGGACGCTTGCGAGGCTCAGTTCCGCAACAGTTTCCTTTTGGGCTGCATGGGAGCTTGGACGTTGCATCCGACTCAGATCGACATCGCCAAGCGCGTTTTCAGTCCGGAAGTCGAAGAGGTGAAGATGGCCTCGCGCATTCTCGACGCCATGCCGGACGGCACGGGCGCCGTGATGATCGATGGCAAGATGCAGGATGATGCGACCTGGAAACAGGCAAAGGTCATTGTCGATCTGGCCCGGCAGGTAGCGCAGAAGGATCCGGAAATGGCAGAAATCTACGGCCTTTGACAGGCCGTAGCGCGGGGGTAAGTCGGAGTGTGTGCCAAAAAAACTTGACTTCCCCCGCGCACCATGGCTTTTTGCGCCCCTTGTTCCTGATCCCCAATAGTCTGCTTGATGGTAATGGCGTCCCGGACTCATTATATGTTAGGCTATATGGGAGGCCCTCGGAATAAACAGAAAGGGTATCGGAGCCTGGTAATATGGCAGAAATGAAAACCGCAAAATTCCAGATTGGTCAAATCGTCCGGCATCGGGTTTACTCGTTCCGCGGCGTGATCTTTGACGTCGATGCGGAATTTGCAAATACCGAGGAATGGTATGATTCCATTCCCGAGGATGTCAGACCGCGCCGTGACCAGCCCTTCTATCATCTGTTTGCGGAGAATGACGATACCGAATATATCGCCTATGTCTCCGAGCAGAATCTTCTGGAAGATGATAGCGGCGAGCCAATTCGGCATCCGCAAGTTCGTCAGTTGTTCAAGGGAATCAAAGAAGGCATCTATCAGCCTGAAGATGATCTTTTGAACTGACGCTGATCTGACAGTACCGCTATTTGAGGCGGTTGTGTTGAGCTGAATAAAGAAAAACCGCGATCGATCCGATCGCGGTTTTCTTTTGACCTGATGACAGGCGCGTCAGTCTTACTGGGCGCCTTCTTCGGCTTTCTGTTTCTGCTCGAGCAGCTTCTGGCGTTGTTCTTCGGCACGCTTGCGAAGCAGATCCTGAAGCTTCCTCTGATCTTCGGCAGATTTCTGGATGTCGACCGGATCTCCATCATAGGCGGAGGTAAAGCCCGAAAGGCTGAGATCGAACCGGACCGGCTGGGCCTGCTGGTTGAGAGCCGTCACAGAAATGATCGCGCCTTTTTTCATCTGATCGATGTAGTTTTCATCGACAGCCAGATCGGAGAAGCAGGCGTTGGGGAAGCAGATGGAGAAAGTGCCCTTGAGCTGCTTACCCTTGTCAATCTGAACGGTCAGACCGTGACGCAGAAGCATGCCCGGAGTGATCGCGATGACGAGCGCCTTGCGCTTTGCGCCTTCCAGTTCACGAACGGAAATGGAAGCTAGAAACTGGCCGGTGGATGCTTTCTTTTCCTGCGTGATGGCGCAGAGCTGCTTCTGGCTCTTCTGCTCGGTGTTGCAGAATTTCAGCCAGACCTTCGGCTCTGGAGCTGATCCTGCGTTCGCGTTTGCGTCTTGAGCATATGCGGAGGACGTCGCGAGCGATACAAGTGCAACTGCTGCTGCGGCGGTGATTGGCTTGATGAGTTTCGAAGCCTTGTCAATCATGACCATGAAAGAGAATCCCGATTTTTCATTCAATTTTGATTGGGAGTCAAAATTCCCGAAATCTGGTTTTCAGTCCGATGAGACCGATATTGAAACACTGGCCAGACTGAAACGTAAGCCAACGCAAGCGACAAACTATAAACAGCCGCTCTTCCTCCAATAACAGACCCGAACCCGTTGTGAGCCCCTTCTTTCACAACGAATTGGGCAGAATAGTGACTGTTGATAGACTTCTACAGAGTTGTTGCAAAAATTTCCAGTGTGCAGATTCGTTGCATGTTCGTTTTTCACGCCTGTGTTAGATTGCCGAGGTCTGATTCTTCAAATGCTTGGACGTTCGTCGCATTTGATCTTCCCGCTCGAGGAGCTCGACATGCCCTATCCCGTTTCTTCCCTCTTCTTTGATCAGAAAAGTCATGAGCGGCGCTTGGGGCAGCGATCTGTCTTCCGTCTATCTGTGGCATTCCGGGCTGCTTTGATCCTCGCTGCCACAGTGTCGCTGCTGGTGCCGAATGTGGGTCAGGCCGAGCCGGTGCATGGCATCGCGATGCATGGCGAGCCCAAGTATCCTGCCGATTTTTCCCATCTCGACTATGTCAATCCCGACGCTCCGAAGGGCGGCAAGGTAACCTATGGCCTTCAGGGCAGCTTTGACAGTCTCAACCCCTTTTTGCTCAAAGGGGTCGCGCCGCGCGGGCTCTGGGATGTGACCTATGGGCTCAATGTCTATGAGCCTTTGCTTGCCCGCACCTCGGACGAGGCCTTCTCTCTTTACGGGCTGATTGCCGAATGGATCGATCTGCCGGAGGACCGCTCGTCCATCACCTTCAAGCTGCGAGATGAGGCGAAATTTTCTGACGGGCATCCCATCACCGTTGAAGATGTGAAATTTACTGCCGAACTTTTGCGGGAATATGGGCGTCCCTCCTATCAGACCCGACTGAAACGGGTTACCGCCATCGAAGAGCCCGGACCGGGGCAGATTCGGTTCGTGTTCGAAAATGGTGATGATCGCGAATTGCCGCTGTTGATCGGTATGTTGCCGGTTCTACCCGCTCATGCGATCGATCCGGAGAAATTCTCCAAGTCCGGCATGTATGAATTCATCGGCTCTGGCCCCTACTTGCTCGATAAGGTTGATCCCGGCACCAAGATCATTCTGAAGCGGAACCCGGACTATTGGGCCAAGGATCTGCCGATCAAGATCGGTGAGGACAATTTCGACGAGATTCACGTCGAGTATTTCCGCGACAACACGGCGATGTTCGAGGCATTCAAGAAGGGCGTGTTTGATGTGCAGCCCGAATCGGATCCTGCTCGCTGGGCCAACCAGTATGACTTTGCAGCAGTTAGAGATGGTCTGGTCACCAAGCATATCTTCAAGTCCGGCCTTCCCAAGGGCATGTCGGCCTTTGCCTTCAACACCCGCAAACCGGTGTTCCAGAACCGGGCCGTCAGGCGGACGCTTGCCAAGCTGTTTGACTTCGAGTGGGTGAACAAGAACCTCTATCACGGTCTGTTTGCCCGCTCCTCTAGCTATTTCGAGAGTTCAGTTCTTGCCTCGACCGGCATTGCCGCAAGCGAGCAGGAACGCGCGTTGCTGGCACCCTATATCGACGGTATCGACCCGGATATTCTCGACGGCACCTATGCGCCGGTTTCGGCCAAGGACAGCAAGGAAATGCGCACCCTGATGCGGGACGCCATTAGGGATCTTGCCGCCGAAGGCTATGAGCTCAAGGATGGGGTCATGACCCATCTGGATAGTGGTCGGCCCCTCGCCTTCGAGTTTCTGGCAACGTCCAACGAACAGGAACGGCTGGCGCTTGCCTACAGTCGCATCTTGGAGCGGATCGGCATCAAGATGGAAATCAGGACCGTGGATTCCGCTCAATATTGGGAGCGGCGCAAGACCATGGATTTCGACATGATGAAAATGTCATGGACTGCCTCGTTGTCTCCCGGCAACGAGCAATATGCCCGCTGGCATTCCTCCCAGCGGGACAAGGACGGCTGGTTCAATCAGGCCGGAGCCAATGATCCGGCAGTCGACGCGATGATCGATGCGCTGTTGGCTGCCCGTACGCAGGAAGACTTCACCGCCGCCGTGCGTGCCTTCGATCGCACGCTGATCAACGGCTATTATGTGGTTCCGCTGTTCCATATGGAGGACCAATGGGTTGGCATGTGGAACCGGATTGCCTTCCCGACCGATGAGGCCAAGAGCCGTCCCCTATCAGGATACCGCCCGACGGTTTGGTGGTATAAGGGCGACTAGCGCCGCTTCAACGGTTGACAAGGCTCTTGTTCATCCCCAGGGGACTGTCTTCGCTTTTGGGGAATCTGGTAAAGTGAAGGCCGAACCAACCATGAGGCATTGATTCTCAAGAGGCTGACCATGCTGCTCTCCACCCCGGATGAAATAGAACACTATCGGACTTCCGGTCTATGGGGGGAACAGCGTGTCGATCAATTGTTTGTCCAGCACGTCAAGGAACGCGGGGACGAAATCGCCCTGATCGATGATCAGGACCACCACGCGATCACCGGGCGTAAGCCGCAATGCCTGTCTTTCATCCGCACCTGGCGCAGAGTTGTCGGCCTTTGCAATTTCCTGTCCGGCATCGGCATGAAAACCGACACGGTTGTCGCCGTCATGCTGCCCCCTTGTGCGGATGCAGCGGTCCTCACCCTCGCTGCCAGCCGGATGGGCTATATTCTTGCACCGCTTCCCCTCACCTCCGGAGAGGCCGAAATGCGCCAGAAGATCGAGCAGCTCGGAGCCAAGGCCATCGTCTGTAGCGCTCATTACGAAAGCGAGCCGATTGCCGAGCGGGCGCGCAATGTCGCGGCGGATCTGTTTTCCATCCGGTTTGTCTTCTCGATTGGCGAAGGGGCTCCGGAAGGTCTGATCGAGCTGCAATCGGTGCTGGATGACGAGGATAGCGTCGAAGACGAGGAGCTGTGGGATATCCCGGCTCAGCCTTCGTCGGACGCGGTTTTCAGCATCAACTGGTCAGCGGCAACATCTCAGCCGGCACAGGCCATCGGGCGCAATCACAATCAGTTGCTCTCTGCTGCCCGACATGTGCATGAGCAGACCGATCTGGAGGCTGGCGACTGCATGATGGTCGTTCACCACATGACCGGCCTTGTGGGACTGGCTGTGGGTGTGATCGGAGCGTTCGACAAAGGTGCACGCGTCCAGTTCCATCATTTCCGCACCGGGGCGGCCCTGTCCGAGGCGATGTGCGAGTTCGGCACCCAGCATGTCTGTCTGCCCGGCACCCAGTGGCCGGTGCTTCATGCGGTGCTGCCGATGGATGTGCGCGAGCAGCTCAAGAGCGTGATGCTGGTCTGGAACCGCAGCCACCGCAGCAAGCGGGTCTTCGGCCAGAATGAGACTGCCGCTCGGTTGCTTGATATCACCAACTTTGGTGAACTCGCCGTCTTTTGCCAGCTGCGCCGCCACCCGGACGAAATCGGCTCGATTCCGCTCGGGGCGATCGCGGCCCGGTCGGTCGACGATGCCAACTGGATGGAAACCTATCTCTTCGGCATGGATGAAAGCCGGGCCGAATCCAAGGGCCAACTGGTGGCAGGTGAACTTTGCCTCAAGAGCGCGATGCTGCCCAAGTCCGCTTTTCCGGTCGCCGGAGCGATCGATGGGGTTGCGCTCAAGGCGACTGAAGATGGCTTCATCCATACCGACATCGGCTGTCATCTGGTGACCGAGGAACATGGTGAAGAACGGGCGCTGTTCCGCCCCTTGGGAGACCTCAGCGACATTCTGACCATGGGGGCGCTGAGTGAGCGTGCCTCTGATCTTGATGCGCTCTACAAGCAATGTG
Source organism: uncultured Cohaesibacter sp. (assembly GCF_963662805.1). Taxonomy (NCBI): domain Bacteria; kingdom Pseudomonadati; phylum Pseudomonadota; class Alphaproteobacteria; order Hyphomicrobiales; family Cohaesibacteraceae; genus Cohaesibacter; species uncultured Cohaesibacter sp. The sequence continues at coordinate 317,757 of NZ_OY759867.1, forward strand.
TGGGCGTGCATGACGCCGGTGCCTTCTTGGTGTCCGGGACGGGCGATGGCCCGTCGCGCCTGATGGCTGCGCTCGTGGTCGATGATCAGGAAATTGCCAGAGAGAATTTCTTCGCCTTTCTCAAGGACCGAAAAGTCTCGTCCACGCGCTGGCCGCGGGACATCATCTTTGTCGAGGCGATCCCTCGCAACACCAAGGGTGTCGTTCAGCGCGACAGCCTGATCGAGGCGGCCGAGATTTCCAAGGTCGCCTGATCTCTCTTTCTTTTTGCCTGCCAGCCATAGTCAGCCGATTTTTGCCTGTCAGTTCCTTATCAGAAGGGTTTCAAAGAGCGGTATGGCCAAACAAACGCTCATATTCACCCATCAGGACTGTGGTCTTGATGTTCCGGTCTGGGCTGAAATGCTCGCGGAAGCGAATTTTGCCTGCTGGGCCCATTGCGTCCATTCGGAAGACAAGCCCGATGATGTGTCGCTCAAAGCTGACATTCTCATGCTGGACCTGCTTGACGTGCCCCAGGAAAGCATCCGCGATGTGGTGGCCAAGGCGGCCTCCTTGCGCGAAAGCCTCGGGTTTGCCGAAGCGCGGGTTCCGATGATCGCGGTGGCGCATCCGTCGGTACAGTTTGATGAGGATATGCTCAGGCCCTTCTCCGACGTGATCAAGCCGCCGCTGACCATGGAGCTGATTGCCAACCGGCTGATCTCGCTGATGCGTCTTGCGACCATGCGGCGCGAGGCGGAACGGCGCTCGCAGACCTTCCGCCGCTTTGGGGTCGGCCTGCCGGTCGTGCCGCCGCCACGTCTGATGGAAAAACAGGAGCTGCTCTATCTCGGTCCCGGTATGGCGCTGTTGCCGATCCAGACGGCGCTGCCTCAAGACATCGAGATTGTCGCCGCTCTCAGTCCCTCGATGGCGCTACACTATCTCGACAACAATCCGTTTGATGCACTGATTGTCGAGTTGCGGGACTATAACGAGCATCTCGTCCAGTTCATCGGTGATCTCAGGCGCAACTCGAACTATTTTTCCTTCCCGATCATTGTCGTTTGCCACAAACGGGCGACCGAGGATGGCCTTGCTGCACTTGCTGCCGGGGCCAACGACATCGTTTCTTTCCCCTTCTCCGAGCGCTTCTTCGAGAACCGAATCGAGATTCTCGTACGCGAAGAGCGCTATCGGCGCCAGTTGCGCAAGATCTTCACCGAAGCGCGGCTGTTGATGCCGACGGACGAGATCACGAGGCTCTATTCAGAAGAGTTTCTGAAGGCCCACCTTGGCGTTCTTTCCGAGCAGGACGGGGCCGTTGCTATGAGTTTCGCTGGCATTGATGTGAGTTTTGATGAGCCTGATGGGAGCCGCAATGACAAGCCCGATGCGTCCTTGCTGGCGCGGGTCGGGCGGTTCATCTCGTCCCTCATGCGGGCAGAAGACATGCTGACCCGGCTCGATAATGGCCGGTTCGTCGCCTTCTTCCCCGATACGGATCTATTCGAGGCGCGCATAGCCCTGCAGCGTATTCGCTCTATCGTGCAATTGAGCCCGTTCGTGCAAGAAAATGCCACCTACGGGGTCAATGTGACGCTCGATTTCTCGCTGCATCATTGCGACACGCGGCAGGCGGACTTTGATCCCGAGCGTATTCTCAGGGATCTGTTCGAGAATCCCGTCATCCGATTCTGAACGCGTAATTTTCCGTCTGCTTTGAAGGACGTCAGCCCTACTGAGCCAGTTTTGCCAGTTGGGTCATGATGACGGCTGTGCCCTTGAGGCGATCCCCTGCCCGTTTCCAGTCTCGCGCGAGGAAGATCTTCTGGTCGGGCCGGATCTTGGCCAGCACGCCCTGTTCGGTGATATATTGCACGAGGCCTGCGGGATTGCTGAATTCGTTGTTGCGGAAGGCGACGAGCGCGCCCTTCGGTCCGGCGTCGATCTTCTCGACGTTGGCCTTGCGGCAGAGGCCCTTGATGTAGACGATCCGCAACAGATGCTTGACCTCGTCGGGCTGTGGCCCGAAACGGTCGGTCAGCTCTGCCCCGAATTCATCGATTTCATCGGCTTCCACCAGATCAGCCAGACGGCGATAGAGATTGAGGCGCAGCTGCAGGTCAGCGACGTAGGAATCCGGGATGAGCACTGGCGTGCCGATGGAGATCTGTGGCGACCACTTGTCTTCCATGATCGTCAGATCGCCCGAACGCAGAGACGCGACGGCCTCTTCCAGCATCTGCTGATAAAGCTCGTAGCCGACTTCCTTGACGTGGCCCGACTGTTCCTCGCCGAGCAGGTTGCCCGCGCCGCGAATGTCGAGGTCGTGGCTTGCAAGTTGGAACCCTGCGCCGAGGGTATCGAGGCTCTGAAGCACCTTGAGGCGACGCTCTGCGGTGGGTGTGAGCACTTTCTTGGCCGGAACCGTGAAGAGCGCATAGGCGCGGGTCTTGGAGCGCCCTACCCGTCCTCGGAGCTGATAGAGCTGGCTAAGGCCGAACATGTCGGCGCGGTGCACGATCAGGGTGTTGGCGGTCGGCACATCAATGCCGGACTCGACAATCGTGGTGGAGAGCAGGACGTCGAAATGCCCGTCATAGAAGGCGGTCATGATGTCGTCGAGCTGGCCGGGTGGCATTTGGCCATGAGCGACGGCGATCTTGACTTCAGGCACCTGCTCTTCGAGGAACTGATGGATCTGGGCGATGTCCGAGACCCTCGGACAGACATAGAAGCTCTGGCCGCCGCGATAGCGTTCGCGCAGCAGCGCTTCGCGGATCGTCAGGGCATCGAAGGGCGAAATGAAGGTCCGGACCGCAAGGCGGTCGACCGGCGGTGTGGCGATGAGTGACAGTTCGCGAACACCGGTCAGCGCCAGTTGCAAGGTTCGCGGGATCGGGGTCGCTGACAGGGTGAGCACATGCACATCAGCGCGCAACTCCTTGAGGCGCTCCTTGTGCTTGACGCCGAAATGCTGTTCTTCGTCGATGATCAGGAGGCCGAGGTCGCGGAATTCGACGCTCTTGCCAAGCAGCGCATGGGTGCCAACAACGATGTCGACGGAGCCGTCTTTCAGGCCCTTCTTGGTCTCATTGAGGTTCTTGGTGGATACAAGGCGCGAGGCCTGAGCCACATTGAGCGGGAAGCCCGCAAAACGGTCGGCAAAGGTCTTGTAATGCTGGCGGGCGAGCAAGGTCGTCGGGACGACAATCGCCACCTGCCGTCCGTTCATGGCGGCGATGAAGGCGGCACGCAGGGCGACCTCGGTCTTGCCAAAGCCGACGTCGCCGCAGATCAGGCGATCCATCGGGCGACCGGAGCCCATGTCGTCAAACACCTGCTCGATGGCATTGAACTGGTCTTCGGTCTCGTCGAACGGAAAGCGGGCCGCGAATTCGTCATAGAGGCCTTCGGGCGGCGTGATGCGCTCGGCTTGTCTCAGTTCGCGCTCGGCGGCCACCTTGATGAGTTGATCCGCCATCATGCGGATCCGTGCCTTCATCTTGGATTTGCGGGCCTGCCAGGCAACGCCGCCCAGCTTGTCGAGCTGGGCCTCGGTGTCTTCCGAACCGTAGCGGGACAGAAGTTCGATGTTTTCGACCGGCAGGAACAGCTTGTCGCCACCGGCATAGTGGATCTCAAGGCAATCGTGCGGGGCGCCTGCCGCATCGACGGTCTGAAGGCCCTGAAAACGTCCGATCCCGTGCTCGATGTGAACGACGATATCGCCCTCGGTGAGGCTCGAAGCTTCGGTCAGGACGTCGGAGCTTTTCTTGCGGCGGCGGCTTGAGCGGATCAGGCGGTCGCCCAGAATGTCCTGCTCGCCGATGACCGCGTCCTTCTCCGTCTCGAAGCCGCTTTCGAGTTCCAACACGGTGATGCCGACCTGTTTGGAGGTGATCACGGTGCGGGTCGACCAGCTCTCATAAGGCACAAGGCCGGTCATGCCGTGGTCGGTCAAAACCTGATGCATGCGCTCGGCGGAGCCCGGAGACCAGCAGGCGATGGTGACGCGCTTCTTCTGCTCCTTGAGGAGCTTGATATGCTCGATCACCGCATCGAAGACGTTGACGCTATCGGCGTTTCGCTCAGCGGCAAAGGTTCTGCCCTGCTTGCCGCCGAGATTGATGATCTCGATGAGGGGCGTTTCTGGCACGTCGAAGGGCGAAATACGTACCCGTTTGAGGGTTCCCATCATGCCCGACCAGTCTTCCTTGCCGAGATAGAGAAGTTCGGGATCAATCGGCTTGTAGGGCACGCCTTGCTCGAGACCGGCGTCAAGGCCTTCCTTGCGAGAGGCGTAGTGATCGCTGATCAGTGAGAGCCGCTCCTCGACTGCATCATCGCTCAGCGGGTCGAGAATGACAGGGGCCTCGCCCGTGAATTCAAAGAGGGGTTCGAGATCCTCGTTGAAGAAGGGCAACCAGTGCTCGATGCCCTGATAGCGGCGACCATCGCTGACCGCTTGATACAGCATGTCGTCGCGGGTCGCCGCGCCAAAGCTTGCGGTATAGCGGCGCCGGAAGTGGGAAATGGTGTCCTCGGTGAGGACCACCTCGGAGGCGGAGACCAGATCAAGGGCTCTCAGTTGGCCGACGGTGCGCTGGGATTGCGGGTCGAAACTGCGGATGCTCTCGAGTGTGTCGCCGAAGAAATCAAGCCGCACCGGTTCTTCCGCGCCGGGGGCGAAAAGATCGAGAATGCCGCCGCGCACTGCATATTCGCCATGCTCGCGCACCGTTGGGGTGCGCAGAAAACCATTTGTCTCCAGCCAGACGATGAGGTCGTCCATATCGACCGAGTTGCCCGGTTTGCCCGACCAGCTCTGGCTCTTGACGGAGGCGCGGCTTGGCACACGCTGCAATACCGCATTGATGGAGGTGAGCAGAACCACCGGACCATCGAAATTGCCGTAGGCAAGCCGCGAGAGAGCCGTCATCCTGCGGGCGGATATTTCGCTGTTGGGAGACACCCGGTCATAGGGAACGCAGTCCCAGGCGGGAAAGGACAGGCAGGTCATCTTGGGCGCAAAGAAGCGCAAGGCCTGTTCCATGGCCGCCATGCGGCGATCATCCCGCGCCACATAGACAGCAACAACGCCCTTATTGCCTGCCGTTTTCATATGGGCTTCGGCGACTTCGGCCACGGCAAAGCCCTCCAGCCCGTCGGGGACGTGGCTGATGTGAAGCATCATGGTGCTTTGAAGGGCGTCTGAAATGGCGGTCATGTCGGGAGCATTCAATCGGCAAGAGGCGTGCGCATACCCACATGCATTGGGCACACATGCATTGGGCGCGATGGGGATCCATCAGCGCCCAATCGGGACAGCGGCACTCAAAGCAGGCCGCTGTCGAAATTCTCGTGGTAATTCTTGATCTTGTAGAAGGTCGGGCAATCGAAGGCTTCGGGCACCGGGAGTTCTTCGGTGAACCATTGGATCAGATCGCGGTCGAACTGGTCGAGTAGCATTTCCAACTCGGTCAGTTCCTGATCGGTCAGGTTGTCGAGTTCACCATCGACGAAACGACCGAACATCAGGTCCATTTCCTTGATGCCCCTGTGCCAGGCGCGCATGAGGATCTTCTTGCGGCGTACATCGAGGCCGGCGCTGCTGCGGGTGCTGCCATGAGACATCGGTCTTGCTCCTTGTTCATGTTGTCGGGCCAACAGTTTCTGATTTTTCTGACGTGGCCCGACGGTCGTTTGTGAGGTCGGCCCTGTATAACGCCTGTTGTCTGCTTTGTCAGCTAGAGATCGCCGGGTCTGTGATAAAACAAAGGGAGAACATTGCTTGACGTAGCCTATTCCTTTGGCCATGTTTGTCTGAGTGAATTCACGCCCCGCGATTCAGGCACTCTGACTATGGTCTCGCGGGTTCGTGTCCGTTGTCACCATTGAAGAGTTGCCGGTCGGTCATGCGTCCCAATCATCTCAACAGCTATTTCGCTTCGCTCACCTCACTCAAGGGCGTGGGGCCCAAGATGGCGCAGGCCTTTGCCAAACTGTTGCGCGGGGATGTCTTGCTGGAACCACGGCGCATTGATTTGTTGCTGCACATGCCGGTCTCGGTGATTGATCGCAGCCTGCAGTCTTCGCTGGCCACGACACCCGAAGGGGCCATTGTTACGGTCAAGGTGACCATCGACAAGCATCTGCCGCCACCGCGCGGAAACAATCGGGTGCCCTATCGCATACTGGCGCATGATGATACGGACGAACTCACCCTCACCTATTTTCACGTCAAGGGTGGCTATCTGGAGCGGCAGATGCCGGTTGGTGAGGTGCGTTTCGTCTCGGGGCGGCTCGAACGCTTTCAGGGAGCACCGCAGATCACGCATCCCGATTATGTGGTCACCGAGGACGACTTTGCCACCCTGCCGCTGATCGAGCCGGTCTATCCGCTGACGGCGGGTGTATCCGGCAAGCTGCTGCACAAGACCATGCTGGCCTGTTTCGACGGTCTCGATGTTCTGCCCGAATGGCAGGACCGGACGTTACTGGATCGGGAGCGCTGGCCGGACTTTATCGATGCGCTGCATGCTCTTCATGCACCTTTGGGCCTTGCCGATCTCAATCACGAGTCCCCGGCCTATCGTCGCCTTGCCTATGATGAATGCCTCGCTAGCCAGTTGGCGCTGTCGCTCGTCCGCAACAATGTAAAAAAGGCGGCAGGTATCGCCCGCCGATGGGACGGGCGCCTGAAACAGGCGATCATTGATGCCCTGCCCTTTACCCTGACCGGGAGCCAACAGGCGGCGATCGCCGATGTTGAGGCTGATCTTGCGGTTTCTGAGCGCATGCTGCGGCTTGTTCAGGGCGATGTAGGCAGTGGCAAGACGATGGTTGCGCTGATTGCCGCCGCAGATGTGATCGAATCAGGCTCGCAAGCCTCGATGATGGCGCCGACGGATCTTCTGGCCCGCCAGCATTATCAATCGGTCAAGGGGCTGTGCGACAAAGTCGGGATCCGGGTTGCTGTGCTCACCGGCAAGGACACCGCCGCGACCAAGCGAGATACGCTGGCAGCGCTTCATAATGGGGATATCGATTTTCTCATCGGGACCCACGCCCTTTTTCAGCAGTCGGTCAATTTTGCGGATCTCGGCCTTGCCGTGGTCGATGAGCAGCATCGCTTCGGCGTTCATCAGAGGTTGGCCCTGTCCTCGAAGGGGCAGGCGACAGACCTCTTGGTAATGACGGCAACGCCGATCCCCCGGACGCTGGTGCTGACCCATTATGGCGACATGGATGTCTCTCTGCTGACCGAGAAACCGGCGGGACGCAAACCGATTGAGACCAGAACGATGACTCTGGAACGTCTTGGCGAGTTGGTGACCCGGCTCGATCAGGCAACGGCGCAGGGCGCAAAATGCTATTGGGTTTGCCCGCTTGTCGAAGAATCCGAGGTGCTTGACGTCACCGCCGCGCAGGAGCGCTATGAGAGCCTCAAGCCACTGTTCGGGCACAAGGTTGAGCTCATTCACGGGCGGATGAGTTCGGAGGAAAAGCGCTTGGCGATGGAGCGGTTCAAGGATGGGGATGCCCAGATCCTTGTAGCGACAACCGTGATCGAAGTTGGTGTCGATGTGCCCGAGGCAACCATCATGGTCATCGAGCATGCGGAGCGGTTCGGTCTTGCCCAGCTTCATCAGCTGAGGGGGCGTGTGGGCCGCGGAGACAAGGCGTCATCCTGCATCCTGTTGTTTCAGGGGCCGCTTGGCACCATTGCCAAGGAACGGCTCAACATGATGCGCGAGACCGAAGATGGCTTCAAGATTGCCGAAGCGGATTTGCGTCTGAGGGGCGAAGGAGATGTCTTGGGGACCAAGCAGTCCGGCATGCCGGGGTTTCGGGTGGCCAATGCCGAGGAACACAAGGATCTGATGGAAATGGCGCGCAAGGAAGCCCGGCTGATCATCGAGATGGATCCCGAGCTTCAGGGCCCGCGCGCCAAGGCCTTGCGCGACCTGCTCTACCTTTTCGAGCGGGATGCTGCGATCAGGCTTCTGAAATCTGGCTGATCTTCGGCTCGTTCGGTGATTTCATAGCGATCAATGATCGGCATGCCAAAACACCACAGGATGAAAAACACCCCGAACGACAACGGAAAGAGTGGCCAGGCTTGCGATAGAAACTCTTGAAATTGTGCACTATCCATTTTGACTGCTCCAACGAACGGCTTGCTTGTTCTGCAGTCTCAAGTGTGACGTTCGGGGCGTGAATCCGGTCTTAAAATGTCGGTGCTCGCCGAACTATATCGCTAGTTATGGTTATCGCCAGCTTTACGGCTGCGACCGAGGCCGAACAGGCCGCGTTTGGGCTGTTCTTCGTGTGCGGTGTCAGACCCGCCCGCCGAGATTTCTTCCTTGATCGAGGCTTCCACCTTGCCGATGGCTTCATCAAGCTCACTCGTGTCGACGGGCACGTCGAGGGGTTCGGAGCGGAACAGTTGGGCGACCTTTTCCTCTTCTTCAGCGGCAGCATTGTCCTCGATGAAATCGGGCGACACGAGACCGGCGGAAATCACCAGCTTGGCAGCATCCTCGACGCTCATCTTGAGAATGATGATGTCCTTACGTGGAACGAACAGCAAAAAGCCTGAGGTCGGGTTGGGGGTCGTCGGCAGGAAGACCGAGAGATAGCCGTCTGACGAATTGTCCTTCTCTGCCAGCCGATGCACCACCTCGCCTTTTGTCTCCGTGGCGATGAAGGCGAGCGCCCAGAGGCCGCGGCGGGGATATTCGATGACGGCGGCCTTGGTGAAGGTTTTGCCCTTCTGCGACAGTGCGGTCTGGAAGATCTGCTTCAGAGCATTGTAGAGATTGCGCACCAGAGGCATGCGCCCGACCATCAATTCACCAAAGGTGACGAAGGACCGACCGACGAAGTTCGCGGTCAAGGCCCCGAGGATTGTCAGGATCAGGATGGAGAAGATCAGTCCTACCCCGGGCACAGAGAAAGGCAGATAGTTATCCGGGTTATAAATGTGCGGAATGTAGGGTTTGACCTGCGCGTCGACCCACTTGATGAAGGACCAGGTGATATAGATCGTGATGCCGATCGGGGCCGCAATGACGAGGCCGGTGAGGAAATAGTTGCGCATACGCGCACCAAATCCGAGTCTGACCTGTTCCGTCTGTTCCGCTGCTTCTTGGCTTTTTTGCTTTATCATTACGTTTCGTCGTGTTTGACACCCGGATGGCCTTCGCATGAAGCAGGCCTGTCTATTATAGATAGTGTGGCTTAAAGAAACTGCAAAGCACTTAACTCGCAATCCAGAAGGAATAATATGCAATGGATGTTGCGAAAGCGTGCAATCGTCGCTATCTCCAGCAGGATTGGCCGCAACGCGCGCCGTTTTCCTCACCTTCGGAACCTTGACAATGGATCGACTGAAAAGACCTTTTTATCTGGTGTTCGGTCTCATTCTTTGCGGGATTGGCGTGCTGGGGGCGTTTCTGCCGCTGCTTCCCTCCACGATTTTCTTCATCATGGCGGTCTATTTTTTCAGCAAATCTTCTCCCCGCCTTGAGGCATGGGTGCTGGATCACCCCTTGTTCGGGCCGTCAGTTGTGGCCTGGAACGAGCATAAGGCGATCCCTCGCAAGGCCAAATGGCTGGCCTTTGCGGGCATGGCACTGGGGTTTGTGATGTTCGTTCTGTTCTCTCGTCCCGGAGTTTGGCTTCTGTTGGGCGTGGCGATCTTCTTCATCGCCAGCGCCCTTTATGTCGGAACGAGGCCGGATGGACCGGCAAAGGACAACTAGCCCCTACTCCACCGTCACGGATTTGGCGAGGTTTCTTGGCTGGTCTACATCGGTGCCCATGAAGTTGGCTGTGTGATAGGCCAACAGCTGGACCGGCAGGGCGTAGACGATCGGCGCGACGATCTCCGGCACCGTCGGCATCTCGATAACCTTGCAATCCTCAAGGCCGTTCTTGTAGGCGCCCATCTGGTCGGTGATCAGAATGATCCGGCCATCCCTTGCCGCGACTTCCTGCATGTTGGAGACGGTCTTGTCATAATAGCTGTCGTGCGGTGCGATAACGACTACCGGCATCGTCTCGTCGATCAGTGCGATGGGGCCGTGCTTCAGCTCGCCAGCGGCATAGCCTTCGGCGTGGATGTAGGAGATTTCCTTGAGCTTCAGGGCTCCTTCCATGGCGAGTGGGAAATTGGTGCCACGGCCGAGATAGAGCACATGCTTGACCTTGGAAAGATCATGGGCCAGCTCTGATATGCTGCCGGAGGCTTTGAGGGCTTCGCGCACGAAGCGTGGCAGCTCGCTCAAAGCCTTGGTGTAGTCCTGTTCTTCCTCAGCCGAGATGGTGCCACGGGCGCGACCGGCCATGATGGCAAGCGAGAGAAGAACTGAGAGCTGACAGGTGAAGGCCTTGGTCGAGGCCACACCGATTTCAGGACCGGCAAGGGTCGGGAAAATGGCGTCGCTTTCGCGGGCTATGGTGCTTTCGGTGACATTGACGATCGAGGCGATGTGCTGGCCCTGAGAGCGGCAGTAGCGCAAGGAGGCTAGTGTGTCTGCCGTTTCTCCCGACTGGGAGATGAACAGCGCCAGACCGTTTTTCTCAAGCGGCATCTCGCGATAGCGGAATTCGGAAGCGACATCGATATCGACCGGGATGCGTGCGATCTTTTCGAACCAGTATTTGGCGATCACACCGGCATAATAGGCCGTGCCACAGGCGCTCATGGCGATGCGGCTCAGTTGGGCGAAGTCGAACGGCAGCGCCTTGGCAAGGCGCACGGTGCCGCCAGCGAAGTCGACGTAATGGGCGAGCGTGTGCTGGATGACTTCGGGCTGCTCATGCATTTCCTTTTCCATGAAATGCTTGTAGTTGCCCTTCTCAACGATGTTGGCCGAGGCCATCGCGGTGGTTTTGGCGCGGCTGACCGGATTGTTGGCCTCGTCATAGATCTGCATCGAGGTGCGGCTGAGCACCACCCAGTCACCTTCGTCGAGATAGGTGATCTCGTCGGTGAAGGGCGCAAGGGCAAAGGCGTCTGAGCCGAGGAACATCTCGCCTTCTCCGTGGCCGACTGCCAGAGGTGAGCCACGGCGAGCGCCGATCATCAGATCCTCTTCGCCGCCGAAGATGATGGCGAGTGAAAATGCTCCATGGAGGCGTCCAAGAACAGCCGCCACAGCCTCGACCGGGGCCTTGCCTGCTTTCTGCTCGGACTGGATAAGGTGGACGACGGTCTCGGTGTCGGTTTCGGTTTCGAACCGGTGTCCCTTGGCGGTCAGTTCGTCGCGAAGTTCGCGGAAATTCTCAATGATGCCGTTGTGAACGGCGGCGACGTTGCCAGCCTGATGCGGGTGGGCGTTGGTCTCGTTGGGAATGCCATGGGTGGCCCAGCGGGTGTGGCCGATGCCGATGGTGCCCGGCAGCGGATTGCCTTCGAGCAGCTGTTCGAGATTGCGCAGCTTGCCCGGAGCCCGTCTGCGGCCCAGCTGACCGTCCGAGATGGTTGCGACACCGGCAGAATCATAGCCGCGATACTCAAGCCGCTTTAACGCATCCACAAGTTGAGGTGCAACCGAGGTCTTTCCAAGAATTCCGACAATGCCACACATAGCAATTACTTTCCTGAGCAATGAACTTTGTTAAATATTGGGTAAACCAAAGAGGCGGGATTTCGGAAATCAAATCCCGTTGCAATTTCTAACGAGGGTCTGCCCAGTTGCGCTGGACGGACTGTTTTGGCTCATTTTTTCGACTTCTGCGCCTTCTTGGCGCGGAAGGACGCAGCCCAGCCGGATTTGACGATGACCGGTGCGCGGGTAAAGGCGAGATCGTCGGCTGCCACCGGCCCCGTGATCACGCTGCCAGCACCGATGAAAGCACCGTCGCCAATGGTCGCCGGGGCCACGAGAGCCGTGTTCGAGCCAATGAAGGCGCCCTTGCCGATGTCGGTCTTGAACTTGTCAAAGCCGTCATAATTGCAGGTAATGGTCCCTGCTCCGATGTTGGCTTTTTCGCCCACGCGGGCGTCGCCGATATAGGAGAGATGATTGACCTTGGCGCCCTTCTCGACGCGGGTTTTTTTCAGTTCGACGAAGTTGCCGATCTTGGCCCCCTTCTCAAGCTCGGTTCCCGGTCGCAGACGGGCATAGGGACCGATCACACAGCCTTCGGCAACGGTGGCCGATTCGAGATGGCTGAAGGCCCTGATCGTCACATTGTCAGCGATAGTCACGCCGGGTGCGAAGATCACATTGGGTTCGATGACGACGTCTTTGCCCAGTTTTGTATCATAGGAGAAAAAGACGGTTTCGGGTGCGATCAGAGTTGCACCATTCGCCATGGCCTCAAGGCGGGCGCGAACCTGAAACGAGGCTTCCACATTGGCCAGATGCTGGCGGGTGTTGACCCCTTGCAACTCTTCCTCATCCGCTTCAAGCGCGGTGACCATAAGACCCTTCTCATTGGCCTTTTCAACAGCATCGGTGAGGTAGAATTCCTTCTGGGCATTGGTGTCTTCGATGGCATCGAGCAGTTCGAGGACATGCTTGCCGGAAAAGCCCATGATGCCGCCGTTACAAAAGGTGATGGCGAGCTCCTCAGACGTGCAATCCTTGGCCTCGCGGATGGCAACCAGCTTTCCGTTTTTCTCGATCAGGCGACCGTAAGGGTCCGGGACTGCCGGGCGGAAGCCAAGCACGACGACATCATTGCTTTTGGCCAGTTTTTCCCTGACAGAAAGAAGGGTCTCGGAGGTCAGGAGCGGCGTATCCCCAAACAGCACGAGCACATCGTCCTTGGCTTCAATCAGGTCCGGGCGAGCCGCCAGTACGGCGTGGGCTGTGCCGAGCCGTTCGGTCTGGACGTGAGCATTGACTGTCGGGTGAGCGTTGTTGGCTTCCCTGTGGACGGCATCCATGTCCGGGCCGACGACGACGGAGATCAGATCGACGCCGGATTTGCTTGCCGCCTTGGTGACATGGCCGACCATGGACAGACCTGCCACTTCATGCAGAACCTTGGGTTTGTCCGATTTCATGCGGGTTCCCTGCCCTGCGGCCAGAATGATTGCCTGACAAGTGCGGCGCGTCATGGGTGCTCTCCTTGAGACGGAAAAATTCGATATATATCGCTAATCCAAGATTAACTAAGGATCAATTGAGACAGTTCATAGAACAGTCTTGCGGGATGCACAAAAAAAGACTTTGCTTAACAAAGCGTGAAACAAAAGATTCGCGTCTCAAGGAGGCACTCGAAGAGATGGCGCTGCCAGGCAAAACCATTTTCGATGTGACCATGATGGCCGGTTGGGCATTTGCGGCAGTCCTGATTGGTTTGGTTACATTGACGATGGTGGATGACAATGGCGACACCGCAAGGGATTCCAACGTCGTAGCGACTTTGGATAACGGTGAGGCGCGTCTTGTAACTGGGTCGGTCCCCAACCGTCAAAACGGGCTCGACAATCGGCCCCAGTCCGGTCTCGTGGATCAGCAGAACAAGTCCTTCGATCCCTTCCTCAAATCTGGTGATCAGTCTTCCGATCAGCTACAGGCAGTTCTTGAGGAATTGCGCTCCCTGAAGCAGGAAGTTGCGGCGTTTCACGTCAGCACCCGGCGTCTGAGGGATGAGAATAATCGCTTACAGCAGCGGCTTGTGAAGCTGGAACTCAATCAGGATGCCAATGAGCGTGATGTGCGGGTGGTGCAGCTGCCCCGGCGAGACAATGCCGCTCCGATGATCGTGAATGGCCATCAGGCCATGCCGGAGCAGGTCATTGATTTGCAGGCGACCGGATCCATTCGCTCCACGCCTTCTGTGCCCCGGGCTGGCGAGGCGTTGGATACCCTGCAGAGTTCAGGGAAACGGGCTGTGAGCGCTTCGGTTCAGGTGCGCGAAGAGCCGCTCGACATTGACACGGCCGAGAAGCAGAAGACTCCGGAGCCAATGTTGCCGCGCGTGAAACCGATCGATCTGGTCGGGGACGGAAAGTTCCCAGAAGGGGCCATTGATCCACAAAGCGAAGTCGTGGCAAAACCGGCGCAGGCGACAGAGGCCAGCCGCACGGCCTTTGGTCTTGATCTTGGTAGCTTCGTCTCCTTCTCCGAGATTGAGGCTGCTTGGAAAGAGGTGTCCGGTTCGCAAAAGGATCTCCTTGGAGACCTTTCCCCGCGCACCTGGGTGTCTCAGGGGGCCAATAGCCGGATCTCACTCAACCTGATCGTCGGTCCCATCCAGAATGCGGCCGATGCTGCTGCCCTGTGCGCACGGCTCAAGTTCCAGAATTATGCTTGCAATGTCGCGACCTATCGCGGACAGGATTTGGCGTTGAACTAGGCTCCTCTACCGCACATTCCTCATAATCAGACGCCATCAAACCCGTCTCTATGGGGTGTGTGCGCAATCTGGCGATTGTTCCGGGTCGGATTTCGTCTATAAAGAACAAAAAGCCCCGCCTTCTCGTTGAAAGTCCACTCTCGTGTCTCCCACCGCTCTGGCCTATCTGTTCCTGTTTATCTGCCCCGTTTTCATGGCCTCCAACATCATCATCGGTGCGGTGGCAGTGCAAACTGTCGAGCCATTCACGCTGACGTTCCTGCGCTGGGGACTGGCTTTCGTGATGATCCTGCCCTTTGCCTATAAAGGCATGCGGGACAGTTGGCCCACACTGCTCAAGCAATGGCGGCTTCTCCTGATCAATGGTTTCCTTCTGATGGTGCCGTGCGGGGCCGGTGTCTATTGGTCGCTCAAATATACCTCAGCGACCAACGGCACGCTGATCTACACCGCGTCTCCCGTTCTGATCATCGTTATGGAATGGCTGTTTCGCGGGCGGCGGATTTCCTCGCGCGAGATCGCCGGGATCCTGTTCGCCATGGCGGGGATTCTCTGCATCATCTTCAAGGGCAGCATCGAGGTGATGCTGAATATCCACTTCAACGTCGGCGATCTGCTGTTCGTGCTGGCCGCTGCCGGATTTGCTGTCTATTCGGTGATTTCCAAGACCGAGTCGCTACAGGCGGTTCCAGTGGTCGGCATGTTTGCGATTGTGGCGATCGTCGGTGCGTTCATCCAGATCCCGATCATGGTGTTCGAGGTTGCCAACCATGGCCTTCCTCTTGGCCTTGATCAATGGCTCAGCATAGCTGGTCTGGCGCTGTCAGCCTCGCTGCTGTCGTTCCTCACATACCTTTATTGCATCAAGATTCTCGGGCCGTCGATTGCCGGGATGGTGCTCTATCTGCTGCCGCCGGTCGGGGTGTTGCTGGCGGTCACCTTCCTCAAGGAAGAATTCCACACTTTCCACTTCTTCGGGCTGGTACTGGTGATGACAGGTGTGATGCTGGCAACATTACCGGCCCGGTTCCTGCCGCAATGGCTGACGCGCTGATAGAAGGGCCGATCAATCAGCCGATTGCGCTGAGGCCGGGCAACATTTCCTGCAGCCAGAAGGCCGCATTCTGCACCTGACCCGTAACGAACAGGATGCCCGTCAGAACCAGAAGTCCGCCCATGGCCTTCTCGACGGTGCCCATATGCTTGCGCAGGCCCCCCATCATGCTGGTGAACTTGCCCGCGAAGGCTGCTGCCAGCAGAAACGGGATGCCGAGGCCAAGACTGTAGGCGGTGAGCAGGATCATCCCCTGCTGAATGTTTTCCTCCGACCCGGCGATGGCGAGAATGGTCGCCAGAACCGGCCCGATGCAGGGCGTCCAGCCGAAGGCAAAGGCCAGCCCGATGAGATAGGCACCGACGAGACCCGCCGGTTTGCGGGTGACATTGACCCGTGCCTCGCGATAGAGGAAGCCGATGCGGAAGACGCCGAGGAAATGCAGGCCCATGATGATGATGATCGCGCCTGCGACATAGGACAGGATGCCAATGTGCATCTTGAGATACTGCCCGATCACCGAGGCCCCTGCTCCGAGCAGGACGAAGATGGTCGAGAAGCCGAGAACGAAGGCAAAGGCGGAGAAGAAGACCTGTGTGGCGGCTCTCTGTTTGTCGTTGTTGCCGGTGAACTCATCCATCGAGACACCGGCGATATAGCACAGATAGGGCGGCACAAGTGGCAGGACGCAGGGTGAAATGAAGGAGATCAATCCCGCCAAAAAGGCTCCGGGGATTGTTACGTCAAAGACCATCTTGTCTACTCCACTTCTCTTGGCTCAAATTCTCTTGGATCAAAGCTTTTCTCGTGCCGGTCAACCTGCCGAATGTGCCTCCTTAAGGCACAGATCGGGCCATTCGTTCCTGCTTAGCCTTTCGCGTCATCAATGTCCAATCACGCCCTTGCTATTGTGGTTGCGCACGGGTTTCACCGGGTTGATTGCACGGTCTGTGCCACGCCTCGTGAGCGCACGATATCCCGCTTTGTCGTGCCTCCGACATGAGGCAGGCCGTCGCATCGTGAGCCCTGCTTTGTTGAACCAAACACTGCCATTTTGGCTGAAAAAGGTCAGCTACTGGCGCGAAATCACGGATTTATGACCGCAATCGAGTTTTCCCATGAAAAATCAAATGAATTCGGTGTTGGTGTTGACTGGGCGGAAAAATCCGTTACAAAGGCGCTCACCACCACGGCGTGCCCGTAGCTCAGTTGGTAGAGCATCCGACTTTTAATCGGACGGTCGAAGGTTCGAATCCTTCCGGGCATACCATGCTTCCCTCAAAATCTGCGCCTTCCCGACGCTCTCAGAAGCGCGAAGAGCTGTTGATTTTGTAGGTCACGCTGGTGGCAAAGGATCTGGTTGGAATTAGCTGTAGAAAACAGTTTTTCTCGGCGCAGAAACCTCGACTGAGAGGAATTATCTGCTACAAGAAGCCAACCTGATTGTTTGGTGGCAGCGTTGAGTGTTTCGACCTGTCTTTGGCATGTGCCCGTAGCTCAGTTGGTAGAGCATCCGACTTTTAATCGGACGGTCGAAGGTTCGAATCCTTCCGGGCATACCATCCCCTTTCCCATCACAATATCTGATTTCACAGTGGCTGGCTGACAGGCTTCGAAGCTGTTTGATTCCATTCGGTAATTGACGATTAACGCTCAGTCTCTCCCGCTTTGATGTCGAAATGACTGTGAAACACACTTATTCACAGCGCAATCTGTGCATCTGTCCAAGTTCTTTTGTGACAATCTAATGACTTGAAATTGCTACGTTGTGACGCATGGATTGCATTTGGTCGAAAATGCAATCGGCTCGATAAATTCTCTCATCCAACTCAAATTATTGTGATTTTCTTCGTAAGGCGCACAAATTGCGTTACACTTTTCAGGTGCTCAGACAAGAAGCACCCCATGAAGTCGGGACATATCAAAGGAGAAGAAGAAGCCAACCAGATACGGAGTCATGTCATGAAACATGTCCTATTTGGCGCTGGTATCTGCTTGGCAGCCATGGCTGTGCAACCCGCTATCAGTGCCGAGAATGCCGTCCCTCAGGAGCCTGCCAAGATCGTTACGGCCAAGGCTGACAAGACTGACGCGGACAGACTTCAGGTCACCGACGTCGATCGCAAGACCATCCAGTTCGTGGTGAAACTGCATATCGCGAGCCTCAATCAGCAACGCGCTGATTTGTTCTCCCAGACCTTTACCAAGAAGACACAGGAAGCATTCGAGTCCCCCGACCACATGCTTGCCTTTTTCTCGATTCGCTACATTCCCGTGGTGCACGCCAAGGCCTTCAATTTCGATGGCCTGAGCCTCGATGGCAGTGTGCCGATACAGCATGGCTATCTGACGGACAGCAAGGGCAATCGTTGGAGGCTATCCTATGGTTTGCAACACATCGGGAACGGTGACTGGCGGATCATTTCCACCATCATCGAGCATGCTCCCGGGGATCCGACCTAGCGCCAGTCGGAATGTGGCGTGCGTCATCCTCCCGACGGCGGGATGTCATCTGAAGAGTGTTCTTAACGCGAACCAGCGATATGAGGCATTCTAGAGAGCCGGAATGTCTCCCCGGGTCCAGGCTTCCTTGACGGCGGCCTTGTGATCCGTAAACCGGCCCTCTTTGATGGCATCCCGCATGCCCTGCATCAGCGCCTGATAATAGGCGAGATTGTTCCATGTCAGCAGCATGGAGCCCAGTGCTTCGTTTGATTTCACCAGATGATAGAGATAGGCGCGCGAATAGTCGCGCGCGGCCGGACAGGTGCTTTCCGGATCGAGCGGGCGATGATCGTCCTTGTGGCGAGCATTCTTGAGATTGATCTTGCCGAACCGGGTGTAGGCAAGGCCATGGCGCCCTGCCCGTGTCGGCATCACGCAGTCGAACATGTCGACGCCGCGGCTGACGGATTCGATGAGATCGTCCGGTGTACCAACCCCCATGAGATAACGGGGCTTATCCTCTGGCAACAGGGGACAGGTGACGCCGAGCATGTCGAGCATCACGGCTTGCGGCTCTCCCACGGCGAGGCCGCCGATGGAATAACCTTTTAGATCCATGGCTTTGAGGGCAAGAGCGGATTCTTCGCGCAGGCGCGGGATATCGCCGCCTTGAACGATGCCGAACATGGCCTGTCCCGGTCTGTCGCCGAACTGGGTCTTGCAGCGCTCTGCCCAGCGCAGGGAGAGCTGCATGGCTTTCTCGATCTCGTCCTCGGTCGCAGGCAGGCGCGTGCATTCGTCGAGCTGCATCTGGATGTCGGAGCCGAGCAGGCACTGGATCTCGATGGAGCGCTCCGGCGTCATCATGTATTTGACGCCGTCGATGTGGGATTTGAACTCGACGCCCTTCTCGCTCATCTTGCGCAATTGGGCCAGTGACATGACCTGAAAGCCACCGGAATCGGTGAGGATCGGGTAAGGCCAGTTGGCGAATTTGTGCAGGCCGCCAAGCTCGGCGATGCGCTCAGCGCCGGGGCGCAGCATGAGGTGGTAGGTGTTGCCAAGGATCACGTCGGCACCCAGATCCCGAACCTGACCGGGATACATGAATTTGACCGTCGCCGCCGTGCCGACCGGCATGAAGGCCGGGGTGCGGATGACACCGCGTGGCATGGAGACCTCGCCGCAGCGGGCCGCGCCATCGGTCGCATGCAGCTTGAAGGTAAAGTCGCTCGGGCGCGGATCGGGCAAAGGTTGGCCAAGGCCCATGCGATCGGCGTTGGCGGGCGGTGTTGCTGAGTCAGTCGTGGATTGTTGTGTCATGATCATGCTTCCCTCTTGCGCTTCGGCTCGCCTGTCAGGCGCGGAGCAGCAGCGAGGAGTCTCCGTAAGAATAGAAACGATAGCCATTGTCGATGGCGTGAGCATAGGCAGCCTGCATGCGCTCCTGTCCCATGATGGCCGAGACCAGCATGAAGAGCGTCGATTTGGGCAGATGGAAATTGGTCATCAGACCGTCAATGGCACGGAACCGGTAGCCCGGCGTGATGAAGATGTCCGTGTCGCCGCTGAAGGGCCGGATCGTGCCGTCGGGATCCGTCGCGCTTTCCAGCAGGCGTAGGGATGTGGTGCCGACCGCGATGATCCTGTTGCCCCGGGCGTGAACTGCGTTCAGGTGTTCGGCGAGTTCAGGTGTGATGACACCCCACTCGGCATGCATTTTGTGGTCTTCTGTGTCGTCGGCCTTGACCGGCAAGAAGGTCCCAGCCCCGACATGCAGCGTAACGAAATGGCGTTCGATGCCCTTGGTGTCCAACTTCTCGAACAGGCGGTCGGTGAAATGAAGACCAGCCGTAGGCGCCGCTACAGCGCCTTTTTCCCTCGCGTAGATCGTCTGATAGTCGGTCTTGTCGCGGTCGTCCTCAGCGCGTTTTGAAGCGATGTAGGGCGGCAATGGCACATGCCCGACCTCGGCAATGGCTGCGTCCAGCGCCTGGCCTTCGCAATCAAAGCGCAAGACAACCTCGCCGGCGTCGCCCTTCTCGCTGATGATGGCGCTGAGGCGGTCGCCAAATTCGATCCGGTCACCGAGCAAGACCTTCTTGGCCGGGCGGGCAAAGGCGCGCCAGCTTGAAAGGTCTTCGCGCTTGTGGAGGTTGAAATGCACCCCGGCGCGGATGTCGTCGCGCACGCGCGTGCCTTCCAGCTCGGCGGGAATGACCTTAGTGTCGTTGAAGATCAGGGCATCGCCGGGATTGAGGAAATCCGGCAGTTCCAGAACCCGGTGGTCCTCGAACGGGCCATTCTCGGGGACAAACAGAAGCTTGGCCTCGTCACGCGGATTGTGCGGTCGCAGGGCGATGCACTCGGGTGGGAGGTTGAAGTCGAAAAGATTGACGAGCATCGGTTCGGTTTGTCCTTCAAGCGCCATCGAGCCGAGGTGGCTCCTGTCGCTCATCTTGTGGCTGGCAGGTTTGCTGGTCCAAGAAGATCCGGTCGCGAATGGGGGATCTGTCAGTGTCCTGTTCCTATCGGTGAATGGGACGGGTTCTTAGCCCGCATTCAGCGCGAGTTCAAGGCGTTTGTGGCGGTTTCGGGTCGGGCTATGCCCGGCACTGCAGCCAGACAGCAGGCACGAAAAAGCCCGGACTGGGCGCAGGCGTGGTGCCGCATCTCCTGTCCGGGCTTCTTGATTGTGCGATTTAGAGGTCGGCTGCGACCTTCATCGAGACGATACTGTCGGGATCCTGAACCGGTTCGCCGCGCTTGATCTTGTCGATGTTTTCCATCCCGTCGATGACCTGCCCCCAGTAGGTATACTGGTTGTCGAGCCAAGGAGCGGTGTCAAAGCAGATGAAGAACTGGCTGTTGGCGGAGTTCGGATCCATCGCGCGGGCCATGGAGCAGGACCCGCGAACATGTTTGGTCGGGTTGAACTCGGCTTTCAGGTTCGGCTTGTCGGAGCCGCCGGTGCCGGTGCCATGGGGGCAGCCGACCTGAGCCATGAAGCCGTCGATCACGCGGTGGAAGACGATGCCGTCATAAAAGCCTTCGCGTGACAGTTCCTTGAGGCGCTCACAGTGAGCCGGTGCGAGGTCCGGGCGCAGTTCGATAACAACCTTGCCTTTGGTGGTCTCCATTACGAGCGTATTTTCGGGATCTTTGATCTCTGCCAATGGTCTGTTCCTTGAGTTTAGTAAGTGGGTTTGTCCCGTCAGCCATCCCTGATGAGCCGCTGACGGGAAATGTCAGTAGAAGGGCCGAGGCCTATTGGTCGATGACCTGCATTTTGACGATGACATCCGGATTTGCCGGAGGTTCGCCCTTGTGGAGCTTGTCGATGAAGTCCATGCCTGATTCCACCTCGCCCCAGACGGTGTATTGACCGTTGAGCCAGGAGGCGTTGGCGAACATGATGAAAAACTGGCTGTTGGCGCTGTCCGGGTTCATGGAGCGGGCCATGCCCACCACGCCGCGTTCGAAGGGGCGTGGGCTGAACTCAGCTTTCAGATCGGGCATGTCGGAGCCGCCGGTGCCATTGCCGCGTGGGTCGCCGGTCTGGGCCATGAAGCCATCAATGACCCGATGGAACTTGAGGCCATTGTAGAAGCCCTGCTTGGTCAGCGTCTTGATGCGCTCCACATGGTTTGGCGCAAGATCGGGACGCAGCTTGATGATGACGGGGCCATAGGCCGTATCAAGCTGGATCTTTTCTTCTGCCTGAGCGGACAGCGGGGCTGCCAGCATGGTTGCTGCAATGAGCATGAAGAGGGCTGCTAGTTTGCGTAGCTCGGTCATGAGTGTTCCTGTCAAGATAAGAGCTTTTTATCAAAGGCGTCTTTGACGGCCTTGGGTACGAAGGGAGAAATGTCCCCTCCCATGATCGCAACCTGCCGGACCAGACTGGCGGCAATATGGCGAACGGCGCCGCTTGATGGCAAATATATGGTCTGCACGGCCGGGGCAATCGTTTCGTTCATGCCCGCCATTTGCATCTCATAGTCAAAATCGGTGCCGTCGCGCAAGCCGCGGATCATGATGTTGGAACCGGTCCTGATGGCGGCATTGATGACCAGATCATCGAACGAGATGACCTCGAGTTCGGTGTCCGTTTTGCGGGCAATCGGCAGCACAACCTGATGGACCAGATCGAAGCGTTCCTCTGTTGAAAAGAAGGGCTTCTTGCCATGATGGACCCCGATCGCGATCACAAGTTTGTCAACGACGTGACAGGCCCGGCGAACGATGTCCAGGTGTCCCAAAGTGATCGGATCAAAAGATCCGGGATAAAGTGCGGTTTTTTTCGACATGGTTCCCCTCCATAGCGTTCCCCCTCTTCTATCACAAGCCAGAATCGACTACCGGAAGCTGCTTGCAAAATAAATTTGAACCAAATAATGAGCAGCTGCGTCTTTACTGTGTAGGCTTGTTAAACATGAATGGCTGATGAACAAAACAATCATGCCTCTTTCATGTACATACGGCTAAAAGTTTGTTAACTGCACAAAGGCAAAATGGGGGCAAGGGGTAACAAGATGGCAACTTTGACAAAAACTCAGTTGATGGTCGCAACGGGCATTCTGATCTGTGTTCTGGGGCTGACTTTCATCGCAGTAAGCGGAACTTCCGCACTTTCAGACGGTTATGGCACACCGCTGTCGCTGTCCAATTCATCTCTGACCATGTCTTTCGATAGCAATGCCTGTATTGCTGTCAAAGGGGCTCAGGGCTGCGTCTAGATATAAGGGGTGGCCTTTCTAAGGCTCAACCCATCTGAAATTGTTCAAAGAGGCCCGCGAGGCCTCTTTTGTTTGGACTGCTTTTCGCGATTTGCTTCGCGGCAGATCAAAAAAAACGGGGCCTTTGAGGCCCCGTTTTCTTTTCCACTGAAACTTTCAGACATCACTCTTCGGATGGTCCGGTTTCAGGAGGCGTTTCTGGTGGTGTTCCATCATTGGAGGTGATGTCTTCATCCCCCTCTTCATGGTCCACTTCGGAAATGCGTTCGACAGACACAACCTGCTCATCCTCACGGGTCTTGAAGACCGTCACGCCTTGCGTGGAGCGTCCGGCAATGCGGATGCCGTCAATCGGGCAGCGAATGAGCTGACCGGCGTTGGTGACCAGCATGATCTGGTCGCTTTCCTCAGCCGGGAAGCTGGCGATCAGTCTGCCGTTGCGCTCATTCACCGTCATGGCAACGATGCCCTTGCCGCCGCGACCAGACGTCCGGTACTCGTAGGACGAGGTGCGTTTGCCGTAGCCGTTCTCGGAGATCGTCAGAACAAACTGTTCTGAGCCACCCATTTCGGCATAGCGTTCGACCGGCAGCGAGGCGGCTGGCGTTTCCAGCGGAGCGTCACTGGCGTCTTCGCCATTGAGGGCTCTGCGGGCGGCATTGGCCTGACGCAGATATTCGGTGCGTTCTTCCGGCGTTGCTTCGAAGTGGCGCAGGATCGACATGGAGATAACCTTGTCGTCCTCTTCCAGCCGGATGCCGCGCACCCCTGTGGAGCCACGGGACTGGAAGACGCGAACGTCTTCGACGGGGAAGCGGATGCACTGGCCTTTTGCTGTGGTCAAGAGGACGTCATCGGTTGCGTCGCAGGTCTCGACACCGACAATGCCATCTTCAGGCACACCGTCCGGTCCATCCTCGAACTTCATCGCGATCTTGCCGTTGCGATTGACCAGCTTGAAGTCTGATAGCTTGTTGCGGCGGACGGAGCCGGAGATCGTGGCAAACATCAGATCGAGCGTTTCCCAGCTCTCCTCGTCTTCCGGCAGAGGAAGAATGGAGGTGATGCGTTCGCCCTGCTGCAATGGCAGCAGGTTGATCAGGGCCTTGCCCTTGCCTTGCGGTGCCGACAGCGGCAGGCGCCAGACCTTCATCTTGTAGGCGATGCCGCGTGAGGAGAAAAAGAGCACGGGTGTGTGGGTGTTGCCCACGAACAGCCGCGTGACGAAATCCTCGTCCTTCATTGCCATGCCCGAACGGCCCTTGCCACCCCGGCGCTGGGCGCGGTAGGTGGAAAGCGGCACGCGCTTGATGTAGCCCGCGTGAGAGACGGTCACGACCATGTCTTCGCGCTGTATGAGGTCTTCGTCGTCGAAGTCTGCTCCGCCTTCGATGATCTCGGTCTTGCGCGGGGTTGCGAACTCAGCCTTCAGCTCGAGCATCTCTTCCTTGACGATCGCATAGATACGTTCGCGGGAGCGTAGAATGTCGAGATAGTCGGAGATCTTTTCACCCAGAGAATTGAGCTCGTCGCCGACTTCGTCCCGGCCAAGAGCGGTCAGGCGCTGCAGGCGCAGATCGAGGATGGCGCGAGCCTGCTCTTCGGACAGATTGTAGGTGCCGTCTTCGTTGAGCTTGTGTCGCGGGTCGTCGATCAGAAGGATCAGCGGTTCGATGTCACGAGCTTCCCAGCGGCGCACCATGAGCTGTTCGCGGGCGGTTGCCGGGTCGGGAGCCTGGCGGATCAGCTTGATGATCTCGTCGATGTTGGCAACCGCGATGGCCAGACCAACCAAGACGTGAGCGCGTTCACGGGCCTTGTTCAGGAGATACTTGGTACGGCGGCTGACAACTTCCTCGCGGAAGGCGTTGAAGGCGACAAGTATGTCTCTGAGATTCAACAGCTCTGGTTTGCCGCCGTTCAAGGCGACCATGTTGCAGCCAAAGGAAGTCTGCAACTGGCTGAAACGGTAGAGCTGGTTGAGAACCACGTCGGGAACGGCGTCGCGTTTCAGTTCGATAACGACGCGCATGCCCTGACGGTCGGACTCGTCACGAATGTCGGAGATGCCCTCGATGCGCTTGTCGCGCACGGCTTCGGCGATCTTCTCGATCATCGTGGCCTTGTTGACCTGATAGGGGATCTCGGTGACCACGAGGGCCATGCGGTCCTTGCGGATTTCCTCGACATCGACCTTGCCGCGCATCATGACCGAGCCACGGCCGGTGTTGTAGGCGCTGCGAATGCCCGCACGGCCCAGAATGATGCCGCCAGTCGGGAAGTCGGGACCGGGAACGATTTCCATCAGCTCTTCGGGTGACATGGCCGGTTCATCGATCAGCGCGATAGAGGCATCGATCACCTCGCCCAGATTGTGCGGCGGGATGTTGGTTGCCATGCCGACCGCGATGCCACCTGCCCCGTTGACCAGAAGGTTCGGGAAACGGGCCGGCAGAACCACAGGTTCGCTCTCGGTGGAATCGTAGTTGTCGTTGAAGTCGACGGTGTCCTTGTCGAGATCGCCAAGCAAGGTAGTGGCGATTTTCTCCAGACGACATTCCGTGTAACGCATGGCAGCGGCGCTGTCGCCGTCGACAGAGCCGAAGTTGCCCTGCCCCTCGATCAGCGGCACACGCAGGGAGAAATCCTGCGTCATGCGGACCAAGGCGTCATAGATCGCACTGTCACCATGGGGGTGATATTTACCCATGACGTCACCGACGACGCGAGCGGACTTGCGGTAACCCTTGTTCCACTCATAGCCGTTTTCATGCATCGAATAGAGAATGCGGCGGTGAACTGGCTTGAGACCATCGCGGACGTCTGGTAGCGCACGGCTCACGATCACGCTCATGGCGTAATCGAGATAGCTGCGCTTCATCTCTTCTGTAATGGAGACGGGCTTAATATCGGAGGGAGATCCGTCGCCCGTAGTCGTGTCATTTATATCTGTCAAAGGCGTGTCTCGAATCCTTGTCAAAAAGGTAGTTCTGTATAGCCGATTTATGGTCTGGCGGCAAAACTTTGGCCTTACCCTGTGAGCAAGTTTGGTTGGGATTGATGCCTGTGCCCGTTCCTGCTATTCCGGCGCATCGCGCGTATCGTAGATCGATGCAACCAATTCTGCCGTTCAAGTGGGTTCGTTTGTTCTGAAACGACTGGAAAGCTCTGAAAATGTTGCCTTTTGACATGATGCTGAATGCCTTTGCCACATTGTTCGTGACGATCGATCCCATCGGTCTTGCGCCCATTTTTCTGGCAGTGACCAGTGGAGCCACCAAACAGGAGCGGATCCAGATCGGCATTCGCTCGGTGATTGTTGCCGCCGGGATCCTGCTCACCTTTGCCCTCGTGGGTCAGGTGATTCTCTCGTTGCTTGGTATCTCGCTTCCAGCCTTCAGGATTGCGGGTGGCATCTTGTTGTTCGTGATTGCCTTCGAGATGGTGTTTGAGAAGCGCAAGGAACGCAAATCCAAGACGGCCGAGCAGGCAATGTCCGATGACGAGATGCACAACATCGCAGTGTTCCCGTTGGCTATCCCGCTCATCTCCGGCCCCGGGGCAATCTCTGCGGTGTTGCTCCTATCCTCTCAGACCTCTGATTGGGTCAAGATGGGGTCGGTGCTGTTCGTGATCGGCTTTGTGCTGTTTCTGGTGCTTCTGACTTTTGTCATCTCCGGCTGGGTCGAGAAGATGCTGGGGGACAATGGCCGCAATATTCTGACGCGCCTGCTTGGCGTTCTCCTGTCCGCCCTGTCGGTCCAGTTCATTGCCGATGGCGTGAAGGCCATCATGGGTGGCTGATCGTTTCGAGCCAACGTTCCAATCATTGCAAATGAAAAAGCCTGACGCGATGTGTCAGGCTTTTTCTTTGTTTGCTTTAAGTTTTAAGCGCCGCCTACGTGGGCTTGGTTGATCCCTTCAGGGCCACATAGATGGCCGGGATAACCAGAACCGTCAGCAGCGTGGAGGACGCCAGACCGAAGAGCAGCGAAATGGCCAGCCCCTGGAAAATCGGGTCGGCGAGGATCACAGCTGCCCCGATCATGGCGGCGAGTGCTGTCAACATGATCGGCTTGAAGCGGATGGACCCGGCCTCAAGCAGGACATCTTTCAGCGGACGTCCAGAGCCCTTTTCATGACCAACGAAATCGACCAGAAGGATCGAGTTCCTGACGATAATACCTGCTAGTGCGATGAAGCCGATCATCGAGGTCGCCGTGAAGGGCGCATTGAACAGCCAATGGCCGATCATTATGCCGATCAGGGTCAACGGGATGGGAGTCAGCACCACCAGAGGCACGCGGAACGAATGGAACTGTGCGACCACGAGCGCATAGATGGCGAGGATCGCAATGGCAAAGGCCGCACCCATGTCGCGGAAGGTCACCCATGTGACTTCCCATTCCCCGTCCCACAGCAAGGCGACCTCGGACTCGTCCGCAGGTTGGCCATGCAGGATGATCTTTGGTTTGGGTAGATCACCCCAGTCATGGGCGTCGATTTCCTGCTGTACGGCGAGCATGCCGTAGATGGGAGCTTCAAAGTCCCCGGCAAGGTCGGCCTGCACCATTTCGGCCGAGCGGCCATTGTGGCGGAAGATCGGGAAGCTGGCCTTCTCGCGGTCGATGCGGACCACGTCACCCAGCTCCACGACACCGCGGTCACCCGGGATGGCGTTCTGGGGCACCGGGATCGTCAGCAGACGCTCGGAGAGGGTCAACTCGGACTTGTCCGGTTTGACCGCGATCTCGACCGGCCTGCGTCCCCCGCCCTTGTGGGAATATCCGACCACCTGACCGTTCAGATAGTATTGAATGGTCTGATAGACATCGCCCTGACCGACCTTGTGATATTCAAGGCTGTCCTGATCGATGCGGATGCGGGCGCGGGTTGCTGGTGTGCCGAAGCTGTCATCGACGTCGACAATATAGGGAACCGCTTCGAACAGTTTGCGCACTTCGCTGGCGACGGCCCGGCGTGTTTCCGGATCCGGGCCATAGATTTCAGCCAGAAGCGTGGAGAGAACCGGCGGTCCGGGCGGCACTTCAACGACCTTGATACTGGTGCCCTGTGGCACTGGCAGGTCCTTGAGCAATCCACGGATTTCGAGCGCAATTGTGTGGCTGGTGCGGTCCCGTTCGCCTTTTTCTGTCAGATTGACCTGAAGGTCGCCCTGCTCCGGATTGGCCCTGAGGAAATAGTGCCGCACGAGGCCATTGAAGCCGAAGGGAGCTGCTGTGCCAGCGTGGGACTGGATCGAGAGGATTTCCTCGATGCCTTCCAGCCGGTGTGCGGCTTCCGTCAGAATACGGTCGGTCGTCTCGAGGGTGGAGCCTTCGGGCAGATCGACGATCACCTGCAGTTCGGACTTGTTGTCGAACGGCAGCAGCTTGACGGTGACGTGCTTGGTGTAGATCAGGAGGGTCGACGCGATTGTCGCCCCGCCAACGATCAGAAGGAAAGCCCATGAGCGTCCCCTGCCCGACAGGATCGGACGGGCAACGAGACGATAGCTGCGGCCCAGAATGCCACCGTCTGCGGCTTCGCTGTGGCCGGGCTTGCCGAAGATATTCATCAGCCACGGGGTCAGCATGACGGCGACGAAGAAGGACAGCACCATTGCTGCGGAGGCGACTGCCGGGATCGGGCTCATGTAGGGGCCCATCATGCCCGAGACGAACATCATTGGCAGCAGGGCTGCGACAACGGTGAGCGTTGCGACAACAGTGGGGTTGCCGACCTCTGCCACGCCTTCGATGGCGGCCTGAATTTTTGAGCGGCCATCGCCCATGGCCCAGTGACGGGAGATATTCTCGATCATCACGATCGCGTCGTCGACGAGAATGCCGATGGCGAAGATAAGCGCGAAGAGCGAGACGCGGTTGATGGTATAGCCCATCAGATAGGCCGCAGCGAGGGTCAAGAGGATCGTTGTCGGAATGACGATGAAAACCACGATCCCTTCACGGATACCAATGGCGACCCCAACGAGGATGACGATGGAGATCGTCGCAAGACCAAGGTGATACAGGAGCTCGTTGGCTTTTTCGTTGGCTGTTTCACCATAGTTGCGGGTCACGTCGACCTTGACGCCCTCGGGAATGATCTGGCCCTTGAGCTGCTCGACTCGGGTTTCAATGGCGTGTGCGATGTTGACCGCGTTGGCACCCTTGCGTTTGGCGATTGCGAGCGAAACCGCAGGCAGGCGTTCAAAGCCGCCGCCGTCCTTGGGCGTCAGATGCCAGACGCGCTGGTCATTCTGGCTGTTGCCAACGATGACCTTGGCCACGTCCTTGACATAGACCGGTCGATTGTCGCGCGAGGTGAGCAACAACAAGCCGATGTCCGGAATGCCATGAAGGGTTTGGCCAACGGCAACAGGAAGGCTCTTGTTGCGTTCCCGCAGGTTGCTGACCATGAAGGAGGTGTTGGCTGCCTCTACCTTGCCGACGAGTTGCTGCAGGGTGATGCCGTAAAGGGCCAGCTTTTCCGGGTTTGGCTCGACGCGGATCTGATCGGTCTGGCCACCCACGATGTAGGTCAGGCCCACGTCATCGAGCTTGGACAGCTCGACGCGCAATTCATCTGCGATGTTATAAAGCGCGGTGTCGTTCCAGCGCTCCGCGACTGCCTTGTCCGGCGACAGGGTCAGCACCGTGATTGCCACATCGTCGATGCCCCGGCCAATGATCAATGGCTGGTCAATTCCAACGGGAATGGCGGACAGGTTGGCGTTGATCTTGTCATGGACCCGCAGCACAGCGGCGTCGGAGCTGGTGCCGACGAGGAACCGGGCGGTGACGACAACGAGGTCATCATAGGTGTTGGAATAGACATGTTCGACGCTGTCGATGCTTTTGACAATCGTCTCCAAAGGCTCGGTGATGAGCTTGACCGCGTCTTCGGCCTTGAGGCCATCGGCCCGAACCTGAATGTCGACCATCGGCACGGAGATCTGCGGTTCTTCCTCACGCGGCAAAGCCATCAGGGCAACGAGGCCCAGCGCAAAGGAGGTGATCAGCAGAAGCGGCGTCAGCGGCGAAGTTATGAAACTTCGGGCCAGATTGCCCGAAATGCCCAAATGTTTTGATTTGCTTTCCATGATCAGTCCTCAGAGCTCGAGCAGCACGTCGCCGGTCTCAAGGCCGGAGAGAATCTCGACCATGGCCTTGCCGTCTTCAACCTGTGTCTGGCCGATCTGGACTGCGATCTCGGAGCTGGATCCATCCGTTTCCTTGAGGCGGACGAAATCGACGCCGAAGCGGGTGAAGACCAGATTTTCGGGGATCAGATAGGTTTCACGAAGACCTGCCCCGACACGTACCTGAATGCGCTCGCCGACGAAATAGTCGCCAAGCCCCTTGACCGTCGCATCGGCCAGAACGCGGCCATCGGCGATCTGGGGGTAGACCTTCTCGATTTCGCCCTTGCGGTTGCAGCTGCCATCACAATTGGCACCGCGTTCGGCAATCTCGACAATGTCGCCCTTCTTGAGGAACTGGGCGTGACGCTCTGGCAGGGACAGGCGCAGGATATAATTGTCTTTAGCGATGGTTGCCACTGCCTCTCCGGTCAGAACCACCGAGCCAACGGTGACGGGAACATCGAGCACACGACCGGCCTGCGGTGCGAGCACGGCTCCCTCTTCCATCTGGCGCACGACGACGGCCTTGCTGGCAATGGCAGCATCAAGGTTGTTTTTGGCGACATCATAGGAGGTGTTGGCCGAATCCAGATTGGCCTTGGTGGTCGAGCCTTTTGCGAACAATTGTTCAGCTCTTTCCTTGGCGATCTGTAGGTTGGCGACCTGTCGCTCGGCTGCCTTGATCTGGGCTTCCAGCGCGTCGATCTGGAGATCGAGCTTGGGGTCGCGCACGAGGGCTATGGTCTCCCCCTCCTTGACGAGGCTGCCTTCGGTCACCGACAGTTCGGTAATCGTTCCGGACGTGCGCACGCGGGCCGACAGGGAATCGGTGCTTTCAACAGTTGCGTAAACCGCCTTCTTGTCTTCGATCGCCTGTTTCGTGACAGTATAGTCTGCTGCCTGTGCAACGGATCCGGTCACGGTGAGAGCAAATAGGCATGCTGAGAGAATTGCTTTGCCATTCGGTGTCTGTGCCTTGCACATCGCGGCTCACTCCTAAGTGTGAAGTTCTAATATTAGAAAATACGAATATAAG
Organism: uncultured Cohaesibacter sp.; assembly: GCF_963662805.1. Classification (NCBI taxonomy): domain Bacteria; kingdom Pseudomonadati; phylum Pseudomonadota; class Alphaproteobacteria; order Hyphomicrobiales; family Cohaesibacteraceae; genus Cohaesibacter; species uncultured Cohaesibacter sp. Next base: position 348,488 of record NZ_OY759867.1, read on the forward strand.
AATTTAAAGGAGATGTCAAAGGGCTAACACCAATTTTGGCTATTTTCCTCAGGCTTGCCATCCGGTATTAACGCAATGCGACATTTCTACTGACCAAGCAATTTGAAGGAGGCCACTGTGGCTGCTCACGGTTCCAAGAAGGTTATTTATGCCGCTCTGGCAGGCAACACCCTGATATCAATTACGAAATTCGTTGCCGCCTCAATCACCGGATCATCCGCGATGTTGTCTGAAGGCATCCATTCGTTGGTCGATACCGGTAATCAGGGATTGTTACTCTATGGTATGAGGAAATCTGCCAGACCTGCGGACAAGAAGCATCCGTTCGGATATGGCGCGGAATTGTACTTTTGGGCCTTTGTTGTTGCCCTGCTGATTTTCGCCGTTGGTGCAGGTCTGTCGATTTACGAGGGAATCAGCAAGGTGCTGGAGCCGCATCCGGTCAGCGACCCGACGATCAACTTTGTCGTGCTGGGGGCTGCGCTGTGTTTCGAAGGCTGGGCCTGGTTTGTCGCACTGAACGAATTCCGCACGACGAAAGGCAAGATGGGCTGGATCGAGGCGGTCAGCCAGTCCAAGGACCCCACTGTCTTCACCGTTCTGTTCGAGGATTCGGCCGCCATGCTCGGCCTCATCGTAGCTGCCATCGGGATCGCCATTTCCCACTTTTTCCATATCCCGTGGATGGATGGCGCGGCCTCGATCGTCATCGGCATCATCCTTGCCTGCACGGCGTTCCTTCTTGCCTATGAAACAAAGGGGCTGCTGATTGGCGAGGCTGCGTCCGACGAGATGGAGCTGGAAATCCGGTCCATCGTTTCGGCTCATCCTGCCGTGACCATGGTCAATGAGCTTAGAACCCTTCATCGTGGGCCGAGCGAGATTCTGGTCACGCTCAGCCTTGATTTCGAGAACAGTATGCCGGTATCGAAACTCGAGGCTGTCATTGCCGACCTTGAAGATCATATCCGCGACCGTTTCCCGCCGATCCGCCGGCTGTTCATTGAAGCCCAGTCGCACAAGGATCATCTGGATATCGCCAAGCAGATGGATGAACAGGCCTGACCTACATCTGACCCTGTCGAAAAAGCTGCGTTAGTCGCGTATAAGTGGCGCATGTGGTTGCAAGGCCACCCTCCTTTTATGGTGGGTGGCCTACTAACTGTCGGGGGTTTTCATGGTTGTTCGTTTTCTTCATTCAGGGCTGTCGGTCACAGCTTTGGCCCTTATCTCTGGCTCTTTGGTTTCCCTTGCCGAGGCACGGGAGTGCGATCGGTTTGTCTACAACACCGAGCTGGTTGATGACGTGACCTATTGTGCCAGCTCCGTCCTGCCCCGGTCCCGCTCGATCACCTATCAGCCCGGTAATCTGGAGGGATATGATGGCGAGGGTGCCGACAAGGCCTGGTGCGAAGGAGTGCGAGGTCCCGGTGTTGGGGAATGGGTCGAATTCAGCACCCGACCGGGAACGACGATCCGCAAATTTGAGCTTATGAACGGCTATCAGAAGAGCCAGCGGTCCTTTTATGACAATGCACGGGCACGCGAAATCGCAGTTGAAACCGACAGTGGCTTCAGGAAAACCTTTTTGCTTGCCGACCGGTTCGGCATTCAGACCATCGAGCTTGGCAAATGGTACGATGTCAAACGCCTGAAGATTACCATCCGCTCGGTCTATCCGGGCAGCAAATATGATGACCTGTGCCTCAGCAATCTTTCGATCAATTTCGAGGATATTCGCGAATTTGAGTGGCAGGACCTGCAACGCAGTGAAACAATGTCCATTCCGGAGCCGCAGCGTGTGCCGCGTTTGCAGTAAGGTGGCGATGGAAAGCGCTGTTGGATGCTGTCCTCCCCCCTCCTCGTTTCCGCTTAACAAAAACCCGACTTCATTAGCCGGGTTTTCTTTTGTCTAGATGCTGATGTGACGATTGATCAAAATGGTTATATGTACCACAACACTGTAAACTGTGTGTGTTAGTATTGAAGTTAAATCATTTTTACCGTCTTGCGATAGATGAATTTTCAAAAAATGTAAATATTTGCCCGCATTGACGCCGAAAGTTCCTCAATATCTTTACACTTTTGTTTTTTCAATCCCAACCAACGTGTTCGATGTTGGCGGTGCGTTATGTCGGTCCTGTAGGGATTTTCGTTGACGCATTTACCGGGCTCTACGCAGAAATTTTCACAGTGAAAGAATCTGGATTGTCTCCATGGAAAGAAAATGGCGTCTCTAAAGAGATAAGGCTGCTCTGTTTGTTTGACTTCGTTTTCGTCAAACTTCAGTGTAGTTGATCCTGACGCAGGGGAGTTTCGAAAAACGGTCTCCTCATCATTCCCCCATCCCGAACGTGGCGGCCAGCTCGACATCACCGTCTTGAATGCCTTTACCAATTGAAATACCGGCCTCCTTGTAGAGGCCCAACCTGCAAGGATTGGGATCAACTTCGTATTTGATAAGTCGCACGAGCGGCTCACCCGCTTTGGTGATAATCACTTCTTCGCCGGCAACGCTTCTCTGGACAAGCTCCGAGAGTTTGGCTTTCGCTTCCAGAAGATTGACCTCCATATTACACCCCTGAATTTTTCTATGATATTTCTTGGGCCGGGAGCGATGACTGAGCGTTCATTTGATCGTATCGCGTAGGTGTTTCAATTGATCATGATCAGATTGCAGCCCGAGGAAAAAGCCCTCGGTCAGACCAAAGTAGCGGGCAAATCGTCGATCCATATCTGCAGAAATCTCACGCTTTCCAAGAATGATCTCGTCAACTTGGCTACAAGGTGCATGAACGGCTCGTGCAAGATCGTCCCGGCTCAGGTTCATAGGCTTCAGAAACTCTTCCTGCAAAATTTCACCAGGATGAGGGTTTGGCAAATGATCCGTCGGTATATTCGATGATTTCGGCATTGCTCTGTCCTTCTTCGCGCCGGGAACGCCTTGTCGGCCGGTTCTATCCGTCTTCGGAAAAGAAATCCTCGTCCAGGCGTTGAACCTGAATGGTGCGATAGGCCCGGGTTCCCACACCATGTTCAATCATCAGCTCCGCCAGACGAACCCCGTCTATTTGTATCACGCGTTGTGGCAGACTTCTCGTATATTTCGTCGCACTGTCAGTGAAGGATGAGGTGGTCACGAAAACACCTTTTGTTGCGCCGAAGCCAACCAGAGAGCCAACAAACGCCTGCATATCAGGCCTTCCGATCTTGTTAGGCGAAGCATGCCTCTTGGCCTGAACATATATGCGATCAAGACCCAGTCGATCTTCATTAATGACGCCGTCCACGCCACCATCCCCAGATCGCCCCAATTGCTCTGCTGCGTTTTTATGCGACCCGCCATATCCCATGGCAATGAGAAGATCGACGATTACCTGCTCAAAGAATGCTGGAGAATTCTCCCGAATTCGATCAAGCAATTCGGTTTGAAGAGCCGTGTTAAGGGCTGCAAATGCATCTTCAATCTGCTCCTCAGGAGTTGATGCCTCTTTCGCAGTGTCGTCACCATATTTCGAACGTGTGGAGGCAACATTTCCTTGCTTCTTGTTTGCCGCATGGTAAGCGGCAAATTGGGGGATGGACAAAAGGTATTGATAGTCCAGTCTATGCGGATTTGTTGCCAGCAGTCGTTTGCCTGCATCGGAGGCGATGAAACGTCCTCGTGCTGGACAATCAACCAATCCAGCTTTGTGCATATAATACTTCGCCCAGTGTATCCTATTTTTGAGAATACTTTGGCCGCCACTCTGCAGCATTCTTTCGCATTCTGCAGCTGACAGTTCAAAGTCGACAGCAATCTTCTCGGCAAGAGGTGGAACCCGTTGTTCCGCCTGAGCCGCATAACGCAAGACCGGCAGCATTAATGATTGATAGCCTGGAATGGTCATCTTGCCGTGCGCTTATGGTTTTGCGATGCCAATGAATTTTGACACGATGCTCTGCTTTGGCCTTTTACGCGAGACCATGCTGTTTCAGTTGATTTTACCTTGAGGTTCCAGCTCGACATTGCGTCCTCTACTCTTCTCAATCCAAGGAATTGGTCACCAAGAATGACTTGGTGACCGGGGAGTTGAGAAGTCGTACCAGGACGACCGCCGCGACCTTTAAGCCGAAGCTCTGGACATGCGTCGCAGCCTCCCCGACCAAAGATCGAGGAGGTGCCATTTCGGCCGACACCGGCCGCCTGATTTGGAGTTCTCACGCCCCGAGATGGTGAATATTCCATCCTGCGGGCAACTTAATATGTCTTGGATAATTGTGAAAGGGGGAAGATTGGTGCGTGAAGAACAACTTGAATACTTAACCGCGGCCGATGAGTTATTCTGCGCCTGAATGTCTATGATGACATGTCGCAAATATGTTGTGTTAAACTTGCTCCTCAGTCGGCAGGTGAAACACTGCTCTGCCAGTCTTTTGCGCCCTTGATCACCATGACGGATCCGAGTGATGCTGGCCTTCTTCCCATGTTTCAGTCAAGTGATCTGAAAATCTAGAATGACACTCTATTATTGATCTTATCATCGTGCTGCCAATTGCACAGCCTCTCCAGAGGCCATGTTCCTTCTTGGACGAATGCAGAGTGTCCGCAAGACGAGCCATTTGGGGTACAAATCAAAGATCACTGGAAAAGTAGATAAAACAATTTAACTTCAATAGTAAAGGGCGGATTGCTGCCATTTTCCGCAGATGCGAGATCTCCAGTGCTGCAGGCTAAAGCGGCCATTCAAGGGATCTAAAGGCCAATCCAGGCATAGGCCGCCGGTTCGAGCGGGAAGCTGACCTTCTCTGTGGTGCGAGATTTCTGGTGGCCTGTATGGAGCGCCCATCGTCGCTCAAAAGCCTTAGGAACCGGGCTTTCTTGAATGGCTAGGGGGACAAAAGTTTCCCCTTGATGTCTCTGTCTTCTAGCATTCGTAGAGTACTCAATAGCCTCACATATCAGCCGCTAGCTATTGGTCATCTCCAGAGTGACCGCTATGGCGCTGTTCTCCGGATTCTCTTTCGGCTAAGAAAGTGGCTGAGTTCACGCCCCCCCGGATCAGCTCAGATTCATGCGGTTCGGATCATTTCGCCATATCGACAATCTGGACCTGTGCTCCTTGATCAACACCCATCATCTTCGCCAATTGTCGGCACGCTTTTTGAAGTCGATCTTCTTCCATTCCGCTTTCCAGAGCGTGAAATATTTCACGTCACTGGACGAGGGTTCGGGGTCGCATTTCTCAACATACACCACACACGGCATGATGACGGCGTCCCCGATCAGAAGCGCTTCCCCTTGCTCCAGCGCGGGCATTCCCTCGGTCAAATTGCCAAGCGTATCCGGCAGTAGTCGGCGGACATAGCTTTGATCATCAGGATTAGTAAGACGCATCGCCAGGAAGTTGGAGCATTGCGAAAAAATAGTTTCTGAAATTTCAGACGGTCGCTGGCTCGAAATCAGTAGGCTGATGCCGTATTTTCGGCCTTCTTTGGCTATGCGTTCGATAGCAGCCAGTGAAGCCTTATAGCGGGAAAGACCGCTCTTCGGCGCATATTTGTGCGCTTCCTCATAGACCATCAGGAATGGCTGTTCGGTTTTGCTTTCAACGCGCCGGGCATAGTAGCAAAAATCGAACATTAGACGGGAGATGAGCGAAACGGTGATGCTGAGCAGTTCAAAAGGGATGCCGCTAAGGTCAATGATGGTGATATTCGACTCATCTCCCGCGTTGTAGCCAGTGAACTGTTTAAGAACATCCTCCAAAGAAGCCTTCTTAGCCTTTTCACCGAAAATAAACCCTAGGCGCGTGTTCGCGATTTTTGATCTGACCCGTCGTTCGAACTTATCGATTGTCCCGTCGGCATACGGCCCTTTATTAATCTCACTACGTTTTGTCGGCGCGAATTCGCGCAATTCCATACAATAGTGTTCGAGTTGGGCATCAACGTCAGGGAAATCGATTTCCGTGTTGTCCTTGAACTTGATCAGCAAAGAATTTTCAGCGTTCTTTGTCTCTCTGGTGAGATTTCTGAACGCATTCGCGACATGATTGATCTCGTAGGGAAGTGGACTGTCAAAATTGACTTTATCTACATCAGGATTACTGATCTTTTTTGCGATAGTAACAATCTGCCGCAGCAATGCCTCCTGATTGTAATTGTTGTTGTCACCTGACTCCAGAAACATGTCCTCCATCTCGTCTTCATTTAGCAACCAATATGGCAGGACGAGATCATCGACAGTAATTACATTTGCTTTCGGAAACGCTGTGGCATATTCGGAATGAAGATCAAATATCAGGATATGGGAGTTGTTGAGGCCCTGGTATTCGCCTGTTTTGGCTGATATGGCCCTTTGCAGAACCGATGACACACTCGACGATTTTCCTGATCCCGAAGCACCGACAACAGCAATATGTTTGTTGAAAAACCGGTCGCCATGAACAGGAACAACGATATCACGTTGCCTGGTCAATGAAGAAAAGCAAAAGCGGTCTTCAGGCGCATAGCAGTCTGCATAGATGGCTGCAATTTCCGCTTTCGTCGCCGGGACGACCTTTTTGGGTGGAATGGCGAGTTCGTCACCGCCGCGATTGAACTTCCCGTCTTTAAGGGTCCCGAGAGGATACGCATCAATCATATAGACGCGCCTGTAGTCACTGCTGCCATCGCCTTTCACCTCTTTCATCTCGATTGAAAAGCTTTCGATGATGCAGATGAGAGAAACGTTGTCATTGTCCGACACCTTGAGAAAGGACCCAACACGAAGAGACTCTCCAGCCGCCTGGAAGTTCAAAAGATCATCGACGGCCACTCGGACTTTGTTGGGGTAAACGGCGACAACCTCAGCATTGGCGATTTCTTCAGTCATTGTTCGTCCTCAGATAATTTTCGTGATTGTGGAGATGCTACTGATAGGGATCGAATACATCCGACTCTTTGGACCCGGTAGCGCCATGGTTGCAGGGCGTTCAAGGAAGAAGTCGTATATATGGCATAACTTCCGCCCCACCCCATCGAGGACCTCCTGCAACTGGTCAACGTCGTCAACAAAACGAATTTCGATCTGGTGCTCTTGGGTCTGCTGGCTGTGAACGTGATCGATGCGGAATGGCGATCCGCGATATGGGAAACCGTCTACAAAAACTGTTCCGGTATCGAAAAGAATGTTCTTCACTTGCATGATGAGTTTTTCATCCGCGCCGCGTAACAGGATGAATGGCGCGTAGCGCTCGGAATTCTGGATGCGCCGCTTCTTAGCCGAACTCCAGTTGTTGCCGATTGCTCTGAGTTGGTCGCAGACAACCGAACCGTCGGTTGCCGCACTGCATTCAATGATGAAAGCACGGACGATTCCTGCGCCGTTCGTGGGCGAGAAGTACAGACGTTTCATATGCTTCTCATATTCGCTTGCATCCTTCTCCCGGAGAAGCCAACGATTATGGATAGCTTGAGTACCTTTGAGCAGTTCCTGCAGATCACGACGGGTGACCTTACGGTCGTTGAGATCTTTTTTCGTGGCGAGTGTGGCGATGTAGTCGAAGGCCATTGGATAGTGAAAACCTTCGGCCTCAACCCTGGAGATGTTTTGGTTTTTCCGTATGGCCTCGATGACGATGTTGCGATGTTCAGAAAATTCCTTCGAGATTTGTATTCTGAAGTTTCTACAGAACGCCTTGATCAATTCATCCGGCGCGACCATGCCGTCGAGTAGCGATTTCTTTTCGTAGGATTTATTACCAAGAGCGTCCTTAACTTCTTTGCGGTATTCCATGACCGATTTGAAGCGCTGGACGGAAAGCTCACCAGTATCAATCTTCACCTCCGAGAAGTAGCCGTACAGCAGATATTTCCGGTCTACACGTTTTGCCTCTTCAATCCCGTGAAAATGAACGAAAAGCTTATGCACGGGATCACGCAGCACCGAGTCTGTCAGGTTTTGCCCCGCGTAGTATTTGACCTGACTGTAAATAACGCCTTCATCGGTGTAGCGGTCGAAGTCTTCAATGCCCTCAATGACGACGCTATCGTCCAGGCCCGCATTCAGGATTTCGAGCAAGGCTGCGTCGAGTTGGTAGAAATACCCCCTGATCGAAGCTGTCGCTTCGCGTTTCTTGTCTACCTCCAACATCCGCCCCCCGAATCAATCACAGATTGATTATATAGAGGAAACAAGCGCAAAGCACGAGCAAGCGGATTTACACCGACGGGAAAATTCAGCGAGAATTTAATGAATGACTTAGCGGATTAAGCTGGTTGGTAAGTGTCGACTTTTGGGGAACCTGAGGGGCGACAATCATTGATTGGACTGGAAGGGCACAGGACCCGGACTGGCAATGGAAGTCAGACGTCCCACTTGGGGACAAAATTGACATTCAAAAAAGAAGCAGTCGGATGGCCGGTTAGGGCCGCCATCACTAAGTTGAGAGTTTCCGATGATGACGCAGTGCACCAGACTGCTGGAAACCCTTTCACAACATTCATTCTCGTTTACAGTACCATGCACAACAATAGGTGGCTTCATGAACACTTTTGCAGGAGAAAATGATGCGAGAGATAGAGGGGATTGAGGAAGCTATGGAGGTGCTTCGACCGCACTGGGGTGCAATAGAGGACAACTTCAATCAACAAAACGAGCGTTACCTAGCTATGGCGGCTTCGGATCATGATGTGGTTGGCCGTGTATTGCGAGTACACCTGATCATCGAGAACTTCATGAATAGCTACCTGGTCGATTTCTACGGCTTCGAAGACTATAATAATCTTCGGCTTTCTTTTTCCCAAAAGGCAACGATGTTGCCGAAAAGCAGCGCCAGTGCAGCATGGGTCAGGCCTGGAATTATCCAGCTCAATGCTGTTCGGAATAAGTATGGGCACCGACTGGATCACAAAGTTGAATTCCCCGACATCAGCGCAATTATAGAGGTCCTCAGTGTATCAAGATCTGGGTCTCAATTCAGCACTCCGATCGACGCAATCGAAGCCTTTGCACCAGTGGCATGCGCCTTTCTTTCGGTTCCACCCCCGCACCTCTCGAATGAGTTCAAAGAAGCATTCAGATACGTATACATCACCACGCCTGTTGAGAGTTAGAAATCCGTCAATGTCCGCTTTGCCCGCCAACCCTCCGAGACCATGAAAATGCTGCGGCTTACTTGAACGGCAGGAATGCGGAAGCTGCCTTGCGGCTTGTGGCAACCTGCGAATGACCGCTTTGGGCCGCGATTGCTAAATGCGAACCAGAGCTAGTGTTTTCCGGTGATTTATCCGCCCTCATTGACTTGACCGATCGGCGCTATTGAACTTCGGAATATATTGGAAGCTAGATATGATTGATGTTGGGGCCTTGTCAAAACTCCTGAGCCTCAACGTCTTGCCGACCATGAATGACGCGCAAAATGATTATGGTGTCTTCATCTGTGCGGAAATAGAAGCAGCGTTTGCGATAAGGAAGGGCCTTCAAGCCTGGACGAGGCTTTGCGGTCGTTGCCGCCGAAGTCAAGGATCTCGCCGAACAAACGCAAGAAGCTGTCTCCGAAATCGATTTATAGACAAGGTGTCTATTAATGATACCATTTCCGATTTAAGAGACATATTATCGATAGCGCGGGGCGCTGTCTACTATGTTATAAATTTTAAGACTCCACACATGCGAATATTGGACTTCAGTCTCAACTATGGGTGGCCAAAATTCTTAGCTGAGACAAAAGCATCGGGCATGGATCGCAAAACTCTTGATTTTTGGAGGAAAAATGCGATATATGCCTCATAGCTTATGAGGTGAGAACGCCCTCCTCATGCACCAATTAGTTATTTAGTTGGTAAAGTAGTCGAAAGACGAAGAGATACAGGAGTGTAGATGGCTGCGGCTGCTACCTGAAAACTGGGATCCTGTCATAAGCAATAAATTCTAGCAGAAAACCTCATCCTTGCGATGGGGTTTTTTGTTATTTTGCAACAAATAGCGTTTTCCTTTCTCGCCTTTGGTCAATTTTTCTCGGCTCTGTTGCAAAAACTCTGAGGAGCAGTCGAGAAGCTCAGTCTTCCTGCCACTTAGGCCAGTGAACTCGATGTTCTTTTCTCGAGCACAGCGATAGCCTCTGCTATAGCTCTGAATTGCCCCTAGAATTGTAGACACCTTGTCCCCTAAAAATGAGGCAAGGAGACTACGATGGCCCATCCTCAATTCACTGCGAAAACGCTGCACTGCATCGAATGTCCCCTTCGTCCGCCCACCGGTCACATCGTTACTGAAAATGCTGCAATTTGCACGAATGGCAGGAATGGGGAAACTGGCTTCTGTGATGTAGCACCTAGCGAACGGCGGCATTGGGCCGTGATTGCAAACTAAGGCTCTGAAAGAGAGCTTTCGCATAATAATTCAGTGCATCTGCGGCACCGATCCCGTTCGGGACTTCCAAAATGAATGATCATGCGACGATGCTACAACGGGCACTTAGAAATTTCGGTCAATAGGCGATCTTTAAATCCTTTTATATTGTGCGTTGCAGCAATCTTAAACTGGACATGCCTCGTCATGAATTAAACATTACGCATCGACCCTTTACTATCTTCTTGCTCCAAGATTTCTTGAGCCAATGGGGCAATGCATGTCTGATCGAGACGGCACGACAAAGCGTCGAGCTGTAGGAGCTCTTCAGATAGGTAGGGATGGAACTTTTCTGATATCAAATTGCTACTATCACCAAAAAGACTGGTGTGACGCCCTTCAGCTATGGCCTCTAGACCCTCAAAAATAGTCATTTCCTCAGGACAATCTGTAATTTCTATTAAACCTTCATAGATTGCCAATTTAAATCCAAGCGACTGCAGTGCCAGAGCGAGACTGTTGGTTTTGACATCCCCCCGCCATGTCGAGAGAATATGGGCTTTAGAGCTCAAAGACAGCAATTTATTGCAGTCAAGCTTGCTTTCTGAAAATGCCTGTCTTGCTTCTTGTAACAACTGCTTGGCAACACGGTCCAAATAAATAGGCACTTCATTTGAACGCAAGATATCCAGCATCTTTGAGACAACCCTATCATCAATCAATCCAAGGCCGTCTCCTCCAAATTTTGGGGCCTTCCCTGCTTTGGATGGCTTGATCAATATGGTATTGCTTATGCTATCGAGTTCTAGAATCTCCCATCGGCGGCCCGAAAAAATGATCGTGCTGCCCTTCGTAATGACGGTAGAAATGGGTAGCGTACCAATTTCCTTACCGTCATGAAGCAAGCGATACTCTTCCGGCGTCTTAAAAACTGCGTAGAAGCTATAATGTTCAACGAGCTTCTCCCCTTTGGGGCCAAGCAACAAAAGATCGTTGTCAGATTGCTCTATGAGTCCAGTTTCTTCACGGCCCAGAGCGCGAAGAACTTGCGTGAATATTGCTGGAGTCACCGCAGTGAAAGGGCCTTTTTCACAAAGGGTTATGTAGAGCCTCTTGGCTGAGGCGCCACCACGTTCCGCTATTACAGATAGGATCTGGTGCACGAGCGTTGAGAGATGCAACGCTTGGGGTAATGGAGATTCACACCATCTGTCCTTCACGTGCAACTCGATCATTGCGATCGCTCGAATAGTGTCTAAACGAAGACGGTCGATAAGGTGAGACTCTGCATCCACCCTGTTCTCGATAGCGTATTGACGCAAAATCTGTGGTTGACCAGGGCGACGGCCAGACCGCCCGAGCCTCTGAACCATGGAAGAGACGGTGAATGGCGCGCCAATCTGTGCGACACATGTGATATCACCAATATCGATACCCAACTCCAATGTGGATGTACAGACAGCTGTTGTAGGCAGATCCCCTTTGCAAAGCCGTTCCTCTATGAAACTGCGCTCGTAGCGCGAAATGTTGGCATGATGAGCATAGAATTCCTGTGGCAGGTTTTCCTCTTCGCAACGTTGTCTCAACAGATCTGCATACAACTCGACCCGATTGCGTGCGCCGGCAAAAATCAGATTTCGACTACCACGCAATTTGCTGAACATATGGCTCGCAACGGCCCGCGCGGCAGCTTCATCCAGGTCCTCTGCAGCATCTTCTCTCTCGACTCCCTCACTATCACCAAAAGATTCCGACGTGGAATTGCCTTTGATGTAGCCGCGCAATTGCAGTTTCAGTTCCGGAGCTCCCCCACCTCCTTCGACTAGCTCAACAGTGGCCGGATCATTGGGCCGTAAATACCTCTTGGCCAGATCTTTGTTGTCCCCCAAGGTTGCCGAAAGCCCCAATCGCCGAATGGGACGGCCTACCGCCATTTCCATCCGATTGATAAGCGAGCGCATTTGGATCCCACGTTCACTGTCGAGAAGAGAATGCAGCTCATCAATCACGATGGCACGCGTGGAGGCAAAAAAAGTTGAAATCTGCAAGCCATTTAGAATGAACATGGCCTCCAGCGACTCCGGAGTAATAAGCAAGATTCCTTGCGGCTTTTTCTTTGCACGGGCTTTAACCGCCCCAGAAACATCGCCATGCCAAGGCGTGACAGTCAGCTCTGCATATTGGCATATATCCTCCAGACGCCGAGCTTGATCTGAGATCAGCGCCTTGAGTGGGCCTATATAGACCAGTTCAAAACCGGGGCTTGCAGGCTCTTGTACACATTGAGATATCAGAGGCAAAAAAGCAGCTTCGGTTTTGCCACCAGCAGTGCCCGCAGAGATAATCAAATCCCGATTCGAGTTATAAAGTGTGCGGATAGCATCGGCCTGAATTGAGCGTAAAGCGGGCCATCCTTTACCCCTGATCCATTTCTGAATAGGCCGTGCAAGGAGCTCAAATTCACTCATCTATAGCTTAAACGAAGCAAGATCATCTTCGTCTTCCGAATCTAGAGCCGCACCGCTACCTATTCCACCCCTGTCTTCATCTTCATCGACTATATCGCTGAGATCGTCTCCTCCATCTGGAGCAACTTCGATAGCCTCAATTAGATTTGCCCAGTTAGTGCCAGGATTCTGTTCCAGAATAGACAGCAGGTTGACGAAAGCTGTGACCGTATTTCGCGGCGTCTTGAAATATGCCTCTCCAATACGATTAGAACAGTGATGCATAAAACTATCTAGCGCTTCATCCGGGATCATGGTTTCCGGCTCTTGCATTATGGAGCGAATATTCTCCAACAGCACGCGCATATCTTCCGGTGTCAGATTAGCCAATGTAATAACAGGGCCAGACAGATCAATAAGGCCGTTCTTTGCAAACTGATTTTCAGCGAGGCGTGTCTGAAGAGCCTCGTAGGAGTAAAGACCACGTCGGGTGTTTAGAAGGAAATCTGGAGTCCCCCCCATAAGAAAACCAATATGAGATGCGGTGCCCTGCAATACGTCGTTAAGAATACGCAGGATCTGCTCATAGTTTGAATTACGAGCCTGGCTTGATGTCAGCTTATAAAGATTGACCATCTCGTCCAGCGAGACCATCAACCCATTATAGCCTGCGGCGCAAACAAAAGCGGACATCAATTTGAGGTGGTCATAAACATTCTTGTCATCAACAATGGTCCGTACACCCAAAGCCTTCCGCGCATCGGTCTTGGTGGCAAACTCACCGCGAAGCCAACGCATACAGGCAGATTTCAGATCATCATCGTCGGTTTCATAGGCTTCCCAATACTTGCGTACGACCTCCGCAAATTCAAATCCACCGGTCATTTCTTCAAAGTGTTCAAGTCTGGTTCGGATCACTTGTCCGGTTTGAAGACCTTTTTCTTCGGCTTCCTGATTGGCCTTTGTCACGAACCGTTCCACAATAGAACTCAAAGCCCCGCCTTCGGGTTTAGTGCGGGTTGACAGATTGCGAGCCATTTCAGCATAAAGCCCTCGGGCCTGCCCAGCAGACGCGTGAAGACGGCGATCTGGAGCTAAATCAGCACCCATCACCACCAACCCCTTTTCGATAGCGATGAGCCGAACCAAATTTAGAAAAAAGGTTTTACCCGAACCGTAGTCACCGATGATAAAGCGAATGGCTGAACCTCCTTCGCCGATACGCTCTATATCCTTGACCAGCTCTTTGATTTCGTTGACACGACCAACCTGAATATACTGCAATCCGACTTTGGGCACGACGCCTGCTCGCAAAGCTTGAATAATCGTGTCTCTTTCACGTCTCTTGATCTTCTTTGCCATTATTTATCCCTCAAGTTCATTGTGCAGTCAGGCTGGCCGCAATATCGCTGTTTATTTCGAATAGATCATCTTCTTCAATCAGCATCTCATCGTGGTGCTCAAATGACCATTCATTGATAACTTCAAGACAGCCTTCCATCATCAATCCAAACTCTTTGGCAAGCTGCTCGAACTCAAGACGTGCCCAACTTTCACGTTTTACAAGTTCAGATACGAAGCCAGAGTGCTTCGCGTCGAGACCGGGGAACGTGTGAGACGCCTGCTCCACAGTCTCGGTTTCCGGAACCTCGTCTTCTGCGTCATCACTATCAAAAATCGCGCCAAGCAGCTGAGAAACCTGAGCCGTATTTGTGCGGATATCTGCTAGTCTGGATTGATCCAATGCGTTGAGGCGAACCGATATTGCGTCTCCCGTTTCAGGGGGAATAGCCACGCCATCGTTTACAGGAGAAGCCGAGCGCACGGAGATGGGCTCATCTCCTTCTATATCGGCCATTGCTTGACTATTAAGGCGTGAATAAAGCCCCTCTGTCGACATATCGAGAATCTTGTATATTTTCTCGATCTGCCCAACCTCTTCACGCTGAATTATACCATCGGCACCGGCCAGTTTGATCACGATGTCCGCGATGGCGTTCTTTTGGTCAAGGTCAAGCTTTTTGAGCCGACTACGTAATTGTTGCAAATCTATCGGCACGGCAAAAAACCAAGCAAGATTTGCTGCAAGCCGCAATCTTTCAACTGGCGACAAGTGGTCTGCCTGATGGATTGTGCGTTTCAATGCATCACTTTCCGCTTCGCTCACTTCTCCATCAGCCTGAGCAATAAAAGTGCCGATTGCAATTTCTAAGAGACTAGCTTGATAGGCCGGAGTTGTTTCATTAAGAGCCCTCGCCCCATCAGGTAGATGAAACAGAATTACCGGGTCATCCAGCTTCGGCCCCCGCAAAGCGAAACGAGGATCGGGCGCCATACCAATACCAATCATAGCCAGAGCATCAGCGGCGTCCACCAATTGCCTTTTTCCGATCTTTTCCGGTTTTCTTCCATCGAGTCTTTCAAGCAGATCAAGAACAGGAACCTGACCATTCTTCTCGAGGATAGGTTTGGCCCAATTTGAGAGTCCATCGAGTTCTTCACACGGAAAGAGCGGCCGCAACTCCTGCGGCAACAGGGAATGAGCCTGGAAAGTCCCCCTTCCGTTCTCGTCAGGTCCAAGATAGCGGCTGAATTTGTCGAGAGACGCCATGGCCTCATCGGCAAGTAATTGCAAGTCTTCTACCGGTTTGGATAAGCCCGAAATATCCAGAGCATCTTCTATCAGAGGAGAAACATCTGCTGTGAAATCGCCTGAAGCTGATTGATATTCAATCTTCAACGCCTTCCTAGGTTTTCTGACTTTCATACCATCTGGATAGACTGCGTTGAAACTTGATCGAAACATAAGCTCAAACTCAGCTTTACAGCGCTTTGCTGGTGTCCTCATGCGACGATCAGGGTGATGCATCAGCCAAAGGAAACCATCTTCAGCATTTAATGCCTGTTCGGCTTTCAGTTTTCTGCCTATATACAGATTGACGGGTAGCGGAAGTTCAACGCTCCATCCCAACTGTTCCGGTATCAAAGGAAGAGCCGGGTTTTGTATGATTTGCGCTAGATCGAGGAAAGCGCCCAAATATCGTTGAGCTGAATTGTTATCTTGGTAGAGCTCTTTGAGCCTTCTCACCTCGTGAATAATCGCTTGTTTATCAGCTTCGTTAGCAGTCTTTTCGAAAAAGCGCTGTTCCAATCCGTAAAAGTAGAGAAACATGTAGCCTGGATCATAAGATGAATCTGATCGTCCTGAAGCAAGCCAATCCAAATAGGTAGCGCGAGCATTTGCAGGAATGTCGCTATAGCTGGGCCAATAGGGCATATAAATGCCTTCTTTGTCATCACCTCGTTTGGCAACAGACAAAGATGGATCAACATAGCATTTTCGTTTTTGACCATACCGGCCTGTCGATGGCGCCGGGCCTATATATACCAAACCACCAATATCGCGCCCGGCCACAATGATACTCTCACCAGCCGGGATCCAGCCTTTACGATTGGCAGTAAAAATTGATGCAATGCTCTCGGCTTTCACCTGTTCAACCAGCTCTTGTTCCAACTCCTTTCGCATCCGCCATTTTATTCTACTCTCCCTGGCTATCTCATCGCGATCTTTAATCCTTTGCAAGATTTGCTCATGTTCGGTTTGAACGCGATTGCCATGAAGTTGCTGAGTTGGTCGCAATGCGTGCACATCAGGTTGATTCATAACCTTATTTAGGGCCTCTGAACTTAATGCATCCGCCTTGATAGCTATTTTCTCTTGAATGGGGGGGAGAAGATTGGATTGTATCTCTTTAACCTGTCTTTCAATCTCGGTTTCGACAGTTTCTATTATTGAATCGAGTTCCCTATTATTTGAGAGCGCATCAAATGCCACGCTTTTTTCATTTTGCCCCCAAACTGCCAATGTAGAATCATCGTCTATCGCTTCTATTGGTGCGGTAGTATTTGAAATAGCAGAAAACGGATTGTCAGCATTCGGCTTTTGATCTTTTCGTTTGCCGAAAATTGCCCCAAACATCCGGACTATTTTCCGGAAAATCCATCTCAAAACAAAAATACAAAGCCCAACTGTGGCGAGCAAAATTGCGATAGCAATGATAGTATTGGTATTATCATTCGAACTGGCTGGCACAGCCTGTTCACCGACAATTTTGGGGGGCTCAACTCCTTCGGCAGAATCTTCCGTTGATCGATCAAGCGATTTCTCAACGTTGCTTTTAGGCGGTTCGTTCTGCGGAACTGAAATGCTGTGTTCGGAACCGTTATCATTTACAGGACGAGATAGCTCGGGGATAGAGAGTGGAGAAGATATCCCAGATATTGAACTGGGATCTGTTTCCATACTATTTGGCTTTTCTCTTGGCAGAACAGGCAAAGGAACCGCAACCACAGGTAAGACCTCGGTAGTCGCTGGCGCCTCCAAACTTTTAATGACGGGGCGCTCGCTTTCTTCAGGCCTTATCTTTTCTTCAAGATCGGTCTGAGAGAGCTGCCGTTCAATCATTCCCAACGTTGCGGCATCCAGCTTACCGGTTGCAGGTAGACCAGAAGCCTGCTGAAAGGTTTGCAAAGCGTTTTTTGTTCGATTGCCATAAAGACCATCTGCAGGACCAGGGTTGTAACCTTGTTCTGCTAGAAATTTTTGAGCCTGCAACAGCTCCAAATTCTGGGAAAACGACGGTGAAACGGGCAACAAAAATGCCAATAGAATACCAGCCCATGCCAAAGTAATCGCTGGGTTCCTTCCGATTTCTGGTCTTCTAGATCTTAAAATATCGGCCCCACCAAACATCCTATTCCACTTCGTGACTTCAGAAGAATTTAACTGGACTAAAGCGTTTTCAAGTAGCTATCTCTATGTTGAAGTAAGTATAGATTGACATGCAGGTGTTGCCAGATCAATTGCACAATCAAGGATTGTTACAATGGGTAAGCCTTTTTTCCACTGCGTGCAGTTGTCAACGGCGGAGTGAAAGTCGGCCGTGAGGCGACGCAAAAGTCGACCACGTGCGCCGCAAGCATTCGACTACCAGCAGGGTGTTGCTTGGGTGGGGAATGGCTGCATTGACCGGTGAGGCCTGAGCTAGGCGGCATTGTAACAAGATGATTGCTTTCGGCAAACCTTGGTCGGTACAAGTGGCTTGAATTGATCGAAAGATGGCAACAGAATGGGCTTGTCTCGAATGCAGCTAAGAGGCCGGCTTAGCAAAAAGGCGCTCCGAACATGACCACACAATTCGATCGCAACAAATCCATTCTATCTGCAAGGGCATTTGCAACGAACCTTGGTATAACGCAAACAGAATTGGCTAGGTTGACCGGCATCAATCGACGTGCATTCTATAGGCAATCAGGTTTGCGTAAACTGGATGAAGCAGTTCGCCCATTGTTGTGTATCCTCAACTTAGCAAGTGAAATGACTGGGTCTGATCAGCGTGCAGCTCTTTGGTTTAAGCATCAACCGATTCCTGGTTGGGCTGGAAAAACTGCGTTTGATTTGGTTTCCGAGCGCAAATCTGACAGAGTTCTTGCTTATTTGAAGTCGGTACAATCGGGCGTCTATTCATAAGCGCCTCTGCAATGCCCAGATCGGCATATTTCTGGCCAGTTCTCGTTTCGCCTCATAGTTGTCGTTCGAAGATTGAGCATAGAAACACAGTTCGCGCATCGGTTACATTTGTTTACCATTTACAGCCGCACCCCCTAAAGCTGCCATTTGTTTCTCAAGTTTGTAAACTATGGAATAATGAGCAGAGGTGCTATACATTCGAAGCTTTTAGAAGTTTCATTTGGACAAAATGAGCGCCACAACCTATAATTTTACTGACAAACTTCATGACTAAGTGCTTTTGATTGGGAGACAGCAGAATTATATGCGGCTTCTCGTTTCTGCAGACATTCATCTCGGTTCGCCGATTCGCTCGGCCGCGATGCGCAATCCAGAACTCGGCGAACACCTGAAACAGGCAAGCAGGGATACGTTTGTCCGCATTGTTGATCTGGCCATTTTGGAAAACGTTGATGCGCTGGTTCTTGCTGGTGACATCTTTGATAATGACCAACCGGACCTGAAGTCCCGGGCATTTCTGATCTCGCAGTTGGCACGCGCTGCGGACGCGGGTGTTCCCACAGTACTGATCCGTGGCAACCACGATGCCCTTCTCGATCACCGTGCCCACGGAGACCTTGGCCCGAACATTCATCTTCTGCACAAGGAGGAGCCCAGCGTGGAAATCGGTGGTGTGTGGTTCCACGGACTGTCGTTCGACACGGCTCATGTCTCAAAAAGCTTTCTGCCGGACTACCCGGCGCCGGTGACTGGCCGGAAGAACGTCGGTTTGATGCACACGTCCCTTGATGGGTCCCCCGGACACGATCCCTATGCTCCTTGCTCCGAGCGGGATCTGCTGGCGCATGGCTATGACCTTTGGTGCCTCGGCCACATTCATGCGCCGTTCACGCGCACATCAGGCACAGTTCTCGCTGTCATGCCGGGTATTCCGCAGCCACGCCACTTCGGGGAACGTACCGGCGGCACCGTTGCGATTGTTGAGCTTGATGACGGCACTCCGAAAATCGAACCGCATCACGTCGGACATCTGAGATTTACCGAATGCGCTTTGGATTTAGGCCAATCCTCAGACGTGCAAGAAGTATTGAGCGCGCTTCGGTCTTCACTCCAAGGGGCGCAGAATCCCGAACACCATACAGCTGTGCGCCTGCAGGTGACCACAAGTCATCATACAGTCGACATGCTATCAGCCCTTGCTAACGAGCTGCTCGAAAATATCGAGCGAGTATTCATCGATAAAATGAAAGTGACCGCCCCTAAACAGCAGGTCGACACGAAGGCGGATGACCTGGTGCGGCTGATGCGGGCCGAATTCACGGAACCGAGCTTTCGGCTGGCCACCAAAGAGATTCTCGAAGAATTCAGAAACGCTTTGCCCCGCGAAATTGCCGACGAATTGGCGGAAGACACCTTGGATGACCTTTTGGAAGAGGCGATCGCTGAAGTCACGCTGTCTTTGCACTCAGGAGCCGCAGAATGAGACTGAACCGGCTTGATCTCATTCGCTATGGCCGCTTTGACGGTGCCGAAATAGTGCTCCCCCGTCCTGCCGACGTCACCCCAGACGTCACCATAATCTACGGGCAGAATGAATCTGGAAAATCCACGGCCTTTAACGGGTTTCTTGAACTTCTTTTCGGCATGAAGGCGGGAACCCACCCGTATGCATTCAGGTTTGAACGCAATGACCTTGTGGTCGGAGCGGAGCTAGATATTCCCGGAAGCGGAGTGACAGTTCTTCGCCGAAACGGCAAACGTACCCAATCCCTGCTTGATCATCAGGACCGCCCGGTTGACGAAGCCATCCTCTCGAGTGCACTCCATGGTCTTTCCATGGAGGGTTATGTCGAAAGGTTTTCGTTGAACGATGAAGGACTCCGAAAAGGCGGTGAACGGATTGCTGAGGCAAAAGGCGACCTGGGTCAGCTTCTGCATGCAGGTGTGTCGGGCCTGACTAGCATGGCGGCGACGTTGGAAGACATGACGGCCCGCGCCGACAAGTTCCATAAAAAGAGCGGCCGAGGCACAGCACTCAAGACTGGAAAAGACCGCCTGAAAGAGATAAATCAGGAACTGCGAACGGAACGTCTGACGCCGGATCGGGAGCGTGCCCTTCGGAAAGACAGAGAGACAGCTCATAAGGCGTTCGAAGAGGCGGACGCCGAACTTGTCCGTGCCAGAAATCGGCAGGCGGCGAGCAAGGCTGCGCAGGCATGGTATGAGCAGACAGAAGATATCCGCAAAATTGACCAGACTCTTGCTGAGTTTCCCGCAGGCCCGGATCTGAGAAAGGGTATGACAGGAGACGTCGCCACACTCGTGACGACCTTGTCGGAGAAGGAAGAGAGCATAGCAAGTGCCGATGCCAGAATTGCGCGCCATGAAACGCTCATTTCAGATAACGAGGCGGACCCGGCCGCAGGTTATCTCGTGGAGGAACTCGCAGAGCTGGATCAAATTCGGATCGACGGGGCCTCCCTCACTTCGCGGGCGGATACGGCCAGATCGGATCTGGAAAGGCGCTCCGGTGAACGCAATGACGCGGCACGCCAGATAAATCAAGTTCTGACGATGTTGGCGGTACCTGACGAACCGGCAGAGGCCTTGGTCCTGACGATCGAAGAACTAGAGACACTCGCAGAGGCGGTACAAGCGTGTCAGACCACTGAAGGCGAGCTGCGAGCGGCATCAAACGTGTTGAAGACTGCACGCGATCAGTTGGGGGATGCTCCAACCGAACCGAAGGACCTGTCCAACCTGCAGACGGCGTTTGATGCATGGCAGAAAGTGTCAGACGTGTCAGGCCTTGAAGATAACCTCCGATCGGAACGCGCCCGGCTTGCCAAAGCAGTGTCCGGCCTGCCTACCACTTGGCAGAAACTTATCGAGAACGGTCTTCCTGCCCGTGAAAGTCTCGATGAACTCCTCAGGGAATGGAACACCCTGACTGCCAACATCGCTTCCGCCACAGAAGATCTAAGAGGACGCGAAGCAGACTACAAAGCTGCGCGCGCGAGACGCGAAGCCGACGAAAGCGCACCGGATTCGATTGACGCGGCAGCGATGGAAGAAACGCGTCGTCAGCGAGACACAGCCTGGCAGTCACATCGTGGCAGTCTCTCCGACGAAAGCGCGGAGCGTTTTGAGGACGCCATGTATGCTGATGATGGCGTCCGAACGAGTTATCTGATGGGCACGGAGGCGCGAAAACAGCTTGCGAACTCGCGCACACAGGAAAGCACCGCAAAAGCTGCACGTGATACGACAAAAGACAAGCTCGAAGTACTGATCGGGAAACGCGACGTCCTAGCGAAGCGTGTGTTCTCACTGGCGACTGCGCTCGGGTTCCCCCCTGATACAGGACCGACTGCGTTTACCACAAGACTTACAGACCTGACTGCAGCGGCTGAGATTGCAACTGAGGCCACGATTGCGGAGAATGCCCTGGAAGACCAAACCAAGCGCCGCAAGGCAGCCTTTAACGATCTGTTCGCCGCAGCCCGCCTTGTCGACATCGAGGGTGAAGAAAGGGACCTTGATGCGCGGGTTGGAAAGGCTCTCACACTTCAGGAAAATGTCCGTAAGACATGGGAGAATTGGCGTCGCGGGGAACGTAACATTTCCGTGTGCAAAAAAGCCGAAACTCAAGCCGAGACCGATCATAAGGCAGCCCTGAACCGACTGGAAACGCTGACCTCAGCGTTGCCTCTTCCTGATTGCTCGGTCGCCAGCGTAAAGACAGCGCTGCCGCAACTGCGCAGGCTGCAACAGCTTCACAGCAATCACAAAAGCCTGGCGGGACGAGTTGAAGCCCTTGAACGCGCAGTTGCCACCCTGGCAATGAGCGCCGCACGATTGGCCGAGATCCTCGGGGAGTCTTTCAATCTGGAAGATGATCCCCTCCCCATCATCAATCGCGCTCGTGCGCGAGTAAACAAGGCAGCTGAAGCGGATCGGGTGAGAAAACGGGAGGAGGATCTTCTCGACGAAGAGGTTACAGGCCGAAAGCGTGCACTAACTGCCCGTGACAAAGCGCAAACCCAACTGGAGAACCTATTTGAAGGGCAAGGCGGTGACGATCTTCTGCCAACGGAGCGAGCCGCACATTTGGCAGAACGCGACGAATTGCGGCGCGCGCGCGCGAATGCTGATCAGCTTCGCAACGAAGCACGCAGCGGCGTGAGCCATACGCTCTTTAACGAAGAGCTGGAACGTTTGCCGAATGCAACGCGAGAGGCAGAACTGCAGCAAGAACTCGACGATGCACAAATAGTACGTGATTCAGCTCGCGATCAGTATATTGAAAAGAAACGCCTCTATGACGAGGCCTACGCCGCCGCTGACAACAGCGCACTGGTCACGGAACAGGCCACGATCCTCGAAGAGTTGCGAAACAGTGCACGTCAGGCAGCAGTTGCGAAGCTTGGGGTCCTGGCAGCACGGGGCGCGCTGAGAAGCCTGGCTGCCGAACGTCGCAGTTCAATGCTCAAGGATGTGGAAGACGCCTTCGTCACCATAACAGCCAAGGAATGGGAGAAAGTCGACGTTTGGAGTGAAGCCGAGGGCGAGAAGCTAGTCGGTATGAAACCTGGCAGCGATCCTGTGCCGGTTGCAAGTATGTCCACTGGGACCATGGGCCAGCTGTATTTTGCTCTACGCCTTGCTGGGTATCGCAGTTATGCCCGCGATCCGGGTCCTCTTCCTATGATCCTCGACGATATTATGGAAACTTTCGATAACAAACGTGCATCTGCCGCCCTGAACCTTTGCGCAGAAATTGGTCGCAGCGGACAAGCTATCATCTTCACGCACCATGAGCATCTGGTGGAACTCGCGCAAAAGTGCATTCCTGGGGTTTTAACCGTTGAAATGCCGAAGTAAATAGCGATTGTGTCGCTCATACGGTCATGCATGTTGAAGCTGATTGATGCTTTGTTTGATTTTGTTTTTAGGGATCTACAACACGAGTAGAATTCGAGTTTGTATTTGGTTGCAACAATGAAGCGAGCAAGTCACTGAGGCCGGTCTCTCGAGTATCCGGATTTGGAAGGCTGGTGATGGCTCTTTCAAATGCCCGCCGATCACCAATGAGCACCACTTGTTCCTGTGCTCTTGTTATAGCGGTGTACAGTAGTGTTCGATCGAGGATTTTACTCTCTACCACTGGAATGATTACGCGTTTGAATTGACTGCCTTGGCTTTTGTGGCACGTAATGGCGTATGCATAATCAATGCCTTTGACAGATTCATCCGGAATTTGCTTCACCTCCCCGTCGAACTCCACTTCAAGACTCTCGGCTGCTTTTCTTATGATACCCAGAGTGCCGTTCATCAGACCAAGGTCATAGTCATTTACCGTCCAGATCACCGGCTCTCCTTCCGCGAAATGGAAGCGCTCCAGGCGAGCCGGTGATAAGAGACTATGAAACAGCCGATTAATCGTTTTTGTTCCTGCTGGCCCATTCTTTACTGCGCCCACAATTTGACATTCGTGAATTCCCCCAAGGTCATTCGTAACATCCAGCGCCGTATTGGCAATACTATAGGTATCGCAATCAATGAAGGAGACGCCTTGGCAGCACCCTTTGTATGCCGTCAATTGGGGCACTACGCCTTTGCGAATTGAGGCGCAGATTTGTGGAATGCCTGTAGATGCTGCTTGCCTATGCACTTGGGTCAATTCTACACGAGGGATGCGGTCGGGTTTGCAAAGGGCGTGAAAAACAAGTCCAAAGCCAATGGGCGGAAGTTGAGCTGGATCACCGACTAACACTAAGCGGCAGCCAGGTTCCAATCGTCTTAAGATCCGGTACATTGTTGGAAGATCAATCATTGATGCTTCATCGATAATGATAAGTGGCTCTGTATCGAGTTTAAGCTTTTCCGCATCAATGGATTGAATGAAGCTCATTATGGTCGTCGCGTGTCGTCCTGTGGCTTCGGTCATTCGTTTGGCAGCACGCCCAGCCAAGGCCATTTGGTGGATATGGCCTCCAAGTCTCTCAGAGAGCTCATGGACCGCTTTCAAAACAGTCGTCTTTCCTACTCCTGCCCCTCCGGTTATGATCCCCACAGGAGCTTCTAATGCCAATTGTACAGCTTCCTGTTGGGCAAGGTTGAGCTTTATCCTCTCTCTGCTTTCAAACTTAGAAATCAAACTTGATATGTCTTCACACGATTTTGTGCGAAATGTTGGCTGATCTGTTTCAAATTTGCCGGTCATCGCGTCGCAAATAAAAGACGCGATGAACTTCTCCATGGTTGCGGGGCCCAATCCTTGGAGGCTGTTTTCCTGTTTAACGATCGCACAATCGTTTAGAGCAAGATCAATTGCGTTCTTCGCCACTTTTAAATCGCATCCGAGCAATCGCTGAACGCGTGAGCGAAAATCTGTCGCGTTTGTGGTGGTGTGGTTCAACTGAATGCGTTGGTAGACGACGGCATCGGCTGCAGCGATGAGGCGACGTTCATCACTTAGTGAAATCCCAATGGACTTTGCAACGAGATCGGCCTGTTTCCAGGATGTAAAAGCAAGAAGCCGATATGGATTGTCTTCAATTTTCGAAATGACTTGGTTGCCGTAAATGGCAATCAGTTTACAGGATATTCCAAATGGTAGGCCACGTTGATCCAGATATCGATAGACGTCCGCTTCAATTGAAAGCTTCTTCCAGCCATTAATTAGGACGGTAGCAAGATCGTTGCCAAGAAACGACGAAAAAGCTTGATAGTTTTCCGTTTCCAGAAGGTCATAAATTGCCTCACCGAACTCGTTCCATAGATTTTCCGCGCGAGCTTTGCCTATGCCAGGAAAGTCTTTTGATTTCGAAATCGTTGAGACAATTAGCTTGCCCGATGGCTTTTCTAGCAACGCGGTTTCGATTTGAACCTGATCGCCATATTCTGGATGGTTCTTGATTGTGCCAGATATTGTCCAGAGTTCACCGGCCTCAGGGACACGTGGCAATATGGAGCTTGCCGCGAGAAAACGATATTTTCGGCCCGACATGGTGAGCGCATTGAATACCGCACCGCCGTAAGGTCCTACCCAAAGAACGTTTTCTATGATGACGGTTTGCGTCATGAGATAACGTGCTTTCCTTGTTCCAGCATATCCTCAATGTGTTTGAATCGCTTCAGCTTTGATCGGAGTTCGTAGACCTCCGCAACAAGGGAACTATTGGTTTGTTGCAGTGAAGTTATCTGTCGTTCAAGAGCCGCCACTTCGGGGGATGTTTTGTCCTCCTGAATTTCAACTCCTTTTAGGCCCTTTTTCTTGATCGCCTCTTCGAGAAGCTGCTTGGCTTTCGGATTTTTGTACAGGGTTTGCCGATCAAAGCCACATGCCTCCGCAATTGCTGACATGTTCGCCTTGCCATTTCGTTCAGGGATCGAGTCTACCGTGGAAAGATAGCATTCCAGCTTTGCAACATTTTCAGCCCCCTGCTCGCGTCCTGACTTACTCATGTTTTTACTCTTCGATCTCCACGGAAAACCGTTGGTCGTGAATTTCTCGTGGGCTTCGAGGCTTCCCTGTCAATGCTCGGCAGCGCCTCGTTGAGCTGATTTGCAGTTATGCCTCGGGCACTTGCATTGTATTGCCAACGAACGAATTGCTCGAGTAATGAGTTGTTTTCTTTCTTGAGGCGGTTATTTTCCGCTTCGAGCCGTTCCAAGCGTTCAACGAGTTTCGTTTCAACAATGGACAGATTTTCTTTGGAGCTTTTGCTTCTTCCCCTCAGGTGTTCCTTGCGGATATTGAAAGCTGATTTGATGCGTGGTTGCTTTTCTAGGCTCTGACGCGAGTATCTTCCTGTCGTGGGTTCGATTTTTTCAATCAGAAGATTCCACGTAAGCTTCCCTGTCCAACCATCGATGATTCCAACAATTGCATTGATTTTGCTATCTGTAAGGTGCTGTCTCATAGGGAACCTCACGCCAAAATGCGGAAACTGGAGAGGATATTTGCATCATCGTCGGAAAGACGTTTCCTTTCATTTATGGCGTTGTTGATCGGGCTATATTCATCTGGGTTGGCAAGCTGGATTACTGCACCATTTGGTATTGTCGGATCTTCCATAATTACTAAGAGCTCTTGTAGGCGTTGAGCTGATTTTTCATGTACTTCCAACCACCTGTCTGCTCCGAAGGCCTGGTCTTTAATTGCAGATCGGGCCTTCTCCACCTGCTCCGAAACAATCTCAAATGCGGAGCGTATGCGAGCTGTCTTAGCTTTATCTCCCTTGATGCAAACTTGTTCAGTGCAATTTATGCAATCTCGGTGCTTCTGGCAGGGAAGCATGGTGAAATCGTGGATGCAGAATCCAAATTCTGTTGTGTGGGCGGTTGGGAACTTCATTTGAAGGAAATCTTC
The DNA here is from genome assembly GCF_963662805.1 of uncultured Cohaesibacter sp. Classification (NCBI taxonomy): domain Bacteria; kingdom Pseudomonadati; phylum Pseudomonadota; class Alphaproteobacteria; order Hyphomicrobiales; family Cohaesibacteraceae; genus Cohaesibacter; species uncultured Cohaesibacter sp. Next base: position 375,157 of record NZ_OY759867.1, read on the forward strand.
TCTCGAGACAGGTAGTTTCTCGAAAGCTTCAGCCAACGGCCCCATCATGTTTGGGGTTCCTATTTCCTTATTAATGATTGCCAGCATCTCATCGGGGGTAACATGATTGTAGACTCGGTTTTGTTTGATGTCTTTTCGACCAGACCAGATCGCAATATCAAGTTCTGATAATCCGCCGCGTTGAGCAATCGTGTTGAGCCAATGACGAAAGCTGTGTGTGTTTATAACAATATCGCTTCCGTCGTTATTTTTAAAACCCAAGCGACTGAATATGGAAGAAGCGCCTTGCAGTGCTCTTCCGCCCAAACCGTCGGAAATATGCTGCTCGTTAATGGGCTCCACGATGCAGGGAATAGTAGTTTTTTTCGAATGAAAGAGATTTCTAGAAGTCACCATCAAGGCGTCGGCAAAGTGTAGATCTGTTTCGACGTCATAAATTGGGAATTTCTTTGGTAATAAACGTAAAACTGCAGATTCCACATCTTTAAATATTACGTGTTTTTCTCCATTTAACTCTGTGATAGAAACTTTGTTAGTTTTCATCCATTGGCTTACGCTTGGCAAACTTTTAAGTTCCAGAGCGGGCAAAAAGTCCTTTAATTTTGAAATTGGTTGGGTTCGAAGTAATTCGCAGTCACGTGGCAACCACATAGAGTTCGGATTGGATTGGTACCATCTTGCTACTGATCGCGCGTGGCTAGTTGCCTCACGCAAGTTAGATATCGCTTCTTTCGCAACATCAACCATCGTAGGACCGATCCATTTGACATAAGGTTCTGCACCTTTTGAAGGCCACCATCGAAGGCCATAAGCGATGGTGCCGTCTGGCTGCTCTTTCTCAACTTCACAATCTACGGGCAACCGAAATATCTCGTTGATCCTGCTAGGTGCGCATGCTAGCAGCGCAGCGGTAGATGCTATGATAATGTCGTTGGGCTCTTTCGCGATATGGAATGCCTTTGCAAGCGCTTCGATGGCTTCCTTAGATGGCAGCTTATCAAGCCTCTCCCTGTCACCTTCGGCGCCAATTCTATTTCTATCGTTGTTTCTATTTAGCGATTGTTTCCATTGGAACTTGACCGGCACCAATGAATGTTCATTAATGAACTTGGAAATCATTTCGAGTTGGCAAGCTTCTCGATAGGCGGTGCTGGTTTCGGATTTGTTTTTTATCAATGCTTGGGCAGAATTGAAAACAAAAGCATTTGCGTTTGTGATATCCGGGGCTTGCCCCTTATAGGCTTCGGTCAATGCTCGTTCCAACGCGCGCAGTGCTGCAAGACGATTTCCAAAGCCCTTTGTTGGTCGCATGGAATGCTGGTAACGCATGTATGATCGGGCGAAACTCAGGAACGGCTCCGCCATCAAAGGTGCATTTTTGTTCTTCTTGGAGGTGTCAAAGTTTGTCCATGCAAAAGCAAGGCGCCCATTACGCCCGCGTTTTTCAATTGCATCGCTTACATCCCATGCCCGGTCGTCCCATGCGAGATCTTTTCCGAATACACTTAGGTGATCGCGGCAGAGCGTCACAAAATCTTCCGCATTCTGGGCTGCATCAGTTTTATTCTTTGGCGTAAACTGTAGGATTTCAGCCATTATATTCACCGTGATGATCTTTCATGGCTTTACAGCGAGCGACCACATCGGCAACAGCCAGAATGGTATGATCATTGATCGAAGTCATTCGTGAGTCGTTTGTCTGTTTGGAGATGCGATCTCGTTCGGTTAGCAATGTTTCGAGAAGCTCTTCGTGAGGTGCATCGAGCCATGGCTGAAACTGGCGGCATGTATAGCATGCGATGGGCGCTAGAGCTCCACAGAAGCCATATTTGCCGCATGAGCCTACGTTGCCAATGCTTGGGTTTCCAATGCGACTGGAAGGGTCTTGGCCACGATCTGCGTCATTCTCGTTTATGATTATTTCACCCATGAACATTTGGGCGATGGGCCCCAGCTCCATTGCTGTGGCTTTGTCTATCCGTTCGGCCATTGCCGGGGTCGCCTCGACATAAACGCCAACATTTTGGGTATCAGAATGATCAAGGAGGTCGGCGATTATCAACTCGCCATGCCCTTCTTCAGCAGCGCGTGTTCCAACGGTTTTGCGAAAGCGACTAGTGTTAATTTTGATTAATTCACCAGTTCGTTCAGACGTTATTTCCAGAGAATTGCATACTTGGGTTATCCGCAATGCCAACTCATCAGCTGTTGCGTGATGCTGTAAGTTAGGTGGCATTGGATTGCCTTCATTAGGAAATACCGGAAGTTCAGGAGCAGGGATGCCGCTGCCTTCGATATGACTTGGTAGTTGGTTTGTCCATGCCTCCATTAGTTTGCCAATTTCCGGTATTAACGACCGGGTTTTGAAAAAAGCCCTTGAGTTGGACCTTCTTTGTTTTGCTCGCGGCATGTTTAACGTATATACAGTGGCACCATTCTCTGCCCTGAATACAGATAGATCCTTAATCTTAAGGCTTGCGAGTTGTTTGGGGCGCACGCCAAAGACTATTGTCAGCATCACGAGGAGAAATTCCTCGATAGATATACGCCCTTCAGCAAACGCTCCGTTGATATTTGCCGATATGGATTGGATTTCGATTTCGCTGAAAGGTCCCTTTTCGGGATCCATGGTTCTTACAGCATCTCCTTTTTTGTTTCCTTTTATACGAATGTCCGAAAATAGATTAATTACTTCATGGTCGATCGAGCGGAGACCAAGATTATTCCATTTCTCAAATAAAATTCTTAAAATACCTAAGTACCAATCTGTATTTTTATCTAAAGTGGACTTATATGAAATTACCATTTCAGGGCTTATCTTATCGATAAGTTCTATTTCTTTTTGAAAATACCTTATGAAATGTAAGTATCTATTATATAAGTTTGCAGCATGCGATACTGAATTTCTTTCAAGAAAAAATATTATAACATATTTAAATTCTAAAACTAGTTGTTTAGTGCAATAACAACTCAATTCAAAAAAACTAAAATATTTTTTTTGACTTAAATCGGAAATTTGCCATGTATCTTCGTGTGGATAAAATTCGAAACCTTCAAATGTACGAGAAGTTTCGGGAAGAATAAGTTTTTTATCTCTGATTTTTGGAAATTTATTCTTCATTTCTCAGCGCCTCAATGGCTTTCTTTTGAATTTCTCTTGAAATTTCGTTTGATTTTTCTCGAATATGCCGTTTAGTGTATGTCGACGCTGTCCCGGATCCCTGCTTCCATCCCATGAGATATTCTCTCATTTGCTCCTCACGATTCTGGCTAATCTCATCTCCCTGCTTTCGTCTTTGATCAATATACCGACTGAATTGGTCGTTCCAAGAGTGCCTCATGATGTGGCCAGACAGATCATCCGGAAGAGTTGGAACCTTTTCCCTGAGGGTTTCAATCATTTTGCTATACCCGGTTATTGAAAGCGGATTTCCGTGGTAAGGTCCCTGTTTGTGGGTAACAAGGAGGAACGAGTTTCTTTTTGCTTTTAATATGAGAGATCGATGTTTGACGATGTAATCGTAAACCATGTCAGCAACAGCTGGCTCGATTCTGAGTTTGCGATCTTTCGTTTTGGCATTTGGCTGGTCGGTTCTTGGATCGTCAGGGTCATCGGGACGACGACGAACCGTGACTTCATGGGCCTGGAAGTTGATGTCTTCGATCTTAAGGCCCAGAAGTTCGCCTCTTCGGATACCAAGGGTGTATAACAGAATGAATATCAACTGATTTCTTGTTGCCAAAGATTTGTCTGACCATGGATTGAAGCTGTCATTTGGGTTTAATACCTGAAGCAACAGTTCGATGTCTTTGGGGGCTAGTCCTTCACGGCTGGTTGCGGTCGCCTTTTTCCGGTTTTGGGGTATTCTCGAAGAAATAGCTTTATTCCAAAAATTTATAGCGATGTTTAAATTTACCACACCGTCACCCTTGACCGAAGTGTGGTTGTAGGATTTATGCATCAGCCATTCTACGTAATTACGAATTGACCGAATACGATTAGCGGCGGTGTCCCCCTGAACTTCTGGCTTTTTCTTTGGCGCCTTTGCTCTTGCTTGCTCAACTGAAACAATTCGAGCACAAGGTTTTTGTCTTGCCGTTGGGTTTCTGGATGATAGCGAAATATCGTGATGATTGTTGCGGCAAGCTCGCACGAGCGAGTCGATCTCATAAAGGTTCAAAGGTTCGTGACAATCTAGTCTATTCTCAATATCCAAGCCTTCATTTTGCGCCCATGTGTAAAGGTGCATTATTGCTCGAAGGTGCCGCTCGAGAGTTTTTGCTGCATGGTTGCCGGATCTGACCATTGTGCTGATGTAGAGCGTCGGAAAATATAAAGGCAGACCATCTTCCTTAAGCAGGATTGGGTATCGCTCGCCGTCATTGAAAGTAAGAATTTTGACTCGGTACATAACGATGTACTTTACAAAAATTTTTGATATCTGTTCATATATATTTGCAAAGTTGCGTAAAGTCAATTCTGTAAACTAAAAAAGGCGAGAAAACTTGACGTTTTCTCGCCTTGGTTTACAATTTAAATTGTGGTATTCCCTAGAACGGAATGTCGTCGTCCATCTCGTCGCGGAAATTGGGGTTCTGCGGGCCCGGTTTTGACTGGCGTCCGCCGTATGGATCGCCCTGAGGCTCGTTGGCGAAGCTGCGGCCCGGGCCGCCAAAATCGTTGTTCTGCTGGCCGCCAAAGCTCCCGCCGCCTTCGTTGCGGTTGTCGAGCATGGTCAGGGTCGAGTTGAACCCCTGCAACACGATCTCGGTGGAATAACGGTCCTGACCGTTCTGGTCCTGCCATTTGCGGGTCTGCAACTGGCCTTCCACATAGACCTTGGATCCCTTGCGCAGATAGTTCTCGGCAACCCGTGTGAGACCTTCATTAAAAATCACCACACGATGCCATTCGGTGCGCTCGCGGCGTTCGCCGCTGTTGCGATCCTTCCAGCTTTCGGATGTCGCGACCGAGAGGTTGACGATCTTCCGGCCGTCTTGCGTGGTGCGAATGTCAGGGTCTGCACCCAGATTGCCCACGAGGATGACTTTGTTCACGCTACCGGCCATTGGCTTGTCCTTTGTTTGCTTCTATCCGTCTGCCTTTGGGGCCGACGTTGAGTGGGCGCCAGCATAGGCAAGAATGCCGCACAGTTCCATACGGGATTGGTTCAATCCCCATGCTTTGGTTCATGCGCTGGTGGTTTGCCGCGTTGCTCGTTTTGATCTACAGTGTAGAACAAAGTGTGTACAAATGAAAGTCCCGGGGCTAAGATGGGCGAGCCGGAATCACCGGGGAAACTCGATTGCCTTTGTTTTTGTAACAGGATATTGGAAAGACGATCGGGCAGAAGCCGCCCCGTTGACTTCGCGTGATCCAACTCTTGCCAGACAGTCGTATGATGCCCAATGAGGCTTCATGAGCTAGCCTGTTTTGCCGATTGACCGAAAATCTGATTGATAGCGATATGGATAAGCCAGTTATTTCTTCGAACAAATACATTACGATTCGTGGCGCACGCGAGCATAATCTGAAGAATGTCGACGTCGATATTCCGCGCGACAAGCTGGTTGTCATGACAGGACTGTCCGGCTCTGGCAAAAGCTCCCTCGCGTTCGATACCATCTATGCAGAAGGTCAGCGCCGCTATGTCGAGTCGCTCTCGGCCTATGCCCGGCAGTTTCTGGAAATGATGCAAAAGCCGGACGTTGATCAGATCGACGGCCTGTCGCCCGCTATTTCCATCGAACAGAAAACCACCTCGCGCAACCCGCGCTCGACCGTGGGGACCGTGACCGAGATCTATGACTATCTGCGCCTGCTCTATGCGCGTGTCGGCATTCCCTACAGCCCGACAACGGGCCTGCCCATCGAAAGCCAGACGGTCAGCCAGATGGTCGATCGCGTCATGGACCTGCCAGAGAAGACGCGCTTTCTTCTGCTTGCGCCGCTTGTTCGCGGCCGCAAAGGGGAATTTCGCAAGGAATTGGCTGATCTGGTCAAGCGCGGCCTGACGCGCTTTCGCATCGATGGTCAGATGTATGATGATGGCGAGTTGCCGACGCTCGACAAGAAATTCAAGCATAATATCGAAGTGGTCGTGCACCGCATGGTCGTCAAGGAAGGCATCGAGAAACGCCTCGCCGACTCGCTTGAGCTTTCTCTGGAGCTGGCGGACGGACTTGCGATCATCGAGATGGTCGATGAGAAGAATGATCAGGGCGAGCCGAAGCAGATCACCTTTTCCGAGAAGTTCGCCTGCCCGGTGTCCGGCTTTACCATTCCCGAGATCGAGCCTCGGCTTTTCTCTTTCAACAACCCGTTCGGCGCTTGCCCGGTCTGTGACGGGCTTGGCAGTGAGTTGAAAATCAGTCCCGAGCTGGTGGTGCCCGACATGTCCTTGAGCCTCAAGGATGGCGCCATCGCGCCGTGGGCCAAGGGCACGTCTCCCTTTTACAAGCAGACGCTTGATGCCCTCGCCCGTCATTATGATTTTTCCCTCACTGTGCCGTGGGAACAGCTGTCCTTCAAAGCGCAGGAGGTGCTGCTCTATGGCACCGGCAAGGAAAAGGTGCAGTTTGTCTACGATGATGGTGCGCGTTCCTACAAGACACAGAAACCGTTCGAGGGGGTCATTCCCAATCTGGAACGCCGCTTCCGCGAGACCGAGAGCAATTGGGCGCGTGAAGAAATCAGCAAATATCAGTCGAGCCACCCCTGCTCTGCCTGTGATGGCCATCGCCTGAAACCGGAGGCGCTGGCGGTCAAGCTCGATGGCAAGCATATCTCGCAGATCGCCAGCCTTTCAATCCGCGACGCAGGCAAATGGGTGCATGACCTGCCGGCGACACTTACGGCCAAGCAGTTGGAGATTGCCGAGAGGATCCTGAAAGAGATCCGGGATCGTCTGGTCTTCCTCAATGATGTGGGGCTTGATTATCTGTCGCTTTCGCGCAACTCGGGCACCCTCTCCGGGGGTGAGAGCCAGCGAATCCGCCTCGCCTCGCAGATCGGTTCCGGCCTCACCGGCGTGCTTTATGTTCTTGATGAGCCATCCATCGGCCTCCATCAGCGCGACAACGCCCGTCTTCTCGAAACCCTCAAGCATCTGAGGGATCTTGGCAACACGGTGATTGTTGTTGAGCACGACGAGGATGCCGTGCTGACCGCCGATCATGTGATCGATGTGGGTCCCGGTGCCGGGGTGCACGGGGGACGGATTGTCAGCGAAGGCACACCGGAAGAAATCATGGCAGATCCGGCCTCGCTGACCGGTCAGTATCTCTCAGGCGTCAAGGTGATCGGGGTCGACAATGATCGCCGCAAGGGTAAGAAGGGCAAGGTCCTCAAGGTCGTCAATGCGCGGGGCAACAATCTCAAGAATGTCACTGCGTCCATTCCGCTTGGTACCTTCACTTGTGTGACCGGGGTGTCCGGGGGTGGCAAGTCGACCTTCCTCGTCGACACGCTCTACAAGGGCGCGGCCATGAAGCTCAACAAGGCTCGGGACATGCCCTCCCCGCATGACCGGATCGAAGGCCTTGAGCATGTCGACAAGATCATCGATATCGACCAGTCGCCCATCGGACGCACGCCGCGCTCCAACCCGGCGACCTATACCGGAGCGTTCACGCCCATTCGTGAATGGTTTGCCGGTCTGCCGGAAGCCAAGGCACGGGGCTATGCGCCGGGGCGCTTTTCCTTCAACGTCAAGGGTGGGCGATGCGAGGCCTGTCAGGGCGACGGCGTGATCAAGATCGAGATGCACTTCCTGCCCGATGTCTATGTTACTTGCGATGTCTGCAAGGGCCATCGCTACAATCGTGAAACGCTGGAAGTCGAATTCAAGGGCAAGTCGATCTCCGACGTTCTTGACATGACCGTCGATGAAGCTGCGGAGTTCTTCTCGGCTGTGCCGTCCGTTCGCGACAAGATGGTGACGCTGCAGCGGGTTGGGCTCGGCTATATCAAGGTCGGCCAACAGGCTACCACCCTCTCCGGCGGTGAGGCCCAGCGCGTCAAGCTGTCAAAGGAATTGTCAAAGCGCTCGACCGGTCGCACGCTCTATATACTTGATGAGCCAACAACGGGGCTGCATTTCCATGACGTGGCGAAATTGCTCGAAGTGCTGCACGAACTGGTCAACCAGGGCAACACGGTGATTGTCATCGAACACAACCTGGAAGTCATCAATACGGCCGACTGGATTCTCGATCTAGGCCCAGAAGGCGGTGATGGCGGTGGCCAGATCGTGGCCGAGGGCACGCCGGAGCATGTCATGACCGTCGAGCAGAGCTATACCGGCATTTTCCTCAAGGAGATGCTCGAGCGTCGCAAGACCAGATAGACCCTGGCGAGAGTAGGTTTCTACGCACTATTCCTTTTGAAATACCCGTTGGGCGACGGTGTCTGTTTGCGTATGGGCACTTATTGCTATGGATATATGCGTATTGGCGTGAGCGTTTTCGTTCCGGCTATACCTTTTTATCCGGTGCTAGGCATTAATTCGGGTTGTCAGCTTTGATCAGAGTCAATTCATGCGACTCATTTGCTGTGTTGCAATGCAGCAAATCGAAAAATACGAACAATGTTCCTTTATTGTTCCTACGTGTAAATACTCTTAAAAAGCAGGTTTCCAACCTTGACATCAGGTTTATACGTATTGATGCCTATGTTTTAACTGATTTGCTTAGCAAATCGTGTATTTTCGCAATTTCTCTAATTCATTGATACTAAACATTATAACTCATTCGGTATGACAATTTGTACAGGCTTGCCTGTTGTCTATTCGCTATTTGCATGAGTTGCAGGGCAGCTATGCATTATTTTGCGGTGCAACTGAAAATTTTTTGGGTTATACATTTATTCAACGAAGCGAGGCGAGTGTTTCTAGCGTCTAGCAACTAGATCTCGCAGAAGAACGAACTTGTACCACGACTGAGTTGAACACTTAACCAGAGGATAGAACATGATTGACAATGTTATTCATAGCTATCGTCAGTGGAGCAATTTTCGTGACACAGTCGATGAGCTAAACCGCCTCAGCAGCGGTGATGTCGAAACAGGCATCAGCAGAGCTGACGTGACCCAGATCTCTCGCAGATCAGTAGGTCGCTAAACAAATTCAGGAATTCAGACTTCTACCTCCTCCCGGAAGTCTGATAAGTTTCAAGACGTCTCCTCCCCGTTTTGAAACACCTTCAGAAGCCCACCGGTCCTCCTCCCCCGGTGGGCTTTCCATTTTCTGGAACGCCTTTCCCCCAAATTCAAATTTGTAAGACATTACCGCACTTCGAGAATTCGATGCGTGCACAATGATACCTGTCTGTCAGCACCTTGACGCTAAGGTTTGCCAAAACTCTTCGTTAAGAAAACGATGAACAGGTCTGCTTTTGGATGGGAAGTCGGGAGGATCCCGTCAGCGGCTCGACGGGCTTTCGCTCATCCAGACATGAAGCGGCTTGATCGCGGGGAAGACTCCGTTGTCGAACAGCCAGCTGTCAACCGCATAGCGTTTGCCGCTTTTCTTTTCCTTGATGACTGCGGTCGCATGAGGGTAGCGCCCGTCAAGGAAGAATCCGCGAGCGACCGGAGACTGCACGGTATAGTGGGTCAGGAGCCCGTGTTTTTCTGCAAAAACGATCAGAGACGTGGTGTTGCTGGCCTCATCGATGCAATCCATCTGGCCGGGAACGCCGGAATTGTGCATGTCGAGGCCACCCTTGTCCTTGTCGGAGCCCATCAGCGGGCCAACGCGCTTCTCAAACCAGACAACCGCGTTGCCGATGGCTTTGCGCTCTGCTTCCGGGCTGCGCTTGCCTTTTGCGAGGATGCTCTTGAGCTTGGCGATGTCCTTGCTCGTAGGGCGGAAGGTGTATTTTAGCTTGCAGCCGAATGCGTGGCACACATAGATTGTGGACTTGGTTGCCGGGCGATTGTTCATCGCCTTGATCCAATGGTCTGGTGAATCGGACTTCTGGGTGATGCAGCCGCTCAAGAGGGCGACGCAGCCAAGGGCGAGAAATGATCGGCGTGCTGCAGAACTGGCGAACATGGTTTTCTCGAATCCCCTTAACCAAACCTCTTTCAAGTGCCATATCATTTCATCCCGATAGTGCCAATTGGAAATCACTCTTTCGGGATCGGCACTGCTGCAATGTGCTGCTGTTTGATCTTTTCGCAACGATCCGGCGCACGAGACCGTCTCACAACGCAAGTTCGCTTGAAATTTGTGGCAGGAGTGGTAGTAAGGCGCATTTCACGCGGTGTTTCCGGCGTGGATGTTTCAATTCCGTCGCAGTCTAGTGGAAGGATCCGCCAAGGTGACCCCATCCAAACCATCCGTCACGATCATTGGTGCAGGGCTCGCTGGCTCTGAGGCCGCCTGGCAGCTTGCCAACCACGGCATTTCGGTCAGGCTTCACGAAATGCGGCCGGCCAAATCGACCGACGCGCATGTGACGGATCATTGTGCCGAGCTGGTTTGCTCCAACTCGTTCCGATCCGATGACCACGAAGCCAATGCGGTGGGGTTGCTGCATCAGGAAATGCGCGAGGCCAAGTCGTTGATTATGTCAGCGGCGGATGCTAATGCCATTCCCGCAGGTGGGGCCTTGGCCGTGGCGCGAGAAGCCTTTTCCGAGGCTGTCACCAAAGCGTTGAGCGAGCATCCGCTTATTGCAATCGAGCGCGGGGAAATCGACGCTCTGCCGCCGGAAAGCGACGGGCTTTGCCTCATTGCTACCGGGCCGTTGACATCGAAATCCTTGTCGCAATCGATCCTTGACGCGACCGGTGAGGAAGCGCTCGCGTTCCACGATGCCATCGCGCCGATCGTTCATTTTGATTCCATCGATATGGACAAGGCCTGGTTCCAGTCCCGCTATGACAAGAAGGGGCCGAATGGCACCGGCGCCGACTATATCAACTGCGCGATGAATGAAGCGGAATATCGGGCTTTCATCGATGCCATGCTGGCAGCGGAGAAGGCCGAGTTTAAGGATTGGGAAAAGGCAGCTTATTTTGATGGCTGTCTTCCCATCGAGGTGATGGCGGAGCGCGGGTTCGAAACGCCGCGTTTCGGGCCTATGAAGCCGGTCGGACTGACCAATCCGCACAAGCCCGATGAAGATCCCTATGCGGTGGTTCAGTTGCGGCAGGACAACAAGCTTGGCACCCTGTTCAACATCGTCGGTTTCCAGACCAAGATGAAATATGGCGCCCAGACCGAGGTCTTCAGGATGATACCGGGACTTGAGGAGGCGCAATTTGCGCGCCTCGGCGGCATTCATCGCAACACTTTTCTCAATTCGCCGAAATTACTGGATGGTACGTTGCGGCTGAAGTCGCGCCCATCGCTCCGGTTTGCCGGTCAGATTACGGGCTGTGAGGGATATGTCGAATCTGCCGCCATTGGCTTGTTGGCCGGGCGGTTCATCGCCGCCGAGATCCATGGCCGTGCGTTGACGCTGCCGCCTGAAACCACCGCTTTTGGTGCACTTCTTGGCCATATCACGGGTGGGCATCTGATCGATTCCAACGGTGGACGGCGGTCGTTCCAGCCTATGAATGTCAATTTCGGTCTGTTCCCGCCGGTAGACTTCTCCCGCCGCCGGGAGGATGGCTCCAGAATGCGTGGCGTCGAAAAGCAGCTTTCGAAGAAAAAGGCTCTCACTCAGCGAGCATTGGAAGATGCGCGGGGTTGGCTCAAGGAGATCGCGTTCGACAACGCGCTAACCTAGGGCTGCGCGTCTCACAATGCTGGCATATTGTCGCCAGTTGGGGATCGAATGATGGGTCATTGGGTCTTTTTGCAGCCGTTTCAGTCGGAGCGCCGTTGGTGCAAGGCCGAGAAATGCTGGCGACAAAGGCCCCTTACTCCCTCCATCCAGAGATTTCAGGAACGCTTCCGCCTTGAACAGATGCTCTTCGCCGCGCTGAACAAGGTCCATCAGGGCAGCTTTCACTTCACCGTCGTTTGTTCGGGCATGGATGTCTGTCAGATGGACACCATGAGACGCAAAGAACTCAAGCGGCAGGAAGAGTTTCCGTTCCTTTGTAGTCTTTTGCCACTCGGTGAGATGTTCGGAAAGTGCGATGGCCATGCCGGCATGGCCGCAAAGGTCCGACAGGCCATCCACCGGTGTTCCGTCATTGAGGATCTGGGCTGCGAGTGCCAGTGGCAGAGACCGGGTCTCACCGGCATAGGTCTCATAGGTGTTGAGATCCGGCATTGGATCGTTGTAGAGATCGAAGATCCGGGCCTCGATGATCGATTGAAGGGCCGACACTGGCAGCTGATATTGGCGAATGATGGTTCTGAGGGCGGCGCCGAGCGGACCGATATTCTCGCCGCCACAACCTTCTGACGCTTGGGTAGCTGACCCCGCTATCACATCCTTCCACCATTGCAGGCGGATTTCGCCCATTGTTGGTTCACTTACCTGACGGGGAATGCGTTTGAGTTCGGCCAGAAAGGCATAGAGAACCATCAATGCAGGCCGGTTCTTTTCGGCGGCAATGAGTGCGATGAAATGTGCGACGGGATCGGTTCGCTTCAATTCCTCTTGGCAAAAGCTGAAGGTATCAAGGCCTGATGTGGTCGCCATCCCGCTCTATCCTCAGTCAACTGGCAGCAAGGCCGCTGCAACCGCCCGGTCTTCTGACAGGAGAATGTTGAGCGTGCGCACCGCCGCGCCGGTGTCCATGATGTCGAGCTTAATGCCTTGCGCACGAATAGCCGCGCTGAACTCCGGATCTGGCAAAGTCAGGAACTTGCCGGTACCCAGAAGGAGGATTTCGATGTCGTCCTTTTCCCGCATGAGTGCGGTCAGACTATCGAGGGTTGGCTTCTCGTCCACATCCCAGCGGCGGATGCCACTTGGCAGGAACAGCAAGGCACCCTGATGCGACATGGTGCCGAAGCGGAAACCGCCGTTGCCATAATAGTCGATGGGATCGTGGCCGGGATAAAAAGCTTCGGTCATTTCTAGACCGGCAGCGAGTGCGACGGCATTTTCAACGAGACCGTCAGACTGCTGGAGATCGGGCGAGGTCGTGCCTCGCCCGGTGTCGTTTGTTTGTGTCTCGGGCCTGTCTTTGTTGCCCTTGAGCCATTTGAAGATCATGCAGTGATCAAGATGCCGTGACGTTGCCGGCTTCGTCCGTATCTTCCTTGACTTCGAGCTGATCGGCTCTGAGGTTGAGGAAGATCAGCAGCGGGGCTGCAATGAAGATGGACGAATAGGTGCCGACAAAAATGCCCCAGATCATGGCAAAGGTGAAGGAACGGATCACTTCGCCGCCAAGGAAATAGAGCGAGCCGAGCGCCAGCAAGGTCGTGCCCGATGTCAGGATCGTGCGTGACAGGGTCTGGTTGATCGACAGATCGAGAATTTCCGTCAGAGGCTTTTTCTTGTATTTCCTGAGGTTTTCGCGGATGCGGTCATAGACCACCACAGTATCGTTGAGCGAATAGCCCACGATGGTCAGCAGTGCAGCGATGGTCGTCAGGTTGAATTCCATCTGCAGGAAGGCAAAGACCCCGATGGTCAGGATGACGTCGTGCACTGTCGCGATGACAGCACCGAGGGCAAACTGCCATTCAAACCGGAACCAGATGTAGACCAGCACGGCGAAGAGTGCCGAGAGGACCGAGATCGTCCCTGCGCTTGCCAGTTCACCGGACACGCGGGGGCCGACCACTTCGACGCGGCGATATTCGATGCTGTCGCCAAGGGTTTCCTTGACCAGATCGACGACATTCTGCTGCGCTTCCTCGTGGCTATGCTCTTCGGTTGCATCCTGGGTCTGAACGCGGATGAGAACATCGTTCGGGGCGCCGAATTCCTGTACCTCGACATCGCCGAGATCCAGAGCATTGAGGCTCGAGCGAATGGAACCGAGATCTGCCACCTCTTCGGCGGTCTTGATTTCAATGAGCGTGCCGCCCTTGAAGTCGATGCCGAAGTTCAAGTTGAACGTGAAATAGAGTGCAAGCGAGGCTACGATCAGTAGCGACGAAAGCGGGAAGCTCCAGATCCGGGACCCCATGAAGGGGATCTTGGTTCCGTCCGGGATAAATCGAATGGGTTTCATGAGACTATCTCCGGTCGGTTAAATGGGCAGCTTGGATGGGCGACGATACTTGAGCCAGGTCGCGACCAGTAAGCGGTTGAACGTGAAGGCGGAGAAAACAGTCGTCACGATACCAACGGCCAGCGTCACGGCAAAGCCTCTCACGGGGCCGGACCCCAGCGAGAAGAGAATGACCGCAGCAATGAAGGTCGTGATGTTGGCGTCGAGGATGGTGCCGAGCGCTCGACTGTAACCGGCATCGATGGCGGCTATGGTCGATCGGCCAAAGTTGTTTTCCTCGCGTATTCGTTCATAGATCAGCACGTTGGCGTCCACCGCCATGCCGACGGTCAGCACGATCCCCGCGATGCCGGGCAAGGTCAGCGTTGCGCCGAGACCGGACAGCACACCAATCAGCAGAACCACGTTGATAATGAGGGCAGCGTTGGCGAACAGGCCGAACAGGCCGTAGCTGATGAACATGAAGACGACAACGGCAAGGGAGCCGACGATGCCGGCGATTTCACCAGCCTCGATGGAGTCGCGTCCGAGACCCGGCCCAACCGTTCGTTCTTCAACGATGGTAAGATCTGCCGGCAGAGCCCCTGCCCGCATCAGAACCGCAAGGTCGTTTGCGCTGTCGACGGTGAAGGAGCCGGAAATGATCCCCGAACCACCGCGAATGGGCTCGCGAATGGTGGGGGCCGAAATCACTTCATTGTCGAGAACAATTGCGAAGGGCCGCCCGACATTCTGCTCCGTGACGCGCGCAAACTTGGTTGCGCCTGACGTGTTGAAGCGGAAGGAAACGACGGGTTCGTTCGTCTGGGGGTCGAAGGTTGGCTGGGCGTCATCCAACTCATCACCGGAGATCAGAACGCGCTTTTCGACCAGATAGGGTACTCGCTGGCTTTCTGGCTGAGGATTGAGCGGATCGTCCGTTTCATAGAGGACTTCTGAATCGAGCGGCGGGCGTGACTGCAAGGCGGATTCCGCAGACATCGAGGTGTCCACCATCCGGAAGGTCAGCTTTGCGGTCGATTCAAGGATGTTCTTGAGGCGATCGGAATCCTGTAGGCCGGGAACCTGCACCAGAATGCGGCTCTGTCCCTCGCGCTGAATCGACGGCTCGGTGGTACCAAGTTCGTCAACACGGCGGCGGATAACTTCGATGGATTGGGACACGGCGTTGGAGACGCGGGTCGAAATCCCCTCTTCCGTCAGGGACAGGCGGAAAATGCCGTCTTCGCTGACGTTGAGTTCGGCTTCGTTTGCGCCGCCACCGGTCAAGAGGTTGCTGGCGACGGGCTGAACGAGCGTTCTCAATTTGGTGGTTGCCGCAGCAATATCCGCCGGATCTCTCAGTCGAACCTGAACAGCGTCATTGCGGATCGCAAGGCCGGTGTAGCCGATCTTGTCTTCGCGCAGGAGCGTGCGGACATCGCCGCGAAGAATTTCGAGGCGCTCCCGAATGACGCCTTCCTCTTCGACCTGCAGCAGGATATGAGCCCCGCCCTGCAAGTCAAGGCCGAGAACCAACTGACCGTTGGGAAGCCAAGAGGGATAGTTTTCAGACAAAGTTTCTTTGGAGACGAGATTGGGCAACGAGAGAAGAATGCCACAGAGCACTGTGGCAAGCACCAATCCCACCTTCCATTTGGCGAAATGTAGCATGCGGCAATCCTACCATATTGGCAGAGCACCCGGTTTTTGGTTCCGGGTGCGAAGGGTCTGTATCAAAGTCTGATCCGATGACGGGATCAGCAACGGGTGGTGCTTATTTCGCATCCCCGGCCGGTTCGCCCTTGGAGCGGACTTCGGCAATGTTCCGGCGAACGATCTTGACTTTCACACCGTCTGCAATTTCGGCGGTGACTTCGTTGTCTTCCGTTGCGTTGGTGATTTTGCCCAAGAGACCGCCAGACGTCACGATGGTATCGCCACGGCGCACGTTGGCCACCATTTCGGTATGTTTTTTCATCTGCTGACGCTGCGGACGAATGATCAGGAAATACATGATCACGAAGATCAGGACGAAGGGCAGAATTTGCAGTACTGGACTGGATGCGTCCATGGAAAGCCTCCTTGTGCGACCCCATGCTTTCAGCTCGGGCGCTTACTGAATTACCTTGCGCCATAGGAATGGTCACAAATTGATTTGAGCGGACTATAGCGCTCCGCATGAACTTTGCAAACAGGGCGTTTAGCGGTTTGCAAGGTCAGGTCCAACTCTGCTAATCAAGGCCTAGACATAATGATCCTTTTGGCAAGATGAAAGGGAAAAAGGGCAACTTTCGACCCTTTATTGGCCACTTATTTTGCCAAAGTCACAATATTTGGAGCCTTGCTGCCGATGTCAGCTGTCGAGTTGGAAAGAATCGCCGCTTTATTACAGAATATTCATGAAGCGATCGAGCGGGCCGTACCGCCAAAAGCTGTTGAAGCAGACCTTGCGGGCGCCGATGCCTTTGTCTGGCATGCGAGCCCTGTTCCGCATCTTCAGCCGGTCCTCAAGGTCAACCGGGTGGATCTGTCCCTGCTCAAGGGGATTGATCGCAACCGGGATATGATTCTGGAAAATACGCGCCGTTTCAGCAAGCGGTTGCCTGCCAACAATGCGCTGCTCTGGGGCGC
This sequence comes from uncultured Cohaesibacter sp., assembly GCF_963662805.1. Taxonomy (NCBI): domain Bacteria; kingdom Pseudomonadati; phylum Pseudomonadota; class Alphaproteobacteria; order Hyphomicrobiales; family Cohaesibacteraceae; genus Cohaesibacter; species uncultured Cohaesibacter sp. The sequence continues at coordinate 391,868 of NZ_OY759867.1, forward strand.
GCGCGGCATGGGCAAGAGCTCGCTTGTCAAAGCCTGTCACGCTCAGGTCAATGGCGAACGCTCCAGCGATCTAGCCCCGCTCAAGCTCATTGAGATTGCCCGCGAGGATATCGAGACCTTGCCGGTCTTGATGAACATCCTGCGCGGCCGCGAAGAGCAGTGCATCCTCTTCTGTGATGATCTCTCGTTCGATACGGGTGACACCGCCTATAAGTCCCTCAAGGCCGTGCTTGATGGTGGGATCGAAGGGCGGCCGGACAATGTGATCTTCTACGCCACGTCGAACCGGCGCCACTTGATGCCGCGTGACATGATCGAGAATGAACGCTCGACGTCCATCTCGCCCAGCGAGAGTGTTCAGGAAAAGGTGTCTCTCTCCGACCGCTTCGGTCTCTGGATCGGTTTTCACAATTGCAGCCAGGGGGACTATCTCGACATGGTCAAAGGCTATGTGAGTGAGTATGGCATCTCGGTGGATGCCGATGAGCTCAGGGCCAAGGCACTTGAATGGGCGACGACGCGTGGGTCGCGCTCCGGCCGTGTGGCGTGGCAGTTCATTCAGGAGCTCGCTGGTGAAAAGGGTGTGCGGCTCGGCTAGTCGCACGCACAGGGCCGATGGGCGCTGTCAGATTGTCGGATGGGTCGGGCGTCAGTTTGATGATAAGGCTTCGGCCAACGCCAGACCAAGTTCGGTTGGTGTTGCCGGTTTAGAGATCATCGGCGCGACGGCGTCCCCCATCTCGTCTGTCGTGAAGCCAGTGTAGCCGGACATGTAGATGATCTTGCAATGGGGATTGCTGGCGACGACCCGTTTGGCAAGGTCGAAGCCACTGATTTCACCGGGCATGACAATATCGGTCAGCACCACCCGTACGGATTGTTCTGCCTTAAGCAAATCCAGCGCTTGCTGTCCCGAACGAGCGGTGAAGACCCTGTATCCGAGTGTTTCGACAATGTCCTTCATCATCGTGAGGAGATTGGCTTCGTCCTCGACAATCATGACGGCCTCTCCTGAACCCATCGCTTTTGGCAGGCGTTCCACCGGATCTTCGCGCTTTCCTTCCACGGTTCCGCGCGGGATGAGCAGGCGGACTGTTGTGCCCATGCCCTCTTCCGAGTAGATGCGCATTTCGCCGTCGGACTGCTGAATGAAGCCATAGACCATGGACAGGCCCAGCCCCGTGCCCGAATTGGTTTCCTTGGTGGTGAAGAAGGGGTCAATGGAGCGGCGCTTTACCTCTTCGCTCATTCCAGGGCCGTTGTCGGTGATGGCGAATTCCACATAGCGGCGGGCGCGATTGTCGTTGCGTGCCTTGTCTGCGGCCTGATCCTCGCTCATGCCTCTTGCTTTGTAGCTGTCCGGGTTGTCGAGCTTGATCCCGACGTCTGCGTCTACTTCGGCCACGCTGCGCACGACAATTGAAATGTGAGAACCCTTGCCGGATCGGATGATTGCATCCCGGCTGTTCAGGAACAGGTTGAGCAGCGCGTTTTCGAGCTGGCTGATATCGCAATAGACCCAGAGGTTGGGGTCGTTGATCTCGAACGTGAGATTGATGTGTTCCTCGATGGTCGGCCGTGCCAATTCCGAGAATTCGTCAATAATTGTCCGGACCCTACTTGCTTTTGCCTGTCCGGGTTGGCGTTTGGCAAAGGCGAGCAATCTATGTGTGAGTGCCGTTCCTCGGTCGATGGAGGAAAGCGCCGTCTTGAGATATTTGTCGGCCTTTTCAGGTAATTCCTGATGCTGGGCGAGCTGCACCGCATATTGCATCGTGGCGAGCAGATTGTTGAAATCGTGCGCAATGCCGCCGGTGAGTTGCCCCAGAGCGTCAAGGCGGCTGGACCGCTCGACCTGTTGTCTGCTGACTTCCTGACTGGTCACGTCATCGATGACAAGAACGCTTTGTACGCGGGCACTTTCATTCTCGACCGAGGAGCTTGATAACCGGACGTAGCGGTTTTGTGGCTGCGAGGCGCATGCCAGGATATGGGTTTCTCCGGTCAGTGTCTTTCCTGCGAGTGCCCGTTCGACTGGATTGTGAGCCTCGTCGATTGGCTGGAAACTCTCACGGTCGAGGAAATGAATATCGTCCGGCCATGCGAACGGAACTGCCTCGGTCCTGCCGCCCAGAATGTCACGCGCTGCTGCGTTGATGAATGCAATCCTGCGGTCGGGCAACAGACCGACTACGCCGCTTTGGACAGAGTTCAGCACTGCGGCCAGCAGATTGTTGCTGTCAGCGAGCCTGTCCCGAATGGACATCTGTTCGGTCAGGTCATTGTGAGCACCGAGAAGACGGGTTGGCTTGCCACTTTCATCCCTGATTGCCAGTCCGCGGCACCGGACCCAAACCGTGTGGCCTGCGGCGTGACGATAGCGAACGATCTGGTCGTAAGGGTGATTGGGGTCTTCGAGATGCTGGTAAAGATTGGCTTTCGCCGTTTCCAGATCCTCGGCGAAGATGATGTCTTGCCATTCACTGGCGAGATGTTTCTTGGTTTTGGGATCATAGCCGAACAGAGTCCAGAATTCCGGGCTCATCCACTCCTGTTCGATATTTTCAAGATCCCAGTACCAGACACCATCAAGAGAGGCTGATCGAATGAAGTCCCAGATCCCCGGATCACTCTCGATGCGCTCTTCAAGCTCTCTTTGCAGATAGTGTTTGTCAGGCATTCGCCACACCGGATTGTGATTTCTCAGCAATTTCGAGCAGACGAAGGATTTCTTCGTGCAGCTTTTGAGGAGATACCGGCTTTTCAAAATGCGTATCGGCGCCAATGATCTGCATCTGTGCTCCGGCGCTAGGATGCGTCGCTGCAACAAGGGCTCCTGAAATGGTGATGATCGGGATGCGTCGGTGGGTGCCCGCCTCTTCCAGCCGGATACGACCAATCAGCAGAATGCCGCCGCGCGGGCCGGATTCTGTCGACACGATGATGTCGGTGATCAAGATGTCGAAGTGCTGTTGCTTGTAGCGGTGAAGAGCCTGATCCGCGTCATGCGTGATGACCACCGTATGACCGAACGCTTGCAGCAATTCAGCAAGAAGTTCCGCCTGCTCGCGGTCATCTTCCATCAATAAGATTGCTGCCATCGTCAAACCTGTTCAGTCTTTACTGGAACCCGTATAGTCCACATTACCTGCATGTTTGGCGTTGGCCAATATTATATTTCCAATTAAACGTGTTTCGAAACGCATTGTTTCGCAGATATCGAGCCTTGGCATTTATGACCATGTGGTTGTTTCCCTTATTCTGCGGCTCGAATCGATCAAATCGTGTAGCTGAATATGGATGCAACTAACTGATTACGTGCCTCTTTTTCCAAATCTTCAGGCTGTGGTCATTCAGGCGATCCCATTCAGGGCCTCCGTTTAATGAGTGACAATGGCAAGCAAAACGGCAATGGCAACTTTCCCCAGTTGTCGGAACAATAAGGTCCCGAAGGTGCAAACCTTATGAGCCATTCTGTGTGTTTCGTCCCTGTCTGACGGGATTCTGCTCCGGCGGAATGGCTAGGAGTGGCACGGCTTTGGTAGTGTAGAAGGTGTTCTGGCGTCAGGCGCGGTCGATCCGGGCGGCAAAGCATCCATGCTTTGCGAAATGGGCGTGGATGAATGCGACTTGGCTGTCGGCGAACATTTCGTTGATCGTCATTGCGATATTTTCACCTGTCGCAAGCTCGGTACTCAGCATCATGTCGTCCTTGTCGAAGGCCCGCAACGCGATGATGCGATGCTGCATGACATCGGGCACCTGATCGATCAGAACCTCTGCCTTTGTGGCTCCTTCCCAGACATAGATGGCGTGACTGGAGCGATAGGGGGAATTCGTCGGCAGATGCTCGAAATTGAGCAGAATGGCGCTTTCACCGACCTGCAGATCACGCAAGCAGATGCGATCCGGAAGTCCCGGACTGGTTTGGGCAACGTGACGGACGGCGTTGTGCTGGGCCAATGCTTCATTCGAGAGGCCGAAGAGATGGCGGAACAGGTCGGGATTAAGGCCTTCTATGCGGAAGCTCATGGTCAATGTCCTTAAGGTGTGTTGAGTCGCACAAAGGTGCCCTGCCCTCGCCCTGTTCGCAGCCCGATTCTTGCTTGTCCGCAAAAAAGAAAAGCCCCGGTGGAGATACCACCGGGGCTCATGTTCTGATGTTGGCTTGATGCCTTAACTGGCTGCGAGGATGCGGTCGAGTGCTTCCTGAACCTTGGCTTTGAGAGCGTTTTGTTCTTCGAGCTTAGCCTTCTGTTCGGCGACAATTTCCTCAGGCGCATTGGCGAGGAATTTCTCGTTGCCGAGTTTGGCTTCGAACTTCGCCGCGACCTTGGCGATCTTATCGAGTTCTTTCTCGAGGCGAGCCTTTTCGGCCGCAAGATCGATGACGCCAGCGAGCGGCAGGGCAACAGTGGCATCGCCAACAACGACCTGAGCGGAACCGGATGGCACCTTGTCGGAGACCTTGATGTCCTCGCAACGGGCAAGACGCTTGATGACGGCATCCTGCGCGGCAAGGCGTGTCTTGGTTTCGTCCGAGGCTCCGACGACCTCCAGCTTGAGCTGGGTGGACGGCGGGATGTTCATTTCGGAGCGAACGGAACGAACAGCCGAGATCAGGTCAACAAGCCAGTTGATCTCGTCGGCCGCGCCGGTGTCCTTGATGTCATAGCTCGGCCAGTCTTCGAGAACGAGCAGGCTGTTGCGTTTCGGGCCGCTCTTGCCGGTCTCTGCCCACAGCTCTTCGGTGATGTAGGGCATGATCGGGTGCAGAAGCAGGCAAATCTGATCGAGAACCCACGCCGCGCAGGCCTGCGTTTCGGTCTTGGCGGCGCTGTCTTCCTCGGTCTGAAGGACCGGTTTGGACAGTTCGATATACCAGTCGCAATAGAGGTTCCAGACGAAGCGATAGAGCGCGTTGGCCGCATCGTTGAAGCGATAGGTCTCGATGGCGTCGGACACTTCTGCTGCCGTCTTGGCCAGCTCGGTGACGATCCACTGGTTGACCGTTTCCTTGACCGCTTTGGGGTCAAAGTCGGCAGACCGGGCGCAGCCGTTCATCTGGGTAAAGCGAGTGGCGTTCCACAGCTTGGTGCCGAAGTTGCGGTAACCGGCAACGCGGCTGGTGGCCAGTTTGATGTCGCGGCCCTGCGCGGCCATGGCTGTCAGGGTGAAACGGACCGCGTCGGCACCATATTCATCAACCAGATCAAGCGGGTCGATGACGTTGCCCTTAGACTTTGACATCTTGGCGCCATGCTCGTCGCGAACTAGCGCGTGAACATAGACCGTGTGGAACGGCTCTTTCTTCATGAAGTGCATGGACATCATCATCATGCGGGCAACCCAGAAGAAGATGATGTCAAAGCCGGTGACGAGAACGTCGGTCTGGTAGTAGCGCTCGAGTTCCGGCGTCTTGTCGGGCCAGCCAAGCGTCGAGAACGGCCACAGGGCCGAGGAGAACCAGGTGTCGAGAACGTCCTCGTCACGGGTCAGCTCGACGTCCTTGCCGAACTGCTTCTTGGCCATTGCCTTGGCTTCTGCTTCGTCATGGGCGACGAAGATGGATTCCTCCGGGCCGTACCATGCCGGGATCTGATGACCCCACCAGAGCTGACGCGAGATGCACCATGGCTCGATGTTTTCCATCCATTCGAAGTAGGTCTTTTCCCAGTTTTTCGGAACGAAGTTGGTGCGCCCTTCGCGAACGGAGGCGATGGCTGGCTCGGCCAGCGTCTTGGCGTCGGCAAACCACTGGTCGGTCAGCATCGGTTCGATAACGACGCCGGAGCGGTCGCCGAACGGCTGCATGATCTTCTTGCTTTCGACCATGGGAATGTCGTTGCCTTCTGCATCCTTGGTGAAAACGCAAAGGCCCTCAGCCGTGATCGCGTCGACAATCTGTTTGCGCGCTTCGAAGCGATCAAGGCCACGATACTCGTCCGGAACGAGGTTGATGGCGTCGACTTCGGTCTCGCTTGGCAGAGCCGCGCCCTTGGCAATGGCGACAGCCTTGTCGGCGCAAACCGCATAGGGTTCGCCATCGGCACGCAGGGCCGCCTTCTCGTCCATCAAGCGATAGAGCGGGATCTTGTTGCGGCGGGCGACCTGATAGTCGTTGAAGTCGTGCGCGCCGGTGATCTTCACCGCACCGGAGCCGAAATCGGGATCGGGATAGTCGTCGGTGATGATCGGGATCAGGCGGCGATGTTCCTTCGGTCCGACCGGGATCTCGCACAGCTTGCCAATGATCGGCGCATAGCGCTCGTCGGAGGGATGAACGGCAACCGCACCATCGCCGAGCATCGTTTCGGGACGCGTCGTGGCAATGGAGATATAGTCGCGCTCTTCGGTGAAGACGACGTTGCCGTCCTCGTCCTTCTCTACATAGGTGTAGGTTTCACCGCCAGCGAGCGGATATTTGAAATGCCACATGTGGCCGTCGACTTCCTTGTTCTCGACTTCGAGGTCGGAAATCGCGGTTTCAAATTTCGGGTCCCAGTTGACGAGGCGTTTGCCGCGGTAGATCAGGCCTTCGTTGTAGAGCTCGATGAAGACCTTTTGAACCGCCTTGGACAGGCCCTCGTCCATGGTGAAGCGTTCGCGCGACCAGTCGGCAGTCGCACCGAGGCGGCGCAGCTGGTTGAAGATGGTTCCGCCGGATTCGGCTTTCCAGTCCCAAACGCGCTCAATGAACTTCTCGCGACCCATGTCGCGGCGGCTCGGCTCGTTCTTGGCGGCAAGCTGGCGTTCGACAACCATCTGCGTTGCAATGCCCGCGTGGTCCATGCCGGGCTGCCACAGGACGTCCCTGCCCTTCATGCGGTAGTAGCGGATCATGACATCCTGCAGGGTATTGTTGAGCGCGTGGCCCATGTGCAGAGAGCCGGTGACATTCGGCGGCGGGATCACGATGCAGAAACTGTCCTGCCCGTCTTTCTTGCCGGCACCTGCCTTGAAGGCACCAGCCTGTTCCCATGCCTCGTAAAGGCGCGGCTCAACTGCCGCTGCGTCGAATGTTTTCTCCAACATTGTTCTTCCATATCGCAGGTCTGGCCAGAGGCTGGATGCCCCGGCGGCCTGTCCATCTAGAGTCCCGATCGGTTCCGCTCATCAGTTGGCGAAACGGATTGCACACTGTCTCGGGTAAGGTGTAAATCCCATTCTCCCTATGCATGTCAACCATTTGCAGTCATCACGCCTGTTTCTTGGCGATGAGCGAATGGATTTATAGGGAAAAATCGTACGAACCCGGTTGATATGCGACCGGTGAGCGCACGGGGAGCAAGGGCGAAATATATCAGGGATTGGTGCGGGCGATCAGCGGTAGTGCTGCTCGCCCCTGGACACTCGCTCGATTTCGGCGCGCACGAGCCGTTCCACCATCACGGGTAGATTCTGATCGAGCCATGCCTTGAGCATGGGACGCAGCATATCCTCGACAACATTTTCCATGGTTCTGGTGTTGTTGGACAGGATCGTATGCGTGAGATCGCCAAAGGCGCTGTGGACGGCCTTCGAGGTGTTGTCGGAAACCAGAGGTGCACCACGCTCGACCGAAGGCAACGGGCCATCCGGTGTCGGAGACGTGTCGAACGCCGACTTCAGCATTTCGGGAACCTTGGTTTCGAGCGTTTCCTGAACGACCTGTTCAAATGTCGGTGCCGATGCTTCTTCTTCGGCCTCAGGCTCTTCGTCTTCGTTGGCAAAGACGAGGTCTTCTTCCTGTGGCTCTACGAGATCGGTTTCCTGCCATTCGGATTGAAGCTCGAGGACATCGTCGCCTTCTTCCTCTTCAGCTTCCATCTCTGCCATGGCGGCTGCCATGTCATCTTCTTCTTCAGCAGGAGCCGGACTGTCAAAAAGAGCGTCGAGGTCTTCTTGGCTCAGCATGTTTGCTTCGCCTGCGTCCTCTTCCGGTGCAGCCTTTTCTTCAGGTGCAGAGTCATCGGCTATTGCAGCTTCTTCATCGGAAATGATCCGGCGAATGGAGGCCAGAATCTCTTCCATTGAGGGTTCTTGAGCTGCACTTGAATTGGACATGGCCTCACCCGAAACTACCGACTACAGGTCTCAGCGCAATCATAGTCCGCCGCGGATATGATTCGCTCGTTCTATAACTATAGGCGCTTTGCGAATTTGTTGAAATGCGTTCCGTAAAAAAGCAGTAAAGGTGTGTGGAGGGAAGTGCGATTGTGTTAATTTCCCCGCTATCCATCAAGGAAATAAAGGGAAATTCGCTTTTGTCCCACCTTTGTCCTGCCCGCCTGACGCGGGATTCTGCTGTGGATGGAAAGCACAAAGGCCGGACTTGCTGGTCCGGCCTTTGAGAAATCCTATCGACGGGTCTTGTTAGCGACCGTCAGGTGTCCGCAGGCCGATCCATTTGTCACGAACTGCCTGGTAATGTTCCTTCGGATTGTAGAGGCTGACGCGCAGTTTCAGGTTTTCCGCGCTCAATGAGCCGACTGACGATGCGACAGCGAAGGAAGCAACGATGCGGTCATGCTGAACCTGAACAAGCGAGATGCGGGCATCGATCAATTCTGCCTGAGAATCGAGAACATCTAGCAACGTCCGCTGACCGACTTTCTGTTCCTCGATCACGCCACGGGTTGCGAGGCGAGAGGCCGTAACAGTAGCCTGCGCTGCGGTGATCTGCGGGATCGCGGCATTCAGAACGGACCAGGCAGAGACGATGTTTGCACGGACCTGATCGCGGGCAAGATCAAGCTGAATCCTAGTCTGACCGAGTGTCTCCTTGGCTTCACGAACCGCCGAGTGGTTGGCACCGCCAGAGAAAATCGGAATGCTGACCGCTCCAGTGATTGAGGCGGAGTTAGTTGCCCCGTGAGTGTTGGAACTGCTGATGTTGTTGCTCCAGCTGCGATCAGCGCTGCCCGTAACAGAAACCGTGGGCAGCAAAGCTCCTTCGGCAATTTTTACGCTCAACTGTGCCGCGTCCAAATTATGCTGTGCTGCGACAATTGACGGATGACTGGACAGGCCTTTTGAAAGCGCTGCATTCAGCGAATTGGGGAATAGGTTGTCCACAGCGTAGCCTGCAACAAGCTTGGAAGGCTTTTTGCCGACGAGCATTTCGTAGTTGGCTTGACTGGTCGTCAGGTTGGCTTCTGCCACCTTGACCAGAGAGATAGCGCTCGATAGACGAGCTTCGGCCTGACTGACATCGGTGCTGATGGTTTCGCCGACTGCGAAGCGATCACGGGCAGAGCGTGCCTGTTCCTGAAGGAAGGCTACATTCTGTTTACGCAGTTCGAGGATTGCCTGATTTTGCAAGATGTCCATATAGGCCGTGGCGACGTCGAGCAGGATTTCCTGTTCGGTCGCCTTGAGGCTTTCTCGGGCTGCCTGAACAGCTGCTTCCGCCTGCTTCACGCCATTCTTGGTTCGGTTGCCGCGATAGAGAATTTGCTGCACTTCCAAACCCAAATTGGTGGAATTGGTCTGCGAGTTTCGCGAGGACCCACTTAAATACTCGTAATTTGTCCAACTTCTTGTTGCTGAGCCACTGCCCGAAATGGTCGGACGATACCCTGAAAGAGCCTGAGGCACACCCTCGTCCGTCGCGCGAAGGCCAGCTCGTGCTGCGTTGAGGGTTGGGTTATTGGTATAAGCCAGAGAAAGAGCCTCAGTCAGGCTCTCGGCATTGGCGAAACTTGTCATGAGGAGCAGCGCGGAAACGCTGCTAATGGTCACTGTACGTAGGCCTGCCACACCCAATACTCCCACAGGATTGCGCCCGAAGTCGCACTGTAATCGTGAACGGGCATTCTGTTTCATTAAAATCTGGAGGGACTTTAGCCGCTGGGTCGCTAATTTCCTAGAGCCAGAATGTCCGATTCCGTTAAAAAAGTGTTAATGCTGCATTGGCGCAACAGGTTACGTAGTACGTAAGCCAGAAGGTCTCGCACTATGACTTACCGCAGACTTGTCAGCATTTTCGCAAGGCCAATTGGTTTACGTGGAAACAGGTCATACATGCGGCAAAAACATGTGGAGATCGTGTTGGAATGGCGAGGCTTTTCGCTCCTGATCTACTTTGGCGCGTTCTGGCCATCTTTGCCTATAGTGAAAATTCCGAAGGTTTGCGAAATTCGCTCAGAATCGGGGCGTTTGTGTCGAATGCCGCAATGCGGGAGAAATGGTTGCCTGTGCGCAAAATTTTGACCGCTTCTGCCCGTCGGTCGGTGCCACTCACTGTGACCAGTCTTCCGCCGTCTTTGAGCTGCTCGAGAAGGTGCTGGGGGATGTCTTCGACCGTACCTTCGATCAGGATCACATCATAGGGTCCTTCGGATGAAACCCCTTCGGCAAGATCTCCCGAAATGACTGCCACGTTGTCATAGCCAAGATCGGAAATCGTGTCCTGAGAGCGCTGGACAAGATCCTCGTCATTCTCGACCGCAACCACGGTGTTTGCCAGCTGTGAAATGATGGCAGCGGAATAGCCGGAGTTGGACGCGATGACGAGCACAAGATCGTCTTTCGATATGTCGGCAAGCTGCAGCAGCTTGGCGAGCGGAGATGGCTGCATCATGATCCGGTTTTCGGATATGCGGATATCCGCATCCGAATAGGCAAAGGCCTTGCTGGACGACGGCACGAACAGTTCGCGCGGCACGGAGAGGAAAGCATCCAGAACGTTGTAGGCAGTGACGTCGGTCGTGCGGATCTGGGTATCAACCATTTGACGCCGCGCATGAGTGGTCTCGACCATGTTCGCTCTCCCCGTTGTTCAGTGAAGGGCCGCAGAAGTGGGTTTGGTTTTACGAAAACTCCGGCATCCTCTCTAATGTCATTATCGCCGCACCCTGCTGGTTGCAAGGATTGAGTTTGGGAAATTGGTCGATGTCTCCCCCCCTGCCCGTGACAGTTTTCTGTCGATGTTCATAAAAAATACAAAATACGGTGGAAATTGACTTGAGTAGCCAGAAGGCTTTTGCTATTGACCTCGCACCACTCACTCGGATGGCTCGATGGCGGAGTGGTGACGCAGCGGATTGCAAATCCGTGTACGCCGGTTCGATTCCGGCTCGAGCCTCCAACTCCCTCTCCCGACAATTGTTTCAAGCGAAGATTCCCTTTCGGGGGCGCTCGTCAGGCCGTTTTCATGGTCCATGGAATCGCGCGCCGAGGCGTCGCTCCGTTCTCGGAGAGAAATCTTAACTTGCTGGCCTCACTTGAGGGCCATTACGGGGTGGCAGTCAGCTCTACAAGCTGCCTCGGGCCGGGCTTCGGCTGAACAGGAGAAGGATCCCGAATGCAATCATGCCTCCACCTGAGACACGCTGGAACCAATGCAGGCGTGACGACATGTAGACAGCCGCGAAACGCCCTACCGTTGCATAAATTAGAATCGCCAAGGCTTCGAGACCGATGAAAATCGATCCCAGTGTCGCATAGCTTTGCCAATAGGCCGATGTGTCGAGAAATTGCGGGAAGAAGGCTGCAAAGATCAGGATGGCTTTGGGATTCCCCACTGCCACGATCCCTTCGCGTCGGAAGGCCTGGCGGAAGCTCAGCGTCTTGTGTTCCACATCCATGCTGCTCATGAGCTTTGCGGTTCGCAGCAATTTCACGCCAAGCCAGACGAGATAAAAGGCACCGATGATCTTGATGGCGGTGAACAGCAGTGCGGACGTCGACAGCAGCATACCCAGACCAAGGGCGCTGGCGGCGATCATCGGAGCAAAGACAGCCAGTCTTGCCGTTGCTGCACCAAATGCAAAACCGACGCCTTTTTGAGCTCCGTGGGTGAGTGCAAGAAGATTGTTGGGGCCCAATGCCAGATTCAGTGCGAAGCACGCAGGAATGAAGAGCATCAATTGGGTCATGGGGTGGCTTTCGAAACAGGGGTTTCTTGCTACAAAGGATAGCGAGAAGGCACTCCCTTCTTTCCGGTTGGGTTTTGGGTATCGGAAAGAAGCTCTTTTTCATGTCGATGCATCCAGGCTTCAATCTCCGGACGTGTCGGCTTCTCGGTCTTTATGAAATCGATACACAGCTCCATGAGGTCCCGCAAGCGTGATTCCGGAAGGCCTTGCAGAACACGGTCCGGATCATCCCACCTCGGGCCGCCAAGATAGACTGCGGCAAACATCACCTTTGCCTTTGTTTCTGGTACTCCACTGGAAACGAGACTGTCGTAGAGCATCCTGTGCGTCTCTTCCCATGGTCGAGACCTGAATTGGGTAAGCTGCTCATTGCCGGTCCCGCAGTAGGCGTCATGAAGGGCTGCTGCAGCGAGGAATTCCAGGCTGCGCGGCTCGCCAATGAGTGGCACGAAGATCTCGGGGATCGAGGCACCATCGGTCAGGGTGGCCAGTGGTGCGGTCCATAAGGTGCCGCGAGAATCCCTGAACCGAAGTGGTGTCAGCAGCTTCGAGTATGGATAGGGCTTGTCTGGCAGCATGACATGGTCGCGTGCGACACGCGCGGGCGCATTCTCGAGATGGCAGCGATTGCCCCGGATCCCGGCACGGCAGCCCTCCCCCGTTTCATTAGAAACGAGCGACCACAGGACAACCACCATCAGCAGTGTCGTGGCGGTGATCGCTAAGAACCATGGCCATTTTCTTTGGCCTGTTCGACGCCCCTCCGCAGCCCAATATCCGTTTGCGGTATTGAATGACATTGTTCCATTCCTTTGTTTGACTCGCGGATAAGCTCCCCGCCGAAAGGTCAGGACCGGCGGTGGAGCTCATCAACTGTTCAGTAGGCCACGCCGCGGTAGCGACAGTGGCCCGGGATTGAGGGGAACGAATAGGTCGGACGCGCGCCAAAGTGGGCAACGCCGCGATAGACCAGACGGGTTTGTTGGCTCGGCTGCAGCGTGGGCAGATCCGAGAGGGCATAGAGAACGCCACGGTAGCAAAGCCGGGTTGTGTGTCGTTCTGTTGTGTTCTTTGAGGAGGCTGCCGATGATCGGGAAATCGTAGCAGCCCAGCTTAGGCTGTTCATCAAATTGCTCCTTGATGTGGTTTGTATTCGAGACATGCCGTCTGGCTGAGGCCGGGCGACATGTCTTGTGGAGGGCTGTCAGGCGACGGCCACGGGGATGCAGCAATCGGCCATAGCCTCCACGTGGCGATGATCGGTGCCGCAGCATCCGCCAAAGACGCGGAGGTTGGGCAACATGCGCTTGAGCTGGGCATAATCCCGGCCCAATTCCGCCGGGTTGCCAGCATCTAGTTCCTCCGCCTCGTCGAGTTCGGCGTGACTGAGGCGGGAGGCATTGGCGCGTACGCCCCAAATGCGTTTGAGCCAGTCGGCATCAGCTTCAAGGGCTCTCCGGAAATGGTCCGGATGGGCACAATTGACCATGAAGTAGGCCGCAGCCCCTGCGGTCAGCATGTCCGTTTGCTCCAAGGCTTCGCCAAGGGGCGTGCCATCGGGTAAACAGCCGTCGGTTTCGGTCGTGTAGGACACGACAGAGGGCAAGCCCGCCGCTGCTGCGGCACGGATCACGCCGACGCCCTCATTCACGGTCGTGATGGTGAAGGCGCTGACCATGTCGGCCTCGGTTTCAGCGAACCATCCGATCTGTTCGGAATGGAAGGCTTCCGCCTCGTCGGCCGTCATGGCGAGATCTGGCTGATAGCCGTCACCACGCGGGCCGATGTTACCCGAGATCACAATGGGCGACACGGCATCCGCCTCACGCCTTATGTCGGCCAGCAACGTGATTGCCGCCTTGTTCAGACGTTCCAGATCAGCCGGGGTGTGGCCCAACTGTTTGCCCCAGTCCCGGCTCGCCCTCCATGTGGGCGATTCCAAGAGATAGCCGGTGCCGTAATCTGCCGCGATCGAAAGATGCCGTTCGAAATAGGCACGCAGGACACAGCGTCCCTCGGTCGTGTCGAGCAGTGGGTAGGAGGCAAAGAGCGGCAGTTCCAGGCCTTCAAGGAAAATGAGTGTCGTTTCGAGTCCGGAATCCGTCAGAAGGGACATCGCATCGTTCTGAGGCAGTCTGTTTCGGTACAATGCTCTCATTACGGCCACCCATGAATGCGTTTGAGTGCCCGGGACATAAGCCGGTCAGTGCTACTGATTTCAGGAAGGCCGATGTCGCGGCAAAGATGCGCGCTGATTGGCTCGTGAGTGAAGTTCCGGTTCGGGAACAGGGTTGAACAGAATTGCATTGGTCGTCTCTCTCGTGTTGTTGACGACCCCTGTTTCCACTATGCTCGTACCATTCCGCGTCTCTGGAAGCGTTACAGATGCGTTAAATCGGACAGCGACGATGCCTGCGCTGTTTACAGCTTCTCAGGCTCGTGAGACCAGTAGCCCGCAAACCGATATGCTGTACTTTCAGATTGTGGAGAATTTGCCATGACACGCGAAATGGTCGACAGGAGTGTTGGTGAGATAAGCATCCGGCATGTGCGTGCTGGTGATCTCGATGCCGTCGCGGAAATATTCAATTCCGAGCATGTGAACCTCGGGACGCAGAGACTGCCCTACCATGCGGACAGCGATATTGCCGCTCGGATCGCCGATGATCCCGCAAAGGTGAAACTGGTCGCCGAGATTGGTGGCGAGATTGCCGGATATGGGGAACTGGAGACCTGGCCACACAAGCCCCGCCTCTGCCATGGTGGCGAGATCGACATGGTTGCCACCCATCCCGGTTTTCGTGGTCGTGGCGTCGGACGGGCCCTTATGGGCTCGATGGTGGACCTTGCCGACCGTTGGCTGCAGCTGACGCGGCTTCAGCTCTATGTCTGGAGCGGCAATGACAGTGCTGTTCGCCTTTACGAAAGCTTCGGGTTTGAGGTTGAGGGGCGGCTCCGTCACTTCGTTTTCGTTGATGGCGACTATCGGGATGCCCTGATCATGGCGCGTCTTGCCGGGCATGGTCGCAAACGACCCGATCTCTGACAGGCTGGATCGATGGACAAGCTCAAGATCAATCTCTTTGGCATGTTCGAGGCGCGCGCTCAGGGTGTTCCCCTGAGGTTGCCCACTCGGCGGGTGGAATTGATTCTCGCCCTGCTTGCCCTCTCGCCTGACAAGGCCATCAGCCGGTCCTATCTGGCGACGCTATTGTGGCCGGAACAGGAGGCCGCGCAAGCCCGTGGCTCGTTGCGACAGGCGCTCTTTCGTCTGCGCGGCGCATTGGGGGCGGACCATGAGGCGGCGCTTGAGGCGACTACCGGCTGGGTGAAATTGCGGCGTGAGGCCATCACGCTCGATACGGATGCCATGGCCGAGGACAATGCCAGCAGCGACGCTGTGCCCGACGGGATTCCGCTCGACGGTCTTTCGGGGTTTGAGCCGGAAATCGAGGAATTGATCGACACCGCGCGTGCTGACCTGCGGCGGCAGTTGTGCGCATGGCACGCCGCAGCCGCAACGCGGGCCGAGGCAGAGCATCGCTATGTCGATCTGGAAGGACATGCCCGTCGGCAACTGGCGCTGGAACCTTATGATGAGGCTGCCTTGCGCGATCTGATGAATGCGCTCTGGCGGCAGGGACGGCGCAATTCAGCGCTTTCTGTCTTTCGCCAAACCAGCCGCCGCATTCGGGAGGATCTTTCTGTCTCGGTCGAAACTGAGACCTCATCCCTCTACGCCGAAATTCGGGGATCGGGTGAGCTGCGGGACGAAGACGAAACGCAGTCCGATCAAGCTGCCATGCGTGAAGAGCTTAAAACTGCGGAAATCGAACCGGCAGTTCTGGCAGAATCTGGCACGTCGCCCTCCACGACAGAGAATAACGAAGATGGACCGGTGCATCTTCGTCATCTTGCGGTGATCCATGTGCGCTCGGAGCGGTTGCGCATTGCACTGCGCGATCCAGATCCCGAAAGTGCCGATGCAGCGAGCCGCAGGGCTGTTCATGACATTTCGCTGGTGGTTGACCGCGAGGGAGGCGAGATCATCGGCCACGCAGGGCACCAGCTGTCAGCCGTGTTCGGTGCCCGCCGCCCGGATGAAAGCCCGGCCCTGTCTGCAGCGCTTGCCGGGTTCGAGATTGCCGGTCTGGACTGTGCCGTCGGTATTCACGCTGGCGCCAGTCTTGTTGGCACCCAGTCGGGGACTTTTCCGCTCGTTCTTCTCGCCCAAGCTCTTTCAGCAGCCGCCGTCGCAGGAGAGGTCCGCATCACGGCGGAGGTTGAGGCCTCCTGCCATGGTGCATTTGAGTTTGCCGAGGCAGATGCGGTTCCCGGTGAGGACGGAACCAAGGGGGCGGCAACATGGCGGATCAGGCGTGAAAAATCGGCCCGCAGTGGCTTTGACATTCGCAAGGCAAGAGGCCTCAGCAATTTTTGCGGACGCAAGGAAGAACTCACAGTGCTTGCTGATGTCGCAACAATGGGCGGCTCTCGGGTCGCTGTGATCATCGGTGCTGCAGGGATCGGGAAATCCCGTCTCGCGCATGAGTTTCTCAATCACCATGAGCCTCAGACCCTGCTGCGCGTTCAATTTGCCCGCAGTGGCCCCGGTGGTGGCCTTTCATGCTTTGCGGGAATGCTGCGCTTTCTGCTCGACATCGATCCCGAGCGCAAAAGCCCGCCCCTTTCCGAGCTTTTGCCTCCTGACCTGTTCCCGCCTGAGATATCGGGGAAGATCGCGCCCGCTCTTGGCAGCATTCTCGGGCAGGCCGATCAGGAGAGATCCTGGCTCGATTTGTCGCGTGGTCATCGGTTTCAGGCTCTGGCTGATGTTCTGCTTACGGTCATGGAAGCTTTTGCCGGGAGCAATTGTGTTCTGCTTGTCGAGGATGCTCATTGGGCAGACGAGGAAGCCGAATTGCTGCTTGAACGGCTGGTTCTGTCGCTCGGAGTTGCTTCACCCATGCTGATCATCACTCGTCGTCCGGGCAAGGCGGAAAGCTGGCTCGGACAAGAGCATGTCAAGGCGCTGACGCTGCGCCCCCTTGCCATGGATGATGCGGCAGGATTGCTCGAAACACTGGATCTCCCCTCCTCGACCCAAGCCACCATTCTGGAGCGCAGTGAAGGTGTGCCTCTGTTTCTGGAGGAACTTCTGCGCGCTGCCGTATCAGACAAGACCTTGCTTAACACCGCCGAGGATGTGACGGATCGGCTGTCCCACATTCCGGTGGGGTTGCGCGGGATCCTGTCCTTTCGCATCGACGCCCTGCCCGGTCCAGCACGGCGGGGTTCTGGAGGCGGCAGCGGTGCTGGGTGCCGAGCCGTCCGACGATCTTCTCACCGCGCTCAGCAGCCTCAAGGGCGACGCCTATGAGCTTGCTCTGTCGACGCTCTCGGATGCAGATCTGCTCTATCGGATCCGCCGTTTCCCCAGACGCTCCTATGCCTTCAAGCATGCTCTTATTCAAGATGCTGCCTATCAAGGCATACCGGCAAGCAGGCGCTCCAATCTACATGCGCAAGTCGTTGCGATCCACATCGATACAGGCCCTTACGATGGGCTCGGCGAGGCCGTGCTGGCGCATCATGCGATCCATGGGGATCTTCTGGATCAGGCCATCGATTTCGCCATGCGTGCGGCGAAGGACGCGGCGGCGCGGTCTGCCTATGCCTTGGCCAAACACATGACCGATGTTGCGTTGAAGGCAATTGCAAGCAGTCCTTCGACGGACGAACTGTTGCGCCTTGAGGCCGATATCCTGATCTGGCGACGGGCTTTGCTCTGGCCTTTGGCCGAGAAGGCGCAGATGCTCGCCGGGCTGGAACGGGCTGAGGAAATCGCACGGCAACTGAAGGATGATCGACGGCTTGCCGATGTGTCCATTCACAGAGCCTATATTCATTCTGACGATGGCAATCCGCTACTTGGTCTGTCATTCTTCGAGCAGGCCCGGTCCGCTGCCATCCGCGCTGGCGATGATCGGCTCGTGGCGGAATGCTCGCTGGCCTGTTGCCAGATCCTATCCCTGCAGGGAAAGATGAAAGCCGCCCGGGACGCCATCCGCACTCATGTCCATGATTGGGACGATCGACGGTTTGCACGCGATGGTCTACTGGTCACGCGCTATGTCATGTTGCATTTTCATTTGGCAAGGATCGAAGCCGTGATTGGAGACGGAGATCAGGCATTCTCCAGCCTTCAGAAGGCAACTGTCACCGCGTGCGAGACAGCCCGACCCGTGGATCGATATGTCGCCTGCCGTGCCATCGCCGAAGTGTGCGCCATAACCGGAGCTGTGGCGCTAGCCCAAAAGGCTTTCTCTCTGACGCACGAGATTGCCCTCAAGGCGGAATTACCAGCCTATGCGGCATGGTCAGAGGCTGAGCTAGCAGAACTCGCGCTTGACACCGAGGATGCGCTGACTGCAGGCGAGACCTTGCGTCGGCTTTTGGAGATAGGTGGCCATGGATTGCTGAGGATTGCCCAGATCAAGGCAAGGGCAGCACTGGCGTGCGCCTGTGATGCGTCAGAGCCGGGATCTTTGGACTTTCTCAGGGAGGTTATGGCTGAAGCGGACGCCGTCGATTTGCCCATGTCTCGCATCAAACTCCTCAATGAGATGGCAGCAAGACTGGCGAAGCAGGATCCCGAGGAGGCTGCGACACTGAAAGAGAGCGCAGAGAAAATCGTGTCAGATGAGGGCTATGCCCCTGTGAAGCCCGCCTACCCCGCCGAGATCGAAAGATTGCTGACGCTCCTCAGGAACTCAGACACATGCTGATAGACCATCTATTTGTCTTATCGCGCGACTTGAGGTCTTTTGCGCTCCTCGCTCAGCCAAGGTCCAGATGTTGTGTCCAGAAGGCGCGATTTTGTTGCGGGTCGGCCAGCTTTCTGGCTAGTGCAATGCCCTCTGCAGCCACCATTTTTGCGCCTTTGGGGTCTTTCAGGAAGTCTTTCATGCGCTCCAGCCACTTGTCCTGACAGGGCGGAACGAGAAAGCCATTGATGCCGTCGGAGATATGGCTCTTGATCGGATCGATGGAGCTGTAGCAGCCCGCAGCGCCAAAGGCCGCATGATCGAGGATCTTGTTGACCGATCTGCCCAGATTGAAATTTGCCTCGATGAGAGGCGCGAGCGCCAAATGGAAACGTTCTGTCGCCATGACCTTCTGATAGTCGGGCCACCTTGCCTGTTTGCGATGGACGATGTTGGCTTTCCCCTTCAGAGCCGCCGGAGCATGACGGCCAAAGAATGTGGTGATTTGCACGGCCGGATTTGCCGCCGCGATCTCGCTCAGAACATCGCTGACGAGTTCGAGATCCTGATAGTGGCTACGGGTGCCAGAATAGAGGATCCGGATCTGGTCGGTCTTGTCAAAATGACTGAGATCCTCGGAGAAATGAGGATGTGACGGATTGAGCAGATGGTGGCGATGATCCGGGAAGCGCGTGAGGATGCGTTGGTTGGGCGTGATCACGTCCGTCGCCAGCTCCAGAATTCTGCTGAGCGAAGTATCGTGGAAGTGCTGCAGGCGAAACCGGTAGTCGATTGGTAGATAGTCGTCTGTGTCCAAATTTTTCAGATCATCGTCGATCAGATAATAGCACCGACGGTATTTATGCTGCTCAAGGTGTCGCAATTCCTTGTCGTTCGCATAGCGGATGAGGACCGCAATACCGTTGGCGGCAAAGAGGTTTGGTCCTAGCCGCTGAATGGGGCGCGCGGGCTCAGTCCGGCGTCGTTGCTGGACCAGATCTCCAACGGAGAACATGAAGTATTTGTCGATGGTGGGATTGTTGCGATAGGGCAGAAAAGGCATTTTACTCACCCGGCAATCCTGACCGACATTTTTGTCATTTGTATGGTCATATCACATCTCCAAGGCCTTTGACCTGGGAATGATGTAGGTGGTATTCGCCACACGTGCGGTCACCTTTTCCGGGTTAAACCATCCCTTCAGTTTTATGCAGAAGGTTGGCTTGGCCGGAGGCCCCTCCTCCGCTGGTGTCGAATTCTCCAAGGTCCCCTGTCCTATGACTTTGCGGCCATTGAGAATTTCAACCGTTACGGGTTTGTATCTGGGATATCGCTCCAGCCAGCCTCTGGCCTGTCTGCGGTTAACGGAAGTGAGTTCGCCTTCAAACCGAACATGGGTGTTCTTCAGATAGCTTTCCGGACCGTTGCTGATGCAGTCGAGGGCCTTTTGTCTTTCCTGCTCGGTCGGATCAAGGTTCAGAAAGTCGAGCAGCTTATCAAGGAAGGTTGCGCCATTTGCCGACGCCTTCTCGTAGCTGGCGAGCAGTGCGGGGCAATCGAGGGATCTGACGAAGCGGATGAGGTCTGCTGTTTCCTCGTTGGCGCGCAGAAGACCCTCTATCGGATCTCCGAGCATGGAAATCTCGTTACGGCGGGCGATGGCAATGGGGTCCCGGAATGTTGCGACAATGTGGGGATTGCGGAACATCGAGAGATAATCCGAGAGATGGTGATAGAGCTCGGGACGCTTGGTTGCCCAGATCGGAAAGCGCTTATCGTAGGAGGCGATGGTGGCGGCGACCTCGCGCTTTTCTCCATTCTCTATTTGTCTCGACAATTTGGGATCTTCCAACACGGCACCGGACGCAGCATCGCCCAGAAAGACGCCAAGCTCTTTGAGAATGCTGGCGATCATCGTCGTGCCGCTGCGGGCAACGCCGATCACGATGACGGTCTTCTCCGGCGTGTTGTTGCTCTTGTCGCTGTTCAGGATCAGGATGCCGTTGTTTTCGAGTGTGTTGGTCACGACGGGCGTTCCTGATCGGGTTGAGGTTCCAACAAGGGCGGCTGACGCCGTTCAGTGCTCGTTCTGGTCTGCTTGATCGCCTCATAGAAATGCAGATCATGTCCCACGAGACGGTAATAGAAAATCCTTGACCTCGGGGATCGAAAAGTCCGGCGCTTCTTTGAGGCGCGAGAGATTGACCCGTTTCAGTTTTACTCTTGGCCTCAGGTGGAGCTGTTTGCTCAGATAGGCAAGGTGCGGTTCGAGCTGCTCTGACAGGCAGATGTAGCGGAAATGCTTTGTGTTCTGCAGGGCCATCTCCCGATCCTCCAAAGTCAGTGGCTTTGGAGTGGTCGCGCAGGAAATAGCGTGTCTGGCAATTCTCGAAGATCGGCAGAGCGTGGGGATGCTTCTCATAGATGATCTTGTCCAGCGTATCGACGTCATTCAACGATGTCTGATTCAGATCGAGCGAGAGAGCCTGCATGCTCTCATGGTGTGTTTCCCTGAAGGTCTTGTTGTCATCCATGCCGATAAACTTGAGCCAAAGGAGATGCGAGATCACGTGGGGGATGGGCTCTCTGAGGCAGGTGAACAGGCACCAGTCCTCAAGATCGAACCGGGTGGTAAAATGGAAGTAGCGCAAATGGCCTGATACGAAATCATAGCTCTGAAGGTTGGGCAGTTCTTCCTTGTGCAGCAGATGGTTTCGCCCTTCGAGATGGCAGACGCACCGTTCTTCCCCGAGATGATCGAGGAAATACTGGTTGATGGCTGACCCGGCTGTCTTGGCGATATGCATGAAGGCAACCTTCTTGCGAAGCTTCTGCGGCTTGCCGTAAGTGGGGATAAGGGACATCAGACCATCAGGTAGGCGGATTGGCGTCATGGCACGATCACTCCCCCCGTTTTCAGCAGGCGGTTTGAACTCGAAGAATGCGTTCTGTGAAAGGAAATTTCTCGTTGTAATAAGGATCCCGCTCGAGCAGTTCGCCCCACTTTTTCTTTCAGGGCGGCTGTTTCCCGTTTGAGACGGGCCATCTTTTCTGGGGTGTTGTCCCGACCACGCGAGACCGACTCGTGATGATAGAGCTCTGCGTAAGGGACATAGACATTGTGAAGGCCTTGAGCGGACAGTTTCAGGCAGAAGTCGACGTCGTTGTAGGCCACTTTGAAGCTCTCTTCATCAAGGCCTCCAACGGCAAGAAAACTTTGACTTTTCGACCACCAGACAGGCCCCTGTTACGGCTGAGATATATTGGGGCAGCTGCAGGCGCGCATTGTAACCTGAGTGTTGGGTGGGATAGAAGCGAAAGGCATGGGTCGGCAACGCCGGAAACACCGATGATGACGCCCGCATGCTGGATGGTTTCGTCATCATAAAGAAGTCGTGCCCCAGCGGCGCCGATGTCGGGACGGATGGCGTAGGAGACCAGTTCGCTCAACCAGCGGCCATTGATAACTTCGACATCATTGTTGAGCAGTGCAATCACGTCGCCGTGTGCATGGCCAACGCCGAAATTGTTGAGGGCCGAATAGTTGAACTCGCCCGGATACGGAAGGACACGCACGCCAAATCTATCCGAGATTTCCGCGAAATAGCGTTTGGTTTCGTCCTCGGCGCTGTCATTGTCAAGAATGATGACTTCATAGTCGGGATAGTCGGTTTTTCGAGAAGAGCGACGTGATACATTTTCGCAAATGCTCAAGCTGATCCCGCGTTGGAATGATGATGCTGACCTTTGGGGCGGGATGCGGCAAGGAATAGGATATCTTGTTGCAGCCGAACGGGCCCTCAGTCACGGATATGCCGAGATCGGGGTGCCTTGACACCAGATAGTCTCTGGCAGCCCGTTGTCTGGCTTCCACTGCCTTGTTGAGGGCACGGTCTGAGAAGGAGTTGGGAGCCGTCAAACGCGCGCCAGTGATAGAGAATGCGCGGGATGTGGCGGATTCTTTCGGGTTGGGTTTCCCTGACTATGCGGAGGACGAGGTCGTGATCCTGACTCCCTTCGAAGCCGGGGCGAAGGCCACCAACCTTTTCTAGCAGAGACCGGCGGATGACAGTCAAATGATTGATATAGTTCTGGGTAAGGAATAATTCTTCATTCCAGTCGGGCTTGAAATGCGGCCCGGCGAGCGTTCCGTCTTCCCGGATCTTGTCTTCGTCCGAATAGATCAGATCGACATCGGGATGGCGAATGATTTCGCGCGCAACGTGATAGAGCGCGTGGGCGGGCAAGGTATCATCGTGATCCATCAGCGCGACGAACGGGCCTTCGACGCATTGCAGAGCCGAGTTCGTGGCGTGGGAAATATGGCCGTTCTCTTGCCGGAAGATCACCTTGATCCGGCTATCTTCCCTCTCGGCGCGCTCCAGAAGCGGCCTGATGTGAGGCGCGGTGGAGGCATCGTCGGCGATGCATAATTGCCAGTGCGGATAGACCTGTTCGCGCACGGATTTCAGCGCGGCTTTCAGGTGCGCTTCGTCAGTGTTGTAGACCGGCATGACGATTGCGATGAGTGGCGGCTCCTGCCATGAGGCAATCGCCTCTTCCATCCGCGCCCGATCCTCTTTGCTCACATGGTCTTGTGCTGCGCAGATGCCGGGCGCCCGTTTCAGATTGCGGTTGACCACGGGTACGAAGGGGTGAAGGGCCATATAGAGCCGGTTCTTTGCCCGGACGCGCATGCCCAGACAGTACCAGAATGCCGCCGCCACCATGAGCTTTGCCGAGCCCCAAAGGCTCTGAAGTTTAAATCGCACGGCTTGCTCCTGACGGTGTTTGGCTGAGGCGGCTGATCAGGGCAGCGATGACATCCATGTCGACGGGCTCCTGACGGATCAATGCTGATCCGAAGGCCTTCTCGAACTTACCGGTGTTGAGCCGGGCGTTTGCCGGGCGTCTGGCCTTTAGTGGATAGGCGCTTGACGGAATGGCGGTCACGTGGGCACTGGGACCAGCGAGCCGAGCGCTTGCCTTGAAGATGGAGCGGGCAAAGCCGCACCAGGTGGTCTCGACGCCACCGGCAAAATGGTAGATTTCGCCCATGCCCAGATCGGAGCCCGTTTGCCAGCCCTTCAGAATCGCAAGGATTGCGTCGGCCAGATCAAGTGCCGATGTGGGGTTGCCCCACTGATCGTCGATGACAGACAGCGCATCCCTCTCGCTCGCCAGCCTTAGCATCGTGTGGGCAAAGCTTGTTCCGTAGGGGCTATAGACCCATGCTGTACGAAGGATGGCAAAGCGCGGATTGCTGGCTATGACGGCTTCTTCCCCTGCCCGTTTGCTTCTGCCATAGACACCCAATGGTGCGACGGGATCGGCTTCTTCATAGGGTCGGTCCAGTGCTCCATCAAAGACATAGTCGGTTGAGAGATGCAGGATTGGCGCACCAATCTTTGAGGCTTCGCTTGCCAGTATTCCCGGAGCGACAGCATTGACGGTCTCGGCCAGCTTCGGTTCGTCTTCGGCTTTGTCAACGGCGGTATAGGCGGCGGTGTTGACGATCACCTCGGGCCTGATGGACTGGATGATATCCGGGATCCGCTCCGGATCGCTCAGATCAAGTTCGGCACGAGACAGGAACCTGAGATCCAAATCCGGATGAAGATGGGATCTGGCGGCAAGGCTTCGCGCAACCTGTCCTGTTTGTCCGACGATGAGGATGGTCATTGGTCGCCCCCCGTCGTTCCGGACACCTGACCGAGACGCTCATAACGCTCAGCCTGACGGATGGGCTTCCACCACCAGTCATTGGCAAGATACCAGTCGATGGTGCTGTCTATCCCGGTCTCGAAGGAATGTTCTGCCTGCCAGCCCAGAGACTGCTGCAGTTTGCTTGAATCAATGGCGTAGCGGCGGTCATGGCCGGGGCGGTCAGCGACCATACGGATCAGATCCTGATAGGATGCACCACTGGTGCGGGGGCGTTTGGTATCGAGCAGGCGACAGATGGTTTCTGACTACATCGATATTTTGCCGTTCCGCATTGCCGCCGACATTGTAGCTCTCGCCGATGGTTCCCTTTCGGGCAACCAGTTCGAGAGCCCCGGCGTGGTCATCCACATAGAGCCAGTCGCGAACATTCTCTCCCGTGCCGTAGATGGGCAATTCCATTTCGTCGAGGGCGTTGAGGATGATCAGCGGAATGAGCTTTTCGGGGAAGTGATAAGGCCCGTAATTGTTGGAGCAATTGGTCATCAGAACCGGTAGGCCGTAGGTCTTGTGCCATGCATGAACCAGATGATCCGAAGCCGCTTTTGATGCCGAATAAGGCGAGGACGGCGCGTAGGCTGTTGCCTCTGTGAAGGCTGGGCCATCGAACGGCAGATCACCGAAAACCTCGTCAGTGGAGACGTGGAGGAAACGGAAGCGATCCTGCTTGTCGCCCTTCAAAGCCTCGAAATAGCGCCGTGCCGCCGTCAACATTCGGAAGGTGCCGATGATGTTGGTGTTGATGAAGTCATCCGGCCCGTCGATGGATCGGTCGACATGGCTCTCTGCGGCTAGATGCATGACGATGTCGATGTCATGCTTTAGGAGTAGCGCCTGGACGGCCGCCTCGTCGCAGACGTCGGCACGTGCGAAGGCATAATTGTCCCTGCCCTCGATGTCTCTTAGGGAGGCAAGATTGCCCGCATAGGTCAGCTTGTCGACATTGAGGACGAAATTGTCCGGATAGGCTGCTAGGCGTCGGCAGACTGCCGACCCGATGAACCCGGCTCCTCCGGTAATCAGATAGCGCATCACTTACCCCTCATGACGAAAGCCTGTTTCGATGTCGCGAAGGCGGACGGCCTTGCGGTCCTTTTCGGACAGGGTGAATGTGGAGGCATCGCCCGGCCATTTTATGCCGATGTCGGGATCATCGAAGCGGATCGAGCGGTCGCAATCCTTTGAGTAATGGTCCGAGACCTTGTAGAGAAATTGTGTGTTGGACTCGAGGGTCAGGAAACCATGGGCGAAACCCCTTGGGGATGAAGACCTGATTCCACTTTTGGGCAGAAATCTCTATTCCGACCCATTGGGCAAAGGTTTTTCGAGCCTTCACGGATATCGACGATCACGTCATAGACGCTGCCCGAGATCACCCTGACGAGTTTGTCCTGTGCAGCTGGTGGGCATTGGAAATGAAGACCGCGCAGCACACCAGCCTCGGACGAGAGCGAATGGTTGTCCTGAACAAACTCGACGGATATGCCGATTTCCTTGAGGGCCCTCGCGATTGTAGGTCTCGGAGAAGAAGCCGCGATCATCGCCAAATTGTCGGGGTCTGATTTCATAAACCCCGTCGATCGCCAACGGCGTTGCTTCGATCATCACGCATTCTCCGTGACGCAGCGGATCAGATAGTCCCCGTATTCTGTGTTTTTCAAGTCGTGCGCGCGTTCCAGCAGTTGCTCGGGCTCGAGCCAGCCGTTCTCAAACGCGATTTCCTCGATGCAGGCGATCTTGAGACCCTGTCGATGCTCTATCGTCCGGATGAAGGAAGACGCCTCATGCAGGCTCTGCACCGTGCCTGTGTCCAGCCATGCATAGCCTCGGCTCAGTGTCGAGACCTTGAGTTTTGCCCTGCCTGAGATAGGTGTTGTTGACGTCGGTGATTTCCAGCTCTCCGCGCCCGGATGGTTTCACGCTGGTCGCGATATCGACGATCTGATTGTCGTAATAATAGAGCCCGGTCACGGCCCAGTGGGATTTGGGCTTTAGCGGTTTCTCTTCGATGGAGATGGCCTGCCGGGTGGCGGGGTCGAAGTTGACCACACCATAGCGTTCAGGGTCCTGCACCTGATAGACGAAGATGTTGGCACCCTCATTGAGGCTGCTTGCCTCACGGCACATGCGGGACATCCCTGCCCCATAGAAGATGTTGTCGCCAAGGATCAGGGCTACATTGTCGTTGCCGATGAAGTCGCGACCGATGATGAAAGCCTCGGCGAGGCCGTTTGGTTGCGGCTGGACGGCATATTGCAGTTGAAGGCCAAAAGCGGAGCCATCACCAAAGAGTTCCTTGAAAAGTGGCAGATCGCGAGGGGTCGAGATGATCAGAATCTCGCGGATACCCGAGAGCATGAGCACGCTCAACGGGTAGTAGATCATCGGCTTGTCGTATACCGGGACGATCTGTTTGGAAATTGCGATGGTCAACGGATAAAGACGTGTTCCGTTGCCGCCCGCAAGAATGATACCCTTCATGACTCAATACTATCTTTGTTGGCTATTTTGCGTTCTTTTGGCTTAGTGATTTTGCGTGAGTACAACCAAAAGTTCCGCCAAAAATCAACCGAAACATTACTTTAAAATATGTAATTATCCCGACGAGCAGCCCTGAGGAGCTATGGCTTCTTTCCAAAAGAGGCGAAGAATGAACAGGTTGGGAGATTACGGTAGCGGGGATGGTCGGCTGGTGTGAAAGGTCTGCCCCGACCGGCTTCTGATCGTTTGGGTGGCTATGGCGATTCGAGAGGACGCCCCATCGCTTCGACGAGCTTTGGCCACCTGAGGTCTTCAAGGGTAATGAGGTCAACCTTGAGGGCTCTTGCCTTGCCATAGAGGCCCTCGTATCTCGGCTCATGCGCGATTTCATCGTAAAGATCGGAGGAAACGATCAGCCCGACAAAGGCATTCTGACCGCCGAAATGGTCGCCGAGATTGTCTGCTTCGTGCAAGGCTTCCATCAGCTTCTTGCGGCTTCGATCGTTGGAGCTTTTTGAAGGATGCACCATAGGCCTTGCAGGAATAGAAAGCCAATCTGTCGCCGAATCTGGCGATCACATCCACCTCGTTCTCGCCATGAAAGCCGTCGATACTCCATTCGATATGCTGCCCGAAGCGGGCTTCGTCTGCACCGGCTTCAAGAGCGGCGAGACAACTGACCTCCTCAAGCCAGCCACCGGTAATAAAACGGCGGGATTCCGGCGCGTGTGAGCAATCAGATTGCCGTCCGATGTCTGCTCCACCAGATTGACCGCTTCGAGCGCTTCCATGATGCAGCTTTCGGTCGGATTGAGGGTATTTCTCGCCAACTGGCCCTTGAAAAGACGCTTTCTGATGCGCTCGAAGGCCCGATATTGGTTGGCAATGGCGATGGAGGCCGGCTTGTGGTGGCGAGCGGAGGCAAGGTCGCCCGTATGACGAACATTGAGTCGTGCACCATGCTGGGGCGATCAGTTTTTCTATTGTCATGGTAACGTCCCAGGATGCGGATAGGCTGACGTGGCTCGTGTCTGACATGTCAGGTAGCACGCCTTACTGCCTTTTAAACCTGAATCTGCCCTGTCATGAAAGACCCGGTAACGGTGAAACACAAAGATAAGTGGCTTATACCCAAATAGCGGGCTTTGCATTTGCATCCAAAGTCCAAAGGGTCTATGTCCTAGGCGAAATTTCGCAGAAAAGAATGGATGTCGGATTATGGTTGCCAGCGACGATAATATCATGATGCACGGCGGGGATCTTTCCGTTGCCGTGGCTCGCTATGGAGGTGTCCGCGAAGACTGGTTGGATCTGTCCAGCGGCATCAACAAGACGAGCTATCCATTTGACAGGGAAACGGCGCTTGACGCGATCGACTGCCTGCCTAATCAGCATGACATGGTTGATTGCCTGGCCGCAGCTCGGCGTGCCTACGGCGTTCCCGATGAAGTGTCGATCGTGGCGTCTCCCGGTACCCAGTCGCTCATTCAGGCGATGCCGGTTCTTCTGGGAACCAACCAGAGCTGCCTTATCGTCGGCCCCCACCTATAGTGAGCATCAACGATCCATGGCGCGAGCCGGTGTGGATGTGGCGATGGTTCAGGAAGTACCGAAGGAATTCTTCCCCGGCGACTGCCTGCTCATCGTTAACCCCAACAACCCGGATGGTCGCCAGATCAAGGCGGGATGATCTCATCGAGCTTGCCAACAAGCTGCACAAGCAGCGCGGTCTGCTGATTGTCGATGAAGCCTTTGCCGATGTGGTGCCGGACAACAGCATCGTGTCGATGATGGGTGAGTTGCCGAACACCGTGGTGCTTCGCTCCTATGGCAAATTCTTTGGCATGTCAGGCATTCGTCTCGGCTTCCTGCTCGGGCATGAAGTCCAGCTGAGCAAGATCCGCGACATGCTGGGCCCCTGGGCTGTCTCGACCCCTGCCCTGGCGTGTTGGGACTCAGTCCCTCAATGACGTGAAGTGGCAGAAGGAACAGCGTGCTTTCCTGACGGAACGGGCCGAAAAGCTCGATGCAGTGCTGTCCAAGCGCAATCTCTATGTGGCTGGAGGAACACCACTGTTCCGTCTCGTCATCAACGAAGAAGCGCGCGACCTTCATCGCAAGCTTGCTGAGATGCATATCTGGACCCGCAATTTTCGACTATCGCGCCGACTATATGCGCTTTGGCATTCCCATCAATGACGAAGCGCTGGAACGCCTAGATGACGCTTTGGGCAAGGTGTCTCTGCGGTGATCATCGCAGGGGGCGGAATTCTTTTCGCCGTAGTTATTGCGTTGCTCATTGATGCGCTCTTCGGTGAGCCCGACTGGGTTTGGCGAAGAGTGGCCCATCCGGTCATTTGGTTCGGCCGGATGATTGATGCGTGGGACCGGTGGTTCAATGTTCAGGACAAGGTGATTTCACCATCCTCTCGCCGTCTTGCTGGCGTTGTCGGTCTTTTCCTCGGTGTGTGTCTTCTTGGTATCTGTGGCTGGATCGCTGAGGCTCTGCTGATGGGCCTTGGATGGCCGGGATATGTCGTGATCGGCATCCTCGGCTCGACCTTGATTGCCCAGCGCAGCCTCCATGATCATGTACAGGCGGTCGAGGATCCACTTTCTATCCACGATGTCGAGAGTGGTCGAACTGCGGTCTCCATGATCGTTGGTCGCGATCCGCAAAAACTTGATGAGCCGGGCATCGCTCGGGCTGCGATCGAGAGCCTTGCGGAGAATTTTTCCGATGGCATCGTGGCTCCGCTTTTCTGGTTCTGCCTGTTCGGACTACCGGGGATCGTCGTCTACAAGTTCGTCAACACGTGCGACAGCATGATCGGGCACAAGAATGAGCGCTTTGGCGCCTTCGGCTGGGCATCGGCACGGCTTGATGATCTGCTCAACTTGATCCCTGCCCGCCTGACCATGCTGCTGTTACTGTTCTCGCCCATTCGGGCTGATGGTGTGGGTCAGGGTTCGAAGCGTCAGTGCCATGTGGCAAGGGGTGCTGGATGATGCACCACGTCATCGTTCTCCCAATGCTGGCTGGCCAGAGGCTGCGATGGCGCAGAGGCTGGGCATCGCGCTATCCGGGCCGCGCTATTATGGTGACGAGCTGACCGACGAGCCGTTCGTCAACGCTTCTGGAAAAAGAGACATCGGCGCAGAGCAGATCGCTGCCGCCCTCGCGCTCTATCGTTCGTCCTGCTGGGTCGAAGCGGGAGCCGTTGTCCTGTTGGCTCTGCTGCTCTCTCTGGCCTGATGCCTAAACGCCAGCTTTGGCCACCTTCAACAAGCCATCCACGTCGAGATTGGCGGCCACATGCTCTGCCAGCTGATCGAGCGTTTCGTCCACCATGGCATCGTAGGAATGGGACGACGCTTGGTGGCCCATTGCTTCGAAGAAGGCCCTGCGGAAGCTGTCCTGATTGAACAGGCCGTGGATATAGCTGCCCATGATGTGGCCATTGGCCGACCTCGCCCCCTCATCCTTGCCGTCGATGGAGAAAAGCGGACGTGAACGATCAGAGCCTTCGCTTGATCCGATGTGGATCTCGTAGCCATGCATGTCGCATTGGCTGTCGATGTGCGTGCCCTTGACCCTGACGGTGCGTTTCTCGCCCGCCATGATGGTGTCGATATCGAGAAGTCCGAGCCCTTCCGTACTGGATCCTGCAGGCCCTTCAACGCCGAGTGGATCATGAATGTTCTTGCCGAGCATCTGATAGCCTCCACAGAGGCCGAGGACATGACCGCCCTTACGGGCATGGGCCTTGATGTCAATGTCCCATCCCTCCCGCTTCAGGGCTTCAAAGTCGGCAATGGTGGATTTCGATCCCGGCAGGATGATCAGGTCTGCATCAAGGGGGATGGGCTGGCCTGATCGTATCATTTCAACTGTTATGGTGGGGTCCGAGCGCAGGGCATCGAGATCGTCGAAATTGGCGATACGGGGCAGGATCGGCACAGCGATCTTCTGTTGCCCATCGGGCCGTGCGCCCTTGATGTCGCGCGACAGATCCTCACTATCTTCAGCGGGCAGTTTTGCCGCATGGTCGAACCATGGCAATACGCCGAAGGATGGCCAGTTTGTTTCGCTGGAAATGATATCAAGCCCAGAGGTGAAGAGGGTCGGATCACCACGGAACTTGTTGATGACATAGCCCTTGACGAGACTGCGGTCGCTATGCGGCAAAATATGACTTGTGCCGACGAGTGAAGCGATGACGCCGCCCCGGTCAATGTCGCCGATCAGGATGACCGGCAGCTTTGCGGCCTCAGCAAAGCCCATGTTGGCGATGTCTCCGCCCCTGAGATTGACCTCTGAGGCGCTTCCTGCTCCTTCTACGACGACGATGTCGGTGCCCCGTCTCAAGGTCTCGTAGGAGGCCATGACGGCGCTGAGGAGGGTCTTCTTGGCCGAGGCATAATCCCGCGCCTTCATCGTCCCGACGACCTTGCCCTGCACGACCACCTGACTGCCGATGTTGCTCTCGGGTTTTAGCAGAACCGGGTTCATGTGGATGCTCGGCTCGAGACCACACGCCAGCGCCTGCATGGCCTGCGCCCGGCCGATTTCGCCTTCCTCCATCGTCACCGCTGCATTGTTCGACATGTTCTGTGGCTTGAACGGGGCAACCTTGTAGCCCTGATTTCTGAGGTGGCGACACAGCCCGGCCACCAGCATGGATTTCCCGACGTTCGATCCGGTGCCCTGAAACATGATGGCGCTCATGGTCTTGTCTTTCTTCTGAGTTGTCGTGGCGAGAAACGCCTCTAGAGACTGATCAGTGGGATTGGGAGTGGCTTGAGGAGGATTGGAAGGCCGACGCGAACCTCGATCACGCGATCACAGCGTGCGGCGAGGCGCTGGTTGAGGCTCCCCTGCAGGTCTCTGAAGGACCGGCCCGATGCGGTCTCCGGCACGATCCCCTGCCCGACTTCATTGGAAATAAGCAGAATGCGTGATTGGGTCTTGCTAAGCGTGTCAAGGAAGGCCTCGATATGTTGCTCTAAAGGCTTCTCATGGTAGACGAGATTGTTGAGCCACATGGTCATGCAATCGATCAGCACGACGCGATCCGGGTGATCCTCGTCTGCCAGTACACCGCAGAGGTCGATCTGCTCTTCGATGCAAGCCCAGCGCGTCCCGCGTCTTTCAACGTGGCGCTTTATCCGCTCGTTCATTTCGTCGTCATCGGCAAACCTCGGCGACGTGGCCACATAAAGAAGGTCATAGGGGCTGTCTGTGCAGAGCTTTTCTGCAAAAGCACTCTTGCCAGACTTGGCGCCGCCGAAAATAAGCGTGGTTCTGGCATCCCTGTCGGTCATTGCGAAGATTGGTCCATGGCTGAAGGTTCGAGCGCTGCTGTGTCGTGAGTACCCGATTTGGCCCCCTCCTGCTGGCGGCGGCGTTTCTCGAGTTTCACGTCCCACTTTCTGCGATATTTGCGCAAGGAAGGCAAATCAATCGAAAGGACCATCAGTCCAACGGGAATCATCCAGAAGCCCAGAATAGGCAAAAACCCGAATATTCCGCCAACTACGAACGCGAACCCGAGGGTCTTTCGGGCTTTGGGTGTACCGGGAATGGCAATTGTCCAGCGGGCAATCTGGATTTCTCGCTTTGGTTTGATCATGAAGCGGGCTTTTCTGGCATTTGGGTGTCGAAGGGGATCATTTCAGAAAGGGAGTTTTCACAGAGGCTTATGGCAAAAAGCGGTCGTAATGCCGGATTTTCAACAGATAGGTAGCGGTGTTGGAAACTTCCAGTTTCACAAATGAGTGACAAACCGGGAGGTATCAGCTGTTCTTCCACAAGAGAAGCTATAAAGTTCAAAAAAGGGGCTTGGCAATCGGATAAAGCTCCATTAGAAACCACCTCACCAACGTTGAGGCGCTTCAAGACGCCCTTCGCTAAGAGTTTTCCCCAGTAGCTCAGTTGGTAGAGCAAGCGACTGTTAATCGCTGGGTCGCTGGTTCGAGTCCGGCCTGGGGAGCCATATTAGGGCCTTCTGATTGATTTCAGGAGGCCCTTTTTCGCAGAAATCAGCCATCTTCATTGAATCGCAAGGACTATTGCAATAGAAAATGCAATAGGAATGCAATAGAAAATGGGATGGATTCTGCCATGGGCAGCATGCGAGAAACAAAATACATCACCAAAAATCGTGGCGTGTTCTATTATACCCGATCTATTCCCAAAGATGTCCGTGGTCTCGACGACAGGCCCAACCCTATCCAGAAATCGCTTAAGACAAAGAATGCGGATATCGCCATGTCTCGCCGAGACGTTCTCGCCGATGCGGACGAACGTTTTTGGCGATCGTTGCGCGTGACCGGAAAGCCCTTTCAAAGCGCCACAGACCTCGCTGTGGCAGGCAATGACCTCATGCAGCTCTTTGGTACAGAAAGGGTGCCGATGAAGCTTCCCAGCCTGCCAAATGGCAAAGCTGGCGCTACCTTGCATGAACATTATCAAGAAGAGCTGAAAGAAATTTTTGCAGGGCCAGCTGATGGCCAGCTGAGCAGATTCGATTCCTGGCTTGATACTTTGCCTGCCGATATCGCGGATATGTATCGCGGGATCATGCATAATGCGCAGAAGGTTGGTTCCGTTGCCATAAATTTTGACGACCCATCTCAGTTTGTTCGGGCTTCCATGGGAGACTACAGTCAGTCAGACGACGAGAATCTAAAGCTATCCGAAGCACTTGAGGATTTCTTTGAAAAGTTTGCGGTAGCCAAGATGGAGGGGATGTCGAAAGCGCAGAAGAAGAACCACAAGAACCCCAAAAAGCGCGCTGTGGTAAGATTCATAGAACTGGTGGGCGATGTGCCGTTGAAGAGCATAACACGCCATCAGGCCATTCTGTTCAAGGATCACTGGCTCAATTTGATCCATAGACCTGTGGAGGGAGCAAGGCCACTCACCCGTTCCGGCGCGCTCAAAGAGCTGCAGGACCTTTCCTATATATGGCAGTGTTATGCGGATGAGCATAACTGGTTGAACAAGTATGGCCAACGGAAAGAAAACCCCTTCGCAGGCCTGAAGAAGCAATTTCCGGCTCCGCAAAAGACTTCGCCACGAGATTCTACCGAAACGCGCGTAACATTTTCAACCGCAACAATACGGGATAAATGGCTGCAGGGAGTCGGATTGACCGGAACCAACGAACAGGCACGGCGAATTTTGTATACAATCGTCGAGACCGGCTGCGGACCCCAGGAGCTCCTTCATCTGACGGCCGAGAAAATCTGCCTCGATCATCCTATTCCTCACATCCTGATAGCCCCGACGTTGCAAGGCGAGCTTAGAAATATAGTTAAAACCAATAGCAGGGTCAGAGCAGTACCGTTGGTCAGTATTGCTTTGGAATCGATCAAAAGGCACCCTGAAGGCTTCCTGCGCTATTACGACAAGTCAAATGCCTTCAGTTCGGCCGCCAATAAGTTTCTCTTGGGCAACGGCCTTCGCACCGAGAAAACCACAGTATATTCCCTGCGACATGAGTATACTGAACGGTTGCGCCAAAATGCGGTGCCTGAGCATATTCAGCGCCACATCACGGGGCATGCAGATGATATTCATGGCAGATATGGTGCTTTTCCCGACGATCCTGATTTCGATGACAAACTGCAGGAGATGGCATGCTGGATGGAGAAGGCCGCCCTGCCCTTCGACGTCAATGTGGTTTAGCAAGTTTCGGCTTTTATCCAGGTTTGGAAATAGTTGCTGTGATTGCGGCAACTGGACGCGCAGATTGGAGCTTTGCGATGTGTATCGTTTCGTTTGCGAAATAAATATTGTTTCATTTGATGTGAAATTTTATTATATGACTAATTTTGTGGTGATTTTTGTTTGATGAATATAGTGAATTCGTTGGATTTCGCGCTTCTGGTCTGAGTTCGAAGCCTCTGCCGCCCCTGATTGCTGCCTTCATGGGTAAATCAGCAATCAGAGACGGCAGAAAATGGAGAATGTATTGTGACAGACCTGTTTATCTCTATGGGCCATGACATCAGCGTGAAGAATTTAGGTAGTGGATCATTCAGATGTCGAGAACTGGCGTCTGATGAAGTTGCCAAGGTGATCGCTGAGACAAGAGCTAGTGGTGGTGAAATCTCGGGTTACTATAAATTCGACTCCGATTTGTCCGATGATTGCATGAAGCAGTTCGATGAGCTGCTCCTCGCTTTTGAAGCTATCACGGGGACAAGATTGACCAGAAATGATTTCATGAGTGAGCCCGACGAAGATGGCGATCAATTCCCCAATCTCAACTATATGACAGCGGTCGATGAAACCTGCCGCATGCTGGTGGTGGGCTACTTCTTCCAATTCAATCCACCCTCAAACATGTCTTCAAAGGCGTGGAAGGAGAGTTTCATAGTCGCGCGGGATCATATGGAATTTAATCTAATAGAACAGGTGCCCTAGACGTTGGCCGTCAATAGCGATTAAATCCCGACCGAAGCAGCCAGGAATCCATATATCGGGCAGATAATAGCGAACGAGTTCACGTTGAAATGTCTACAGGACTGTTGGAAGCGTGGCTCAAGACATACCTACCAGAATCCGGGATTCCTTCGAGGAAGAGATCGAATGGCTTCTGGAGTGAGTGTTTTAGGTGCTAGATGGCTTATTTCACTAAATATTATTGACACTTGCAACCGCCGACGCGAGGCGTATAGATCTGATTATTATGGTCGCTGCGTTCTGAAACAATACTGGTCCACTATCGGACGCAGTCAAACAAGACGAGAATAGCAATATGCCTTTGACGCTTGCTCAGCTTGAGCGACACCTTTTCAGTGCTGCCGACATTCTCCGCGGCAAGATGGATGCATCCGAGTTCAAGGAATACATCTTCGGCATGCTTTTCCTGAAGCGCTGTTCCGATGTCTTCGAGCAGGCTCGTGAGGCTGTCATTCAGAAACGAATTGCAAGTGGCGCTTCGCCCAAACAGGCCGCAAAGGATGCCGAAAACAAGGTGTGGTACGGCAAGAGCGGGACATTCTGGGTGCCCCCTCATTCCCGCTTCTCCTATCTCGTCGATGAAGCCCATGAGAATATCGGCGACAAGCTCAACAAGGCACTTGGTGGCATTGAAGAAAACAATATTGCGCTGGAAGGTGTGCTGGAACATATCGATTTTAACCGCAAGGTCGGCCAAAGCAAGATCAGTGACCAGAAATTGCGTCAATTGATCACCCATTTTGGAATGATCCGCCTCCGAAACGCTGACTTTGAGTTTCCTGATCTTCTTGGTGCCGCTTACGAATATCTGATCTCTCAATTCGCTGATTCAGCAGGAAAAAAAGGCGGAGAATTCTACACGCCGCGCTCAGTTGTCCGGATGATGGTCCGGTTCCTGAAGCCTGCCCTTGAACATGATATCTATGATCCCTGCTGTGGGTCGGGCGGTATGCTGATCGAGGCCAAGGACTATATCGACCGACATGGGCAAGACGGACGCAAGGCCAACCTGTTCGGTCAGGAGAATGCGGGCACGGTCTGGTCCATTGCCAAGATGAACATGCTGTTGCATGACATCAATAGCGCAGATCTGCGAAACGACGATACCCTGGCAGCCCCTCAGCATGTCGAGAACGGCGAGCTGCGACGGTTCGACCGGATCCTCACCAATCCGCCTTTCTCGATCAATTGGGGATCGAAAGACAAAGACACAAAAGGTGAATTCGTCTGGAAGCCGCAATTCCCCGAACGTTTCTTCCATCAGGTTCCCTTGGGTTCCAAAAAGGCCGACCTCATGTTCCTCCAGCATATGCTGGCGGTTACGCGCGATGGCGGCATGATCGCCACCGTCATGCCTCACGGGGTTCTTTTCCGAACAGGGGATGAAGCGCGGATCAGGCAGCAGATCATCGAGAAGGACATGATCGAGGCTGTTATCGGCCTTGGTCCGCAGCTTTTCTATGGAACCGGCATCCCCGCCTGTGTGATTGTGCTGCGCCAGAATGTCTCCAATGGTGCCAATCGCGTCTCTGGCAAGCCGAAGGATCGTCAGGGCAAGGTGCTGTTCATCAATGCCGACCGCGAATATGCCGAAGGCCGGGCGCAGAACCATCTCATGCCCGAGCATATCGAGAAGATCGTCACCATCTTCGAGGAATTCCGCGAAATCCCCGGCTTCTCGACGATTGTCGACGTGAAGACCCTGAAAGACAATGACTGGAACCTCAATATCCGCCGCTATGCCGACAACGCTCCGCCGCCGGAGCCACATGATGTTCGGGCGCATCTGGTCGGCGGCGTTCCAAAGACCGAGGTCGAGAGCAAGGCCGGGCTTTTTGCCTCGCATGGCCTTGATCCCATGGATCTGCTCGTGCCGCGTGATGAGCACTATCTGGATTTTCGGGCGGAAATCGCCAAAAGAGCCGATATCAAGCCTGCGGTTGAAGACAATGCGGGCCTCAAGGCGCGTGAGGCGGCCATCCTTGAAAGCTTCAATGCCTGGTGGCGTGACCATTCGGATGACATCACAGCCCTTGCCGGAACAGAGGATGCCGAGGCACTCATCGGCTTGCGCAGTACTCTGCTCAATAGCTTTTCGACCACGCTTGAAAAGTTGAAAATGCTGGATCCGTTCACCGTGCGCGGTATTATCGCCCAGTTCTGGGAGCAGTCCCGTTTCGACTTTCTCACGCTCATGGCGCGCGAATCCAAAGGCGTGATCGATGCCTGGCGCACATCCATCGTTACTGCCCTTGACGACAAGAGTAGCAAGGAAAACCCGCTGGACCACAAGCTTGTCGCTTTCCTGATGGCCGATTTCGTGCGGGAGTTGACCGAGCTCGAGGCCCGCAAGGCCGAGCTTGATGCCGAGATCAAGGCCGCAACCGCCACGCCCGAAGAGGACCAGGAAGAGAATGATGATGCCGATCCCGTGGATGAGGCTCAGATCAAGAAATGGAAGGCAGAGCTGACGAAGGTCAAGAAGTCTCTCAAGACTCGGCAGGACGCGTTTTCCGAGACGCTCAACAGGGAAGTCAATGGTCTTTCGCCTGAAGCTGCCTCTGATCTGCTACTAACCATCCTGCATGATGACATACAGAAAATCCTCAACCGTTACATTGCTGCACAACGCAGCCGGATTGTCACGTCATTCGAGACTTGGTGGGACAAATATAACGAGACCCTGACCGAGATTGAGGACAATAGGTCCAAGGCCACTGAAAAGCTGGCCGGGTTCCTGAAGGGGTTGGGCTATGTCTGATGTCGATCCCATTCAATTGGCCGTTCCGAATTTTCAAGGCTGGGGGTATCAGGGTCTTGAGGAGTTGTGCTCTTATGTCGGTCGGGGAACCGCTCCTCAATATGTTGACCGATCTGATGTTAAAGCGATCGGCCAGCGCTGTGTCTCATCCAGAGATTTCAGAGCCGAATTTGCTCGGCCCCATTCAGAAAGAGCCATGGAAAGAGTGCTGCTTGCAGAACGGGGTGATGTATTGCTCAACTCTACAGGGACTGGGACTATTGGTCGATCTGTAGTTTTTAATGAAGCTGGTCAATACATAATTGATGGCCATGTCACTCTGTTGCGTCCCAAAGCCGGTATATGCTCGTCTACTTGGCTTAATTCCATTTGGAAGTCGGAGTGGGGCCAAAAGCATCTTGAACGCTTTTGCTATGCTGGTTCAACGAACCAAGTTGAGTTATCTGCCTCCTCATTGCGAAAAACCAAACTTCCTGCTCCTCCTTATAAACACCAATCCAAGATCGCCGAGATCCTTGATACGCTGGATGAAGCGATACGGGGAACTGAGGCGGTGGTGGCCAAGTTGAAGGCCATGAAGCAGGGGCTGCTCAATGATCTGTTGACCCGCGGCATCGACGCCAACGGCAATTTCCGCCCTCCCCGGTCCGAGGCTCCCCATCTCTACAAACAAACCCCTCTCGGCTGGCTGCCGAATGAGTGGGGTGTACGAACTGTCAAAGACTTGGCACTGTCTTCGACAATTGGTCCATTTGGCAGCGATCTTGTTGCGGCGGACTATCGTGATGAAGGTGTGCCAGTTATATTTGTTCGAGATATCAAATCAGACGCCTTTCACTGGAAAAGCAATGTTTTCTTGGAAGAGCGTAAAGCTCGGTCTCTTTCTGCTCATAGAGTGACCGGCGGCGATGTCGTGGCGACTAAGATGGGCTTTCCCCCATGCATTTCGGCCGTTTATCCATCTGAGATGCCGGATGGTGTTATTACGGCAGATGTTGTTTGCATTCGTGTAAACCAAGGTTTGGCAATTCCGAATTGGCTATCAATTTCAATGAATTCGGTCAGAGTTCAACGCCAAGTGGATCAGATAACGGCTGGTGTTACTCGACCTAAAGTGACCTTGAGAGATGTTAGAGAATTGAATATTGCTCTCCCTCAAGTTGACGAACAGAGCTGCATTATTGAAAGAGTTTTGGCTTTTGATGCGAAAATTGAAAGAACCACCTTTGCGTGTGAAAAGCTTCGCCTTCAGAAAACCGGCCTGATGGACGACCTGCTTACTGGTCGGGTGTCTGTCAAACCGCTGCTATAAGCCGAAAGGGGCAGGTTATGGGTCACGAATATACCGATGTTGAAAAACCCTTCATGGACCAATGTGTCGCCATGGGGTGGCAGGCGCAGACGGGAAACATGGATGACCCTACCCTGACAGGACGAGCGAGCTTCAAGGCGGTCATCGCCGAGGCAACCTTGCGCGCGTGCCTCCACGCCATCAATCCCGGCCCTGACGGCCAGCCCTGGCTTGACGATGCCCGCATCTCCGAAGCTGTCAGCGCCCTCACTCGCCACGGCAAGCAGGGGTTGATGGAGGCCAATCAGGCGGTTACCGAGTTGCTTCTGAAGGGCCTGACCGTTGATGGTCTGCCGGGCTGGGACGGCGGGCGCAGCCAGACCATCCGCTTCATCGCCTGGGATGATGTGGACGCCAACCGTTTCACCATCGCCAACCAGTTCCGCGTTGACTGCCCTCCCGGCCATGACACGGGCAAGGGCTTCATCATCCCCGATATTGTTCTTCTCGTGAACGGCATTCCCCTGGTGGTGGTCGAAGCCAAAAGTCCCGGCATCCCGGAACCTCTGGCCGAGGCGGTCAAGCAGCTCCGCCGCTATCACAATGCCCGCAAGGCAGCGCTCGAGGTTGAGGAAAACGAAGGCGCACCTGCCCTTTTCGCCTCTGCTCAGCTGTTGATTGCCACAAGTTTCGATCAGGCCCGCGTCGGCTGTATTGGGGCCGGGCTGGACTATTACGGCCAGTGGAAGACCGTTGTCGGCCCGGATGGTTCCGGCTCTGAGGATGACGTTGCCAAGGCAATGGGCAAGAAGAGCCTGTCGGAGCAGGAGCGCCTTGTCGCAGGCATGCTGCGGCCATCCCAACTGCTGGATATCGTTCGGCACTTCATTCTGTTCATGCAGGCCGGTGGCCAAACAATCAAGATTGCCTGCCGGTATCAGCAATATCGGGCCGTGAACCGAGCCCTTGAAAGGATGCGAACTGGCAAGACACGCGCGGAAGATGGCGAATATGATCGCCGGGGCGGCATCGTCTGGCATACGCAGGGCTCGGGCAAGAGCCTGACAATGATGTTCATGATCCGCAAGATGCGCACCGATACGAGCCTGCGGAAATTCAAGGTGATCATGGTCACCGATCGCCGCGATCTTCAGAGCCAGCTTTCAGAAACAGCGATGCTGTCGGGTGATGTCGTTGAAATGGCTTCATCCGCAGAGGCCTTGAAAAAACTGGCCCGGAGGAAGGGGCCGGGACTGATTTTTGCTACGATCCAGAAATACCGCACCGATGAGGATGCCGCAGACGCGCCCAAGGGGCCGGTCTTTGAGGTATTGAACGAGGATGAGTCTATCCTCGTTGTTGTCGATGAGGCCCACCGGACCCAGGCGGGTGATCTGCATGCCAATCTGCTTGCCGCGCTCCCCAATTGCGCCCGGATCGGCTTCACTGGCACGCCCATCATCATGGGAGAGAAGAAGCGCACCACCCAGATTTTCGGCGAATTCATCGACAAATATACGATCAAGGAAGCCGAAGCCGACGGTGCCACCGTTCCCATCCTCTATGAGGGACGCACAGCCAAGGGAGCCGTCAAGGACGGAGCCACGCTGGACGATCTGTTCGAGGA
Source organism: uncultured Cohaesibacter sp. (assembly GCF_963662805.1). NCBI lineage: Bacteria > Pseudomonadati > Pseudomonadota > Alphaproteobacteria > Hyphomicrobiales > Cohaesibacteraceae > Cohaesibacter > uncultured Cohaesibacter sp. Next base: position 432,853 of record NZ_OY759867.1, read on the forward strand.
CATGTTCAGTGACCGCACAGAAGAAGAATTAGAAGCAATCCGCCAGAAATATGCCACCAAGGGCAACATTCTCGAGGCCCCGGCACTGATTGCCGAGAAGGCCCGTGACATGTTGCGGCACTATGTGACCAACCTTCTGCCTAATGGTTACAAGGCGCAGGTGGTGGCCTATAGCCGGACCGCAGTGATCCGATATTACTCGGCCTTTCTGGTGGCCAAAGAAGAGCTTCTGGCCGAGGCAGAGCGCTTGTCAGATAGCGACAAGGCTCTGGATGATGAAGAGCTCTGCACAAGGCCGCCGCGCCTGCAGGCGCTGGTTCAGGCCTGGCGATATCGGGAAACCCTCGCAAAGCTGGAATTTGCGGCAATCATGTCCGGCGACAACAACGACGATGCGAGCTGGATACAGTGGACTGACGGATCTGCCCAGGAAGCCAGGATCAAACGGTTCAAGAAGCCCCTCTTTCACAAGGATGAGACAAAGTCTGATCCTCTGGCTTTCCTGATCGTCAAGTCCATGCTTCTGACAGGCTTCGACGCCCCGATCGAGGGTGTGATGTATCTTGACCGATCGATCAGGGAAGCCGAGCTTTTACAGGCGATTGCACGCGTGAACCGGACCGGGTTCGGCAAGACATGCGGCATTGTTGTCGATTACTTCGGAGTCGCCCATCACCTCAAAGCCGCTCTTGCGGCCTATTCCGATGAGGATATAGATGGCGCATTGGCAAGCCTGAGTGATCAGGTTCCTGTTCTGAGAGACCGATATATCCGCGTTATCGACATTTTCCGGCATGCCGGGCTGGATGACATTTCAAATGACGAAGACTGCCTGAACGTTCTCGCAACCGAGAAAGTGCGTGCAGAGTTCACCGTGAAGCTCAAGGATTTCCTGAAGTCTCTTGAGATCATTCTGCCTCGCCCAGAAGGCCTACCCTTCGTGAAGGACGCCAAACGACTTGCCTACATTCATGCCCGCGCCCGCAATCGCTATCGTGACGTTGCAGTCATCGGGTCTGATGTCGGTGCCAAGGTGCGTAAGCTGATTGACGATCACGTCATCTCCCTTGGGATTGATCCCAAGATCCCGCCTGTGCAACTGACCGATGCCGAGTTTGAGCATCAAGTCGAACAGGCGGCGGGTAGCCGCGCCAAGGCATCGGAGATGGAGCATGCAATTCGCTCCTTCATCCGGAAAAATCTCGATTCAGATCCCGTTCGGTTCAAGAAAATCTCCGAGCGGTTGAACCAGATTCTCGATGGCTTTGGGCAGCAGTGGGATCAGATCATAGATCAGCTTCAGGCAATCATTGACGACTTGCGATCGGATTCTCAGAAGGCAGATAACAGTGGAGCAGATATTCCTGACATCTATGTTCCATTCTTGCGGACTGTTCTCGACGCCTGTGGGGCAGATGAGGCCAGCTCTGCAGCGGAACTTCGCGCCTATCATGTTTTGACCATGGTGGTCGTTGATCGCATCGTGAAAGAGATCTTGGCCAATCGATCCATATGGAGTGGCTACAAGATGGCTGATCAGGAAAATCTTCGCGCCGAGATTTTCGAGATCATCCTAGACCAGCCGGTGAAGGGAATGGATGTTGTCTTGGCCGAGAGACTTGCCGACAAGATCATGCAGCAAGCCAAAGCCAACGATGACAAGCTGAGAGGTATCTGATGCCGGACTTACCACTGTCACCAGTAAGAACTGGAGGAAAGCCGGCACGCGAGAACGATCACAGGATCACAGTTGATGATCTTGTCTTTGCGGTTCAACGCAGCGATCGCCGTAAAACCATACAGATAACAGTCGAACGGACCGGCGATTTGTCAGTGACCGCCCCGACACAGGTTGCCGATCAAGATCTCGTCGATTTCATAGAAGAGAAGCTTCTCTGGATTCACACAAAGATTCAGGAGAAGGCAAGACTGCAACAACGGACACCGGTCAAGGAGTTTGTTGAAGGTGAAGGTTTCCTTTATCTCGGAAAGAGCTACAGACTTAAGCTCGTCGAACGGCAGCTTGTTGATCTCTCACTGAAGAACGGTCGCTTTTGCCTTCGAAAGCCGTCGGTTAACAGAGGACGTGATATTTTCGTTTCATGGTACATAAGGCGGGCCCAACAGTGGTTTGAAAAGCAGGTATCGGAAAACGCAAGCCGCATGAGCGTGAAAATAAAAGAGGTAAAGGTGCAGGACCTTGGCTATCGATGGGGCTCATACGGCAGCGATGGCCGAATTCTCTTCCATTGGAAGGCCATCCTCTTGCCGCCACGCATAGCTCAATATGTTGTCATTCACGAGCTCGCTCATGCGCACCATCCCGACCATTCTGCAGATTTCTGGATCAAGGTCGAGCAGCATCTTCCCGACTGGAGATGGCGGAAGGCATGGTTGGCAGAAAACGGAATTCAGGTTGAAGGGTTATAGAAACTCGCCATCCCTGGTCGTTCCAAAAAAGATTGCTGACAAACTGGTTTGTTGTGGGAGTTCTTAGCCGAAGACTGCGCATTTGATTTGCGCTATCTGACGTCTTAGGTGAAACAATCCGTTGCTGCAAATGCCTTCTTAAGGTCGAGTCTTGCATCTCCCTGCGATGACATTTTGCGTTGACACGCAGATCAAGTTTATCTGGCTACCGCGGCCTACCTCTCTCTTTCCATATCTCATCCAAATTAACGTAGCAGATCTGTTATGGCGCACTAACATGGGCGTGGAACTATAGCTTTGTTGCTCCCAATCTCGGCGCCAGTCGTCTTGTTCACCTGATCGAAGTTAAAGGTGATTCAGCGATCGAATGCGCGAACCCGTCCGGCTGAACTTGCGCGTAAAAGTGTAGCCGCACAAAAAAATCTACACAAGACGTAGCGGGATTCCGCAAAGGCCCCAGCTTCCTTCTCAGAAGCTTGAGAAGAGTAGCCCCCCTCGGCGATTGAGAGGGCGCAATAGATGATTCCAAGGGTCTGATTGAAAATCAGCTGCCTTGGAATCCCTCCACCTGAACGGTGGCCTTGCGCGCTGTCTGCGGATCCTGTCGGAGGCCTTTTCTCGAGCAACACGCTCGAGAAATGAGGTCTGCCCTTGCCCGCAGAATTCTACGAATTCCACTCTGCCTTTGAGACAATTTCGACCGACACCCGTTCGAAGGCGTCGGTGAATTTGTCTCAAGGCAAACAGCTGGCAATGGCAAATCTCAATTACATCCTGCGGCCCAGCGCCACTCGATACGAGCAATGCCAACATATATTTGCTCGCACGAATGGCGTGACCTACGGATGCGTGGACAGCGTCGCCGACAAAAAAGAAATGGTGAAGCGTTGCGAAGAGGCCCTTAGCAAGCGGGCCCAAAAGTCTGCCAAAAACAGGTCGGCGAAAGGTGGCGGCCTGGGCAAAGCTGGCGACAAAAACAAGGCCAAAATCAAAGGCGTCGCGCTCTGCTATAAAGGCGTGATCGCTCTGCCCGCTGACGCCAATCCGTTACATCTGATGCATATGGCCCAGGAAATCCTTGAACATCTTGCTGCCGACTCTGAGGCTATGGTCGTAGCGGCGATCCATTATGATCGGCCCGGTAATCCTCACCTGCATTTGTGGATCGTGGACGGTCCTGAGACGATGGAATCGGCACGAGCCAGAGCTGAAGAAAGAAAGGCGCAACGATCTGAAGACGATACAAAAAAGACTCGTGTTAATCGCCGGGATCAGGTGCGTCTCAATGAAAGATACGGCTACAAAAACGGGCGACATGAGATTGGTCAGATCATCGATCGGATCTCCGTGTGTGAAGGTTTGCGTCGGCCTCAACTGCTTACGCTGGCAGAAAGAGGGCTCGACAAACTGCCTCAGGTGCATGAAGGGCCAGAGCCAAAGCATAAGTTCGAAAGATACGGGCCAGATGCCGATCTGTCCTATCAAGCGCAGGAAAAGCTGCTTACAAATTTCTGGCGAATTTTGCGGAACAATTATGATGTTTCAGCGTGGGATCCGGCCAAACCAATCGTCGCTGACATTGAGATCTTTCCAGATCGTCTGCGTTCCTTCGCAGGCTGGGCGATCGAGCAGATCAATGAATACGTCGACAAGGGGCACCATCAAACAGTCTATGCTGCACTGCCAAATTTGGCACTGACCCAACAGTTAATCGGCCCATTTTGGCAAGGTGCCAAGGCCCAAAAGAAGAAAGAGAGTCTTGCTGAGGATGCAGCAACTCCGATAGCTGAAATATCTGGCGATGTGGCCGATCAACAGGCAACCGACGAGCAACCGCCGCTCAAGAAAAAGCAGCTGACAATGGAGCCCGCAGAAATCAGCTCTGCCAAAAATATCCAGCTCAAGATTGGTGAAAGCCTTCCCGCCGAACCAGAGCATGCCAAAGCTGTTTTAGGCGCGAAAGATACTACTTCGAACCTGGGAGAATTTGAAAGCGTTGAGTTGGAATTCGATCAGATTTGTAGCTCTTTCTGGTGTGAGTTCCTCGAGAAGGAATGGGACGCTCTGGATGCGCAACCCATGGAACCAGGTTCCGGACGATCACGAAGTTCAGTGCAACGGGTCCAACAGGTGGCAAAAGCTGCAATTGATCAAGACGTTTCAACATTATCTCGTACCGAGGGTCTCAACCCGTCTCGGCAACATCATGAAGCTCATCGAGGAATGGCCTATGCAGACAAGCTACTGTCATCAGTGCCCGCTCTCGTAATCGACCGGTTGAAGGGGGACATTGATTACCAAGAATTCGAGAAAGAACTGGATCTGGATGGGACGGAAATTGCTGCGGCGCCATCAATTGTCTCGCCACAGGCACCACTTTTGCCATCTGCGCCAAACAAGGCCGTTAAAAAAGACGCATTCTCATATGAACCAATCAAGACAACTCAACTGGATCCACATTGGGCTGAGTGGGGTGACGAATGGAATGCCGTCGAGATTGTCGGCGTTAACAGCAGGAAACATCCCCCCAGTAAAACCATGGCAGCAGAGCCGGCCCCTCAGATCAGGACACCGCTGAATAAGGAAAGTCTTCCGCCTGCAACGATTGGCGCGATAGACAACGTCAGTAAAGAATCTTCTACGGCACAGCCACCTGCGCAGACAGCTCGCAAATCTCCTCGAAAATCCCTCAAGGAAGGAATTCAGATGTGTCTTGATCGACAATCTCTTCGATCATCTTCAGACCCGATCAAAAACGCTCAGGCCTACCATGCCCGTACTTGCGAAGTGTATCGTCGCAGAGGTTTATTCAAGGCCGTATTCGATAAAGATACTGCTCGCTATGACGCTGTATTATCGCCCGAAGAAGACAAAGATCGTCTCACTTGGCATTTTTATGACCTGTGCCACAAACAGCTCCATGATCTCATCCAAAAGCTTCCTGAGCTCAAGCGGCACATGGTAGTTTATTCCCGATCCAGTTCGAAAGTTCGAGATGTGACGGGAGCTCCGCCCTCTTGGTCTGAAATTAAGGAAATCGTCATACAGCGTCTCCGGAATTCAAGTCGACATAGGTCTGATGATGAGAGATAGCTACATCCTCAAGGAGGAAATTATCTTCCCCTCTCCTTAGAATTTTTATTTCATTTGAAGTGAATTGCCATTCGGGCAACCGAAATGTGCGCAGCGGGTCTGGTGACGCCGCGCCCGATCCGGTTCGCCAGAAAGAGAAAACAGAAAAGGCAGGTGTCAAAATCCCTTCAACCAAGGTCGGAGATATTTATGACCACCGCCAATAATTTGTCTGCGAAGCACGCCAGCAACTGGCAAGACACTGTCAGCTGTGGCGACATTGTTGCCTTTGAGATGCCTTCAGATCAACTCGACAATCCTCTACAACCACCCCAAAAGGCATTGCCATGGCTCATCGTTGACGAGGCAATCTATGTGGGCACCCGTTATCTGACCCTCGCACGGGGGCATGCAGTCGGGACAACTTTTAACCACGGAGCCGAATTCCGCGTCGAACATTCTGCCGCCTTTGGCGCTGCAGGTCTCACGCAGCCAACGATCTACAATCTGCGGGGGCTTGTGATCGTCTCTGTCAACCATGAAGGCTTTGCTCCCAACAAGGATGGGACTCCAGTTCTTGGCCGGCTGGTTGGCGATGAGCTCGTTCAGTTGGAACGCCTTAGAGCTCGTATCCATGCCATCAACGTTGAGCGCGCAGAAGGACGAGCCGATATGCTCAAACTACAAGCCCTGCTTGCCAAGAGATCTGGCCGCCCAATGTCCGGGATGATTATCCCAGCGCCGATTGCCATGCCAACACCCGATCCCCAGCAGTAGTCACAGAGTGGTTTGAGATTTGTCCGACCAGCCACGGTGTCGGCCGGACAAATCACCAAACCAATCTCTACGAAAGGAAGTTACATGCCCCTTATTCCCGAAACCTATCGCCACAATATTTCGCTTCTTGTAGATCAGCACAAGACCGATGCCAGCCGCATCCTCGATATTGGAGCCGATGCAATCTGCGCGGCTAGACAGGCGTTATCCTCTTTGCCCGATATTGCCGTAGGCGATATTTTCGACGACATCAGGCCATTACATGCCCTGATCGATGCTGTCAGCAATCGCTGTGTCCTTGATCCACAATTTGACGAGATCGTCGACGATTTGCTTGAAGCACTACCGATCCTCGACGAGGCAGATCCTTTGGCTTCATCCTACGCCAGTATCCGCGCTGATCTGCAAGAAGCTCAGTATTTTGCCAATCGGTTTCTGGATATCATTCACGCTGAGAAGCGACGGGCACAATCGTTCAGAGAGATGTAAATCAAGTAAAACGCACCGATCAACCTCGCCATCCATAACGTGATGGCGAGGCCAATGAGACAGCATCGGCGGCAAAGCAGATAGATGCGACGGAAACGGCGGAAACCGAGAATAAACCCTCATGAAATCAGTTAGATAACTTTATTGTCAATTTCATTTGGGTTTGTGAAAATTTTGCCCTATGAAAAGCCGCACATATTGCGCCCATCGCCAGCGATCACCGCGGCCTAAATAACGCACATCGGGACTGACAAGATCCCTGATCTCTTCGAATATATCAGGAGAACGAGGTGATCAAAGAGCTTTTCGGCACAAATCTCGGTCTTGAGAGCGTTTTTCTCTCGAAATTGACGATTTCTGGTTTGGGAGGCTATTGCCGTTTTCCCTATTTGCTGAGTGGTCAATCATTGACAGGCCCTCGGCAGCACAAACGCTTGCCGCAGAAACACCAAATTGGTTTGTTCTTCATGGATAATTCTATCGATGTCGACAAGAAAGACAATAATACGCGCCGTAAAGCACCTCGGGAGCTGAGTGGTGAAGATTATCTGATTATCTTCGATGTCATGAACAAGGAAATCAGACGCCGTCTCCTATCCGACAGTTGAAGGAGGCGTTTGAAATACAGGAAAACATCTTTGATAAACTTATGTTTGTGCGAAGAGATGTTGGATTCACATCCGAAGTTCGACACCTGCTGATGGCGCGATGGATTGGGGGCTGTTGACGTCCTGATTTTCCCTGTGAGCTAGTATTCCAGCGGTTCGCTGCCGTGGTTTAGGATGTTGAGATATTGACGGTAGGCAAAGACTTTGTTGCGCTCCTTGCCGGTTATCTCATGCACAATTCCAAGTTCTTCTAATGTTGTGAGGCTGCGCAACACGGTAGGCAGGGAGATGCCACATGCGTTTTTTAATCTGGTGGTATTGGTGACAGGTTGCTTTTGTAAATAGGCATGGATTGAGAGCGTCGCTGCTGTGGATTTGCCCGACTCTTCAATTCGTGTTCGATCTGTATCGAAAAGCAGAATCATGTGTTTCGCTGTCTGTGTTGCTTGATTGGCTGTATCGATCACTCCGGTAAGAAAGAAGGTAATCCAGTCTTCCCAGTTTCCTGTCTCGCGTACATTCTGCAGATGATCGTAATACGCTTGCCTATTGGCCTTGAAATACAAGCTCAGATAGAGAAGCGGCGCTTGTAGCACTCCTTCGGCGCACAATATGAATGTGATCAGCAGGCGCCCCAGTCGTCCATTCCCATCCAGAAAGGGGTGGATGGTTTCGAATTGCACATGAGCCAGTGCCGCCTTGATCAGAACTGGAAGGCGGACAGTTTCATCGTGAAGGAACTTCTCAAATGAATCGAGGCAGTTCATCAACTCTTCTGGTGGGGGAGGAACAAATTTCGCTGTGTCTGGTCGTGTTCCTCCGATCCAGTTCTGGCTAACTCGGAATTCTCCTGGGCTCTTGTTGCCGCCTCTTGCGTTGTTTAGCAACTTTGAATGGATCTCGCGAATGAGCCTTAGTGAAAGCGGAAACTCTTTAAGACGTTCCATGCCATAGTTCATTGCTGCAACATAGCATGAGACTTCTGTCACATCGTCAAGGGGGGCTCCGGGTGCCGCTTCCGCTTCGAACAGAAGCAAATCAGAAAGTGATGACTGGGTGCCTTCAATTTGGGATGAAAGAACCGCTTCTTTCCTGATATACATATAGAGAAATAAGGACGGGTCCGGCAAAATAATGCTGATGCCATCCAGTCGCCCAAGAGCCGTGCTCGCACGATCAAGCAGAGGATAGAGCTCTTCCATCCGAAGTGGTGGGTTGGGAGGCAGCGGTTTGGGAACATATGAAAAGTAGGATGTCCGACCACCAATTGAACATTCTTTTTTCGTTCCAATACGGGCTGTAAGGTCAAATTCGGTCATTAAATAACGTTTTCTCTGATTTTTGTTAGTTAATTACTTTAACTAACACGCATGAAAGATGCAAGAGAACAACTAACGTAAAGTGCGTTTTTCGTTATTTAAAATTGATATTCTGCCTTGTAGTCGAAGGTGGTAGAGGCGCGAGGTCATGCTGCCGTGACTGCTCGGGAGTAATGTTTGAAGTGATGCCGTTGCTTGACGGATATTCACATGAGGCTACCGTTTTCCAGCAGATAGGTTCCGGATTTGACGGTTCAGACACGCTCTGATAGTACATATTCACAGGTGTTTGGTGCAATAGAAAACGCAATAGAAATGCAATAGGTTTTTGAGGTTTGATTGGTTGAAAAATGGCCAAAATTGGCCATTTTAGAGGTCGGTTCGAGTCCGGCCTGGGGAGCCACTATCAAGCCCGCTATCGCAAGATGGCGGGCTTTTGTTTTGCCAATCTGGCGTGCCATTCCGTTTCGTATAGATCGACTTTTTCAATGCATAAGCCGTTCCACTAGATGGCCCGCTTCTAGCTGGTATTTTTTATCCTGTTTAACGGCGCTTGTGGTAGCCATCTTGGAAAACTGAAGCCGACGAAGAATTAACTCCCTAGCTCAAGCCGATAAAACGCAATGACGCTTATGTGAAGGAAGCAGACTTTCGGCGTTTGAGATTTCATTGGGTTAGGGATAGGGATTGGGCGAAGTCCATTCTAAAGCTCCAAGCTGCAGAGGAGAACATGAAGCGGGGCCGAAATGCGAATTGCCGTGTTATCCCGAGTGGACCTCACTCGCCTGCCTCAGGTCCAAGGTGGATATTCGCCCTTCCCTGTCGTCAGTGGGAAAATTTCGAAAAGGCATTCATGACGACGACTCCCCCCCACGATCATGGAGATGCCGAGAATGCCTGCCGCATCCAGTGTCTGGCGAAGGATCACGACACTGACCAAAGCAATCAGGACCGTTCCCATCCCTCCCCAAATAGCATAGGCGATACCGAGAGGAACAGTTCTGAGGGCGATGGACAGAAGATAGAAAGAGGCAATATAGCAGAGAGCCATTATTGCTGTTGGTGCCAGTTTGGTAAACTGCTGTGTCTTCAAGAGGAAACTGGAGCCTATGACTTCGCACAGGATTGCTGCTGTGAGTGCGAGATAGGAAACAATATGGATTTTCATCGTGAGTGCGCTTTCCCGACCGTATTTAAACGGTCCGCTTCGAGATGAAGATCGGGAAAGGCCAGAACCCAGTCTATGCGCTTTCCTGACCATTTCAGGTTAGCGCCGTGGCTGGGAAGAACCCGTCTCTGGACGGGGGCAGGAGACACCACCCTGCAACTCTATTATCGGCAAGGGCTTTATAAACATCTGATTGTTTTGGAGTCAAATCGAGTGTTTCTCATAACCGATTTGTGATCCGTTTCAGCGTCCGACGGGTCCAAATTTGTCTGGCTCGCCTAGCTCTTCACTTTTGGCCATGTGTCGGACAATCTGTATCCCGAAGGCCACGGATCATCGGGGTCCAACATGTGCTGATGGGTCCCAGTAATCCATGCCCGGCCACTGATCTGCGGGCGAATGGCTGGCGTGTCACCGAGCATCGTTTCCCCCAAGATCCGGCCCTGAAATTGCGAGCCAATGATCGAAATGCCAGTAAAGCTGTCGTCCAGTCCCATTTCTCCTCGGGCATGCAGGATTGCCATCCGGGCAGAAACGGCGGTTCCCGTGGGAGAGCGATCCAGTTTGCCCGGTTGAATGGTGACGACCGATTTTGCGCTCAACTTTTTGCCCTGACGCGTGATCGGTCCTGCAAACAGGCAAAAGGAATGATGTGTCCAGTCCGCTTTCTCCGGATGCTCGAAGCGAAACTGTTCGTTGGCAGCGTTGGTAATGCGAATGCCCAGATCGACGATTTCTTTGGCATTGTCTTCAATGAGCGCAATGCCAAGCTCTTCCGGGTCGACAACAACGAAGCTGTCACCACCGAACGCGGTATCAACTGTTATCGACCCGATACCGGGCACATCAAGACGCTCCGCAAGTCGTGAGGCAAAGGAGGGAAGATTTTCGACAAAGATCCGCTCCACTTTGCCGCCCTTGCAGTCTGCCTTGACGTGGACCAACCCTCCGGGCGCTTCAAGTGTCATCTCGGTTGAGGGTTCCTGCATCTCGATGATGCCGCATTCGAGAAGAACGGTTGCGACGCATATGGAGTTGGAGCCTGACATCGGGGGCGTATATTCAGGCTCCATGATAATCCATGCGGCCTCGGCGTCCGGATGCTTTGGCGGGACGAGAAGATTAACGTGCCGGAACACGCCACCTCGCGGCTCGTTTAGCAGAAAATTGCGAAGGGTCTGATCCTCAGCGATCCACTTCCTCTGATCCCAGATGGTGTCTCCGGGCGGGGGTGCAACACCGCCAACAATGACATCGCCAACTTCGCCTTCTGCGTGACAGGATACGACGTGAATGACTTTGGTGGTGCGCACTGGATTTTCCTTCGCGACTTGGAGAAAGTATGCGTTGTATCCGAAAAGCCCCGTTCCGTAGAGATGACAATTGGAGTTAGTCGACCGCTGCGATGATCATGAATTCAACGAGATAGTCCGGTGTCGCCAAGCGAGCCTCACCGCATGCGCGGGCCGGTGGAGCCTTGGGATCGACCCACGCATCCCAAACAGCATTCATCTCGGCAAAGTCATTCATGCTGGCTAGCCAGATGGTGGTTGAGAGAATTTTGGATTTGTCCGATCCGGCCTCGGCCAGCAGTTGCTCGACCTGAACAAGTGCGTCCTTGCTTTGCTCGGTGACTGTGGTGCCATGCCCGACCTGCCCTGCCAGATAAACCGTGCCGTTGTGAATGACGGCCTGGCTCATGCGGCTGCCTGGTTCGATACGAGTGATACCCATCTTTTGAAATCCTTTGTTTGCACGAAAATGTGCCATGTCGGAAATGCCTCGTGCCTACTGTTCTCGACTTTCTGAGAACCTGCAAGGCAGCGGTGGAAAGAAAAATGGAAAAGAGGCATTGCCTCCTTTCCAAGGTGCCGGGAAAGTTTGTCATCCCGAAAACCCGCTCAGGCCAAGGGAACAGCGAGGGTCCGTGAGCAGGCCGAAAATTGCAGTGAGGGCGAAATCGCATGGCGCATTATTGCGCCGACTGTTCTGCTCCATCGCCAAGGATTGTTGAGACCAGGGAAGACCAATACTTCAAGGCAGGTAAAATGGCTGCATCATTGAAATCATAGGTCGCGTCATGCAGGTTTGGTCCATCGCCATTGCCCAGCCAGACAAATCCGCCGGGGCGTTGCTCCAGCATGTAGGCAAAGTCCTCGCTTCCCATGATGGGCGGGTAATTGGCATCCACATGGTCAGCACCGGCGACCGCCTTTGCTGCAGCGACAACATGCATGGTCTTTTCCGGATCGGTGTAGACAACCGGATAACCGGGCATCCACTCGATCTCTGCTTCGCAGTTATAGAGGCTTGCGGATTGTTGGACGATCTGGCGGAAGCGTGCCTCGACCACCTTGCGGGTCTCGGGCTTGAGGGTCCGGATCGAGCCGCCGATATGGACTTCACCGGGCAGCACATTCAGCGCATTCCTGTTGCCACCTTCGATGTAGGTGATCGAGACAACGACATTATCGAGTGGATCTACATAGCGGGCGGCGATGGATTGCAAGGCCGAAACCAGTTGGGCCGATGCCAGCATGGTTTCATCGCATTTGTAAGGATAGGCGGCATGGCCGCCCTGCCCGCTGATCGTCACGACAAAGCGGTCACCAGCCGCCATCATGCCGCCGGTGCAGGTCGCAAAGTCTCCGACGGCAATGCCCGGAAGATTGTGCATGCCGTAGACTTCTTCGATGCCGAAGCGCTCGAGCAGGCCTTCGGACAGCATGACCTTGCCACCGGCACCCCCTTCTTCTGCAGGCTGGAACACAAGCACGACCTTGCCGGCAAAATCCCGATGATCAGAGAGATAATGCGCCAGTGCCAGCATGATGGCCGAATGTCCATCATGGCCACAGGCATGCATCATGTTCGGGGTCTTGGACGCGTGCGGAAGATTGGTCTTTTCGGCGATTGGCAAGGCATCCATATCGCACCGCAGTGCAATGGTCTTTCCGGGGCCGCGCGATCCCTTAAAAACCGCGACGATGCCGGATGTCGCGATGCCCGTGTGCAGTTCATCACACGACAGGGCTTCCAGCCTGCTGGAAATGAAAGCCGCTGTCCGCGGCAGATCGAACAACAATTCCGGCATCTGGTGCAGGCTGTGACGCCATTCGGTCGCTTGTTTGGCAAGCTCCTCGATAGAGACGGTTGGGTTTGACATGGCTTGAATTCTCCTGCTTATTGCCCTGCCCCATTCTGCCGAAACGGTGACAGATCCGGATCCGGATTGGGCATCGCATCCAGCAACATCCGGGTGTAATCGCTCTGGGGTGCGTTGTAGACTTTCTCGACTGGCCCATTCTCGACGAGCTTGCCGCGATAGATGACGGCGACATCGTCACAGATATAGCGGATGACCCCCAGATCATGACTGATGAACAAATAGGTGAGTCCCAGTTCCTGCTGCAGGGTGTGCAGCAGATTGAGGACATCGGCCTGTACGGAGACGTCGAGCGCCGATGTGGGTTCATCAAGGATCAGGAACTGCGGATTGGAGACGAGCGCCCGGGCGATGCCTATGCGCTGGCGCTGGCCACCGGAGAATTCATGCGGATAGCGGAACAAATGCTCCGATTTCAGGCCGACCTTAAGCAGCAGGTCCAAGACGCGATCTGTCCGCTCGCCTGCGCTCATGGGCATGTTCTTGCGATGCACGATCAAGGGCTCGGCAACGATGTCATGAATGGTCATGCGTGGATCGAGCGACGCATAGGGATCTTGGAAGACAATCTGCAACTGTGCCCGCAGACGGGCCATCTCCTGAGCAGACAAGGCGTGAATGTCCTTGCCTTCATAGAGTACCTGACCGCCTGTCAGGCTTTCCAGCCCGAGAATGCAGCGGGTCAGTGTCGTCTTGCCAGAACCGGACTCCCCGACAAGGCCATAGCTCGCCCCTTTGGCGATGGAAAGATTGATGTCTGATAGCGCGCAGAAGCCCTCTGCCCGCTTGAACATGGACGTGCGCTTTCCGGGAAAGACCTTGGTCACATTTCTGATCTCAAGCATGGCTGTCGTCCTCCCATGTCATGTTCGCCAGACCACGCAGCTCGCCACGTTTGGTGGTCGGGGACGGAATGGCCTGCAGCAATGCCTTGGTATAGGCATGAGATGGTGTCTTGAGCACGTCGCGCACGGTGCCGGTTTCCAGAATGCGGCCCCGGAACATCACCGCGACATGGGTGCAGATCTGTGCCACAACGCCAAGATTGTGCGTGATCATCAGCACGCCGATATTTCGCTCTTCGACCAGTGCATGCATCAGTTCAAGAATCTGGGCTTGAACGGAAACGTCAAGCGCGGTGGTCGGTTCATCGGCGATCAGCAGGTCCGGCTTGCCAATCATTGCCATCGCGATCAGGACACGCTGGCGCATACCGCCTGAAAACTGATGCGGATAGTCGTTGATCCGTTCCGCTGCGTTGGGAATGCCGACTTTATCCAGCATCTCGACCGCCAGTGCTCTGGCTGCCTTCTTGCGCTTGGACCGCGATGCATGTCCCGATAGTCCCAGGATGGCTGGATCGGCATGACCGGCGTGCAGGGCCACATCGATCAATTGGGTTCCGACGCGGAAAGACGGATTGAGGTTGGTCGTCGGATCCTGAAAGATCATGCCGATCTTCCGACCGCGAAGCGCTCGCATCTGTCGCTCTGTCGCGCTCAGGATTTCCTTGCCTTCAAATCGGATCGAGCCATCGAGATAGCGCCCGGTCTCTTCGGGCACCAGACGAGAAATGGATAGCCCGGTCAGAGACTTGCCACTGCCAGTCTCCCCAACCATGCCCCAGATTTGCCCGCGTTCGATCCTGAGATCGATGCCGTGCAGAACCTGAATCTCCCCTTCGTAGCTGCGCATGGCGAGATTGAGATTCATGATGTCGAGTAGTGGTAGCGTCATCCTGTCACCTCACCGCCTTGCCTTGGGGTCCATGACGTCCCTCAGGCCGTCACCGAGCAGGTTGAAGGCCAGAACGGCCAGAAAGATTGCAAAACCGGGAAACAGCGCCGTCCACCAGTAGGTCGGCATATAGTTGCGGGCGATCGAGAGCAAGGTACCCCACTCGGGTGTAGGCGCCTTGACGCCAATGCCGACGAAACCAAGCGAGGCAACCGTCAGAATGGCAAAACCCATGTCCAGTGATGCCTTGATCAGGATCGGCGACATGATGTTGGGCAGGATGTGGCGCCCCAGAATGCGCGGCCAACCGGCACCAATGGCGCGGACGGCGAAGATGAACTGCTCTTCTTTCTTGCCGATCACTTCGCCGCGTACCAGCCGTGCATAGGCAGGCCACCAGGTCACCGAGATGGCAATGATCATGTTGCCAACTCCGGAACCGATTGCTGCGGCAACGGCCATTGCCAGAATGAGACTGGGAATGGTGAGCAGAAGATCGGTGAAACGCATCAGGACCTCATCCACCCAACCGCCGAAATAGCCAGCGATGGCACCGACCGTGCTGCCGATAACGATGGCGATGACCACCACAGCGAGGCCGGAGAACAGGGACACCTGAGATCCAACAAGCACCAGCGAGAACATATCCTGTCCCAGTGAATTGGTGCCGAACCAATGGTCCCAACTGGGAGGCAAAAACCGTGAGGCGACATCCGTTCCGCCCGCCACATGGTCCGGAAAGGGAACGATGTAGGGAGCAAAGATCGCCAGAATGACCAGAGCGAGGATGATCACCAGCCCGATGATGGACAAGGCACTTTGCCGAAAGCGATAGAAGGCCCGGGACCAGTTTTCCAGACGCGCGGAGCGATCACGCTTTGGCCGCGCAACAGCCGTTTCCGAATTGGTCATGACAAGCGCACCTTTGGATTGAAAACACTGTAGAGAAGATCGACGAGGAGCATGGAAACCAGATAGATGACGCCAATCACTAGCGTCACGCCAATCACCGGCATGAAATCCTGACTGAGAATGGCCTGCGTCGCATAAAGCCCCAGTCCCGGCCAGTCAAAGACCGTTTCCACCAGCACGGTACCGCCGAGCAGCCATGAAACATAAAGTCCGATCACGGTAAGGGTCGAAGTGATGGCGTTTCTCAGCACATATTTGAACAACAGCAGCGATTTCGAGATGCCCAGCGCCCTTTCGGTGAGGACATAATCCTGCTGCAACACTTCAATGGTCGAGGAGCGCATCATCCGCATGATGGTCGCCAATGGAGATAGCGACAGGGCAATCGCGGGCAACGCCAGATGGGACAGGGAAATCTGGAACGAATACCAGTCGCCTGCAAGCAAACTGTCGATGGTGTAAAAGCCGGTAACTGTCTCGGGGGGTATCTCGATCAGCGGGAACCGCCCGGACAGAGGCAAAAGATCCAGCCACGATACAAACAGCAGCTGTGCCAGCAGCCCCAGAAAGAAACGCGGCATGGCTATGCCGCCGAGCGCAATGGTCCGGACGAGATAGTCGATCAAACCGTTCCGGTAGACTGCGGCGGCAAGGCCCAGAGGAATGCCGAATACGATGGCAATAGCCATCGCTGCGATCACCAATTCCAGTGTGGCCGGAAGGAAAGTGGCGATATCTTCATAGACCGGGCGGCGGGTAAAAATGGAGACGCCCCAATCGCCTTGGACAAGACCTGTTAGATAGTCGACATACTGCAGCGGAATAGACTTATCGAGACCGAATTCCTGACGCACGCTTTCGATAACGGCAGGCGTGGCATTCGGTCCGGCGGCAAGCGCGACCGGATCACCGGGCAACAATCGGGCAATGGCAAACACGACGACCGTGAGCCCGATCAGCATGGGCACCAGCAGAAGAAGCCGCTTGACAGTGTATAAGAGCATATCGACACCGGGTCTGGTTGAGAGGGGATGCCATATCGGCATCCCCCAAGTCATCAGTCAAGTGATAGTGGAAGCAACTCGATCGAGTTTGCTGCTACCGGAGTGAAGACATAGTCTTTCACTTCAGCACGCATGCCAAGTTTGCGTTTTTCCAAGACACCGAACAGGTCAGGCGCATCATCGACCACAAGTTTCTGGAATTGCTTGTAAAGCTCGGCGCGTTTGGCGTCATCCGGTTCAATACGAGCTGCTTCAATCAGCTTGTCGACTTCAGGATTGCTGTAAACCGGATTCTGCCACTGACCATTGCGGGATGAGTGGTATGCTGCGAAGGCAACGTTGTCCGGGTCAGCATAGTTGGCCGTCTCGAAGATGCTGAAGAAGTCCGGCATTGTGTCGGGAGACTGGGCAGACGCTACGATATCCGGCCAGATCATCGGACGCAGTTCGAGCTCGATGTTGAATTGCTTCAGTGCGTCGAGAAGCAACAGGCACCAGCGGCGCATATTCTCATAGCCGGAAGCATAGGAAATCGAGAGCTTGAAGCCACCGTCCTTATATTTGGATTTGGCAAGATATTCCTTCGCCTTGTCCATATCCCGACGGTAGACTTCGAGGTCGGGATCAAAGCCGAAGATGCCGGTCGGCAGTGGGCCGTGCATCAATTCGGCAGGGCCAGCCGCCTGAAGCATACCTTCATAGTCATAGGCATAGGAGATGGCCTTGCGCAGGTTCTTGTCAGCAAGCGGGCCTTTTAACGTATTCATCTTGATGTAGAAGGTACGATATTCCGGCTCCAGAATGGTGACGACATTCGGCACGTCCTTGAGGGCTTCCATATCTTCTGCGTAGAGCTCGAGAGCGATGTGGGCTTCACCACGCTGCAGCATCATGCGTTCGGAAGACGCTTCGCGGACGATTTTCCAGATGGCGCCTTCAAGGTTGCCACCGCCTTTGTGCCAGTCATCCTTGACGCGTTTGAATTCGTAGAGGTTGCCGGGCATGACACGGCCCAGTGTGAAGGGACCGGAACCGGCAAGGGTCTGACGCAGGTAGGTCTGGCCGTCGTCATTGCCGAGATTGGCCTCAACCTGTTCGGGATTGACGATAAACATCCATGGCAGAACCTGCAGGAAAGGAGCAAAGGGCGCCAGCAGGTCGAATGCAACGGTGTGCTCGTCGATTGCGGTGATCTTGTCGGGATCTACAACCCCGGCAATCATCCATGACGGGCCACGCTGAAGTTTGATAATGCGCTTGAATGAATAGATGACCGCTTCAGCCGTAACCGGGGTGCCGTCCTGGAATTTGGCATCCGGATCGAGCTTGAATTCATAGTGCAACTTGTCTTCAGAGACAGTCCACTCGGTTGCCAGACCAGACACGACTTCAGGCGGCGTTCCAACCACGCGGACAAGGGAATCGTAGGTGTTGCGGAACAGCATGGCGGGAGCATAACCCGTTGCCACATGAGGATCGAAGTTCGGAATGTCGACGCTGCTGGCCATGACCAGGATCTTGCGTCCGGCGGCGAATGCATCGAACGGCATGGAGGCAAGAGCAGCGGCAGAAATCGTTGCTCCCAGAAAGTTTCTTCTTGTCATCTTCATTTGCAATTCTCCTGAATGTTTAAAGCAAATGCTGTTCTTCTCTTGTGGTGAGTGAGAGGGTTTTCACCCTCTTCAGTTTTGATTGAAGCCGTAGAGCTTTTTGGCAGCCAACGGGCTGACATAGCCTTGAGTGATGTCTTCGCGGATCATGTCGGGATCGCGCTTGAGTGGATCCCCAAAGCCCGAACCGCCAGCCAGTTGCAATTCGATGACCATGTCACTGCCGACAAGATCGAGCACTTCGCCCGTGCCGCAGTCATGTTCGACGCTGCCGCTGGTCCTGCTTTTGATCACGCCGTGCGACGCCTCACCGCTGAGGCCGCCGAACAGGCCCGCAACGGGGATCCCAACCCCTTCGGGCTGGACGATCGCCGTGATGGGGCGGCCCTCATCGTTGAGTTGGGAAACCGAAACACGAACCCCCAGACCACCGCGGAACTGACCGGCACCTGCGCTGTCACAGACAAGAGCCTTTTCCCATACGATAATTGGTGACCGTGTTTCCAGCATTTCCAAAGAGGAGGTCGCCGCAGAGGTTGGCCATAGCAGGGAGGACTTTCCGTCCTGATTGGCAGAGGCGCCCTGCCCGCCGCCCAGAAGCAGCAATTCATAGAACAGCCGACCCTCGTCCGACTTGCCATAGAAGCTGAGGAGGCTTGGCAAGGCCGAGAAGGACTGAACCGTCTCCGGCGCGGCCTCTGCCATGGCGAGGAACACGTTTGGTGCCAGATACCAACCAGTTCTGGTCCGTTGGGAGACCGGAGCGGGCTTTTCGCAATTGAGGATCGAGCCTTTGGGTGCCGTTACCGTGAAGGGGCGATAGCAACCGGCGTTGCCGCGCACATTGGGCGTCAACATGCACTTGAGCGGATAAGTGGCATGAGCTGTCGTATAGGACAGGGTGCAGTTGATGCCGCCCTTCGTGGTTTGTGCTGGCGTGTCGTAGAAATCAATCGCGATTTCATCTCCCGCAACCGTAATCTTGAGAGGGAATTTCATTTCTTCCCCCATCGGATTGTTGGAGATTTCCGAGTGATAGGTTCCGTCCTTCAACTGGGAAATCGTCTGTCGCATGGCTTTTTCAGACAGATCCTGCACCACCGAGGAAAAGGCCTTGAGATCATGCATGCCATATTCCTCAACGAAACTGAGCATGCGTTTGGAGCCTGTCTCGTTGGCAGAAATGAAGGAGCGGACATCGCCCAGAACCTGATCGCTATCGCGGATATTGTCTGCCATCAGACGGAACAGGTCTTCGTTCTCCTGCCCTTCGATGACAAGCTTCATCGCCGGGATTTGCAGACCTTCTTCATAGAGTTCAGTGACACTGAGGCCATCGCGGCTGCCGCCGATATCACCCACATGACCAACGGTTCCCAGCAGAGCAATCACGTGGCCATGATGGAAGACCGGCGTCACAATCGCCAGATCATACAGATGCCCGGCACAAAGCCATGGGTCGTTGGTGATGTACACATCTCCCGGCTTCATCGTTTCAACCGGGTAGCGTTTGATGATCGCTTTCACTGCCATCGGCAGGGTCAGATTGAACACCGGCATAACGCGCGCCGAATGGGCCAGTGTCTCGCCGTTGGCATCCAGAATGGCGCAGCCAAAGTCCTGACTTTCGGAAATGATCAGCGAAAAAGCTGTCCGGCATACGGTGGACCACATTTCCTCGGCCACATTGACCAAGCGGCTCCACATAACTTCCAGAGCAATCGGGTTGGCAGTGATGCGCTCAACCGCCTCTTCCATGCTCATGTTGTCATCAACCAGCGTCTTGGCTTCGGTCGCCGAAGCGATCTTGATGCGGATGTTGCCTGTTTCGTCAATCGCGACACTGTCGCCGGGAGGCACGAGGGTGGTGGATTCCCGCTCCTCGATGATGGCGGGGCCAACAAGAGTGAAACCGGCAGGCATGGCGTAGCGGTCGTAGACTGATGCCTCAACCCAGCCATCACCAAAGTAGGCCTGCCGTTTACCTTTGAGAGCCGCCCCACCCTGACTGCCCGCTCCGGCCTGTCGGAGTGTCAATTCTGGGTCCTGACCTTTAGCGCGAATACGAACAGAGAGAATTTCCAGACGGGCGTCCTGCGGAACGCGGGTGTAGCGGGCAGTATAGACCTCTTCGAAGGCGGCCTTGATCGCATCGTAAGAAGCGTCGTCCAGCTTGCCAGACGGGAGCGGTACGTTGATTTCGTGCAATTGTCCGACTAGACGCATGTCGGCGGTCCGTTCGATCTCGATGCTGTCGGCATCGATCCCTGTACTGCGCAGCTCTGAGCGACCTGCCTCGGCTAGTGCTTCACAGACGCTTTCCAGTTCGGCGATGGACGCATCCTTGGAGAGCACCAACGGATAGGAGCGCACCAGATCAAAGGCCAAAGGTGCGGTCAGGAAGCCAAAGGCAGAGGCCGCACCACTGGCAGGTGGAATGATCACTTCGCCAATGCCGAGGATATGGGCCACACGTGCAGCAAAGGCCGGGCCTGCCCCGCCGAAGCCGATCATGGAATAGGCGCGAGGATCCTTGCCCTTCTCGACGAGATGGATACGAGCAGCGTTGGCCATATTCTCGCCAACCACCTGATGGATCCCCCAGGCCGCTTCCACCGTGGACAGGCCAAGTGGTTTGGCGATGGATTCCATGGCCTTCTGGCCTGCTTCCAGATCCAGCGTCATGCGACCGCCAAGGAAGAAAGACGGATCATAGTAGCCGAGCACGACACTGGCATCGGTGACGGTCGGTTTGTCACCGCCATTGCCATAGCAGGCAGGACCGGGATAGGAACTTGCCGAATGGGGCCCGACCTGCATCAAACCGACTTCGTCGATGGAGGCGATTGACCCGCCGCCAGCACCGATTTCAATCATGTCAACAACGGGAGCCTTGATCGGGAGACCAGAGCCATTCTTGAACCGATGGGTCCTGCCAGCCTCAAGGTAGGAGGCAATATCGACCTTGCCATCCTCAATCATGCAGGCCTTGGCCGTTGTGCCGCCCATATCGAAGGAAATCACGTTATCAAGGCCGGCATTCTGCCCGAACCAGGCCGTCGCCAGTGCGCCACCGGCGGGGCCGGATTCGAGCAGGCGGATCGGGAAGGCACGTGCGGTTTCCAGTGACACGAGACCGCCGCCTGAATGCATCAGACGAATGACGCCGTTGTAGTCCTGTGTTGCCAGCTCGCTCTCGAGGCGCTGCAAATAGCGATCCATCAGTGGCTGAACGTAGGCGTTGGCGCAGGTGGTTACAAAGCGCTGATATTCCGAAATTTCCGCGACCACTTCAGACGAGATGGAAACAAACAGGTCGGGGAAAGTCTCATGGATGATGTCGCGTGCGCGCTTTTCATGGTCTGGATTGCTGTAGGAATGCATGAAGCAAATGGCAATGGCTTCACAGCCCTTGTCCTTGAGCTCTTTGGCCAGTCCAACGACCGCGCTCTCATCCAGGGCGATGACCGCGTTACCTGCTGCGCTGACACGCTCTTCCACTTCAAGGCGCAATTGCCGCTCCACCAACGGGGTAGGAAAAGCAAGCCTCAGATCGTAGATGTCGTAGCGTTGCTCCGTGCCAATCTCGAGAATATCGCGGAAGCCTTTGGTGGTGATCATGCCGACCTTGGCACCCTTGCGCTCGATAACCGCGTTGGTCACCAATGTGGTGCCGTGTACGATCTCGCTGATCGCTGAAGCCTTGGTCTCGGCTGCCTTCATAAGCTCTGACAAGCCTTCCAATGCACCTCTGGAAGGATCATCGGGCGTGGTCAGACATTTGTGTAGCCTGATGGCCGTTTCATTTTCGTCAAAGAGAATGAAATCGGTGAAGGTCCCACCAATATCGATACCGACACGAAGATTTTCTGTTGTCTGGGTCATTTTTACGTCCTGCTGGTGCGCACGTACAAGTCTCGGATTAGGCCGGTAGCCTTAGAGAATGCGGCGCAACCAATTGTGCTTATAAATTCATCACTAACGATCGTTGCCCAAACTATAGGCGGACCCAAAAAACTCGTCTATATTTTGTTTCGATATTGACTTTTTGTTCCATTATTGAAACATTATTGTAGAAAATTCACTTAGGAGACATTTTATGGGCGCACTAGACGATGCGATTTCTATTCTCGGCTGTTTTTCATTTGAGGAACCAACTTTCACGCAAGCCGACATAGCGCGTCAGATTGATCGCCCCAAGGCGACGGTTCATCGGGCTCTAAAGAGCCTGAGAGAATCGGGTCTCGTCGACTATGAGCCGAACTCGCGGGTCTATTCCCCCGGTCTGCGCCTCTACGAACTGGGACAGGTTTTCCGTTCGCAGAACCAATTTCTTGATCTGATCGTGAAACAGCTGCAGCAGGTTTGCGATCGGGTGGGTTATACAGGCTACATTACGGTTTTCGATGGATATGATCTGACGATACTGCAGGTCATTCGCGGCAAGAATCCTCTCGCCATAACCCGTATTCCTGCCTACAAAACCATCGCTTATTCGACATCGAATGGCCGCGCCATGCTGTCCATGCTTTCTGAAGAGGAATGGAAAAAGCGCATTCCCGACCCGATGCCCTATATTTCTCCCAGAACTCCCTCAAACCATGAAGAGCTATCTCAGGCCCTCGAAAAAATTAGACAAACCGGGAGATCCTTTGCGACCGAGGAAAGCCTTGCGGGTATTGCATCGGTTGGCATCGCCATCAGAGATCCGGATACCACCGAAATTTTCGGAGCAGCCATTTCCTTTCCTGCCAATTTGGTCACCGAGCAAGAACGAGAAACGATCGCGGAGTTGATGGATAAAATGAAGAGCAATTTGGCAGGAATAAAGGGAATTTTCGAATAGAACGATTGTTTCTAGCGCCAAAATCCCGAGCCATTGCGGTGTTTGTCACTGCTCCAATATTGGTAAGGAGTTCGCCGCTTGTGCCTCCCGGATTTTGGTGTTAGCGTTTTGCCATTACCGTTGGGGTGCCATCTGGCTGAGAGTCGCGAAAGCGTCAACCCATCGAACCTGATCCGGGCAATACCGGCGGAGGGAACGGTGTCAATCTTTGAAGTCTTGCCGTCATCCGTCTCATGTTGCCCTCAAAAGAATGGTGCAACATGTCACTTCCTATCGCGTTTTGTCGCTTTCCTGTTGTCGACAACAGGCTGCTCCCTGCCCTCCTCTCAATCGTAGTCCCGCATCTCCGCCGGCTCCCTCACTTGCTGGCGGTCCGGCCATGACCAAATTTTCTATTCTTGGTGCAGGGGTCGCCGGGCTTTGTGTTGCGACCGAGCTGGTTTCACGCGGAGCGGACGTTGAACTCTATGATCCCAGTGGCGAACCGGGACCACATGGATGCTCGTGGTGGGCGGGCGGCATGCTCGCGCCCTGGTGCGAATATGAAAGTGCCGAAGAACCGGTGCTGCGCTATGGTCAGCAAGCAATTGATTGGTGGTCCGGCAAAACAAATGTCAGTCGAGGCGGCACGCTGGTGGTTGCCAATCCGCGAGACTTGCCAGATTTGCGTCGTTTCAGTCGTCGCACCGAAGGGTTCAGGGAAATCGATGGTGAGGAAATCTCCCGTCTTGAGCCCGATCTCTGTGCCTTCAACAAGGGACTCTATTTTGATGACGAGGCGCATCTTGACCCGCGCAAGGCTCTTCATGATCTGTGGCGTGGCTTGCGCGACAAGGGCGTGAAACTGCATCGTGGGTTTGCTCCCTCGGGTCTTGAGAACGAGATCGACTGTCGGGGGCTGCATGCCCGCGAATATCTGCATGACCTGCGTGGTGTTAAAGGCGAAATGCTGGTCATCCGCAGCATGGATGTCACCCTCTCACGGCCAGTACGCCTGCTTCATCCGCGGATGCCGCTCTATATCGTGCCTCGCGGAGACGGCATCTACATGCTGGGTGCAACGATGATCGAGAGTGAGGACAGCACCCATGTCACTGCGCGCTCGATGTTGGAGCTGCTCAGCGCCGCCTATGCGTTGAACCCGGCCTTTGGGCAAGCCGAGATATTGGAGAGCGGTGTCGATCTGCGCCCCTCCTTCCCCGACAATTTGCCGAGGATCCGCCGTTTGGGCCGGGCGGTCTATGTCAACGGTCTTTACCGTCACGGCTATCTGTTGGCCCCTGCCATGGCCTGCGCCGTGGCCGACCTTTTGTTGGACAACAGGAAATCGGAGTTGGTCGCATGAAGATCACACTGAATGGAGAAAGCCGTCAGATCTCATCAAGCAATCTGTCTGATCTGCTGGAGGAATGTGGTCATGAGGAGCAACTTGTCGCCACTGCCGTCAATGGAGAGTTTGTTCCCATTGATGAGCGAAGAGAGCAGATGTTGAGCGAAGAGGACCGCATTGAAATTCTGGTCCCCATGCAGGGAGGTTGAAACATGAAACCCTTTTATGGACTCGAACTGCCCAATCCCCTGATGTTGGGGACGGCGCAATATCCAAGCCCGGCCATTCTTGAACAGGCCTTTGCCCAAAGCGGAGCTGGTGTAGCGACAGTCTCGTTAAGGCGCGAGGGTGTGAATGGGGCCGGACAGAGTTTCTGGAAGATGGTATGCGATCTTGATGTCATTGTGCTGCCCAACACGGCAGGCTGCCATACGGTGAAGGAAGCGGTCACCACGGCCCACATGGCGCGCGAGGTTTTTGGCACCAAATGGATCAAGCTGGAGGTGATCGGCCATACGGACAGCTTGCAGCCGGAAGTGTTTCATCTGGTGGAGGCGGCTCGCATCTTGTGTGAAGAAGGTTTTGAGGTCTTCCCCTACACGACCGAAGACCTGATTGTCGCAGAACGGCTTCTTGCCGCCGGGTGTCAGGTGTTGATGCCGTGGGGAGCTCCCATTGGGTCGGGGCGTGGCCTCAACAATGAATATGCCCTCAGAGCCATGCGGGCAGAGTTTCTCGATGTTCCTCTGGTGGTCGATGCCGGCATTGGTCTGCCGAGCCACGCGGCGCGTGCCATGGAGCTGGGATTTGACGCGGTGCTGGTGAACACTGCCGTTGCCAAGGCCGGAGACCCGGTCGCGATGGCAAGGGCAATGATGAGGGCCGTTGAAGCCGGAAAACTTGCTCATGACGCCGACCCGATCGAACCTCGGGACATGGCGGTGCCTTCGACCCCTGTGATCGGAAAGGCGTTTCTGGCATGAGACTAGCTCGCTTCTACCCCATTTTTGACGATGTGAGTTGGCTGGTCCGCATGCTGCCTCTGGGTGTGAAATTGGTGCAGTTGCGCATCAAGGAACAACCTGATGACGTGATCAGTACGCAGATTGCCGAGGCAAAGGCGCTCTGTGATGCCCACGATTGTCTGCTCGTGGTCAACGACTACTGGCAACAGGCGATCGATGCGGGATGCTCATGGGTGCATCTAGGGCAGGAAGATCTCGACAGCGCAGATCTTTATGCCATCAGGAAGGCTGGGATTCATCTGGGCGTATCCACTCATGATGATGATGAGTTGGAACGGGTGCTGTCGATGTCACCAGACTATATCGCACTGGGACCGGTCTATCCGACCATCCTCAAAAAGATGAAATGGCATCAACAAGGACTGCCGAAAGTGCGCGAATGGAAAGAGCGAATCGGCAGCACCCCTCTGGTCGGCATTGGCGGCATGAATGTCGAGCGTGCCGCTGCGGCTTTCGAGGCCGGAGCGGACGTCATCTCGGTCGTCACGGACATCACGCTTCATGAAAATCCGGAAACGCGCGTCATTGAGTGGCTTGAGGCAACACGACAGGCCGAGACCCTACAGACACCACAGATAAGGGCATGACATGACCCAACAAACGATACCCAATGACTATGGCCGAGCCTTCGACCTGTTGCGAAAGCACGCCAAAGACCCGTGGCATGACTATACCCATCACTCCTTTGTCCAGTCACTTGGTGATGGCAGCCTTCCCCGTGAGGCCTTTCTGCACTATTTGCAGCAGGATTATGTCTTTCTTGTTCACTTCTCGCGGGCCTGGGCTCTGGCCATCGTCAAGTCCGAAACCTTTGCGGAAATGCAGGCTGCAACCGATATGGTCAATGCACTGGTCTCCCACGAGATGCCGATGCATGTCGGCATTTGTGAGGCAGCGGGAATTTCAAAACAGGCTCTGTTTGCCACTGGAGAGCGACCTGAGAATCTCGCCTACACCCGCTTTGTGCTCGAGACGGGCTTCAGTGGTGATTTCCTCAATCTGATCGTGGCCCTCGCTCCCTGTGTGATGGGCTATGGTGAAATCGGCTTACGGCTTCAAAGGGACGCCAGGTCGGACAAATATGCGGACTGGATCAGCACTTATGCGAGCGAAGATTACCAAGAGGTCTGTCGTTCTGCCGGGCAGTTGCTTGATGCCTCTCTTGTGCAGAGGATCGGCAGTGATTTTGTCGCCTCTCCTAGATGGGAGCGGCTTTGTCAAACCTTCCGGACGGCGACGGAATTGGAGGTTGGTTTCTGGCAGATGGGCCTTCAACCTTAAAGCCACATGAAAGGGCCGAGCGGTTCTTTCTAGATCTGCTCGGCATCAGGATGACAAAGGCACAAGAGGATGTCAGAGCAGATCCGAAGGCAGGTTTTCAAGAATGTTGAGAGCTGTCTTGGTGTCGGTGATCAGGGTGTTGATATAGCCACCACGCAGAGCACCCAGAATAGATGATGTCTTTTCAGTCCCGCCAGCAACAGCAATTCGCGTTGGAATGTTTTTCACATCATCAAGGGAGATGCCCATCAGACGGTCATCGAGCGGTCCCTCAATCCAGTTGCCCTTTCCATCATAAAAGCGCCCGCATATGACGCCGACAGCGCCTTTTGTGATGTAATATTTGCTCTCTTCTACATTCGTCAGGCCGCTTGCGAAGACAAGGCTGTTTTCCTTCACGGAGCAGACGCCGAATAGCAGTTTGGTGCAGGAGCGGATGCGCGCGAATTGTTCCTGAATGATCGCTTCCTTGCGGAGCGCGTCGCGCAGTTCCTTGTTGCTGAGGGTCGCAGGTGCATGAAGATGGGCGGTCTTGGCACGCAGTTTCAGAGACATCAATGAGACGCATTCCTCTGAACTGAAGCCGTCCGTCGCCCCGCTCTGGCTTCCCATCACCTGAACAACGCAGAGGTTTGACATGCTCTGTTCAACGAGATTGTCGGCAAGAGCCTGAACGGTGCGTCCCCAAGCCACTCCGACCACATCATCGGGGTTCAGGGTTCCCTCCATGAAGCTCGCACCGGCTTTACCGATTCTCTGTGTAGGGGAAAGCAATCCGCCATCATCAGGGATGACCATGCAGTCTCTGAGGCCAAAAATCTCCTTGAGTTTCTGCGCCAAGTTGACGCTGGTGAGCAAGTCGTGTCTGACAGAAATCCTGATATAGTGGTTGGCGCGGGCTTCTTGCAGATAGTTGACGACCGTTGCTCTGGATACTCCGAGGAGTGTCGCGATCTGATTCTGGTTCAGTTCGTCGTTGTAATAGAGCCAGGCCGCCCACAGCCGTGGATCATTCTGATAGATCGCCGGTGCCACCATGCCGTTGGAGGCTGTTGATTTCGCCGGCGAGGCTGACTTTCCAGACGACGACTTCATAGGTGATTTCATTCTTTCAAGGCCTTGCCCACGCTTCGGTATCTCACTTTGTCAATCGATCTTAGCAAATGTCAACCGCAATTCAATGGCTAAATATGCAGGATATATGGCTGAATATTAGCTTTCATTTGACACTTGACAGTTTGATCTGACAATGGTTAGGTTACTCCCACTTGAGAGCAGTCAAGCACAGTCTTAAGGAGTGTGTCTGGTGTTCTTACATAGCTGCTTTTGCCCAAATTCGATCAAGCTCAAATTGGTTGGACGATGTAGGTGTACGTCGCCCATAAGGAGGCCTTTTTGACTCGATAAACCGGAATGTCGGGCATGCCTTCGTTTTGTGAAGGCACGGTCGGTCAGTGTGAGGTCTGGCCGTCGAAGAGCTATTGGGCCGCGGGTTCGGACATTTTGCCTGCGGCACAACTGGGAGGAATGCATGTCCAATACTGTTTCAGGCAGCTCGCTGATGCGATCTGTTGCGTCTGATCGTCAGTTCAATTTTCTTGTTGCGGTCAATGTGCTGGTCCTTACGGCAGCCGTCTCCATCTCGGGGATTGATTTCGTCAACGCCTACAATCTTCAATCAATGGCCATCCAGATCCCCGAACTCGGGCTTCTCGCCATTGGCGTAACACTGGCGATGATCTCGGGAAATGGAGGCATCGATTTGTCCGGTATTGCGCTGGCCAATCTTTCAGGCATCTCTGCAGCGCTGCTGGTTCCCCAGTTCATATCACCAGATGACAGTCCACTGACCTATGTCTTCGTCTTCGGTTTTGTCTGTCTTTGCGTCGGGTTCGTGGGCGGTTTCATCAATGGTCTGCTTGTATCCCGAGCCAATCTGACGCCGATTATCGCGACCTTGGGCACGTCGCTCGCCTTTACGGGGGTGAGTGTCGTCCTGACCAATGGTTCGGGTGTGCGTCTGGGCTATATAGAGCCGCTTGATGCCTTTGGCCATGGGCCCATTCTCGGGGTGCCGATGTGCTTTGCCCTGTTTATTGCCATCGCAATCGTCATTGGGGCCGCACTGCGCTTCACGCCATTCGGGACACGCCTGTTTTTGCTCGGCAGCAATCCCAAGGCGGCCCGCTTCGCTGGTTTTGATGAAAAGAGGCTGTTTCTGACGGCCTACACCATCTCCGGTATGCTGGCGGGGGTTGCTGGCCTTATCATCGCGGCCCGCATTTCCAGCGTCAAATGGGATTACGGGACGTCATATGTTCTCATCGCCATCCTCATCGTCGTGATGGCGGGGGTCAAGCCCGAAGGCGGGTATGGCCGCATCTCATGCGTGATCCTGTCCGCTGCTGCGCTGCAGATTCTTTCGAGCATGTTCAATTTCCTGAATATCTCGAACTTTTTCCGGGACTTCGCCTGGGGCGTCCTCCTGTTGATCTTCCTTGCCGTTTCCAAGGTCGATCTCAGAGTCTGGCGTCCTACCAAATCCTAAGGGGAAGAACCGGTCTGTTCGACAGGCACCCTCGATGTCGAACGTAAGAGCCAGAGGGAGTTCTTTAAGGTTTCTGGGAGAGGAAAGGAACTAATTCAATGTCCAAACTACACAAATTCGCAATGTGCGCCCTGATGGTCGGCACCATGCTTTCTGGAGGTCAGGCAGTTGCACAGGACGACAAGGAAATCGTCACTGTCGTGAAACTGCTTGGTGAAACATGGTTCCGCCGTATGGACGAAGGGGTCAAGCAATATGGCGAAGTGACCGATGGCATCGCCACCAAGGAAATCGGACCGGGTAAAGGCGATGCTGCACAGCAGGTCCGTCTGGTGGAAGACCTTATCGCAAAAGGTGTTGATGCCATTGCGGTTGTCCCGTTTGACCCACCGATGATGGAAGGCGCTCTCAAACGCGCCATGGATCGTGGCATCACCGTCATCACGCATGAGGCGTCCAACCTGAAAAACACTCAGGTCGACATGGAAGCCTTCGACAACGATGCCTTCGGTGCACACTTCAACGACCAGATCGCCAAATGCATGGGCGAAGAAGGCACATGGACCTCGTTTGTTGGGTCTCTGGGCAGCTTGACCCATGTTCAGTGGGCTGATGCTTCTGCCGCCAATGCCGAAGCAAAATATCCGAACATGAAACTCGTCTCCGCAAAGAACGAGTCCTTCAACGACGCCAACACCGCCTACAACAAAGCCAAGGAACTTCTGAAAAAGTATCCGGATATTAAAGGCTTCCAGGGTGGTTCTGCCGTTGACGTGATTGGTATCGGTCGCGCGGTGGAAGAAGCCGGTCTTGCTGGCAAGATCTGCGTCTATGGTATCGGCATGCCGACCGACACGAGCCGCTTCCTCAAAAGTGGCGCGGTTACCGGGATCAGCCTGTGGGATCCGAAAGACGCCGGCTTCATCATGAACAAGATCGCTCACATGGTCCTCAACGGTGAAGAGCTGAAAGACGGCATGGATCTTGGCGTGCCCGGCTATACCAACATGCAGCTGAAAGAAGGCCCGGGCAAAGGTGTCCTGCTCGTTGGTCAGGCATGGCTCGACATCAACAAGGACAATGTCGACGACTATCAGTTCTAAGGATTTCTCCTGAGAATTGACGGATTTTTCGCGACGGGGGACTTGTTCCCTTTGCGAAAGTCCCCGCGGAGGGCGTAATCCGCGTGCGGTTTACGCCCTTCCTGCCAAACGGTGCAATCAATCGTCCCCCATGCTTCCTGTTGAAGTTCCGCCGGAACGCAACAAGGCCGCAGCGGGTCACTGATCGCATCAAACTTGGTGCCATGCCGGGCTTTGGTTTGGTGCCAGCGGTTACTCATAGACACATAGCCTCCCGGTCTGTGTCGAACAGTCGTCTCTCCTCTCAGGTCAGGTTTTCACCGGAAGCCCGATGCTGATTGCGAGAAACCGAGGGGTTGCGGGACATAGCATGAATAGCACAGGCACCATACCCAAGTTTTCTCAAAATGCTGCTGAAGCTTCTCAGGATAGCACTCCATTTCTGGAGGTGCGCGGGGTTCACAAGCACTTTGGTGGCGTGCACGCCTTGCGCGGGATCGATCTCTGCATCTATCCGGGGCAGATCTACCATCTGATGGGCGAGAATGGCTGCGGCAAGAGTACGCTCATCAAGATCATCTCCGGCGCACAGCCTGCCAGCGAAGGTGAAATCTATATCAATGGTGAGCGTGTGGTCGATCTTAATCCGCTGGGAGCGCTGCGGTTCGGTATCGAGACGGTGTATCAGGATCTTTCGCTGCTCCCCAATCTGACGGTGATAGAAAATATCGCTCTCGCCGAACAATTGGTGGCGTCAAGTGGCAAGCTTGCTCGCCGCCTTGATCGGGCAAAGCTGAAAGAGACGGCGGAACGCGCGCTAAAAGCCGTTAACTTGCCGACGAACAGGCGTTTCTGCTCGACCGAGGTTTCACGACTGCCCATCGCCACCCGCCAGCTGATCGCGATCGCCCGAGCCATTGCCTCCGAAGCGAAGCTGGTCATCATGGATGAGCCCACCGCAGCTTTGACCAAGCGCGAAGTCGATAACCTGATCGAAATTGTCGACCAGCTGCGCAGCAAAGGTGTGGCCGTCCTGTTCGTGACGCACAAACTGGATGAGGTCAAATCCATTGGTGGTCACTTCATCATCATGCGAGATGGTGAGAAAGTTCAGGAAGGCGATATCGCTGAATATGAAAAGAGCGATCTCACCTACTGGATGACAGGTCGCAAGATCGACGTGGTGCGCTATCGCAAGACGGAGATTGGCGAGGATAACTTGCTCGTCTTGAAAGACCTCAAACGCAAGAATGCTTTTACAGATGTGTCTTTCTCGCTGGCCCATGGCGAGATTCTGGGGGTCACGGGGTTGCTGGATTCCGGCCGCAACGAATTGGCGCGGGCTCTGGCTGGCGTGGAACCCGCTGATGGCGGCTCCATCGAGTTGGATGGAGAGTTGCTGCATTTGTACCGACCGGTTGATGCCATCAAGGCGCAGATAGGATATGTGCCCGAGGATCGTCTGTCCGAAGGTCTGTTTCTTGCCAAGCCCATCCAATCGAACATCATCGCCCAGATCCTCGATGACTTGCGCGACAAGTTCGGCATGATCAGCAAGATCAGAAGTAGAAGCATGGCCGAACGGCTGGTCAAGGATTTGCAAATCGTTGTGGCGGACCTCAACAATCCGGTCCGCTCTCTGTCGGGTGGTAACCAGCAACGCGTCCTGATCGGGCGCGGGCTGACGATCATGCCCAAAGTCTTCATCTTGCACGGGCCGACGGTGGGCGTCGATGTCGGGTCGAAAGACACGATTTTCCGCATCATCCAGCAACTCTCAAGTCAGGGCATGGGCGTGATCATCGTCAGCGATGACCTGCCCGAGCTGCTCCAGAACTGTGACCGGATCATCGTCATGCGCCGGGGCAGGATCGTCGAAACATTCGATGCCGAAAATCTGGAAGAAAACACCCTTTATCAGGCAATGGTAGCAGAAAATTCAGCGGAGAAACTGTCATGAGCGATTATACCCTGGACAGCCTCAACGAAAGAAAAGGCGCAAACCAGTTCGCCAACATCGCAAGCTGGATGATCCGCTATCCGCCGATCTTCACGCTGCTGCTGATCGTTATCGTCTGTTTCGTCATCGGCGCGATCTCGCCTGAATTTTGGCAGATTTCCAACATCTTCGACATCGCCCGGGCGTCGGTCGTAACCGGTCTGTTTGGTCTTGGGTTCCTTGTGGTGCTTGCAGCTGGCGGCATCGACATGTCCTTTGCCGCGATTGCCGGGTTGATGATGTACTGGATAACCGTCGCTGTCGCCGCTTATATGCCGTGGCTGCCAATCCCGGTCATCATTCTCATAGCCGCGTTGGGGGGCATGCTGATTGGCATCGGGAACGGGCTTCTGGTTCATGCCCTCAAGGCCCCTGCCCTGATCGTGACCATCGGCACCCAATATGTGATCCACGGCTTCCTTTTGACCTTTGTCGGCACCGAGCTTTTCGTGAATATCCCTCTGTCGATGGAGAACTTTGGCAAGGCAGAGTTGATGCGCGTGAGTACCCAGAGCGGATCCATTGCCATTCTTCCCGCCTATATACTTGTGCTTGTCGTTGCGGCGGTCGTGACGTGGTGGATCCTCAATCGGACCTTGATGGGTCGGGCCATTTTCGCCGTAGGCGGCAGCGTCGATATTGCCGAGCGGTTGGGCTACGACCACAAGAAGGTGCAGGTTTTCGTCTTTGCCTATGCAGGTCTTCTGGCCGGGATTGCCGGTGTCATCCATGTCGCCAGCAACCGGCTTGCAAACCCGTTCGACCTTTCCGGCAATGAACTGAATGTCATTGCGGCGGTGGTTCTGGGTGGGGCTCGGATCACCGGTGGCGGCGGCACTGTGGTCGGGGCGATGCTCGGGGTCATTCTCATCACGCTGATCGACAACGTGCTCATTCTGGCGGGCATTCCAAGCACCTGGCAAACCTTTGTCATCGGCTGCTTCATCATTCTGGCTGGAGCGCTTTTCGCCAATTCGTCAAATCGATAGGAGCTGGGCCAGCAGACCAGCTTAGAACAACACCCAGACCGAAGCGCCCACAACAGTATTTGGCGGTTTGGCCGGGGCACTGAAACAGGGATGTTGCCTGACGTGCGGGAGAATGAAGGAAGCACGCCAAGGTCATGTCGAGAAGTCAAATGCAAGGAGAGGATCATGGCTTTTGATGTAAGTGTGGTTGGACTGTACATTCTGGATATTCTTGGACGGCCTGTCGAAGAAATCCCACCCGGTGGACAGCTTCGCTTCATTGATGAAATTCGCCTTACCGTTGCTGGTACGGCGGGTGGCTCGGCGATTGATTGTGCCAAGCTGGGTCTGAACACGCGTGCTGTCGGTGCGATCGGGGACGACGAGAAAGGCGATTTCGTCTTGCACACCCTATCGGGCTTTGGCGTCGACATTGCTGAGATGCGCAAATTGATTGGCGTGCCCACGTCATCAACCATCCTCAATGTGCGTCCGAATGGCGAACGCCCTGCCCTGCATCGCCGTGGTGCTTCGGATGAACTGACACTTGGTGAGAAGGACTATCCGGCCATTCTAGATGCGAAATTCGTCCACGTAGGCGGTATGCCGCTGTTGGCAAAGCTGGACGGAGCCCCCACAACTGCTCTTTTGAAAGCCGCCAAGGCTGCTGGGTGCCAGACGACGTTTGACCTGTTGTCGGCAACGGCCGAGACTCTGGAGGTGCTCAAGCCCTCCCTGCCCTTTGTCGACTATTTCGTTCCAAGCATCGAAGATGCCGAAGCTATGTCGGGTCTCAGTAATCCCGAAGATGCGGCAAAGTTCTTCCTGGATGCGGGCGCGACCAACTGCCTGCTGACGATGGGCGGTGAAGGCTGCATCGTGGCGACTAAGGATGAGATGTTCCGGCTGCCTGCCTTCGACATCGACGTCAAGGACACTACCGGGTGTGGTGATGCCTTCTCGGCTGGTCTCATTGCAGGGCTCATTCATGGCTGGGACATCGAACAGTCGGCGAGATTTGCGTCTGCATGTGGCGCACTGGTCTCGACCGGTCTTGGCTCGGATGCCGGCATCGTCAATTTTGAAGAAACCGAGACATTGATGCGGACTGCCAAGACTTTGCCAATGGCTGGCTGATTGACTGCTCGAGGCCAGCGCACAGAGCCGACTTCGAAACATCTGAAATGAAATGTTCACTCTGGCGCAAGGTATAAATAGCCTTGCGCTGGAAGCTGGGGCTTTGTGCCGTTTTGGCAGCTAATTGCTCCGCCCAAACAGGAGGAAGGACGATGGATGAATTTGAGCTGCGGCGTGAAATGGTCGCGGCCTGCCGTCGGATGAATGAAATTGGTCTGAACCAGGGAACATCAGGGAATGTATCCGCTCGATGCGGCGACAAGATCCTGATCACGCCCACTTCGTTGCCCTACGACGACATGCAGCCCGAAGATATCGTTGCCATGAACGTCGACGGGAGTTTTGAAGGAAAGCGCAAGCCCTCCTCGGAGTGGCGCTTCCATCATGACATCCTTTCCAATCGCACCGATATTGATGCTGTTCTGCATTGCCATTCTGCCTATGCAGTTGCGATGGCCTGCCATCACCTTGATATCAACAGTTTCCACTATATGGTAGCCGTTGCCGGTGGCACCAACATCCGTTGCGCTCCCTACGCGACTTTTGGTACGCAGGCACTTTCCGATGCCGCCCTTGAGGCTCTTGAGGGACGCAAGGCCTGTCTCCTCGGACAGCATGGGCAGATCGCTCTTGGTTCCACGATCAAGCAGGCGTTTGCTCTGGCCATTGAAGTGGAAACCCTCGCCAAGATGTACGTCACTGCACGTCTGTTGGGCGAGCCTCCCGTTCTGTCGGAAGAAGAAATGGGGCGGGTCATGAACCAGATGAAACAGATGACATATGGAGTGACGCGCAATCCGTCTTGAACGGCATGATGGAAGATCGCAATGGAAATTGTCTTTTCATCAGAGATATCGCAACTTCAATGAAACGATCCGATGGGGAATGGAACCGCACCGGATCTTTTACCCTCCGGAAATTTTCAACTTACACTATATGCTAGCGAAGGTGATCCTCCATATAAGGTGGTCATCATTTTCTCAACCGGCCTTCAGTTGTCGATCCCGTTGGGTCGCTGTGTCTCGCTGACAAAGTGACCACGATGTCAGGCTTCAAGGCTTTCCGGTTGCTGTCTATCGCAACAATGAGACTTGCCACCCTCTTCAGCAGACCAGTTCAGGGTCTTGTCCGAGAGGCCGTCCAGAATTGGGCAATCGGGTTTGTTGTCGCCATGGCAATGGTCGACGAGTGTCCCGAGCGTTGCCTTGAGTGACTGAAGCTCGGTGATCTTCTGTTCGATTTCAACGATCTTGCTCTCAGCGATGGCTTTTACATCCGCGCTTGCCCGATGCTTGTCGTCGTAAAGCGACAGGAGAAGTCGGCATTCCTCGATGCTGAAGCCGAGGCTGCGCGAGCGTTTCAGAAACGTGAGGCGATGAATGTCCTGATCGGTGTAGGTTCGATATCCGTTTTCTGATCGGATCGGCGAGATCAGGTCGATTTCCTCGTAATAGCGGATCGTTTTGGTCGGCAATTCCGTTTTGCGCGCGGCCTGTCCGATATTCATGATCACTCTCTCCTGCATTGAACAGTGCCATTATAATGCTTCCAGTGACTGGAAGGTCAAGGCTATCTTGCTGCGATCTTTGGGACCTGCACGGCCTTGCGTGGGCTCTGACAGGAAGGACCGCACAAAGGCGCGGCCCTCCCCGCGTGCAATGGTCTCAGAGCTATTTGTTCTTCATTGCTGCTTTGGTCAACACGGTCGCCCAGCCTTCTTCAAGCATGGAAATGGTGACTCTTTCGCCAGACCGCAAGCAGCGATTGACGCTCATTCGATGGTTGTCGATGCCGATCAGCCTGCTGCCGTCGGATAGCTCGATTTCATTACGGCAATGATTGATGCCCTCCTCATCCGGAGCGCAATCACTGTCGCTGAGTACCTTGGCCTTATAGGACTGGCCTGGTTCGGGCAATGACCCCTCGATGATCTGAAGGGTGTATTTGCCGCCCGAACCATTTTCGATCCAAGAGGAAATGCCAGCTCCGGCAGGGATGTCAGGCTGAGCGCTCATGGCAATCGGGGCTCCGAGGAGAAACGTGGCAAGGCCAGTTGCAAGCAAGCTCGAGGCGATGCGTTTGCTGTTCTGTTTTGTCATGGTCATACCCTCAATTCTGCTTACTGTTGTTCATCATCATGCCGCTGGCATGGTGGGAAGCGAATTCAGATGCTTCGAGCTTGCCGTCCTTGTTCTGGTCCATGTAGGCAAACATGCGTTGATGCAGGTTCTGGAATTCTTCAAGAGACAGGGTCCCATCCCCGTCCGTGTCGAGCATCACGTTCATCATGTCCGGGTTCATCATCATGCCTCCGCCCATCATGCTTTGAGACATCATAGTCTGCGACATCATGGGTTTTGCCATCATGCCCTTGGACATGATGTCGCCTTGCATGGTCTGAGGCACCTGATCGGGATGGTGAGCTGGGTTGGCGAGGGCCACCTTGATTCCCAGAACGATGAGGATGCTTGTTGTGGTGAAGAGAAGAAAATTACGCATGGATTGTCTCCGATAAGTGCGTTGTCTTGATCAGTCTGGTCGGCTTTGCCCAGCCTTTTTGGGGAGAGTACAACCGGCTTGCACCGTTCGCCTGAAGGCGATTTCGGTACAGTCGAGGATATGAACCCGACGCGTTTTCTGCAGGCAGAATGCACCTGTGGCATCTACAGCAGGTCGGCCGGGCAAGATCAGGACAAGGAGATCGGAGGGGGCGTCTCGGGGGGCGTGCGTGCGCCGGTCAGATTGGCAATCGTCGCAGGATGAGGAAGTGTCTTTTGACGGGCTTCCGATGCATTGGTGGCACTTTTCAAGATCAGGAAGGAACAGACACCGTCAGAGGTACAGGTCTGGTGAAGCATGCCCTGATCACAGCCGGGCAATTCCGCGACCACCGTACCAAGTTTCATTGTCGCTTCGGCGCAGGAAACAGGCTCTGCATGTCCGAGCGCAAAGCTTTGCCCTGCTCCGGCAAAAAGCCCGAACAGCAGGAGTATCGCAGCGATCATGCTTTGCAATCGACGAGACATGGTTGTCCTAGTTTGCTTCTCTTTGAAACCTGTTGGTGCTGAGGAATAGGCCCTTCTGAGAACCTCTATAGAGTTTCCAGCAACCGGAAGGTCAAGGTAAAATTTCTCTGGAACAATTTACGCACAGGGCCATTGACCTTCCAGTTACTGGAAACACCATGTTGAGGATATCCAACTAGCAGATCTTGCGGTGCGGCGGCTGAAATCCGGCACCGAAGGTCATACAAGCGAGTATCCTCATGACCACGACAATGAATGGTACCTATCAATTGCAGGGCATGTCTTGCGGCAACTGCGCAAAGCATGCAGAGAAAGTTGCTCAGCATATCGACGGGGTTACGGGCGCAAGCGTTGACCTTGCCCAACAGACGATTTCCATCTCCTTTGATCAACCGATCGATGAGAACAAACTGTCAGAGGCGTTTGACAAGATTGGCTATTCCGCCGTGACGCGATTGGCTGAGCTGTCAATCGATGGAATGAAGTGCAACGGCTGTGTCAAATCGGTCGGCGAAGCCCTGATGGACGCCCCGGGCGTTCTGCATGTCAATGTGGATCTGGCCGATGGCATGGCGATGGTCAAATACTGGCAGGGCCGCACCAACCCGGAACAACTCGCCAGCATCGTCAACGAGCTCGGTTTTCCCACCACACTCGCCAAGACGGAAAGCGATGCGGCCTGATCCATACCCGTCGCATTCCCATGATCAAAAACAGGATGACAGGAGCCAGTCGTCCGTGTCGGTCATCGCCGATGCCTTGAGGCTGCGACGCATCGATCTGTAGCTGGTGCCTTATGTCGCAAAGGGAATCGGGCCTGAAGGCGTAAACTGGCACCCAGATTGTCGAAGAATGGAGGATAGGCCATGCATGGAACTGGAATGGGATTTGGAATGGGCTTCGGCCTTGGCGGCATCGGGATGTGGATCTGGCTGATCATCGGCGTTCTGATCATTGCCGCTCTCGTCAAATATCTGATGAAATGAGAGTGTTTGGTGTGCGGCCTCTCTCCTCCGGCCGACTGGTTTGCCTTCCGATCCAGCCCCTACCCTGTTGACGATGTGACACAGCCGGTGCCACGTGCTGACGGTGGAGATTGACGGCCCGCATAGCTTGTCTCGAGCTTTGTTTCACACTACCCTCGCCTAATGGGTCAGGTTACATCATTATTTGCTCGAAAAGTGGTTGCAGCGGCGGGAGACAGCATCGACGCCAAGGCGGTGCTGGGATCGGTCGGTCTCGACCTTGAGGGTCCATGGGATCCCAAGGTGATGCTGGACGAAGACGACTATTACGCCATGCTTGAGTTGATGGCCGAGCAGTTTGACATCACACCTTTGCCGCTGATCGTCGGAGAGGCCATGCGGCCCGATGAATATGGTGCGCTCGGGCTTGCCTGGAAAGCCGCGCCTACCCTCTTGGGCTCTTTTTCGCGCGTGGCCAGATACGCCCGGCTCTGGACCAGCTTTACGCAGTATGAGCTGACGCAGGTCGAAGACGGCATGTTGTTCGTTGAGCACCGTGAAGGCTCTCGACGATTGGGCATGCGGCTCTCCATCGAGGCCGATCTTGCAAGCGGAGTTTCGCTCAGCCGTCAGGTCACATCCGGCGCGTTCACTCCGCTTGCGGTCTATTTCAGGCATCCGGCCCCCAAGAGCATTGCACATCACAAAGCCTATTTCGGCTGCCCGGTGCATTTTGATGCCGACAAGGATGCCTTGTTGTTGTCACCCGCGTCTCTCGCCGAGCCCACTATCCTAGGGGATGAGGGCATAACGCAGTTTCTGGTCTCGCATCTGGACGACGAGCTGTCGAAGATCGACGACACACCGACGCTCGGTGCTCGAACCAAGGATGAAATCGCCCGTGCGCTTAGCGACGGGCTGCCAAAGATGGCGGATATTGCCCGCCGACTTGGTCTAAGCGCCCGGTCTTTTCACCGACGGCTTGCCGAGCAAGGCGTCAGCTTCCAGACACTGACGGAAGAAACCCGCCGCGACATTGCCATTGGCATGTTGAAAGAGGAGAGCTATGCCCTCTCGGAAATCGCCTTTCTGACCGGATACTCCGAGCAGAGCGCCTTCAACCGCGCCTTTAAGAGATGGACCGGTCACACGCCCGCCAGCTATCGCAAATCCCGGCAATTGGGTTGACTGGAGTTGGCATCAGCTGTCAAAAACATGGCACCTGTGGTCAATACCTAGACCCATCCCGCACCCTAGTCTCCGGCCATCAACAGATTGCAATGGAGACTTTTTATGTCCGATCAACCCATCCTCGTTATCGGCGCGTCCGGCAAGACTGGTTCTCGCGTCGCCAATCGCCTTGAAAAGCTTGGCAAAGCCGTTCGCCATGGCACGCGGCGCGCTCCCATCCCGTTTGATTGGGAAGACGAGACCACATGGTCTGCTGCGCTCGATGGCGCGCAGTCCGCCTATGTCACCTATTTCCCGGATCTGGCCTTTCCCGGTGCGGTCGAGAAGGTCGATGCCCTCTGCGCTGCGGCCAAATTCTCTGGTCTTGAACGACTTGTGCTTCTGTCCGGTCGCGGCGAGCACCATGCGCGGGAGGGCGAAAAGGTCGTCGAGGCTTCGGGCCTTGACTATACGCTCGTTCGATCTTCGTGGTTCGCTCAGAATTTCAGCGAAGGCTATCTGCGTGATCCGGTTCTGGCCGGTGTGCTGCCAATGCCGGGCGGTGACGTTCTTGAGCCGATCATCGATATCGATGACATCGCCGACGTCGTTGTGGCTGCGCTCACCGAGGATCATCATTCGCGGCAGCTTTATGAGGTGACCGGGCCGGAGCTTATGAGTTTTGCTGATATGGCAAAGGTCCTGTCGGGTGAGATCGGGCGGCATATTCAACACATCCCCATAACCTTTGACGATTTCCACGCCAACGTGGCCGAGGCCGGTGGCGAGTTCGTTGCCGATGTCTTCACAGCCATAGCGCGGGAAACCCTGGATGGACGCAATGCCAATGTCTGCGATGGCGTTGAGAGAGCCTTGGGCCGTGCGCCAACCAGCTTTGCCGACTTCGCCCGCAAAACCATCCTCACCGGGGCATGGACTGCTGCTGCCTAGTCAGTCGCTTCAAAGGGAAACACGAAATCATGACGCTCACTATCTTTCAAAAATTCGCGCTCGGCCTCGCCGGTCTTACCGCAATTGTCATCGGTGTACCTATCACATCCATGCCGCATATGTTCTACGCGAGCTACGGGGTCACTCTTGGTCCTGAAGCAAGCCTGTTGAGTGAACTCCGCGCTGCCGGGGCCGGGCTTGCAGCGTCCGGCATCATCATGCTGCTCGGATCTGCACGGCAGAGGTTCACGAAATTTGCGATCCTTGCTGCATCAACGGTCTTTCTGGCCTTTCCAGCTGGTCGCATCGTGAGCCTCATCGTTGATGGCATGCCATCGGAAGGTATTCTCGGTGCTCTCGCATTCGAACTCGTGATCGCCGTGCTTTGTCTGATTGCGTTCCTGCCGAGGCGCCGTGCGATACTCGTGCAGACCCGGTCTGTTTGACACCTGAAATCGTCGGGTCATGCTCTGTTGAAACTTTAGGCAATCGTGAAAGTTCTCTGCAGTCGATGGTTAAAGATTACTCAAATGTGAATTTTGTTTTCTCGCTCGAATGATGCTCGGGCATATGCCCTAAACATTGAAATTCCTCACAAAATAGTGAGGAGATACGTGTTGGCACGTAGATTGCTAGGTTTGTTTCAAGTTGCAGTGTGTCTGCAAACTGCGTCCAACGGCGGACGGTATATATGGCAATGAAGCTATCCTGGAATTCCTCTGGCAGGCAGCGCAAGTCTTGCGCGATAGTGCTTTGTACCGTCCAACGCCATGCGTATGCCCAACAGCGGTAAATCCCGGAAAATTTTATGCCAAATCCAGTCGCGTTTATTTTGCGCGAGACTTGCTTTTGACAGGAGTTTTCAATGGCTTACGTAAAACCATCAGAATTTGCCGCTCAGATGATTGAGGCGGGTGAAGCAAAAGTCTTCATGTCCACCAAGGACACCTTGATCCGCGCCTATATGGCCGGTGCCATTCTGGCTCTTGCGGCTGCCTTTTCCGTTACAATCGCAGTGAACACTGGCAACTTCCTTGTTGCTTCCCTGTTGTTCCCGGTCGGGTTCTGCATGCTCTACCTGCTCGGGTTTGACCTTCTGACGGGTGTCTTCACGCTCGCACCGCTGGCGCTTCTTGCCAAGCGCTCCGGTGTCACTTGGGGTGGGGTGCTGCGCAACTGGGGTCTCGTCTTCGTCGGCAACTTTGCGGGCGCCATGACCACTGCCATCTTCATGGCGATCATTTTCACCATGGGTTTTTCGCAGGAGCCGAATGATGTCGGTCAGAGGATCGGAAAGATCGGTGAAGCCAGAACGCTGGGCTATGCTGCCGCAGGGATGCTGACCGTCTTTATTCGTGCGGTGATGTGCAACTGGATGGTTTCCACCGGCGTGGTCGCAGCGATGATGTCCAGCACGGTGTCCGGCAAGATCATGGCCATGTGGATGCCCATTCTGGTTTTCTTCTACCTCGGTTTCGAGCATTCCATCGTCAACATGTTCCTGTTCCCGTCCGGTATCATGCTCGGCGGCCAGTTCACCTGGTTCGACTATCTTGCCTATAACGAGATCCCCGTGATCCTCGGCAACCTTGTCGGTGGGCTGACCTTCGTTGGCGGCATGATCTATGCCACCCACTTCAAGACCTCCCCGTCCCGTCGCCCGGTTGCCGTTGGCTCTGCGGCAGAAGCGGCTGAATAAGCGGGCTTTCGTCTCACCAACAAACGGTCAGGGTGCGCATGTGCCCTGACCCCTTCACGAAATCCGACGCCAGAGGGCCAGAAACGTGTTGTCTCCGAATACAGACCTGACACTTGGGAGGGAAGATCAGCCTGTTCTGGTTGGTCAGGCCTCAGCGGCTGGAGTCAAGGCGTACAATGATGACTTTCATGGCGCGGTCGTTCCTGACGGCAGTGCCCGCACCCTCAAGGGGCTCGCCTTCGCCATTGCCGACGGTATTTCAAGCTCACAATATGGCGCGGTTGCTGCTCAGACCGCCATTCGCTCGCTGCTCACAGACTATTACGCGACGCCGGATGCATGGACGGTCAAAACCTCCGTCTCACGGGTTCTTGGGGCCACGAACAACTGGCTGAACGCGCAATCAAGCTTCAAGGGCGTTTATGATCCCGATCACGGCTATGTCTGCACCTTGGCAACTCTGATCATAAAGGGCCAAACTGCTCATCTTTTCAATATTGGTGACAGCCGGATCTGGCGCCTGTCCGGCGACAGTCTCGAGCCCCTCACCAGCGATCATCAGGTCACGCTCGGTGATGGCCAGGTTGTTCTATCAAGAGCGCTTGGCGTCGAGGATAGCGTCGAGATCGACTATCGCAAGGAACGCCTTGCCAATGGAGATGTTTTTCTTCTCACAACGGACGGGCTTCATGGCTTCTGGAACGAGAAGGCCGTGGCCGCCCGCCTCGCTTCTCTAACCGAGAATGACGATCTTGATGCCCTCGCGGAGGAGATCCTCGACGAGGCTCTTGCGAATGGCAGCGACGACAATTTGACCCTTCAGATCGTCCGGATCAATCATCTCCAAGGCCTTGATGACGTCAGCTTCAGTGGCGACATAGATCTCAAGCCTTTGGCGGATCGGCT
The DNA here is from genome assembly GCF_963662805.1 of uncultured Cohaesibacter sp. Classification (NCBI taxonomy): domain Bacteria; kingdom Pseudomonadati; phylum Pseudomonadota; class Alphaproteobacteria; order Hyphomicrobiales; family Cohaesibacteraceae; genus Cohaesibacter; species uncultured Cohaesibacter sp. The sequence goes on from NZ_OY759867.1 coordinate 476,078, forward strand.
GGCTGTGGGTCAGGTTATTGACGGCATCACGATCCTGCGGGAGATCCATTCTAATCACCGCTCGGAGATTTTTATCGGTCGCCTAGAGACCGGGCGCACGCTCTGCGTCAAGATCCCCGCGACGGAGGTGCTTGAAGACAAAAAGGCGCTCAATCGCTTCATGATCGAGGAGTGGATCGCGCGCCAGATCCACAATCCGCACGTGCTGTCGGCCCCTGATTTGGGTGACAGGCGCTCGGGCCTCTATGTGGCGACGGACTTTGTCGAGGGTCAGACGCTGCGCCAATGGATGCACGACAATCCGGAGCGGAGTTTCGAAGACATCCGGATCATTCTTGAGCAGGTGGTCAAGGGCCTCAGAGCCTTTCACCGCAAGGAAATGCTGCATCAAGACCTGCGTCCGGAAAATATCATGATCGGCCCCGACCTTCATGTCACGATCATCGACTTTGGTGCGGCCTATGTTGCGGGTGTGCAAGAGGCCGGTCCCGTCGCACAAGACCCTGAAATCGAGGGCACAGTCCAATATACTGCCCCCGAATATTACACCGCCGAACCGGTGAGCTGGCGCTCTGACCAGTTCTCGCTTGGCATCATCGCCTATGAGCTCTTCACCGGTGCGCTGCCCTACGGCACGCAGGTCTCTCAATTGCGCAAGCCATCGGATCGCAAGAGGCTGAAATACCGTACTGCGAACAATGCAAAACGCGCCATCCCGGACTGGATCGACGATGCCTTGAAGCGCGCCGTGCATCCCTTGCCGTCCGGCCGGTTTGATGCGCTGTCGGAATTTGTACAGGCCCTTCGGACCCCGAGCCTTCACTATCTTGCCAGAGAGCAGAAGCCGCTGTTGGACCGAACGCCGGTCGAAGTCTGGCGACTGGCGACCGGCATTCTTGCCCTTATCTGCCTCGTTCAGGGGATGCTTCTCTTTGAGCAGTTTCAATAGTCCAAACACGTGGCGGGGCGAACAAATGCCCTCCGCCTTTTAAACGATCAACCAGCAGGTCACCCAAGGAGTTTTCGCCGATGCATGCCCCGATGGAGAAGAAAAAGGGCTTCAGCCCCGAACAGCTGTCCTATCTCGTCGATGCGATGGCCCAGCTCAATCTGCATGAGGCCTTTTCGGGCGGAGCAAAGCAGGGTGTTGAGCCGGAAATGGTGTATGGGACCCCGGTTGAGGATCTCTGTAAGGAAGAGCTGGCGAAATACCAGCTTCACCCGCTTGATCTGAGGATGAAGCTGGAGCGCTGGACGGACCGGAACGAACTGGCCACCGGGCTTGATCAGTTCCTGCTGCGCCACTGGGGCTTTTTCAATGTCGAGCCGAACAGCCCGGCCTACATGATGCGCATGCGCCTGCCCGCCTGCAAACTGCGTGGTGACCAGATGCTGATGCTGGCAGACATCGCCGAGAAGCATGCTGGCGGCTATGCCCATGTGACCACGCGCGGCAATATCCAGCTCAGGGAAATCCAGCCCAAGGATGTCCTGACCATCATGGACAAGCTGCATTCGGTCGGCTTGTCCTGCCACGGCACAGGGGCGGATTCGGCCCGAAACATGACGGCGGCACCCACCGCCGGGTTCGACCCTGTCGAGCTCATCGACATGGCTCCCTACACGATCCGCCTCTCCAATCTCGTGCTCAACACGCGCGCTCTGCAGGGCCTGCCGCGCAAGTTCAATGTCTCCTTTGATGGCGGGGGGCAGATCTCCTGCGTCAGCGATAGCAACGACATATCGTTTCAGGCAGTCAGGATCGGCGAGAATGATCAGGGTGTCGAGCCGGGCGTCTATTGCCGCATTCTGCTCGGTGGGATTTCCGGCCATCAGGATCTGGCTCAGGACACCGGGTTGATCTGTACGCCAGAGCAGACCGTGCTCGCCGGGGCGGCCATGCTGCATGTCTTTGTCGAACATGCGGATCGCACCAATCGCAAAAAGGCCCGCCTCAAATATCTGCTGGATGCCAAGGGGATCGATTGGTTCATGGAAATGACAGCGATCAAGCTAGAGGAGTTCGATGCAGGCTTTTCGCTAACGCGCCTTGATGTCAGCCATGATGCGCCGAGGGCGATGGTCATGAGACAGGGCCATATTGGTGTCCACCCGCAGAAGGAAGAGGGACGCAACTATATCGGTCTCGCTCTCGAAATGGGCCGCCTGTCTCCCGATCAGATGCGTCTCATTGCTCAACTGTCGATGCAGAAAGGCGCCAACGACATCAGGCTGACCGTCTGGCAGAATATCCTCATTCCGCATATTGCGGATAGCGATGTCGAGAGTGTTGTCGCAAGCCTCAAGGAATTAGACATTGAAACGCGTGCAACGGCCTTTGCCGCCGGAGCCGTTGCCTGCACAGGGAAATGGGGTTGCAAATTCGGCCTTGCCTCCACCAAACAGGATGGAACCCGGCTCGTTCGCCATCTGGAGAGCCGCTTCGATCTTGATCAGCCCATCAACATCCATCTGACGGGATGCCCGAACAGCTGCGCCCAGCATTATATCGGCGATATCGGGCTTGTCGGCGCGACGCTGCCAGATGGTTCCGAAGGCTATTTCGTCGTTCTCGGAGGCGGTAGCGACAATGATCGCGGCATCGGGCGTTCTCTTTGTGGACCGGTCTCCTCAACCGAGATTGAGGGAACGGTCGAGACGGTGGTCGGCAACTATTTGTCCCGCCGTGACGGCACGGAAAGCTTTCTCAGCTTTGTGCGCAAGCTCTCTGATGACGAATTGCCAGCATTGCTGGAGCCCCTCCTCTAACCCCGCCGCCGATATATCTATCACGAGTTGACCCATGACCCAGCAAGATACCCAGATCCTTGAAAAGCTCGCCATTGCCATCGGTGAAACCCAGTCAACAGCCGTGCAGTCCTTTATTCCGGAGGATGCGCCGTTCGATGTGGAGCAGCGGCAGTGGCTTAATGGTCTGTTCACGGGGCTATATGCCTTCACCAGAGCCGCCAGCGGAGGGAGTAGTGAGGCCGAGGCAGGAACGGCGCTGACGATCCTCTTCGGGTCGCAATCGGGCACGGCGGAATCCTTGTCCAAAGACCTGAAGAAGTTTGCCAAGACCCAAGGCTTCGAGGCTGAGGTAGCCGAACTCGACAGCTTGGACCCTGCCGATCTGGCCAGTATCAATCATCTGCTCATCATCGCTGCGACCTTTGGCGAAGGCGAGCCGACCGATAACGCCAGGAATTTCTATGAAGGACTGATGGCGGATGATGCCGCGCCCCTGCCCGCCACTCTCAATTTTAGCATCTGCGGTCTTGGCGACAGCAGTTACCCGAACTTCAACAATGTCGCCACTGATCTTGACCGGCGTCTTGGTGAACTCGGGGCCACAAGAGCCCATGACCTCGTTAAATGCGACGTCGCCTATGATGACGACTATGCAGGCTGGAAGAGTGACGTGTTCCGCTCGGACGCCTTTGCCTCGGCGGCGGGAAGCGCTCTGGCCCCTGAACCTGAAGAAGCCGGTCCCCTGTTCGACAAGAACCATCCGTTTCTTGCGACCCTCCTCGCTTCCGACTGCCTCAATGGGGACGGATCGGCCAAGACGGTCAATCATGTCGAGATCTCGCTGGCTGGTGGTGGCGAGGATCTTGCCTACAGCGTCGGGGATTCCCTAGGCGTCTGGCCGATCAATGATGCCGATCTAGTCAATGATCTTTTGAGTGCCGCGGGCTTTTCCGGGAAAGAGACCGTTCACCTCAAAAGCGGTTCCTGCAAATTGCGCAGTGCCCTGCTGACGAAGCTCGACATTGTCACTGCGATTCCCTCGACACTCGAGACATGGCAGGTCGAGAAGCCCTTTGAAGACGCCCATGTCTTTGATCTGATCCGTCAGGGCGTGCCGGATTTCTCGCCCCAGAAGCTGGTTGATGGCCTGCGCCCCCTGCAGCCGCGTCTCTACTCGATTTCCTCCAGCCCCAACAAACACCCCGGAGAAGTCCATCTGACCGTCGGCGAAGTGCATTACGAGATGGACGGCCACAAGCGCGAAGGCGTGGCGTCGCTCTTTCTGGGCAGCCGCTTGCCCGTCGGAGGCAGTCTTGGCGTCTATGTGCAGCGGTCCGGTCACTTCCACCTGCCAGACAATGATGATCAACCCGTGATCATGATCGGTCCGGGCACCGGCATCGCTCCCTTTCATGCCTTTTTGGAAGAGCGCGAAGTGCGCGGGGCGAAGGGGCAGAACTGGCTCTTCTTTGGAGATCAACACGAGAAGACGGATTATCTCTACCGCGATGAACTCGAGGGCTGGATGGAAGCTGGACTTTTGTCCCGGCTCAGTCTCGCCTGGTCTCGGGATGCGGATCAGAAGGTCTATGTCCAGCATCTGATCGAAAGCGACGGTGCCACTTTCTTTGATTGGCTTGAAGCTGGCGCCTCGATCTACGTCTGCGGCGATGCCAGCCGCATGGCAGCAGACGTTGACAGTGCGATCCGGAAAGTGGTGGCGCAGCATGGCAATCGCGACGAGGCTGCGGTTGACGTCTATATGTCGGAGCTGGTCAAGGCGCATCGCTATCAGAGAGATGTCTATTAGACCGCTGCATAATGTCTTTTGAGGGCATGGGTGCGCTTACCCTTGCCCATTAGCTGAATCTGGCAAGATTGAGCGGGCAGATTATGCATCGGGATAAGCTGACGTTCACCGAACAATTTGTCGTAATAAGTGCTTGATTGTTCGTGCACGGCGCATAGGGATTGTTTGAAACCAAGGCGCCTGATGGATCATGCCTATCGGTCAAATGGCGCGGAAAAGCGATAACATTTGAGGCATTTTCTCGCGAATGATAAGTCAAATACGTAGTTTTGGATAGAAATATTCGTCCCTAACACTCTGTAATCATTGATAACACGAAAAATTTTCAAAAAATTGATCATTCTTTTTGAACCCTTTTTGGATTGGGCGCGACCTAGCAAGCAGACCGCAACGCAAGCGGTTCTTTGTTCAACCTAAAGGAGATTTAGAATGAAATTGATTATGCTTCGCACTACTGTTGCTCTGATTGGTATCAGCGTTGGTGCCATTTCTGCTCAAGCTGCAGGTCAGAGCGCCTTGGCTGGCTGCTATAATAAAATTCTGGCCATGTGTGCGTCGCCGGATGAACTCGATCCGTACGAGGATTGTGTGAGTGGTGGTTTCGATCTTTGCGACAACCAGCACGAAAAGCCCCGTTCGCAGAAACTGTGGCGTCTTGACCTCGAAGGGCTTGATCGCGATAAAACGAGGTTCATCGAAGGTGAGATGAAGAAGCGTTTTATCAAGCTGCGGGATACTGTGGAACGCGACAGCCGTTCAAGCTCGTCCGGCAACAGAGGTGGTGACGAGTCCGAAAGCGGCCGCGGTTCTCGCGGTGGTGCCAGCTAACGCAATCGAGTTTCCATTTTATTGGTTATATTGGAAAAAGGCTCGTCGGTATCCCGGCGGGCTTTTCATGTTTCGAGACCCTAGCCCCTGCAGACACAAAGGGTGCTCCCCATACTCTCGGTCAGCCTAACAGTTGAGGTTCCCTTATTCTCGAGTTCAAGGTCCGGACGCGTAAATATCAAGAGGTTACGGAAATCAGTGTTGACTAAGTGACAGCATGGAAAGGATGGAACGAGAGATCAGGTGCCCTGAGTATAACCTGAGGGCAAGTTGGTGAGAGGTCTGGGGTGAAAGCAAATGTGACTTTCATCTCGACTGCAAATGCACCAATATCGCCCGCGAAGATAATGCAAAATACGGATTATGACCTTGATCGAAGAAATGTCCATTCCCTCTGTGATCGCTGCGGAAATCGGTTGTCAGCCGAAACAAGTTATTGCGACCGTCGAGCTTATTGACAACGGAGACACGATTCCGTTCATCGCCCGATATCGCAAGGAAGTGACCGGGGGACTTGACGACACCCAGTTGCGCAAGCTGGATGAACGGCTGATTTATCTCAGGGAATTCTCAAAACGGCGCGAGGCCGTCAAAAATGCCATCGACGCTCAGGGAAAGCTGACAGACGAGATCATCGCTCGACTGGCAAAGGCAACAACCAAGGCCGAACTCGAGGACATCAACGCTCCCTTCCGCGTCAAGCTGAAGACCAGAGCGCAAAAAGCCATCGACAATGGCCTTCTGCCACTGGCGGATGCGATTTTGGCTCGGCCGGGAAGCGATCCGGAAGAATTGGCCAAGCCATTCGTGGGCGAAAAGGTCCCGGATATCAAATCGGCGCTGGATGGTGTACGTGATATCCTGTCCGAGCGCTTTTCACTTCATCCCGATACGGCAGCGAAGGTTCGCCCCGTTGCCAAGAAGTCGGCCCGGCTAAAGGCCACGGTCGTTTCAGGCAAGGAAGAAGAAGGCCAGAAGTTCGCCGACTATTTCGACCATAGCGAAAGCTGGATCAAGGCGCCGAGCCATCGCATTCTGGCGATGTTGCGCGGTCAGGATGCGGGCTGTCTTTCGATTGAAATCGAGTTCGATGACGAGGCTATTTCCTTTTCGCGGTCGGCCATCATCAACGACAATGACGTGCCGCGCGGCAATGCCTTCCTCGACAAGGTCGTCGACTGGACATGGAAGGTGAAGTTCGTCACACGTCTTGTCTCGGAAATGACGTCGGAGATGCGCGAACGCGCCGATAAAGAGGCAATCGACGTCTTCGTCACCAACCTGAAGGCGCTGCTGATGGCCGCTCCTGCTGGCATGAAGGCCACGATGGGACTTGATCCGGGCATTCGCACCGGCGTGAAGGTGGCGGTCGTTGACGCAACAGGAAAGCTGCTCGCGACCAGCACCGTCTATCCCTATGCGCCACGCAATGATGTCCGTGGTACGCTGGCAGAGCTTGGTGCCCTTGTAAAACGGCACAGGGTAGAGCTGATCGCCATTGGCAACGGCACCGCATCTCGCGAAACGGACACGTTGGTGTCGGAGCTGCTGAACGGCATGGACGGCAAGAAACCCACCAAGGTGGTCGTCAGTGAAGCTGGCGCTTCGGTCTATTCGGCCTCAGAGTTTGCCTCTCGCGAGTTTCCCGATCTCGACGTGTCCCTGCGTGGGGCGGTGTCGATTGCCCGCCGTTTGCAGGATCCGCTTGCTGAACTGGTAAAGATAGATCCCAAGGCCATCGGCGTTGGGCAATATCAGCACGACGTCGACCAGACCCGCTTGGCCAAAGCTCTGGCAGGCGCTGTCGAGGATGTGGTGAACGCGGTTGGTGTGGATGTGAACACCGCCTCCCCGGCCCTGTTGTCCTATGTCGCCGGTGTCGGGCCATCGCTCGCCGATTCCATCGTCAGCTATCGCGACTCCAACGGTGTGTTCCGGAAGCGCTCGGACCTACAGTCGGTCCCGCGGCTCGGCGCGCGCACCTTCTCGCAATGTGCAGGCTTCCTACGCGTGATCGGCGGCACGGAGCCTCTTGACGCCTCGGCCGTACACCCTGAAGCCTACAAGGTGGCCCGCAAGATCGTCGCCGATTGCGGTCGCGATCTCAGGGACATCATGGGTGATGCCAACAGCCTCAAAAATGTCGATCCCGAGAAGTTCGTCACTGGTGATTTCGGTATTCCGACGATCAAGGATATCATCGAGGAATTGCGCAAGCCGGGACGTGACCCGCGTCCGCAGTTCAAGACGGCGACCTTCAAGGAGGGCATCAACGAGATTTCGGATCTGCTCCCCGGCATGAGACTGGAAGGCACCGTGACCAACGTTGCTGCCTTTGGGGCCTTCGTGGATATTGGCGTCCATCAGGACGGGCTGGTGCATATCTCGCAGCTTTCGGACAGCTTCGTGTCCGATGCCTCCAAGGTCGTCAAGGCCGGACAGGTCGTCAAGGTTGTCGTCACCTCAGTTGATGTGAAGGCAAAGCGCATCGGTCTGTCGATGAAGTCGACTCCGGAAATTGGCGAGCCCGTTCGCGGCAAGAAGCCCGCGCCCCAGACACGCGACAAAGCGCCGACAAAGCCGCAGGGCAAGAGTGATGGGATGGGGCAATTGGGCGAGGCTCTCGCCAAGGCCTTCCGCAAATAGACCTTTAGGGCGACTTCTTTTCGTTCTTGAACAATGCAAGAAAAAGGCCTTCCAGATGCCATCCGGAAGGCCTTTTTTGATGACTGATCGCCGCTGACATTGGTGCTGACACGATCGCAGCTAACGAGATGCCTCACGCCGGGTCGACGCTGATCGAATAGTCGCACATCAGGGGGGCGTCCGGCGACGCAAAGGTGCTGGTCTTGATACCATGAGCGGCAAGCGGGGTGTCTTCTGACAGGCTGTAGGCACGACCGAGATCAAAGACCGAGGCGATGGGCTCGACACCGAGAGCCGCGGTGCGTCCGTTCCACGGATAATAGTCCCGCCCGCCATTGGAGATCCACAAAAGACAGCCCGGCAGTTGGGCCGGATCCCACTCAAGGGTCGTTCGACACTTCTGAGCTGGATTGGACACGCTTATGCGCCCTCCACTTTCCGTCAACATAATCAAGTCTTCAGTCTGACCATCAGGCGGCAGATGCCGGACGTTGAAGATACCGCCTGATGAGGTTTTCAGGCTATCGAGGGCCATATTCTGTTGATTGGGAGCAAAGAAGCTCCGCCCCTCCTCCACATCGACCGGGAAGGTCCAGGCGCGTGCATCATCGGCAACAGTGAGGTCCATGCTCTCCGGCGCGATGCCTTCCATGGACAGGACCGGGTGAAGGCCAAGAGGAAAGCTGACGGCCTTTCGTGCGTGCACTTCCAGTGAAAGCGCGATGCCGGGGCGATCCTTCATCAACCGGACATGACGGACAAGTTGACGGACGGGTGAGGTGTCAGGATAGATGAGGCGGGCGATGAGATGGTCCGCACTCACCTTCTCTAGCTCCCAATCGTGATTGGACGCATAGCCGTGCGCCCATTCGTCCCAGGCGCCGTTGTCAGAGGGAACCCATTCTTCGGGAAGCTCGGGAACGCCGCTCTCCGGCCTGCCGAACGGGACGCAGGGCCATTCACTGCCGAGATTGGAGACGAGCGGGTCTGATGATGCATAGTCCGGGTCGACGCAGCTGCGCCATGGGGCATCGTAGAGAGGCTGCACCGTACGCCCATCCGGGAGATGAAACCGACACTCATGCAGCATGGCGCCAAGCTTTTGAACGCAAAGGCTGGCATGGTGATTCTCAAGTTTCATTGTCTACTCTCTTCCAAGAATGATCTGGCATCCCTTGCGGCTGCGTTCGGTGTGCTCATGCAGACATTTGCGCAATTCCGCGATATCGCGTTTGTGCAATGCCGCAAGAATGGCCCGGTGTTCTCGATGGCCTTCAAGGGAGCGCTCGAGTGCATTGCCCTGAAACAGATAACGCACCCGCTGCATGTGACCGGCGAGTTCATCGAACCATTTCTTGAACAATTGCCGCTCTGACAAGGCAATGAAATCCGAATGGAATTGGGCATCAAGCTCCATGAATTTCCGGTAGTCAAAATCATCGGATGTCTCCACGTCGAGCAGCTTTTCGCCCTCGTCAAGGATCTCCGACAGGGCCTGTATCTGCCGGTCGCTCACGTTATGAACGACAATCGGCACGACCCCCTCCTCCAGCATTTCGCGGGCGTCGAACACTTCTTCCATCTGTTCCGGCCCGATTTCGCTGGCAAAGGTTCCGACACGCCTTTTGGCGACCACAAGTCCCTCTGCGCGCAGCAGGTTGATGGCCTCGATGACTGGCGCACGGCTGAAGCCAAGGGACGCTCCGATGCTCTCCGCATCAAGGCGTTCGCCGGGCTGAATGCGCAAACTGATGATTGCGTTGCGCAATTCATTGTAGGCCAAATCTGTCATCTTCACGGCTTCTGAATTTCCTCTCATATCCGCCCACCCCAGGTCTTTTGCATTGCAATATACAACTCTGTCTCGTTTGCACAGTGTAACATATTAGATATTGACAAACATGTTTCAAGTTCTACAATTAACATGTTAACACATACTCTGACATGATAAACGAGTATGGGAGGAGTTCAAATGAAAAAGTTACTGACAGCCCTGGCTGCCGGCTCAATCATGCTGGGAGCAGCAAGCGGTGTCATGGCGGAAGACCTGACCATTGCCGGTGTGGTCTTCCAAAGCGACACCTTCATGCAGACCTTTCAGGATGGACTGAAGGCCGCTGCGGAAGAAAACAAGGTCAATCTGATCCTGTCGAATTCGGAAACGGATTTGTCCAAGGAAAGCAACATCCTTTCCAATCTGGTGACCCGCGATATTGACGGGCTCATTATTAGTACGTTTTCGGCCGACGGTTCCGTCGCTGCGATGAAAGATATCACCTACAATAAGATCCCGGTCATCTGCGCCAACACCTGTTTGAGGGAAGATGCGCGTGGCGGGATTTCGTCTTTCCTCGCAACCCATAACATCGACCTCGGTCTAAAGACCGGCGTTGCTGCGGCTGCCTATATCAAGGAACATCTAGGCGGCAAGGCCACCATTGGCATCCTCAACTGCGACACCTTCCCCGAAGCCTGTCTGCCGCGCAAGGAAGGGTTCCTGAAGGCGCTGAAAGATGCCGGGATCGAGTTCACCGTAGCGTCCGACCAGACTGGCTTCCTTGCCGACAAGGCCCTGCCGATTTCAGAAGCCATGCTTCAGGCCATGCCTGACATTAATATCCTTTGGGCAGCCAACGAAGGCGGCACCACCGCCCATGTGTTGGCTGTACAGAGCGCGGGTCTTGCCGATGAGGTCAAGGTTTTCGGCACAGACATGAGTGCCCAACATGCTCAGTTCCTGCAGGCCAAGAATGGCATTCTTCAGGCCGTGACCGGTCAGGCTCCCTACCAGATCGGCTATGATGCGATGATTTCCATGCTGGATGTCATCAAAGGCAAGCAAATCGATGCCAACATCACCATCCCAACCATCCTGTTTGCGCGGGGCAACGACGAAATGATCAAGAAATTCGTCGACACAGACGGCCGCGCTATCTTCAAAGAATAGACACTATATGGACCGCCCCGGAAGCCTTGCGCTCCGGGGCTCGCCATAAGGGAGAAGCTCATGTCGGGCCAAACGGAACCCGTCCTGCAACTCGACGCCTTAAGGAAACAATATCCGGGCGTTCTGGCACTTGATCAGTTTTCCATCACTCTCAAGCCCGGTGAAGTCAGGGCACTACTGGGCAAGAATGGCGCAGGAAAATCTACTGCGATCAAGATCTTGAGCGGGGCAATTACACCAGATTCAGGCACGATCACCATCGCCGGGGTGGAGCGCACCATCACCGGCCCGCTCGACGCGCTGCATCAGGGCATTGCGACGGTCTATCAGGAGATCTCGCTCGTGCCCGGCCTCACCGTCGCGGAAAATATCCTTTTGGGACGTTGGGATCGGGTCAATGGCGTGCCCGCGCTGATCAGCCACGAGAAGGGCCGTCAAAAGGCTCGGGAAATTCTCGACCGGCTGAAAATCAACATCGATCCCGATATGGAAGTGGCCCGGTTGAATGTCGCCCAGCAGCAGCTGGTGGAGATCGCCAAGGCGGTTTCCTATGAGCCGCGCGTGCTGGTGCTCGATGAGCCAACGAGCGCCCTGCCTCAGGAGCAGGTCGACCTGCTGCATGATGTGGTGCGGACGCTGTCCGGTCTTGGCACCGCGATCATCTATGTCACGCATCGGCTACAGGAGATCCCGCGCATTGCCCATAGCGTCACGGTTTTGCGCGATGGCCGGATGATCGACACGATCCCGGTTGAAGAAGCAACGCCAGAGCGGATTACCGAGCTGATGATCGGCTTTGACTGGAAGGGCATGGTCTTTGAACGCAACAAGAGCCATGGGCCGTCCGTCCTCAAGGTGCGCAATCTTTCAACGCCGACCAAGCTTCATGACATCTCTCTCGAATTGCATGAAGGCGAGGTTGTCGGGCTCGCCGGGCTGTTGTCTTCGGGCCGCACGGAGTTGCTCCGCGCCATTTTCGGCCTTGACGAAATCTCGTCCGGAGAGATCGAAGTGGGTGGCAAGGTCGTCACCTCTCCCACCCCTGCCCGCATGAAATCTATGGGGCTGGCGTTGACTGCCGAGGACCGCAAGCGCGATGGCCTGATCCTTGATTTCTCCGTTGTCATGAACACGACGCTTGCCCCCGTTGATCGCATCAGCAGCAAGGGTTGGCTCAACTATGACAATGCTAAGGCTCTTGCCCGCGAGATGGTCAACAAGCTCGATATCAAGATTTCCTCGCTGCAGGAGCCTGTCGGTGCCCTGTCGGGCGGCAACCAGCAGAAGGTGGTCATCGGCAACTGGCTCAACACCCGGCCACGTGTCCTTCTGATGGACGAACCAAGCCGAGGCGTCGATGTCGCGGCCAAGGAACAGATCTTCAAGCTCGTTCGGGCCTTGGCTGACGAAGGCCTCGCGGTGCTGTTCGTCTCTTCGGAAATCGAAGAGGTGCTCGATGTCTGTGACCGGATTCTGGTGATCTACGAAGGCCGTATCACCGGCGAATATGACCATGACGCCATTGATCTTTCCGCGCTGATGGCGCGCACGATGAATGCCTAAAAGGGTACAGGAACCTGCCTAATATGTCTGAACCATCAAACAAAACTGCCTCCTCGAAACTCCTGGACTGGCGTCATTTTCTCTCAAGTTCCGGCCTGCTTCTGGCTGTCATCGTTCTCTTCATCGTTCTGGCGATTGTCGCGCCCAACTTCCTGACGTCCCGCAACCTGCTCAATGTATTGCGTTCCGTCTCGTTCAACGGGATCATCGCCTGCGCTATGACGCTGGTGATCATTCAGGGCGATATCGACATTTCCGTCGGCTCGGCTGTTGCCTGGGCGTCTGCGCTTCTGGGTGTGCTCGTTATCAAGATGGATGTGCCGCTTGCGGTCGCCGTGCCGATCATCCTCATTCAGGGTGCGCTCATTCATGCTGTTGCCGGTGTCATCCGTGTTCGCTGGCAGGTGCCCTCCTTCGTTTTGTCGTTGGCGCTCTACATGATGTTGCGCGGTGCTGCGCGGCAGATCACCAACGCCTTCCCCATCAGTCCCTTCCCCGAGGGGTTCGAGTTCTGGGGTGGTGGGGCCATCAATATTTTTGGCCTCGCACTGCCGACGCCCGTGCTGATCATGCTGGTGGTGTTCGTCATCTTCTATGTCATCAGCACCAGAACCGTCTTTGGCCGCTCGGTCTATTGCGTGGGTGGGAACGAGAATGCGGCTCATCTGTCCGGGCTGTCGGTTGGCAAGACCCGGATCATTACCTTCATTCTGGTTGGTCTGCTGTCCGCTTTTGTCGGTATCCTGTTGTCGTCCCGTATCCAGTCGGGTTCATCCCAAATCGCGATTGGCATGGAATTCGAAGTCATCGCTGCCGTGATCATTGGCGGCACGTCCCTGATGGGTGGGGCCGGTTCAATTTTCGGAACCTTCCTCGGGGTTCTCTTCATTGGGCTGATTGGCAACGGCATGGTGCTGACGGGGGTCTCGCCCTTCATGCAGGAAATCGTGCGCGGCTTCATCATTCTGGTCGCTGTCTTTGTCAGTATTCTGCAGCGCAGTACCGCAAAAAAGGAGGCTTAGATGAAACTCGGATTGGGCCTTTACAAACATATGCTGACGCCTGAGAACTACCAGTTTGCAAGGCAGTGCGGCGTCACTCACATCATTGTCCATCTGGCGGACTATTTCAAAAAAGCCCCGACGCTCCCCGGTCAGAGTGAGGAAGGATGGGGCTCGACCGATGGCGACCGCTCCGTCTGGACCAGAGCGTCACTGGCCAGGCTCAAGGCCGACATCAATGACGCCGGACTGGAGCTCGCCGGGATCGAGAATTTCGATCCGGCGCACTGGTACGATGTTCTGCTCGGTGGACCGAAGCGTGATGAACAGCTTGAGTATCTCAAGGAGATCATTCGCAACATGGGCGCAGTCGGCATTCCTGTCATGGGCTATAATTTCTCCATTGCCGGGGTTGCTGGCTGGAGCGATGGTCCCTTTGCCCGCGGTGGCGCGACAAGTGTCGGCTTCATCGAGGCCGATGCAAGATCACTCGATCCCCTGCCCAACGGCACGATCTGGAATATGCTCTATGACCCGGATGCGCCGGAAGGAACGGTGCCGATCATTGATCATGAAACGCTCTGGGCCAATCTCAAGGTGTTCCACGACGCCATTCTTCCCGTCGCGGAAGAAGCAGGTGTGACCATGGCTGCCCACCCTGATGATCCACCGATGCCGACGATCCGGGGTCAGGCGCGGCTTGTCTATCAGCCACGCTATTACGACAAGATGTTTGCCGACAACACGTCGCCTGCCAACCGAGCAGAACTCTGCATTGGCTCGGTCGCAGAGATGAGCGAAGGAGACATCTATGAGAGCGTCGAAAAATGGGCCAAGGGCAATCGCATCGGCTATGTCCATTTGCGCAATGTGAAGGGCAAGGTGCCGAACTATCACGAGGTCTTCATCGATGAAGGCGACGTGGACATCCCCCGCATTCTGTCCATTCTTCATGCCAATCATTTTGATGGCACCATCATTCCCGATCATACCCCGCAATTGACCTGTGATGCCCCATGGCATGCCGGTATGGCCTATGCTCTTGGCTACATGCGGGCCGAATTCGACAGACTTCAGGGAAAGGAAAGGCCATGAGGTTGAAGGGAAAACGCGCCATTGTTACCGGCAGCTCGCACGGGATCGGGGAAAGCATTATTGAGGAAATGATCGTGCAAGGCGCCCGTGTCATTCTCAACACCTCGCGTCCGAGCGGCCTTGATGCTCTCAAGGCGAAGGCCGATGCGCTCAACAAAAAGGCCGGCGAGGATGTGGCCTCGGCCATCTGCGCCAGTGTCGATGATGAGGATCAGGTCAAACGGCTGGTCCGGGATGGTTCTGCATGGCTCGGCGGCCTCGATATCTTCATCAACAATGCCGGTGTCGAGAGCACTATCTCGGCGCTTGATCTCGACATGGCCGAATGGGACCGGGTGATGAATGTCAATCTCAAGGGTGCCTTCATGTGCGCCCGAGAGGCCGCCCGAATCATGATTGATCAGGGCACGGGCGGGGTCATTCTGGGCAATTCCTCGATCCATGAGGCTGTGACCCGCATGGGCCTCACCCACTACACCATCTCGAAGGCTGGTATGCGCATGATGCACAAGGCGCTGGCGCTGGAATGGGCCGAATATAACATCCGGGTTTTGGGGGTCGCGCCCGGAGCCATTGAGACGGACATGAATCGGGAAGAGATCGCCGCCTTCGGCAAGGACAAGTTCGAGGAATGGATTCCCTTGTCCCGACTCGGGCAATGCGGGGATGTGGCCAAAACGGTCGCCTTTCTGGTCTCTGACGATGCGAGCTACATCACGGGAACAACGCTGGAAATAGACGGCGGATATGTTCTCAATCTTGTCCGATATGATCCGCGGGAGGGATGATCCATGGAGAATGCTGACTGGTGCAATGACGCGCAGCTGTTCGAATTGATGCGCAAGGAACTCTTCACCGCCGTTGTCGGCGATGTCATGGACAAGATCGGGCTGAGGCATCAGTTCCTTCCGCCTTACCTGACTGTTCTTGATCGCGAGATGATCATCGCGGGACGCGCCATGACGGTCTTGGAAGCTGATGTCTTTGAGGAAGTGACCGAGAACAGCGCCAATCCGCTGATGGCAAAGCCGTTCGGTGTGATGTTCGAGGCCCTCGACAGCCTGAAGCCGGATGATGTCTATATTTGCACGGGTTCCTCTCCTGCCTATGCTCTTTGGGGCGGGCTGATGTCGACTCGGGCAACGCACCTGAAGGCCGCTGGAGCGGTGCTGGATGGCTATGTTCGGGACAGCCGGGAAATCCTTGAACTTGGTCTTCCGGTCGCGTCTCGCGGTTGCTACGCTCAGGATCAGGGGCCGCGTGGCAAGGTTCTTGACTATAACGTGCCATTGATCATCGGACAGGTGCATGTCAAACCGGGTGATATCATCTTTGGTGACTGTGATGGCATTCTGTGTGTTCCCAAAAGCCACGAGGAAGAGGTCATCAAGGCCGCTTTGGAAAAGGTTCGCGGAGAAAGTGCGGTTCGCAATGCTCTGAAAGACGGCATGAGCACCGTTGAGGCCTTTGACAAATTCGGGATCATGTAAGGTGGATATTCTTGTCGGCAGCTATTCGGAGGAACTGGCAGGCATGCCGGGCAACGGCGAAGGGATCTATCGTGTCTCTTTTGATCCTGAAACCGGTGCCTTTTCTGATCTGAAACTGCTCTATAGCTGTGTCAATCCTTCCTCTCTTGTCTGGGCGAGAGAGGAGAGGCATCTCTTTGCCGGTCGGGAGGTCTTTGCTGAGCATCAGCCAGCTGTGCTGTCCTTGGAGATGACACCGGATGGTCAGATCGTGCCATTGTCCTGTCTGGCTTTGCCCGGTGAGTTGCCCTGCAAGATAGCCTATGATCCCCATCACAGGCGCCTTGCGTCTGCACAATATTGGTCGGGTGATGTCGCGATCGTGTCGCTTGAGGATGGTGTGTTCGATGCCAATCCCGTCTACACGAAGCAAATGGGTCACGGGCCGAACCTCAGCCGACAGGAAGGGCCGCATGCCCACTATGTCGCCTTCACCGATCAGGGCGACGTGCTTCACATTGTTGATCTAGGCACCGATGCTGTTGTCAGTCACCGTTTGGGGTCAGACAATGCCATCGAGGAAACGTCTTGCTTGAAGCTTCCGGCAGGCTGCGGGCCGCGGCATATGGCGATCACCAAGGACGAGAGACGTGCCTTTGTCTTTTGTGAACTGGACGAAAGCCTTGTCACACTGGCGCGGGATGGGTTGGGCTGGCGTGTGATCAGTCAGCAACCCGGTTTTGCGATGGAAGATGGCGTCGATGGATCGGGGGCGGCGATCCGGCTCTCACCAGACGAGCGACACCTCTATGTTTCCTCGCGTCGCCTATCGGCCATTGCCTGCTTCAAGGTCGACGGAGAGCCCGAGCTGCTCGGCGAGATCGAGTCCGGGGGCATTTCTCCGCGAGAGTTTATCGTCACGTCTGACGGGAACTGGCTCATTGTCGCCAATCAAAACAGTAACAGTCTGACGAGCCTGCGCCGTGACAGAGACACCGGCCTGTTGTCGCCGTCCCATCAGACGATCACGATTGGTAGCCCTGTCGCACTAGTAGAGATGTGATCCAGTCTTTGAGCTTTCCTTCAGGTGTTTGAAAGCGAAGGAAAGCTCAGAGTTTTGAATGTCTCGATACGTGGCGTCGCTATTTGGGTTCTTTTTCAAGAGCATCGACAGCGGTCGTGAAACCGGCCCATGACAGCGGTACGGAAATCTTTCTGCCGGATGCATCGACGAAACCGATCAGCCCGTTTTGGTTGGCGCTTTTCAGGTTCTCCCAGTCTTCGTCCTTCAATTGGGTGTTGGCAAAGCAGGTGCCCTGGATGCAGCGGAACCATGAAAGTTCGATAATGCCAGTTGGGGCCTGATCCTTGACGGCCGTGGTGGCAATGAAGACCCGCCCGGGGAGCGTAACGTTGACGGGTAGAACCGCCGTCAACATGGCCGCCTCTTCATTGGGCCGATGGCCAAGCGCGATCTGCGCGATGGGCTGCTGCTGTCCCTGCACCTGAATGGTCTGGATGATCTCGCACTGTTTGGGCTTGTCCTTGTCGGCTTCCGCATTGCTCTTCACACAACGCAACACCCAATTTTCATAGGCGGCTGTCGTCACGGTCGGTTGTGGCTGATTTGGAGCAGCAGGAGCCTGCGCGGTCGCGGAACCAACGCCCGTCGCTAGGGCCATCGTGGTGGCAACGAAAAGGAGCGGAGCGGCTTTCAGGGTGGTGCGAAACATGGGTTCTTTCCGATTTCGAGAGTGGCTGCATAACGCCTCCGAAGCAGCCTTTGGTAACAATAAGGCGAGCTTACTGTGTCGAGAGTATGATGTCAGGAGGTTGCTCTGGAAATTGTGGCAATTGAAGTGTCAGTTTTTACATTGCGCACAAGTCATTGCCGCGAGAACACGCGTGCCAGAAGCGCCCTGATCTCATTCATGGGGGTTTCAGGCGCGCTAGCGTCTGGCGTCATGCCTGACGAAAACCCCTCCTCCTCGAAACGCTTGATGAGATCCCTGTCCTTGCTGATCACATGCACGGGTACCGATCGGGGTGCATTGTCGCCGGTGATGATCGGGGCGGGTTGATGGTCGCCCAGAATGATGAAGACGGCATCCTTGCTGAAACGGGCAATATAGTCGCCAAGGGTATGAAGCGAATAGTCGATGGTGCCGATATAATGCTGTTGCACCTTTTTGCGGTCCGACCAGACTTCTCTTGGCGTCTCGCCGCTGGTTGCCTGCTCGTTGAAGACCGTTCCGTCGCCGACATCATCCCAATCGATCAGTTTTGCCACCGGTGTCCATGGCGCATGGCTGGAGACAAGGGCGATTTCAGCCATCAGGGGCTTGCCGCCCTCACTGGCGGGTTGTCGTGCGAGGCGCTCGAAGGCACTCAGGGTATATTGGTCCGGCATAGTGACCCAGTTGAACGGTTTGCCCTTGTAGCCGAGATCTTTTGCAGCCAGAACCTGATCATAGCCAAAATACTCGGCTTCCGGCCACGCCATGGTGATAGCGGGCATGATGGCAGCCGTTCGCCAGCCCGCTTGTTGAAACAGGCGATTGAGGCTCTTGCGCTCGCTGATCATCAGGCGGTCATAACGGTTCTGGCTGTCGACCCAGAGACCGGAGAGAAAGGTTCCGTGCGCAAGCCAGCTGAGCCCTCCCATGGTGGGCGAGAGCGACCAGCCTGTCGCGATGGCCAGACCGGCCTTCTGCAACTGGGCTTCTACCGCCGTCAGCCTCGGTTGAATGATCGGACTGTAAAGAGGATCTTCGATGGCGCTTCGCCCGTAGGATTCAACGAAGATCAGGACCACGTCCCTGCCCTTGATCGCCTGAAAGAGATTGTCGGCTTCGGCGAGAGGGTCAGGACTTGTCAGATCGCGTTCGAATGTGCGTAGGTCTGACACAGACTTCTGAACCAGTTCAAGGCGGTTCTCGAGATAGGAAAAAGCGCGAAGATTGGCGATCAGCGAGATTTTTGGTTTGAAGGCCCAAAGACCAATGCCGACGACGAGAAACGCGAGGCTTGTAAGGATAGTGATCTTGCGAAGCGGGCCACCCAGTCTTGTCATCTGGCGCTGCGCCAGAAAATGAAGGCAGATCAGGATCAGGAAGGCGGCGATGGTCAATCCGATGACAGGGGCTGCCATCCACTTCCCCACGGTGCCGGACAGCAGGTTCCAGCCATCCGCGAGCATCTTGATGTCGAGATAGGGATTGAAGCGCCGTTGAAAGGCGGATTGCACGGCGATATCTGCGAGCTTGAGAAAGAAGAGCGTGAACAGAAAGAGGGTCGACAGCGCGGCAAAGGCGATGGCGATGCGCCGTGGAAGCAGGACAAGCGCCAACAGCATCAGCGGAAGCTCGATCGGCAACAGCATGAAACTGATGGGGCGAATGGCTCCGGGGTGATCGGGCAGGACCAGAATGACAAAGCTGACAAGGACAACGAAAAGCACCGCTGGCAACATCAGGCGAGAGGTTGTAAGACCGTCCTTGTCCGGATTTTTACTATCAGTCATTCAGGTCTTCCTTGGGGTGCCAATGTTTGAACGGATCCGGCCTCGAGACTGGCACGATCAGCCAGCCAACCGCAAAGGGTGTGTGAGTGCGTAATCTTGCTGTCGTCTCGATTGTCTTTTGCCTTGTCTTGCTTGCTGGCCTGATCGGTTGGACCGGACCGGCAAAGCTGCTCAGCGCCCTTCTGGACATTCCTCCCGGACATGTCATCGCGAGCCTTTTGATCGTTCAGGTGCAGATCATCGCCTCCGCCTGCCGCTGGCGCTTCACAGCAGGCCGACTTGGCCATGAGATTGATCTCGATGTCGCCATTCGCGAATATTATGTCAGCAGCGCCCTCAATCTCGTTCTGCCGGGGGGCATGGCGGGGGATGCCGTTCGCGCTTATCGCAGTCGGAATGAGGGCAAGGGTGGCTGGAAACGCCCGGCCGCTGCCGTTTTTCTCGAACGACTGTCCGGGCAAGCGGCCTTTTTCCTGTTGAGCTGCATGGGGCTTTTGGCCTGGCCGAACTTTCTCAGTGCGCGATTGCCGGATCACTATTCGATGCTGTTCTGGATCGTTGCAGCGATGTTGGCATTCATCGTTTTGCTGGCTGTCGCCTTCCGCAAAGCGCTGTTGCCGGAGCGCTTCTCCGGTCTTGGTGCAGACCTCTCTGCCGTCTTCTGGGAAAAAGGAGCATGGCTCATCCAGTCGGGGCTCAGTATCCTCGTGATTGGCAGCTATATTGCAACCTTTCTGGTCGCTTCGGATGCTGTGGGTGCCCCCCTGCCCGCGATTGCCGCTTTCACCGTCATTCCGCTGTGTCTGTTGACGATGCTGATCCCGGTCGGGATTGGTGGTTGGGGAACGCGAGAGGCAGCGGCGGCGGCCCTGTGGCCTCTGTTTGGCTTTGCCGGTGCCGACGGATTGGCGGCGAGCCTGCTTTATGGGCTTTTGTGTCTCGTCGGGGCCGCTGTGCCCGGGGTGATTTTCATTGGAATGTCTCTGGCGCGTAGGCGCATCGGGAGAGCATGACGCCAGCATAGTGATCATTCTTCCAGACGGGCATAGACGTCACCCGAGATGCTCTCCGAGGACAGATCGCTGAGATCCTTGAGCAGAGCTTCGGCGGATATCCAGTCTGTTCCGACAAAGCGGTGGGTCTCGCCGATGACGCGATTAAAACGATAGGCACCAAGCTCGTTGAGCCGCTTGATCGCCTCAATGGTGACCGACGGCATGGCCGGGATATATTCGAACGCCACATGCTTGATGGGGGTCGACAAGCCCCGAAGGATATCCGCTTCAGCCCCTTCGCAGTCGATCTTGCAGAAGACCGGCTTGCCGTATTTGGTGATCAGAGCATCAAGGGTCGTCATGGGGACGGTGACTTCCTGATCCCACTTCACCCGCCTAAACCCTTCAGTCTGGCTAACGCTGTCGATGAAGGCGCTCGACGTGCTGGTTACAGTAGGATGGCGGCTGGAAATTCTGAGGGTAATCTCGCCTGCGCTGGCACCAACGGCGACGCGCTCAAAGCCTTTGAGACGGGGCGCAAGGTGCGTCTCGATCAGGTCTGCAAAGGCCGGTTGCGGCTCTATGGCGACGACCTCTGCTCCGAGCGACATCAGGGTCTTGGATCGGTTGCCGACATGGGCCCCGATGTCAAACACCAGATCGCCAGGCACGATCCAACTTTCATAGAAGCGCCTGAGGGATCGTCTGCGCCACGGCTGGCCATAATAGACCACCAGCGAGCGAACAACGCCCGCAGCACGATCAAGACGCAAGGACATGGTCATCGCTCCTGGCTCCCTTTGCGGAGGAGATAGATCGTGTCAACGGCAAAGGAATAGCTCAGCAGCGCCAGCGCGATGAAGGCGATCCATGTCGAGACCGGCGGCAGGATAAAGGGCAAGAGAATGAAGCAGAGCGCGGCGACCTGAACCACGCAGATCAGTTTTCTGCGAAAGGATGTGGGCAAGGGATCCGCGAGTGATGGCAGGAAAAGCTGCGCAAAGACAAAGGCGTAGCGCATCAATCCGATACCCAAGACCCACCAACCGGCCTTGCCAAGGATGAGGCCAGCTGCGGAGAGGACGAGGATCAACAAGGCGTCGACTTCCATGTCGAACCTTGCACCCAGCTCGGACTCCTGCGATTGGGACCGGGCGAGATAGCCATCGATGCCATCAAGTATGAGGGCAAACAGCACGAGGCCGACCAGCGCCCAGACCGTAGTTGGCACAGCGCTTAGATCGGCTGTGAAGAAAATGGTCGCAGCGGTGACGCTGACGATTGCGGAGCGGATCGCGGTGACGATGTTGGCCGCGCCAAAGGACCTGTGGGGATGAAGCGAGAGGCCCCGCAGGACGAGGCCAAAAATCGCCAGCATCAATCCCGCTGCAAAGATGATTGCACCCCAGCCTAGTGCCAGATGGGGACTAGCAACACCGAACAACGAGACCGCCAAGGTGAGCACAAGCCCGAGGATGCCAAACGTGGTCATCCGCAAGCGTATGAGCGCCCGGGACATGGTCTGATTGCCCGCACCGGCCAGTTCGTAAATGTGCTGCATCATGGTCGGAGTCTCGCCTACTCGGAAACAGCCAATTGTTCGAGATCCAGCATATGATCGGCCCGAAGCATCTTGGTTCTGAGGTAATTGAGATTTTCATCCGTGATGGCACCAAAGACCGGCTCGCGTGCCGTTACCCGGATCCCGCCAGAGCGCAGTGCCGTGATCTTGGATGGGTTGTTGGTGAAGAGAATGACGCTCGGAATGCCCAGAAGCTGCAACATGGCCACTGCTGCCTCATATCGGCGATGATCGGACTGGAAACCGAGTTCAGCATCTGCATCAATGGTATCAAGACCCTGATGCTGATAGCCATAGGCGCGCATTTTGGCGCCGATCCCCGTGCCCCGGCCTTCCTGATCGAGATAGAGCAGAACGCCACCTCCTGCCTGATGAAGATTGGTCAGGCCATTGAGCAGTTGGTCGCCGCAGTCGCATTTCAGCGAGCCGCAAAGATCGCCCGTGATGCAGGAGGAATGGATGCGGACGGGGACTGGACGGTTGAGATTTGGTTCTCCGACGATGATGGCGATCTGATCCTTCTGCGCCAATCCACCGCGAAACACGACAAACTCCGCATCACCGAAATCTCGCAATGGAACACGGGTGCGGGCGACAATCTCGAATTGCTGCCGGGCATTGTCAGCCTGTTTCAGGTTCGCGCGGTCGATGTCGAGGCAGGCTGAGAATTGCTCATTTTCAGCATCGATCTCGGCGCAGACCATCGCAGGCAGCAACAACGCGATACGCGCCAACTCGGCCGCAGCGCCCATTGCGTCACAGGCCTTTGTCCAGTTGGTTGGGGTTTGAGCATGAAGGGCGTAGGCAAGGTGGGAAGCCGCCATGAAATCCACACCTTTGAGCGGCACGGAAATGCCTTGCTTTGTGGCAATCCTCAACCGGGATGCTCTCGGGCCGGACAGGTAAAGGCTGTGGCTGTTTTGCACCGTGTCTGCAAAGGCATCAAATGTCGAAGGCTGGGTACAGTCGAGCGCCAGCGCCGCCATGCGAGAAGAGCCGTCCCTGATCACCACGGGGCGGCCGAACCGGAGCTCTGCAACAACGCGTTCCACCTGCATCTGCGGGGTCAAACTTTGAAAACCGGGAATGTCAGCCTTTGGCATGAATCTGTCCTTGAATTTACTTACACTCAATAGATGAGTAGCGGTGAACGGCAAAAAGGTTGCTGTGGTTGCAAAAAAAAGTCACTCTTTGCTCGAATTCCGATTTTTTGATGGCGATATAATCTAAAGTACGTATAAGGCCAAAAAACACCTAAATTGCACAGAATGACAGCTTATTTTTCAAACAACTGAATTCATTACGTTATTCTCGCTCGTTTGGATCAGTGCCGATTCTTGTTTCGAGCAAAAACCAGTTTTTGGGTGTCATTGGTTGTAATCAGACCCTTTGGGAGACCGGGTTGAGTGAAGTGAAGACGTCAAAAGACCAAAGCGCCTCCAGTGGGCTTGCATTGTGGTTTCCCTCCGCCGAGCGCTGTGCTCTGCTCGGCGAGGCATTGACTGAACCCAAAGAGGGCGAGGTGCGCGTCAAGGCCCTGTTCAGCGGGATCAGTCGCGGGACCGAGGCGCTCGTATTCCACGGACAGGTGCCGGAAGAGGAACAAGAACGGATGCGTGGCCCTCACATGGGCGGCAGTTTTTCCTTTCCGGTGAAGTATGGCTACTCGATGGTTGGTCGGGTTGAAGCCGGGCCTGATGGACTTGTCGGGCGATCTGTCTTTTGCCTCCATCCCCATCAGAGCGATTTCATCACCACGGCTAATATTGTGGTTCCCCTGCCAGAGGTGCTGCCGCCACGGCGCGCCATTTTGGCGGCCAATATGGAAACCGCTCTCAATATCGTATGGGACGCCCGCATTCTGCCCGGCGATCGGGTGGCGGTTTTCGGAGCTGGAGTGGTTGGGTCACTTACTGCTTTCATTGCGTCTCGCATCATCGGGACAGAGGTCGTTCTGGTCGATCCAAATTCCGAGCGGCGCAATCTGGCTCAAGCGCTTGATGTCGCTTTTGCGGAAGTAGACGCGCTGGACAGCAATTTTGATGTCCTGATCAATGCGTCCGCGTCCGGTGATGCTTTAGTGTCGGCATTGGCGCATGCGGATTTTGAGGCCCGTATAGTCGAGGCAAGCTGGTATGGGACGAAGACTGTCACCCTGCCCCTTGGCGGCGCCTTTCATGCGAAAAGGCTATCGATCATCAGTTCTCAGGTCGGAGCCGTGTCCGGGCGAAATCGTTCCCGTTGGTCATATTCCCGCCGTATGTCCAAGGCACTCGATCTGCTTTGCGATCCTCGCCTTGATGCCGTGATATCGGGGGAGTCAGCCTTTTCCGACATCGTGGATGCCTATCCGCGCATCCTTGCCGATCCCGGCACCCTTTGCCATTGCATTCGTTATTGAAGGAAGAACATACATGTTTGCAGTTGAAGTTCGCGATCACATTATGATCGCCCACAGTCTCCCACGTCCGGTTTTTGGTCCTGCTCAGGGAATGCACGGCGCGACCTTCGTGGTTGATGCGGCCTTTTTCACACGGGATGTCGATGAGGATGGACTTGCGGTCGATATCGGGGCCGCGACGACGGTACTGGGTGAGGTTCTGGCCCCGCTCAATTATCAAAATCTCGATGAAGTTGAAGCCTTTACAAGGAAAGTCTCAACCACCGAGGTGATTGCAAAACATATCTTTGACGCGCTGTCCGTTGCAGTCGCTGAAAAGAAACTTGGCCCCGGCAGTCATCGGATTTGCAAGATACGCGTCACCCTGCACGAATCCCACGCGGCAAGAGGCTGGTACGAGGCCGAACTTTGAGGCGGAAACTGACTTTTGCCTATCCCGGAGATCTCAATCTGAAAACTGGCGGTTACGGCTATGACCGTGCGATGATCGCCGGGCTCAAAGCTCTGGGTTGGGATGTCGATCTGTTGGCTCTGGGGGATGGTTTCCCTGCGCCTGAAGCGAGCATCAAGCGAGAGGCGGAACGGCTGCTTTCGGCGCTGCCTGACGGTTTGCTGGTGATGATTGACGGCTTGGCCTTTGGCATTCTCGATCAATGGGCCGAGCGAGAGGCTCATCGCCTTTGCATCGTTGCTCTGGTTCATCATCCGCTGGCGCTTGAGTCCGGACTTGGTGAAGAGACTCAGGATCGCTTGCGCTCAAGCGAGCGAAAAGCCTTGGCAGCGACCCGGCATGTTGTCGTGACCTCACCCAACACCGGGCGAGAACTGGTCGCGCGATTTGAAGTGCCTGCAGACAAGGTGACCATCGCCCTTCCCGGTACGGAGCGGGCTCCCGTTTCGTCTTGCAATGGTAGTCCGCCTCATATTCTTTCCATCGGAACCCTGATCCCGCGCAAGGGGCACGATGTGTTGATCAATGCCTTGAAGCGGATCGAGGACCTCAGCTGGACAGCCACCATTGTCGGCAGCAAGTCCCTTCATCCGGCCACGACGAACGCACTCCAAGCGCAGATCGCAGATCTTGGCCTTGCCGAGCGGGTCTTGCTCCATGGTGAGTGCGATGATGTGCGAGCGTTCCTTGCTTGTGCCGATATCTTCGCACTCGCTAGCCGTTATGAGGGCTATGGCATGGTGTTTGCCGAGGCCTTGTCACAAGGCGTTCCCGTTGTTGCCTGCAATGCCGGGGCCATTCCCGATGTCGTGCCCGAGGATGCGGGCCTACTCGTTCCAGTCGATGATGTCGAGGCCTTTGCAAATGCCCTGCGCTCGTTGCTCGAGGACAAGGCTCTGCATCAGCATATGGCGTTGGGAGCCCGACGGGCCGGTGAGGCTTTGCCCGGATGGGACGACACCTCACGGATTATTTCTAGCGCTCTTGAGGATTGTCGATGAGTGGATTTGACAAGGACTGGCTAACCTTGCGCGAGCCAGCGGATATGGCTGCGCGTGCTCGCGATCTCGTCGAGGAATTGCGCCTTCATCTGGAGACCATCCCAGTTGCCAAAATTCTCGACATGGGATGCGGCACTGGGTCGACCTGGAGAACCCTTTCTGCCCGGCTTCCTCAAGAGACACGGTGGTTGCTGCTCGACTATGATCCCTTGCTGCTGGAGGAAGCCGCTGGACGGATCGGGGCCAATGACAAGGTGAGTTATCTCCAGTTCGACCTCAGCCACCTAGGTCGATTGCCTTTGGACGGTGTCTCGCTGGTTACTGCGTCGGCCTTCTTTGATCTGGCCTCGGAAGATTTCTGCGCGGGCTTTGTCGAGCGGTTGGCGTCCGTGTCAGGCGGTCTTTATGCAGCATTGAACTATGACGGCCTTGTCCGCTGGTCGGAATGGCATCCGCTCGATGAGGCTGTGGTTGCGGCGTTCAACCGTCATCAGCAGATCGACAAGGGGCTGGGACCGGCTTTGGGGCCGGTTGCGACCGCCTGTCTGGAAGCCGCTCTGGGTCAGCATGGCTATAAGGTGCAACTGATGGCCAGCCCATGGCGTATGGATGCATCGATGTCGGAGCTGCAGCAGGCCTTCTTGAGTGGTTTTCGTCAGCCGGTGCTCGAAATGGGAGATCTGGGCGAGGCGGAAGTCGAGGACTGGCTCAACTGGCGGCTTGCGGCGATCCACAACCCCGACAGTCTTTGCGAAGTGGGACACACGGACCTGCTCGCCCTACCCCAATGATTGGCGGCAGTTCTTCAGCTCACAGTCAAAGAGGATGTCACTGCCCAGACTATAGACCCTCGTCGTGGGGCGATGTGCTTCAGACAGTGTCTCGATAGCTGGCAGATTGATGCCTGTCGGCCCTGAGCCGATGATGAGGGATGAAATGGCGACATGGAGGCGATCCACCATGCCAGCGTTGATGAAGCGGGCAATGGTCTTGGCCCCGCCCTCGACCAGAATTTTCTTGAGGCCAAGGTTTGACAGTTCTGCGAGAATCTCGGCCGGAGCCAAGCCGGTGTCGGTCGGCTGCAAGCGGATTACTCGCGCGTTGGGATAATCTTGTAGGTTGGCGTGGGTGCTCTGAAAGACGATGACCGGTGCACCGCCGTCATGAAACAGGCCCTCGTCTCCCTTGAGCCGTGCATGGCAGTCGATGGCGACGCGGATCGGGTCTGAGCCATTCACTATCCGCACCGAGAGCCGCGGATTGTCGGCGCTGACGGTGTGCTCACCAACAATCACGGCGTCAACCAGAGCGCGGCAGCGATGAAGGTGGGCAAGGCCATCCGGTCCTGAAACATCGCGGGCATCCCCCGCTGGCGTGGCAACGCGGCCGTCAAGCGACTGCCCGACCTGAGCGAGGACAAATGGTCCTGTAGCCTTGGCGATTGCCCCATAGACTGCGCTTGCCGGGCTGGTGTCAAACTCCGCGTCTGAGCCAGTCTTTTTTAGCGTCAGCAGGGCCTGCCAGACGTCATCAGTCATATCGATTGTCTGTATCGACAAGGTCTTCACTATCCCAACTTCTGGAGCCTCGGCATCAATCAGCCAACAAGACGAGCTGATCGTGGCGATCTTTTGGCGACCACACGTATTTCTTGCAGGACCACCTTTGGCGACAGCCTAGAGAATCCGATAGAGGGTCATGTCACGTTTGATGACATGATGCATAAGCACCGCCCCGATGTGCAGGGCGAAGAGCGTGAGGATGATCCAGGCGCTCCAGAAGTGGATGCCCGAGAGGAAGCCTGCAATATCGGGTGATTTGCCGATGGGGCTCCAGATTTCAACAAGGCCGAACCAGTGCAGCGGGAAGCCGTGGGCGTTGGTTGCCAGAAACCCGCTGATCGGCATGACAATCAGGAAAACATAGAGCAGACCA
Organism: uncultured Cohaesibacter sp.; assembly: GCF_963662805.1. NCBI lineage: Bacteria > Pseudomonadati > Pseudomonadota > Alphaproteobacteria > Hyphomicrobiales > Cohaesibacteraceae > Cohaesibacter > uncultured Cohaesibacter sp. Next base: position 504,076 of record NZ_OY759867.1, read on the forward strand.
TGCACTGCGTGGGCGGCGATCTGTTCAATGCGCGGGCCCTCTGCTTCAGGGCTGCGGGTCAGGAGCTTGTTGCCGACGCGCAGCAGCATCAGCCAGAGAACCAGAAATCCGAATCCTTCATGCAGCATGTAGAAGGTCAGCTTGGTTTCATTCTGAATGAAATGAATGACAAAACCGAGGGGCCATGTAGCCAACACAAGAGCGGCAATGGCCCAGTGCAGGATCCTCGTCGTTGCCGGATAGCGCTCGACAGTGATGTCGAGAGGCAAGGGTTTCACCGTGTCCGAAAGTGAGAGTGGTCTGTTTGTATCCGACAAAATAGTCTCCAAAAGCTACCCCTTGAAATCACAACAGGGATCGTTTGCGGCAATAAGTGATCAAGTGTGACAAGAACAATAGTGTTAACTGGAGATTGTGTAAAATACTTATTCGCGTTTCGGGGACTTTATTAGGAGCTCTGTGAGCGGCCCGCCGGTGCACTGGCGGGGTCAGCATTGCGATGCCCGGGCTTGCTGGTTACCGACAGAACAACGGCGCGGCGCTTGGTATTTCCGGCCCGTTTGGCGAACCCGTACTGAACGACTATCCCGAGAAGCATCAGCATGCTGTCCAGAATGAGGTTCAGAGGCAGCACGACATGCAGCATGTGCAGGGAAATGGCGATCAGTGAACCGGTGACGAACGTCGTCAGGCTCGCCTGCCCCATGACGCAGAATGGCATGAAAATTCTGCTGGTAAGGAACCTGCCAATCAATTGTGAATGTGCGATCACATAACCAAGAGCAAGGATGTGCAGAAGGCGCAGGAAAGAGAGATCGCTTTTTCCCATATCCAGAAAGATGCCAATCCCATACGAGACTTGCGGCATAGCTGGGCGTCCAGCCAGCTGCCAGCCCAATGCGGCGAGCACATACAGGACTGAGGCAATATAGAGCCAACGAGAATATGGTACGAGCCTTTGGCCCTGCTTCTTTCGGATGCCGACCATCAGGCCGATGACAAACAGAAGTTGCCAGCCGAAGGGGTTGAGGAACCATCTCGCTCCGGTCGGCCAACCAGGCATATAGAGCCCGGCCAGATGGGTGATCAGCCACAGAGCCGCAGACACTCCGAGAAGCATGTTGAGGCTTTTTTGTCCCAACCAGAGGAAGAATGGCAAAGCAGCTAACAGCACACAATAGAGCGGCAGAATGTTGAAGTATCCAAGCTGATAGGACAACAGGAACAGCCCGGCAATGGCTTCGCTCGGGTGCTGGACCAGAGGCAAAACATGCAGTTCCTTGATCAGCGCCTGCATGGGCAAGGCCAGAGACAATGCGAGCAAAGCGACAATGACTGCGATGGTCGAAAGGACATGTGCGGAGTAGATCACGGCGACGCGCCGCCCAATCTTCGTTGTGGCCATTCTTGTCTCACCACCGAAGAAGGACCGGGAATAAGCCAGCCCGGCGGCAATTCCAGACATCAGAACAAAGGCTTCGGCCGCATCGGAGAAGCCGAAATTTCCCATGGTGTAGGACGCCCACGGATTCGCAGGCGAATGATCGATGAAGATCGTGATCAACGCCAAGCCACGCAGTATGTCAATTCTGAGATCCCTGCCCGAGTTTACGGCGGGACCATGTGACGACGTTATACCCACCCGGTGGTCCTTTGCATCTGTTGGCCAGTCCTCTCGCAGCTGTTGCTGCTTTGCATGAGAAAGGACAGTCAGGTGCTGTAGACCAAGAAAGCGGCGTTAAAAAGCCGATTCCAAGGCTGCGCACAGATTTCGGTGTCGCTTGGGTTGCGGTCAGGATGCCTCGATGGGGTGCATATGGGTGTGCACGTGGGCATGGCTGTGGATCATGGCATCACTGAGCGTGCCATCCCGCAGCATCATGCCGCGCGTTGCCATGCGGCTGATGAAGGCATCGTCGTGAGAGACGAGGATCATGGTGTTCGAGAAGGCCAGCAGGGCCTGTTCCAGCAGCTTGCCATTCTCCATGTCGACGCCGTTGGTGGGTTCGTCGAGGAGTAGTACATCGGGCTTCATGGCAAGTAGGCCAGCAAGGCAGATCAGACGTTTTTCTCCGCCCGAGAGTTTGTGTACCAGCCTGTCCGCCAGATGCTGAAGGCCGAGCTGTTCGAGGGTGACCTCGGCTGTCCTTGTCGCCTCCTCGCTTGATTGGCCAAGGTTTACGGGGCCGAAAGCGACATCCTCAAGAACCGTCGGGCAGAAGAGCTGGTCGTCGCTATCCTGGAACAGAAAGCCGATCCTCTGCCGTGCCTGTCGAAAGTCAGCTTCGCGCATGCAGACCTGACCAAACAGTCTGATCTGGCCATGGCTCACTGTTTCAAGACCGACTAGGGATCGCAGGAGGGTCGTTTTGCCTGCACCATTCGGTCCGACGATTGCGAGCCGCTCTCCCTGCATAAGGGCGAAGCTCGAGTGGTGGAGCACTGATCTGCCGTCGCGCTCGACAGTGATGCTATCAGCTTCGATCAATGGATCCATAGAATTTCCCAGTTCAGAAGTGCGGTGGCCAGTGCCAGCAACAATGCCGACAGGAGCCAGTCGGCAAAGGCAATGGCAGGCAAAGGCATGGTTGGGAAGTGTCCGGCAAAGCTTCTCATGCGCATGGCTTCCTCGACCCTGTCAGCCCTTGCGAGAGAACGCAGAAGCAGCATTCCGATCATGTTGCCATAGGTCTTCCATGTATGCCGGTTTGAGCCCGGTCTGAAGGAACGAAGTCTCATCGCGTCCTGTAATCGTCTGAATTCGTTGCCGATGGTGTCGAGATATCGGATCAGCCCCAGAAGAATGCGGACCAGAGCCTCGGGAACTTTCAGCCCGCGTAAGGCCTGTCCGACTTTTACAGGTTCGATACGGGAGAAGCAAACCATGAGGAGCAACACGGAAGCCGAAATCTTGAAGGCAAGAACGATCGCCCGCTCGAAGCCCTGCCAACTGGCTTCGATCCCGCCGATCTGGAAAATAGGTGTGCCGGGTATCGTGAATGGAAGCGTGATGAAGAGCAGGATCAGGAAAGCTTCCAGATGCAACAGACGCCGCCACGAAATGGGCGTTTTGCTGAGTGCGGCCAGAGCGATCATCCAGCCAAGATAGGTTGTGCTGGGCGCGATATGGGTTATGGGCGACTGCAACAGCACGATCCCTACGGCAACAACGATCCTGAGCCGAAGATCGGCAGGCAGCCTCATGAACGACGCCCCCTCGCCCAGAGCGCGATGCCAGCGATGCCCACGATCAGACAGATGCCCGATACGATGTCTGTGAGCCGCAGACGCGAGTCCATCTGCTCGATCCGTTCAAGCAGCGGAGCGATTTCGCGGGCGACGGCTGTCTCGATCAGGGCTTCAGTCAAGGCCGGACTATCATTGCTGAGGGTGGCGTCAGGTGATTCCAGCTTGTGGGAGACTGGGGCGGCTTCCGTTACGTGCGCTGCCTCACTAGCTCCGAAGCGATCAGGCCGCAGTTCGCGGCTCGCTATGTGACCCTCGCCTGAGTTGATCGTCACGGTAACTGGCCCTGTGACGGTCGCGGGGGCTTCAAAGCGGAAACCGCCTTCCCTGTCGGTCTTTCCCGTGGCGATTTCCTCGTCGGACATGGTGGCTTTCCATTCGACATCGAACGGGCGCCCTCCACCGACAAAAAAGCCGTAACCGGTGACCATGGAGCCTTCAACGGTCGCAAAGACCCTGAGACTGTGAGCGAGTGTCGGCTCGGACAGACAGAGGCAAAACAACAGAAATGTGACAAGCCGGATCATGCGCTAGCGCCTTTCTCGGCCAACCGGGGAAAGAGCGTTTCGGGGGATGTCTTCTTCAGGAAGCCGATCACTGTGCCGCAGATCAGCGCCTCGCCAATCGAGAGCGGCAGATATGTCACCAGCAGGACCTTGGCGGCAGGCACATAGTCGGAGGACGACAGCCACAGCGAAATGGCCACAAGGCCACCGGTGCCGAACACGGCGACGGCGGCCCCTACAGCTCCGATGACACTTGCACTCATTGGTGATGAAGCGCGCCTGATCATGGATCCGATCAGCAGAGCGACGACAAAGCCGGGCAATGCGATGTTGATTGTGTTGACACCAAGGGTCGTCAGGCCGCCAAAACCAAACAGGATCGTCTGGAGCAACAGCGCCACCAACACGGCAGGAAAGATCCCCGGCCCCAGCATCAAGGCCATCAGGGTCGACAGCAGCACGTGGACGCTCGACGGCCCGACCGGAACCGACAAAAGTGATGCGGAGAAGAAAACAGCCGACAGAATGGCAATGCGGGGGATGGCCCGATCATCGATAGAGCGCAGCCCCATAGCAACGCCTGTTGCTGCCACCGCGCCACCCCCGATCAGCACCGGGAGCGACAAAAGTCCGTCTGGGATATGAGCCATTATTCAGCCGTCTTGGCGTTGACCCAGATAAGCGCTCCGAGCTCCACCGGAACCTTTTTTCCGTCCGGAGAGGTCATGGGCTCGTCGCCATCGATCAACGCAGCAAATCCCCACCAACCCGAAACGGGCATGGCGTAAGAAAAGGTTCCATTCGCATCAGCCTTGATCACCTGAGTGATATAGGCATCATTCGGGGCCTTTATGCCATGGTTGTTGATGAATTCAACCTCGATTTCGGCGAACGGAACCGGTTTGCCACCTTTCGTGACGATGCCTGTGAAGAGGTTGCCGGTCCAAAGGCCGGTCGGTTGGCTCAATGGCGTGATCTCTACCGGGAAACCGACGCTTTCATCCCAGCCTTCACCGGAGGCATAATTGTCGACGACGACCTTGGAATAATGAATGATATATTTGCCTTCTGCCGGTTCCCAGTAGGGAGCCGGTTCAATGTAGAAGATCGCAGCGCCGGGCTCCACGAGTTCGTGGGTCAGGCTGTAGGCCATCATTTTGCCCTGAGCTGCTTCTTCGAGATCTGAGATGAGGTCGGTCTTGACGCCGCCCTTCAGAACGCCGACGGCGGTCGGCTTTGCCATGTTCATCACCGGTCCGCCCTCGAACGGATGGGTGAATATGTAGTTGAGGGTCACCTCTCCCCCATCAGGAAGAACGTCAGCCGAGGGAATGATTTCCTGAAAATGCGCCGATGCTGTGTTGGCGATAACGGACACAAGGGCGGCCATCGTCAGAGTGCGGACGGTCTTGATCATTGTGCGAGGATCCTGTCGTGGTTGGACTCAGTATGATTTATTTCTAGATAAATCATACTGATGAGATCTGCACAATACGTGTTTTTTTGTTTCTTCTGATATTGGCCGTTTGCTGCTAAGCTCCTCCACAAGCCAATGACCGGGCAAAACAAGCAAAAGACCGGGGTAGATATGAAGCGCATTACGATCACGCTTTCCGATGAAATCGCAGCAGCACTGGACCAGTATATGGGCGAAAGCGGGGCGCTCAATCGTTCAGAGGCCATTCGGGATCTGGTGCGCCGCGCGATGTTGCATCAGAATGATGGACCTGAGCACGCCGATTGTCTGGGGGTTGTTTCCTACACCGTTGATCAGACCAAGAGAAACCTCGGGGCACGCCTCGCAAAGCGCAGGCTTGATGCCCACAATCGGCACCTCACGTCAATTTCGGTGCCGCTTGATCACTCTACCGCACTGGAGATCGAGGTGACGCGTGGCAAGCTGGGAGAAATTGCGTCGGCGGCGGAAACGCTGTTTCTGGAACGCGGCGTCGCCCACGGGGCCCTGTCGCTTGTTCCCGTCTCCGTTGGGGGCGACCATCATGTGCATGATGGTGAGGAGGCATCCCCGCATCGTCACATCCATGTGCAGCAGAGCTTCAGCAAGCCTCATGAGAATGACTGATAAATATCAGAGCCGGGTACCATGCGAGTTTTCCAGTGTCTCTGTATATTTGCAATTTTTGGACTATACCTACAGCTTCGGACAATGTTGAAGCGATAGGGTCTTTGAAGAACAGAGTTTGTCTGTTTGAAAAATCGGCCTGGGAGGTTTTTACTCATCCCAGCCTGGCACGGACAAGAAAGATTGTCCGGCCGTGGTCAATATGTTGAAGTCAATATTCGTCTTGTAATGAAGTGGTTCATGGCGAAAGACCTATTCAATGTTTCAGGTCGTTTCCAGATTGCCATTGAACATGTAGCCAAGATACCGCTTGGAATCGATTGGATCGTAGCCAAGTCTCACTTTGAGCTTCTTGCGCAGTTTGCTGATGTGGCTTTCTACGACGGTTTCTTCAACATCTTCGTTGAGAAGACCATAGACTGCGTTGTAGATTTGAGCGCGGCTGACGCGACGTTCCTTGTTCTTTACAAGAAACTCGAGGATGCGGCGTTCGCGACGGGGCAGCTCCATGATTTCCCCTTTGATTTCAGGCGCGCGCCCGTCGAAATAGACACGGATATCACCAGTGGGCTGCATTTCGGCATTATCTCCTGTACGACGGCGGATGGCCGCTGCTCTGACTAGAATCTCCTTGACGTGGATCGGTTTGCGCACAACGTCATCAAACCCTGCGGCAAACAGATCAAGCGTCTGTTCAAGGGAAGGAGTGTCATTAAGAGCAATGACTGGAGTTTTGTTGCAGCGTCTGCGGATCAGTCCGGGATAGTTTGCCCGTTCATCGCAATCACCCAGAAGAAAGGCCTCTACAGCACTGATGTCAGAATCTGAAATGCTGCTGACCCAACCATTAAATTCTTGTGGTACGAACCCAATTGACGCCACGCCTTCACGCTGAAATCCGGACGTGTAGCCGTCTGTTACAATACCACGATTATCAATAACAACTATCATCGCAATACTCCCTCTTGGTGAAGATAGGAGTACTTTTATATTGCTTCGTCGTCACTACAAAACTGGAGGGACGTGGCAACATTCAGAAGTTTCGGGAAATGTATTTTAAAAGCCGGGGGAGCGTTTTTAAGTGAATTCGTGCAAAATGTTTTTTAAACTCATCGGTACATTTAGCTAAATTTCTTTGTACCTTTTACATTTCACGCCACTTGATAGAGCAGATATATTGAGAATGCCGGTCAAATTCAAGGAAATGACCTTGGTTTGGTTAATCGGCATTTACGCGAATTTCAATACGAATTCCGTTTCTTTATTGATTTCAATTATTTACAGTATTTTCGTTTTCCAGCAAGTGTTAATCGTTGATCGGAGATTGCAAATATTTTGTCGGCGATTTCACTTTAGTTTCTAGGGAGAATTTGATTGAAATTCCCGGACATTGACCGTCACACCAAGAGAAACGACAAGAAAAATGTGTTCGTCGAAGTCAAGATGGTGCCTGAACCTGAGCCCGGGGTATGTTGACACCTTGTGGGAAGCTGTTGTTAACGGGTGGGGTCACACCGCCACAGTTGGTTATATGGTGAGGCGCTTGTGTGGGTTCAAGGGGCAAAATGCGTTTGATTGCGTATTGATGAACCCCACGGCTCCCGTCGATGCAACGCGCGTTGCTAAATATGTCTGCTCTTATTACTCAATAGAGTGAGAAAAGAAACAAAAGAAAACCCCGTCACGGAGATGACGGGGTTGAGTTGAGGCTTGGAGCGGCCAAAGAAAGAACTTACATCCAGGTGGATAGACTTCAGGGCTTTACTGGACCACCAGATCTGCTTGCAGAGCGCCTGCTGTCTTGATGGTTTGCAGGATCGAGATCACCCCTGATGGGCGCAGGCCGATGCGGTTGAGGCCACTTACAAGGGTCTGAAGGTCTGTCCCGCCGATAATCGACATATTGCCGTTTTCTTGCTCCGCCTCGATGGTGGTCTGGGGCAAGACGACGGTTTGCCCTGTTTCAGACAATGGTGATGGTTGGCTGGCATAGGGTTGTTCTGTTACACGGACAATAAGATTTCCGTGTGTGACAGCCACGGTTGATATCTGAACATTGCTGCCGATCACGACTGTGCCCGTCCTCTCGTCCACCACCACGCGCGCTGGCGTGTCCGGTTGCACGGCGAGGCCCTCGATCTCGGCAATGAAGCGGGTGGTGCTGACATTCGGCGGTAGTCGCAGTTCAACAGAGCGCAGATCGCGTTCCTTCGCCAGTGTCACGCCATATCTTGCGCGTGAAAAGGCATTGATCGCGTCCGGCAACCCTTACGGCCGTCTTGAAATCGGGGTTCGAGAGTTCCAGCACCAGATTGGGCAGTCGGGCAAAGGAGTCACCAAGGGAGCGTTCTACGATCGCGCCATTGCTGATCATTCCGGACGTCGCAACGCCGGCCTTCACTGTCTGGGCTTCCCCCTGCTCAGAGAAACCGGATACGGTCATTGCCCCTTGTGCAACAGCATAGATCTTGCCATCGGCACCCATCAGTGGGGTGGCGATGAGTGTGCCGCCAGACAATGAACTTGCGTCACCCAACGAGGACACCGTGACATCAATGCGGGAGCCTTTCTGCACAAAGGCAGGGAAATTGGCTGTGACAACCACAGCAGCGACGTTGCGTGTCCTGAGGCGGGAGTCGCGAACATTGACCCCCATGCTGTCGAGCATCGATTGCAGGGATTGCTCGGTGAAGGGCGTGTTTCGCAATGTGTCGCCGGTTCCCAGCAGACCAATGACCAGACCATAGCCGACAAGCTGGTTTTCACGTACGCCCTGAAGCGATGTGATGTCCTTGATCCGCACGGCAGCGTTGGCATCAAGGGACAAGAGCAGTCCGATCAGGCCAGCCGAAAGCCAGTTCATAAAGGTCTTCATGGTCGTCCTCATTGTCATTCTTGCTTTTCCTCCAGGGCCCAATTTCGAGATCCCTGTCCAGTCTTTGCCCAGTCTTTCTTCAGGGTCCGATAGAAATTGTTCCGTCCGGTTGGACGATGCCACTCACGATCAGGCCGGAATCAAGATTGCGCACCCGGATGACATCGCCAATGACGCCATCCTCCAGCGGTTCCACATGGGCGATGATGTTGAGCCCCTGCTCCCGGAACACGAGTTGGGCCGGTGCTCCGCGTTTGATGATCTCGCGACGGGCAATGGCTGACCGATGAATGGGCATGCCTGCGACGAGATCACGGGTGACTTCCTTGCCCAGAAGCTCCCCGCTCTTCGGGACGACACTAAAGCGATCAATCCGGTTGGCGTTGAACGACTTCTGTTCAAGCACGGTGAGATTGATGACGTCTCCCCGCTTCAATGTAATCTTTGGCACCGGCAGGCTGACGACGCGTGATGACGCCTTGGCTGGCATGACGAGCCACATGGCGCCGAAGGCCATGAACAGTGCGGCGACAAGGATCATAAAGATGCGGCGAGACCGACGCACCAGCGGTATGGAGCGAGCTCTGGTCATCAGCGGATGCCTTTGGTGACGATCCCGGCCATGTCATCAGCGGCCTGAATGACCTTCGAATTCATCTCGTAGCCGCGCTGGGCATTGATGAGCGATGTGATTTCCTTGACCGGATCAACGTTGCTTGTCTCAAGATAGCCCTGACGGATACGACCGAACCCGGCATCACCAGCCACGCCATCGGTCGGGGTGCCAGAGGCTTCGGTTTCCTTGAAGAGGTTGCCTCCCTTGGCTTCGAGGCCCGCATCGTTGGCAAAGATTGCCATCTGAAGCTGGCCAAGTTTCTGAGGATTGGTCTGGCTGTCGACGATGGCATAGACCTCGCCGGTTTCATTGACCTGAACATCAATGGTGTCGGCTGGCAGTACGATTGCTGGCTCTACCGGGTAGCCGTCAGCAGTCACGAGGCGGCCTTCGCCATTGGTGTTGAAGGCGCCAGCGCGAGTATAGAGTGTTTCCCCTTCGGCGTTGGTCACGACAAACCAGCCGCGTCCATCAACTGCAAGGTCGAACTTGTTGCCGGTGTTGTCCAGTCCACCCTGAGTGTGAAGGTTGCGGATGGCAGCAGCGCGAACGCCAAGGCCAAGCTGCGCACCTTCCGGGATCGGGTCCTCGCCAGTCCGGTTCGGGATGCCTTGAACGCGTTCTGCCTGATAGAGCAGATCCGTGAACTCGGCGCGCGCCCGCTTGTAACCGGTGGTGTTCATGTTGGCGATGTTGTTGGCAATGACTTCGACGTTGAGCTGCTGAGCGCTCATCCCGGTGGCTGCAATAGCGAGAGATTTCATTGACCTGATCCTCGGGTTTTTATCAAATAACTGGAATAGTCTTCAAGCCTCAGGCTCAGATCGCCATGCGGCTGACTTCCTGATAGGCGGTTACAATCTTGTTGCGGATGGCGATCGCGCTCTGAAGGGTGAGCTCTGCGTCCATCACGGCCTGGACGACATTCTGAACGGACTCCTTGCCCTGAATGCCAGCAATCGAGGCGCTCTCGCCCTGCTTGATGGTGTTGATCGCGTCGCTGGACATCTTGGCGAAATAGTCGGTGAAGGACTGACCTGTTTCGTCGACGGTAGCTGCGGCGGCAGCATTGGTGCGGTCGGTGTTGACGTAGCGGGTTTCGGTTACACCGTTCATGCCCAGGCTGCTGTTAATGCCGGATACGCTGTTCATTGCGTCAATCATGATGAGCTCCTTAGCAGATCAATTGTACGCAACACCATGCTGCGCGTTTGAGAGATGACTTTGAGGTTGGCTTCGTAACTGCGGTTGGCTTCGCGCATGTCCGACAGTTCGATCATTGTGTTCACGTTGGGGAGCTTGACCCGTCCGTTTTCATCCGCAGCCGGATGTCCGGGGTCATACTCGACCCGAAACGGAGCACTGTCATTGCCGATGTCCTTGATCTCGACGAGTTCGGCACCAAGGGCGCGGTCCATTTCGCTTTTGAAGGTTACAGTCTTGCGGCGGTAGGGATCGGACCCTGCTGTTTCTCCGGTTGACTGGGCGTTGGCCAGGTTTTCCGAAATGACACGCAGGCGCTGGGCCTGTGCCGATAGGCCGTTGGAAGAAATCTGGAATGTGGCTGAGATCGGATCAATCATTATTGTACCTTTGCACTCATAAGCATCATGCTATGCATCGACTTCATGATGCTCGTGGTCAGGGCGTGATCGCGGGCGATCTCGTTGACCTTCATCATTTCCTGTTCAAGGGAAACCGAGTTGCCGGAATAGGTGACGTCCCAGCTGTCCTTGTCCTCGACCCTGTCACTGCGTTCGGTGTGTTCCATCGCGGACATGTGCCCCGGCTGGGTGCCGCGCAGATGGACCTTTGCCTTGTCAAACAGAGCGGTGAAGGATTCGACGTCCTTGGCCTGATACCCAGGAGTGTTGGCGTTGGCCACATTCTGGGCCACGGTCGCTTCGCGAACCGATAGCCAGTTCTGGTGCTGGTTTGCCAGCTTCATGATATAGACAGGATCCATCGTCGCTCTCCGACTGTTTCGATGGATCAGTTTTACCTTGCCAAACTTGCCTGAAGCTTTCCGGGTTTGTCTAAGTGTTTGAATTAAAATATATATTTTGAATTCTATTCAAATTTTCGACGTAATTCTTAAGAATTGGAGCGACAGGAAGCTGCAATCAGACGGGGCTCAATGTGCTGCTTCTGGCCGGATTTTAGCAAAAAAAAGCCGCCATTCACGGGGTGTGAACGGCGGCAGGTTTGCTGCAGGGCAGAGCATGAACCTAGAAGAATGAGCGAATAAGTCCTCCGACCAGAATGTTCCATCCATCGATCAGGATGAAGAACAGGGCCTTGAAGGGCAGCGAGATGACGGTTGGTGGCAACATCATCATGCCCATGGACATGGTGAGGGTTGCGACGATCAGATCGATTACCAGAAATGGCAGGACCACGAGGAAACCGATTTCGAAGCCACGGCGGAGTTCGGAAATCATGAAGGACGGGATCAGCACGCGCATTTCAACATTGTTGGGATCGTCGACGGCAACGCCAGTTAGTCTGGAGGCGGCAAGATCGTTGAAGAGTGCAAGATCCTTTTCGCGTACATGATCGAGCATGAATTCCCTGAACGGGCCAGACACACGTTCGTAAGCCTGTTCCTCGGTGATCTGGTTGTCCATCAGCGGTTTCAGGCCATCGCGCCATGCCTGATCAAAGGTTGGTGCCATGACATAGAAGGTCATGAACAGCGCAAGGCTGATGAAGACAATGTTGGATGGCGTCGACTGGAGGCCAAGTCCCGACCGCAGAAAGGAAAAGGCAACAGCAAAACGAATGAAGCTCGTGACCATGATCAGGAGGCCGGGTGCCAGAGATAGCACCGTCAGCAGTGCGATCATCTGAACCATTCGGCCACTGGCCGAGGCCTCACCCGGGCGGAGCAGTTCGGTCAAATCAGGAACCTGAGCGCTGGCTGGGGTGGTCAGCAGCAAGCAAACTGCGATGAATGCAATGAGATATTTCACTGGACCACCATCGTTTCGAGAATAAACTCGTTGACCTTGCCTTCGGTTCGGATCAGTGCGCGCTGATTGAGGTCTTCGCGCAAATGCCTGAGGCCACCGGCTCCCTCGATATCAGCAAGGGTCAGGGTGCGAACATAGGCCGAAATATCGCTTTCTATCCGGCTGACCAGAACTGGTGCGTCCTCGATGTCATCCTTCTTGAACACCACGGTACCCTGAATTCGGATGAACATGTTCTTGGGTTCGGCAAGGTTTGCGACGACCGGCTTGATCGGCTGAATGTGGCCGGTGCTTTCATAGAGTGGAACAATTCCGGTCTGATTGTGTTCGCGCTCGGTCTTAAGCACTGCCATTCTGGTCTGATCGACCAGATTCATACCCGCAAGTGCTCCGGCACCGATTGCCAGCAAGGTCAGGATCATGGTGACGGAAATGGCACTCGGGTCAAACCGTCGCGTTTCTGTTTCAGAACTGGCTTCCGCAGGAAAGGAAAGTTCGGACATTGCAGCGTTGTTCCTGTTGGACTTGTTTTTTCGGTCTTCAAGACTGGGGACGTTCGGTGCGGACGGGATGTCTCCCGTCCGGTTCCAGACAAGATCGTTCTTGGGATTAGAAAGGCGTGATTGTTTCATAAATCCGCTGTCCCCAGGCCGGCTTCTGCATCTCACTGACATGCCCGCGCCCACCGTAGGAAATACGGGCTTCGGCGATCTTGTCGTATGTGATCGTGTTTTCCGGTCCGATGTCTCTTGGTCTTACGATGCCCTCTACATTGAGCACGCGGACCTCATTGTTGACGCGAACCTCCTGTGTGCCGGAAATCACAAGATTGCCGTTGGGCAGTTTCTGTGTGACGACGGCAGCAACCTGAAGACTTATTTTCTCGCTTCGATTGATCTCGCCACGACCACGGGATGCGGTGTCGGATCCGATATCAAGATCGCCACTGCCCTCATCTTCGAAGCCGAACAGACCGAAGGTGAAATCGAGGCCTGAGGTGTTGTTGGAGGAACGACTGCGATCGGACTCGTTGTCCAGATTGGCTTCATCAGAAATGTCGATGGCGACAGTCAGGACATCGCCGACAGATTTGGCGCGCGGTTCCTTGAAGAATTCGGTGCGTTCGGAATCCCACATGGACTGATAGCTCTTGTGAGCCGGTGGTTGGTATCGGGCCAGTGGAGACTGGAATTCCTTGTATTGCAGCCCCTGCCCCATCGGACTGAGGGCTGGCGTGTCGTGCATGGTCTTGAGGGTTTCGGTACAGCCCGCAAGAGCCATGAATGCGAGAATGCTGATAACGGGTTTGACGGGATGACTAGTCACGGGTCCCCTCCTCTGTTTCCAGTTCAACCAGGGACGCCATGCCTTGCGTCAGCGCAGAGGCACGACCCGATTCCATTTCATTGAGAATGCTCCCGACGACGCGCGGCTGCATGCCGGTCAGAAGACCAATGGCGACATCATTGTCCAGTCTGGCCAGACTTTCCGCAGCGGCGTCGGGACGCATCCGCTCATAAACAGACACAATGTGTTCTTTCACTTCACTGAGAATGCGGTCTCGCTTTTCGATCCACTGACGCACATCGGTGCGCAGCTCTTCGAGCTTCTTCGTCCGCTCATCGATATCGGCCTGCAGAGCGACAAGGTTGCGGACCTGCCAGGCAATCCGCTCCTCGCGTGCAACATCGGCAATGTTGGCACAATAGTTTTTCGCGTCGCTGGTGCTGATTTCCGCGGCGATGGCGGCCTTTGCATCCATCTCGCTGTCTTGGGCAGGAGCCGACGTGGCCGGTACAATCGTGGCGACCATGCAAAGCGCCAGACAAAAGACGCCTTGCAGAAATCGTGTATTTCGGAAAGCTGTGTTCAGCAAACCTGACAAGCTGTTCATTTGTGCCTCGCGTTGTTCGCGCTTTAATGAAACGCGCATTTGAACGGTCTGGAGGCAGTGTGGTCTGGTAAGCTTGTGTCAGGCTGTTGTAACGAAAAAGCCCCGGCAGGAAACCGAGGCTATTCAGGACGAAAGCAAGATCGAGGCTCTAAAGCGACACAATTTCAGTTCTGTATCGATTTAGGTGACCATTCTTTGCTGGCGGGTTTCAGACGAGCATTGCGCAGTGCATCAACAAGGCAGTCAAGCTCGGCGAGCGCCGTTGTTTCGGCCTGTTCGATCGTCAATTCGCGCAAGGTGATGTCAGTTACTGATGTGGTCAGCAGCATTTCGAACCTTGCAACAACGCCGTCGTTACGGAATTCGAGATTGAGCACAATTCGGGGAACCGATGACCAGGTGACGACCATGCTTGCCTGATCAAGATAGGAGACAGTGCCTTCGCGGAAGAACAGCTCGGCCGAGGATGCAACAAGATCGCGGATGTTTCCGTGAGCGCCGGAATGAATGTAGGAGATGAGGTGGTCAACATCGATCAGGCGCAGTTCAGAACCGAGATCATCGAAGGCCCACATGAGAGCACGGGTAAGACACTCTTGGTGACTACCGGTATGGGGTGGCGATTTGCGTTCGCCAGTGGTAGCTCTCCGGGTCAGTTTATTCATAAGCCCCCGCAGCCGATTTAGTTTGAGTATTATCAGCGGTATACACGTAATATAGCAATTCCGCAACTACTCGATAGAACTGTGGCGGAATTTGCATATCCACTTCACTTTTCGCATAAAGTGCCCGCGCCAGCTGGATGTCCTCGACCACCGGGATGTCGTTATCCTCCGCAATTTGACGGATCTTCAAGGCGATGAGGTCCTGCCCTTTGGCCACGACCATCGGAGCCTTGTCTTCGTTATGCACATAGCGAAGAGCAACCGCAAAATGGGTCGGGTTGGCAATGACGATTGTCGCATCGGGAACCGATGACATCATACGATTGCGAGCCCTGTCTCTGGCAAGCGAACGCATGCGGCCCTTGACCAGAGGATCCCCCTCGGTTTGCTTATACTCATCCTTCAGTTCCTTACGGCTCATACGCAGTTCCCGGCGCCAATGGCCGCGTACCCAAATCACATCCAGTGCGACGAGCGAAATGATCGCCACACACACCCCCGAGATCAGTCGGATCGTGATGGTCAGCAGTTCTTCGGGCAGCATCGTTGGGTCTGTAAACATCATGTTAGTCAGTACCTGACGCTCGTTGGACAAAAGAATGCCAATGACAACAGCGAGAATGATGAATTTTGCGAAGGCCTTGAGAAACTCCACGCCACCCTGTGCTCCAAACATTCGTTTGAAGCCCTTGCCGGGTGACAGTTTGGAGAGGTCAGGTTTGAGCCTCTCGAAAGACACCTGCGGCGGGTGTTGAAACCATGTCGCAGCGAGTCCAAATACGAGAAAGATCGCAATTGGCGCGACAAGAAACCGTGCAACTTCAAGGCCAACGGCGCTTGACAGTTGTATGAAATCCGTTTCGTTTTCAATTCGGATATCTCCCGTTCCATCCAACAGTCGTCCCAGTACGACTGATATCCTCTGAACCTGAGCGCTGATCGCAAAACCGAGGACCAACAGCAAGGCGAGGATCCCCGCAAAGACGTTGACTTCTTTCGATAGAGGTATGTTGCCTTTTTCGATCGCGTCTCGGAGTTTCTTCTCCGTGGGTTCTTCTGTCTTGCTGTCTTTTTCTTCTTCGGCCATTGACGATCACGCTGCTCTGAGTGGGCCCAAATTACTGCAGGAGAGCCCCTCCATCCTGTTTCGGATTGAGATCGATTTCGCCACGTCCAGCCATTTCGAGGGCGAGATCGGTGATTTCGCGTCGTGCGGCCAGAACATCGCGTTCCTGGGCCGGTTGGCTGCTTGCCAGTTCGTGCTCGACCATGCGCCGGGTTCTGCTGGCAAGGGTCGAAAGGATCGACTGGCGCAGGTTGCCGTCCGTTCCCTTGAGGGCCATGACAATCTGATCGGAGTTGATCTGGTCGAAGATGGCCATGCGTGCGCGCGGCGTGAGATTGACGATGTCGTCGAAGGTGAAGAGCAGGCTCTTGAGGGCTTCGGCCGACTTTGGCTGGCGCTCTTCCAGATTGTTGAGGGCCGCTTCCATCTGATCGCGTTCCATCTGGTTGAGGATGCTTGCCATACGCGAGAAGGTATCCGCTTCCATATTGCCCGAGAAGTTCAACAGGAAGTCCTCGTGCAAGACCTTCTCGATGTCCCGGGATGCATCCTGAACGATCGGCTTGATCGACAACATGCGGCGCATCAATTGGTTGCGCAGCTCCGCAGGCAGCTGGTTCATGATCTTGGCCGCTGCTGCGGGTTTGCTGCGGGACAGAATGAAGGCTGCGGTCTGGGGATGTTCCTTGCGCAGATAGTTGGCGATTGCCGTCTCGGAGATGGTCGAGATCCGGTCCCAAATGGACCAGTTCGATGCGCCTGCGACATCGGCGATGATGTCGGACACTTCATCTTCGGAAAGCACCCCGGTCAGCAGTTTCTGAACCTCGTTGACGGACCCATAGAGGCTGGAGCCATCGGAGAATTGTTCGACGAATTCCTCGATGATCTCTTCCATTTCGTGGGCGTTGACACTGCCCAACTGCGCGGCAGCCCGCGTTATCAGCCGGATTTCGTCGGTGTCGAAGTGGCGCAGCATCTTGGCAGCATTCGACTGACCCATACCAAGCATCAAAGCTGCCACTTTGTCGATGCCACGCAGTTTCCTCTTCTGGACCTGCGGGAGCTGGATTTCGTTCGAAACCGGTGCCAATGCGCTCATGACATACCTCTATTGAAGCCTCTAACTGGGCTGCTTTGTTGTCCGTCGGTCTTCGCAAAGCCCTGCCTTGCGAAGAGTGTTGTTGATCAAAGGCGAAGCGTCAGTTCACGGTTTCGCTTGACGATGCAGGATTGGTGCCGACGATTTCTGTCAGGGATACACCGAAGCGGGAGTTATCGTCTTCGACGACAATCACCTCGCCACGGGCCACAACGCGACCGTTGACAACCACTTCCACCGGTTCGCCGACCCTGTGATCAAGCGGGATCACGGCGCCACGTCCCAATTTCAGCAGGTTTGAGACCAGCATGGAGGCCGAGCCAAGAACAACCTGAATATCGACCGAAATACCAAGGATGGTGTCAAGGTTGCGATTGGTATCGATGGTGGAGCCGAGCGTTGGTTCCTGTTTGGCCTTTACACCAAAATCCTCGAATTTGGGTTCCTTGGCACCCGCTTCTTCAATCGGGGGGTTCGGCATGTCTTCAGGGCTGATCTTCTGGAAATCCATGTCATCAATCATTGTTCAAAGTCCTTTTGTCGAATTGGAATGTCTAACCTGCCGCAGGCTCAGGATTTGAGCCGCACTTTGCGCAGCATGGGTGGAAGCTGGTCTTCCAGACGGTGATAGGTCGGTTCGACCTCGCCATTCTGGATGTCAGTGCGGTGAATATTGACGAAGTCACTCTCGTTCACCGCGCGGTTGCCCGATGCCACGTTGGCTGCATCGCTAATCTTTTTCAGGATGTCGATCTGGCTGGAGCATTCTTTGCCGATCTGTTCCTGAAAGGTGACCATTTCCAGACGCAATTCCTTCTGTGCAATCCGGACTTCGCGGGTCATCTTGTCGATGTCGGTGACGATGTCGCGGGCTTCATCAATCCGGTTGCCAAGAGCATTGAGCACCTGCTTGCCGCGGATGTTGATCTCGTCAATCGACAGCTCGATGCCTTCCAGAGCCTGATTTGTCTGTTCCATGATGCGACGAAACTCGAACTGGTTGTCCCGCAATCTCTGCAGTCGTCCGTTCATCTTCATGACCCACACAGAGGTCACGACCAGTGCAATCATCAAAATGCCGTCAGCGAGATAGGATATCATCGAGAATGTCCTCTTTCTGATGGATGGAATCCTCGACCTTCAGGCAGTAGGATCCATCGGCCTGACCCATGGTGCAGGCAAACAGGGATTGGTTGTTACAGCGCAAGGTGACCTTGCTGCGCGGCGTCGCCTGTAATTGCAGGATGTCTCCCACTTTCAGGTTTGCCAGTTCATCAAGAGAAATCGAGCGTTCTTCGAGCACTGCATCCAGCGTGACATTGGTGCGCTGGATCTCAGCCTGGAACTGATGCGTCCATTTCTTGTCGCGGTTGTTGCCTTCACCGGAAACGACCTGCGTCAGATTCTGTCGCAAGGGAGTAAGTGCGTTGTGCGGAATAACCACAAACATCTCCCCGCCCCGACCGATGGCCTGCAACAGCAATCGGCCCACCACGGCGGTATTGTTGCGGCGACCGATCACGGCAAAGTCCATCCGGCTTTCGATCCGTTCGAACTTGAGCGTGATGTCTGAGATCGACTTGAAGGCATCTTCCAGACATTTGATCGCATCGTTGAACAGGGAACGTGAAACACGGGTTTCAATATTGGAGAAGGCGCGTTCATCGTCGACCGGAGGCTCGGTGCCGTCTGCGCCGAACATGACTTCCATCATCGAGAAAATGAAGTCGCGGTCGAAGCCGATCAGAATTCGGGTGTCCCATTCCGGCGTGTACACAACCGCCGCCAAGGCATTGGCTTCGTTGGCATCCAGTACATCGCCGATGCGTTCGTTGCCGACATAGCTGACCGAGACATAGACCGGGGACGCTGCCCGCTGGCGCATGGTATCGGCAAAGACCCGGGCTGCCCTGTCGAAGATGATCGGCAGCATGGGTAGGCGTTCGATGGAAGTACCCGCTGCATCAAGCAGGCTGTCGGTAATGGGCGTGTGATGGGCTTGCATCATCGACTTACGCGGCTCCCTTCTGGTTCAACTCGTGGACGGAGCCATCGCTGGGCGTGAAGGATCCGGCATTCATGGTCTGATTTTCGACCTCGTCGATGGAGGGACGATCGAGTTCGGAGATGGTCTTGCGGCCATGTTCCAGAGCGATCTGCGGTGCCGCGCCGTTCATGAAGGCAAGCAGGGTTTGCTTGACCAGAACATATTCGCGGCCTCTTTTCTCGCGGACGGATTTGACCTTGTTGGCGAGCGGGCCGACAAGCGCGTAGGCTGCGAAGATACCGGCGAAGGTACCAACAAGTGCTGCCCCGATGAGGCCACCCAGAATGGCCGGGCTCTGGTCGATGGCGCCCATGGCCTTGATGACACCAAGGACAGCTGCGACGATACCGATGGCAGGAAGGCTTTCTGCCTGAGCGCTGAGCGCAAGATAAGGTTTCATCTGATCCCGCATTCTGGTCATCAACTCTTCGTCCATCAGGGCCTCGATTTCATGGGGCCGTGCGTTGGAGACGATGAGAAGGCGAAAATAATCGCAGATGAAGTCGCGAAGTGCGGCGTTGCGTCGAATGCTCGGATAGTGCGCGAAGATTTCCGAGGTTTCAGGGGTCTCGATATGCGGTTCGACTTCGTTGCGGCCCTTGGCGCGCAGTTCGCGCATCAATGTGTAAAGCAGCCCCAGTACGTCGAGATAATCTTTCTTCTTGGGAACGGAGTTTGAAATCGCCTCGGTGAAGGCCGCTCCGGTATCGAGCACCGTCTTGATAGGATTGGCGATGACGAAAGTGCCGAATGCCACGCCGAATACGATGACAAACTCCCAAGGCTGAAGAAGCACAGCCACGTGCCCACCCATAGCGGCGAAACCGCCCAATAGTGAGGCCATTGCGATGAAAAGTCCGAGGAATACACTCAAGATCGGCTCTCCCGATTTAGAATTGTCGTTGTTGAGGACAACCTAAAGGGCCTGTCTTGCGCGAACCTGACCAGATTTTGGACAGTGGTTTGAGCGTGTATTTAATGCCGAAAACAGTCTGAGTTCGGGGATAGTCAGCTTCGGACAAGCTGCGCGGAGCAATGTGAGCGCAGAAACTCCAGGAGTGCCCGTTATGATTGATACTTCCCTACGGCTCACCATGCTCAATAATAATATGAGCAAGTCGCTGGATGTGGTCAGAAAAGACCCTCTTGTCGACCGACTGAGCGAAAAATATCTCGAAAAAATTCGTGACATCAAAACCGTCGACGAGTTCATCGAAGACTATGACGTCTTCAGCTATGCCATGAAGGCCTTCGGCCTTGAGGACATGACCTATGCCAAGGCCTATATGCGCAAGGTGTTGGACGAAGGTGTTTCCAGTGATGAAGCTTTTGCAAACAAACTGACGGATGAACGCTTCCGTACTTTCGCAGAAGCCTTCAATTTCGAACAATTTGGCGAAGCCACCACATCCTTCGAAAAAGTTCAGCAGGATGTCGTCGACATGTATGTGCGACAGACGCTGGAAGATCAGGAAGGCGAGGATAACACCGGTGTTCAGCTGGCGCTTTATTTTGAGCGCAAGGCGGGCAACATCACGAATGCGATGGAACTGCTCGCAGACCCTGCTCTTGCCGAGGTCACCCGTACCCTTGTTGGCATCGCCGATGAGGCGGCCGGGTCCGATCTCGACCTGCAGGCAGCTATGATCGAGGAGCGGATTGACATCGAAGATCTTCAGGATCCTGACAAGGTCAAGGAATTGCTGGTGCGCTTCACCTCTCTCTGGGATCTTGAAAATCAGGATATCTCGACCTCTGTTCCCAACGTGCTGTTAAGCGGCACCTCGATGGTGAGCATGGATGAGGATCTCTTGATGAGCCTTCAGGGGCTGAAGCTGGGAGGTATTTGATGCCGTCTTCACTTTATGTATCGCTATCCGCGCAGGTGGCGATGGAAAACCGCATGAATTCTATCGCCCGTAACGTGGCTAACATCAACACCGCTGGTTATCGGGCAGAAGAGATCAGCTTTTCTGAAACCCTGACCAATGCGGGCAAGAATGACGTCAGCTTCGTGTCCATGGGCGATACCTACATTTCTCGTCGACAGGGTGCGATCACCAAGACTGACAACCCTCTTGATGTCGCCATCGAGGGTGAAGCCTGGTTTTCGATCCAGCGCGGTGATGAGGTTGCCTATACCCGTGACGGTCGTTTGACCATCAACCAGGCGGGCATGCTGACCACCGTGAATGGCGAGCCGATCCTGTCGACAGGCGGTGCTCCGATCCAGCTTGATCCTGAAGGAGCCTCGCCGATCATTCAGGAGGATGGCGAGATCGTCCAGAATGGTCAGGCACAAGGCCGGATCGGACTGTTCGAAATTAGCGAGGATGACAAACTCACCCGTTATGGCGGTTCGGCGGTCTCCATTGATGGCGTTGCCTTTCCCGTTCAGGATCCGACCAGAGCCAGAGTTGTTCAGGGCTATGTCGAGGGTTCCAACGTCAATGCCATGACTGAAATGGCCAAACTGATCATGGTCAGCCGCACGTTCGAAAGTGCTGCCAAAGCCATGGAAACATCCGAGAATGCGCAGCAAGAAGCCATTCGCGAATTGGGAAGCGAGTCATGACCACTCCCGTCTCTGCGCCTCGCGCTGTTATGGAACCTGAACCCGTTGATCTTAGCCGCATCGGTCGCGAATTCTCGGCCTATCGCAGCACCTCCGTGCAACAGGCCAGTCGCTACGATCTTCCGTCCATCTCGTCTGCGTTTGAAACCAATATGTCTACAAGCTCAAATGGCTTTTCGTTTGAGGACATTCCGCTCGTGGGGGATTTCCTGTCGATGGTGTCTTCGCTGTTCCAGTCGTCCGAACCCGGCATTGATCGCAGCTTTAGGGCAGAAACCGATGTCCCCCCTCCTCCGGTCATTGCCCGGATGCCAGAGGTGACGCCGGCGCCGATTGATCTGGTGGGGGATGGTGCGTTTGATCTGTCGAAGCTGATCAATCTGCCAACTGAGGCTAACAGCGTATCCGATGTGGCCAGTGCTTCGCCCGAGACAACAGTGTCATCGCAGAGTGAGACCAGTCTTGATGCTCTCAAGCCCTCCCTGCCGCCAGTGACCGGCCTTGCCAATCATCCTTCAAACCGGCTTCCGGAAGAAGCGCTTCAAATGATGCAGGAGCGCTATCTGAAACAGTTTTCCCAAGAGGGATAACCCATGGATAACATGACATCCAGCGACGCGCAGGTTTCTCATCCGCGCTATATTCGCACCAGCAAGCTTGATCGGCTTCAGGGCGTTGTTCGCCTGTTGCAAGACGAGACCACCTCTGTTCGAACCTGTGGTGAGGTTACGCAAATCACGCCGGGCTATTATGGCATCAGCGGGCTCGACAAGCATGTCTGTATTGGCGATTGCGTTGAGCTGGACGTGAAACGTGCCCATGGACGAGGTCCGGCACGGGCAGAAATCATCCGTATTGACGAAGGCAAGGTCTACGCCAAGCCCTACAGCCAGCATCTTGATGTAGGCATCGGGACCCGTGTGTTCTGCATGGGTCCGGTTCAGCTCAACCCGGATTCGAGCTGGACAGGGCGCGTGATCGATGCGCTGGGCCGCCCGATTGATGGTCGTGGAATGCTCGTTCCCGGTCGTGAACAGGTCGCTCTTGAAAGCGATCCGCCGCCAGCGATGGAACGCGCGCTCATCGACAAGCCTGTGCGTACGGGTGTGCGTGCGGTTGATCTCTTCACTCCTCTCTGCGTCGGTCAGCGCATTGGCGTTTTCGCTGGATCCGGGGTTGGGAAATCTACGCTTCTGGCCATGTTTGCCAAGGCGCTTGACTTCGAAATCGTTGTAGTAGCCCTCGTTGGTGAGAGGGGGCGCGAAGTGCGTGAGTTCATCGAGGGAACCCTCGGGGACGCGCTCAAGAAATCAATCGTGGTTGTCGCCACGGGCGATGAAAGTCCGATGATGCGTCGACAGGCACCTAAGACCGCCATGGCCATCGCCGAATTCTTCCGCGACCAGGGCAAGTCCGTGTTGATGATCATGGACTCGGCGACCCGCTTTGCGCAGGCCGCCCGAGATGTTGCGATGGCATCGGGAGAACCGGCCGTTGCTCGTGGCTTCACGCCTAGCGTCTTTTCCGAACTTCCACGCCTGCTTGAACGGGCTGGCCCGGGCATCCAGCCTGACAGTGCTGATCAGCCTTGTGGTGCGATCACGGGGATCTTTGCGGTGCTTGTCGATGGTGATGATCACAATGATCCAGTTGCCGACTCCATTCGCGGCATTCTCGACGGCCACATCGTTCTGGATCGGGCGATCGCCGATCAGGGCCGCTATCCGGCGATCAACGTGCTGTCTTCGGTCTCGCGTATGGCAAACAAGGCATGGTCGAAGAATGAAACCCAGCTGATCATGAAGCTCAAGGGCATGATTGCCCGGTTTGAGGAAACGCGCGATCTGCGCCTGCTCGGCGGCTATACCAAAGGCCTCGACCCGGATCTCGACCATGCGTTGACCCTCATTCCGAGGATCTACGACATTCTGTGCCAAGCCCCTTATGACAGCCTCAGCCAGTCTGAAGTGCAGGATCCTTTCCGCGCTTTGTCCGATGCCTTGACCGCACAAGAAGCCGCTAAGGGGTAACGGACGAGCGTTTGAAGCCCCGCAAGCCAGTGGCAAGCCACGCACAAGCCAGCGGACCTAACATCGGCACAAGTTGTTTTCACCTTGAAGCAAGAGACCTGACATGGCGATTTCCATTCCTTCCGATCTGGTTCTCGATGTGGTCCGCGCCGCCGATCCTGTCGAGCAGCAAAATGCCACCATGCGACTTGGTACCTCCTCTTCTCTCACCTCAACTTCGGCAGAGCTTGCCTCTGTCGAAGCCGCCCTGAAGGGAGACGAACAGAAGGACTTCAAGAACACCTACTCCTCAATCGCAAGGCCTGCTTTCCTCACTGATGAGGTCAGTGGTAGCACGCGCTACAACATGTCGCCCAATCGCTCGGATCTGGGGGTCAAGTTCGAGGCCATGCTGCTCAGCCAGTTTCTGGGTGAAATGCTGCCGCGCGATTCCGAAGCATTCTTTGGCAAAGGTACGGCCGGCGAAATCTGGCGGTCAATGATGGTTGAACAGCTTGGCGACCAGCTTGCCCGTTCGAATGCAGTCGGTCTTGCCGATTATCTCAAGATCCCTAACACCAGTAAAACCGTTACACAGGGTTGATATCCAATGACAATCCAACAAGAAGTGCATGACGTGAATGACAGTAAAGCATCGGTTGTCGCATTGCGCCCGATGAGCCAGATTGCTCCGGTTTCGGAGGACGACAAGCTGGCCTATCTCGAAGAGAAGATGCTCGCCACACTGGATCGGGCCATCGCCGTCGTCTCCGATGAAACGCGAGCCCTGCGTTCGGATGTCATTGTCGACCTGAAGCCCTATTCCGACGCGAAATCCCGGGCTCTGCTCGATCTCAATCGCGTCATGGGTGAAAGCTCATTCAAGGAAAAGCCGGTGAGTGTTGTCAACCAGCTTCGTCTGTTCCGTCAGGTGCTTGATGACAATGAAAAGCTGCTGTTTACGCATCTGGAAGCCGTGCGCGAGATCACGGAGCTGCTTTCGGCCACGTTGATCAAGGCGGAGTCCGATGGCACCTATACCTCCTCGTCGCTGGAGGCAAAATAGATCATGCGCTACACCTTGCTGGGCTTCTGGATTGGTGCGGTGGCGCTCCTGTCTGCCTATTTTTCGGGGATCTGGATGAACCGCCAGACGTTGATGGAAATTGCCGAGTCTCCTCAGGCCGGAATGGATTATGAGAAGACACGCGCCATCAGTGTGCCGATGATTGCCGACGGCAAGGTGCATGGCTATGTGGTTGCCCAGTTTGTCTACACAATCGACGGCAGCACCTTGTCAACGCTCGCCGTCCCCCCCAGTCCCTTCATCATCGATGAGGCTTTTCGGGCGATCTACAACGATCACAACATCGATTTCACCGACCTCAAGCGCTATGACATTGATGGTCTGACCAAGTTGATCCGAGCCAATGTCAATGCCCGCATGCGCGGCAATCTGGTTCACGATGTGCTGGTCGAGGAATTCAGCTTCTTCCCGAGTTCGATGGTTCATGCCGGATAGCAATAGGGGATCTTCGGGTCCCCTTTTTGCACGAACGCCAGGCGCCATGATGTCAACTCGCCCTGTCGGGCATCACACAAGCTCGACGCAAGTTGGCTGCGCCATCATCCCCAAAAGCAATTGACACGCATTGGAGAGCGACATGTCAGACCTCAACGTCGTCGCAGGTGTTGGCCTACCACAGGAAAAGAACAGTCGCGACGTTGGCTTCGCCTTCGGTATCGTCATTATTCTGACGATCCTGTTCCTGCCCATTCCCGCCTTTTTGATTGATATCGGGCTTTCCTTGTCGATTGCCCTGTCGATCCTGATCCTGATGGTGGCTCTGTGGATTCAGAAGCCGCTCGAATTTTCCTCCTTCCCCACCATTCTGCTGATTGCGACGATGTTGCGCCTGTCGCTCAATATTGCGACGACGAGGATGATCCTGTCTCAGGGTCACGAGGGGCTACATGCCGCCGGGGCCATCATCAACGGCTTCTCGCAGTTCGTGATGAGTGGCGACTTTGTCATCGGTCTCATCGTTTTCGCCATTCTGGTGATCGTCAACTTTCTCGTCATCACCAAGGGTGCGACCCGTATCGCCGAGGTCGGCGCGCGCTTCACCCTTGATGCCATTCCCGGCAAACAGATGGCGATTGACGCCGATCTCAATGCCGGTCTGATCGACGAGAAGGAAGCACAATCCCGCCGCCGGGAACTGGAGGAGGAAAGCTCTTTCTTCGGTGCCATGGATGGTGCGTCCAAGTTCGTGCGCGGGGATGCGATCGCCGGTCTTATCATTACCGCCGTCAACATCTTCGGCGGCATCGTCATCGGTGCGACGCGCTATGACATGAGCCTTGGCGAAGCGTCTGACGTCTTCACCAAGCTCTCGGTCGGGGACGGTCTCGTTTCCCAGATCCCTGCCCTGATTGTTTCTCTTGCTGCCGGTCTCCTCGTCTCCAAGGGTGGCACGCGCGGCTCGGCTGAAAAGGCCGTCATGGGCCAGCTCGGCAAATATCCGCGGGCCTTGTTTGTGGCATCGAGCCTGATGGTTATTTTGGCCATCATGCCGGGCCTGCCGTTCCTGCCGTTTGCCATTCTGGCGTTCATCATGGCCTTTACCGGTTACACCATTCCGCGCAAGCTCGCTGACGCCCAGCGTGAAGTCGACAAGAAAGTCGCTGCGGCCGCTCGTCAGAAAGAAATGGACGAGCGCATGTCGGTGAAACAGAACCTGAAAGCGCCAGAGATCGAACTTTGCCTTGGCAAGCAGCTGACCGCTCAGATGTTGACCTCGCGTGGCGACCTTGCGAACCGCGTTGGCAAGATGCGCCGAAAGTTCGCCGAAGAATATGGCTTTGTGGTTCCCGACATCCAGCTGACGGATAGCCTCAGCATCAATCCGAAAAGCTATGAAATCCGCATCCATGGGACTGTTATTGCCAGCCATGAGCTGCGCGTGGGCGAGCTTCTGGTGCTGTCCGGTCCCGACAAGACCGGAGTTCTTCCCGGTGAGCCGACCCGTGAGCCAGCCTTTGGCATGCCGGGCATCTGGGTCCCCGCTGCCTATGCGGATGAAATCAAGCGTATAGGCATGGACTCGGTCGACAACACCTCTGTTGTTCTTACTCACTTAAGCGAAGTGATCCGAAATAACCTGCCGCAGCTTCTGTCCTACAAGGATATGCGCTCCCTGCTTGACCGTCTCGACAAGGAATACAAACGCCTCATCGACGACATCTGCCCGGCGCATATTTCCTACTCGGGTCTTCAGGCGGTTCTCAAGCTGTTGCTTGCCGAGCGCGTCTCGATCCGCAACCTTCACCTGATCCTTGAAGCGATTGCCGAGATTGCGCCGCATGTGCGGCGGTCCGAGCAGGTCGTGGAACATGTCCGCATTCGCATGGGGCAGCAGATCTGTGGTGACCTTGCAAAAGGTGGCAAGCTTCCCGTCATTCGTCTTGGCAACAAGTGGGATCTCGCGTTCCACGATGCACTCAAGCGCGATGCAAAGGGCGAAGTCGTCGAGTTCGACATCGATCCGCATCTGGTGGAACAATTCGGGGAAGACCTGACCAAGCTCGTGCGCGACAAATCCAGCAATCATCAGCATTACGCCATTCTGACGACGCCGGATGCCCGCAGTTATGTTCGCATGATCGTGGAACGCCTGTTCCCCACCCTTCCTGTCCTGTCTCACCTTGAGGTGGTTCGCGGGGTCGATCTCATTACCATTGGCAACGTATCATAACGGGTGATCATGTCCTGGCTTCAGCCCAATGTGCTTGTTGCGGTTTTTCTGATTTTCTGCCGCATTGGTGCCTGCCTTATGGTGGTGCCTGGCTTCAGCAGTACTCGGGTCTCCCCGAGTATTCGCCTGTTCATTGCCGTGGCCATCTCATTGGCCCTCACCCCGATGCTGATCGCACAGGTTCAGCCCATTGTGGGCGATGCCAATGCTGCGCGGGTACTCTTTCTCATCGTCGCTGAAATGATGATCGGAGCCGTGATTGGCTTGATTGGGCGTATTTTTGTAGCTGCTTTACAGACCATGGGCAACTTTGCCGCCATGTCGATGAACCTCTCCGGCATGGCCGGTGCGCCTATCGATGACAGCGAGCCGGTTCCTGCCCTCGTCAACCTGATGACCCTCACGGCCGTTGCCATGATTTTCATTGCCGGTTTGCATTGGCAAATCATTGACGGGTTGGTTGCTTCCTATAGTGCAGTTCCTCCCGCTATGATCATTGATGCACAGGACATGCTCATCCAGCTGACCGATGCTCTGCGTGAAGCCTTCATTTTGGCTCTTAGGATCGCCAGCCCGTTTGTTTTCTATGCTGTTGTTGTCAACCTGGCGCTCGGGTTGATCAACAAACTCACCCCGCAGATCCCTGTCTATTTCATTGCCATGCCGTTCGTTATTGCCGGCGGTCTTTTCCTGTTGATGTTTGTCTTTGGGGAAATGATGGGAATTTTCGTCGACCAACTGTCTCAAGTACTTAACCGCTAATTGGAGAAACCAGTCATGTCCTCACGTCTTGATAGAATGCGCATTTTGCTGCGTGCACAGGAACAGATGCAACAGAGCGCCCAGCGTGCGGTGGATCAGGTCTCAAGAGAGCTGGATCTGTTGCGCAAAAGAGAGTTGGTGTTGCTTACTCTCATGGCCGAGGGCGATACGGTCATGGTCAATACCCTGATGAATTCGCACGTCCATCAAATTCGGCAGGTCAGCCAGCGCAAGAGCGACATGCAGAATGCGCTCGAAACCCTCAGGGCAGAAACACGCAAGCAGGCGCTCTTCATGGAATCGGTCAAGCGTATGGTCAAGATGCTTGAGGAAAATGAACAGCGCGAAGCCGAGAAACGCGAGCAGATGGACATTATTGAAAGAACAGCTTACCAGAGCGAAGTCATATAACAATCTAGAGAAAAAGCTCGGGTTTCAGCGGTTTTCAATCAATATCAAAGGTCACTTTCCACACGGGAAGTGGCCTTTTTCATTTCCAATGAAAATAATTATGTACCAACATACTTGGTCAGGTTCGGGCAAGCTAGGATGCGTAATGTCGATCTTGCGACAGGTTGGACCGCAACCAACAAAAGGTCCAAAGGCATGACGCCGCCCTGCCGACCCGGTGAAAACCCGGAATGTCCCAACTATTTGTCACAACACACATTGAAAGGGACATCATCATGTCTAACAGTATTCTGACCAACGCTTCTGCAATGACCGCTTTGCAGACCCTGAACGCTACCAACAAATCCATGGAAGAAGTTCAGAACCGCATCTCCACCGGCAAACGTGTATCTTCTGCTGAAGACAACGCTGCCTACTGGTCCATCGCTACCACGATGAAATCGGACAACGCCGCTTTGTCCGCTGTGCAGGACGCTCTTGGTCTTGGTGCTGCTACCGTTGATACCATGTATACGGCAATGAACTCCACCGTCGATGTGGTCACTGAAATCAAGGCAAAACTGGTTGCTGCCAAACAGCCTGGCGTTGATCGTAGCAAAATCCAGTCTGACATTACCGAGCTACAGAACCAGCTCGCAAGTATTGCAGACTCTGCTGTGTTCAACTCTGAAAACTGGCTCTCGGCTGATACAACTGCTGGCGGATACAACTCTGTTAAAAACATCGTTGCTTCGTTTAGCCGCGCTGGTGGCTCTGTCACCATCGAAACCATCGACCTTGATATCAGCAACACCCTTCTGTTCGACTCTGGTGCTCAGACCGGTATCCTTGATACCGACCTGACCGCAGATCCGATCATGACTGGTTTGACCGGCACGAACTTGACGGGCAACAGTGTTTCTGACTTCGACATCAGCGCACTGACTGACTCCGCCGTTGATCTTGCTGACCTTGACCTTGTCATCGCAGCTGTTGATCAGCAGTTGGGTGCCATCACCGACGCTGCAACCAACCTGGGTTCCGTTAAAACCCGCGTTGACCTGCAGAAAGACTTCGTTGATGCACTGACGGATGCTCTTGACCGTGGTATCGGCCAGCTCGTTGACGCTGACATGAACGAAGAGTCCACCCGCCTTAAAGCTCTGCAGGTTCAGCAGCAGCTGGGTATTCAGGCTCTTTCGATTGCCAACTCCAGCTCCGACAACATTCTGTCCCTGTTCCGCTAAGGGCAGACAGAATAAGGCTCTGGAAGTCAACTGCGACAGACATGAAAGGCACGCCCCCTCAGGGGCGTGCTTTTTCATTTCCAATGATGTTTTCCCATTCTTTCTCGTGATGGATAGCTTCGGCAGGCTTCGCGCAAGTTTGCCCGCGCATATTGGTCATCAAAAGTAGTCTTTGTTGCAAGAGGTTTGCGTTCGATGCCAGGTAGTGAACAAGCCGAAAAAATTTGGGCCAATCTGATGGAGCTGGGGCCGAAACGCCTCATGGCGCTGGGCATTATCGGCGTGTTGACGCTGGTGCTCGTCGGCGGTGGAGCCTATCTGCTGTCGAGGCCTCAGATGACCACCCTTTATTCCGGTCTCGACCGGGATGATATCACCCGGATCGGTTCCGCACTTCAGGATGCCGGGATCCAGTTTGACGTCAACACCGAGAGTTCTGCGGTACTCGTCAGCTATTCGGCGACCACTAAGGCGCGCATGTTGCTCGCGGAACGCGGGTTGCCACGTGGCAAGAGCGCTGGCTACGAGCTGTTCGACGATCTCGGGTCGTTGGGTCTCACCTCCTTCATGCAGGAAATCACCCGAGTGAGGGCGATTGAGGGCGAACTTGGTCGAACGATCCAGTCGATGAAGGATGTTCAGGCCGCAAGGGTCCACATCGTTTTTCCCGAAAAAGGCTCCTTCCGTGCCAAGGACCAGCCGCCGTCCGCCTCCGTTGTGATCAAGACGCTCGGCTCGGGGGACGCAAAGACTGCACAGGCCATTCGTCATCTCGTTGCCGCCGCCGTGCCGGGCATGGTACCGGGCAAAGTGACCGTGATGGATTCAACAGGCACACTGCTTGCCTCCGGAAGCGGGGAAGAGAACAGCTCCGCAGGTGAAATGGAAGGTCTGGCATCCCGAATTTCCTCGCGCATTCAGGAGAATATCCGCAAGACCCTGACCCCCTATCTCGGCCTGTCCAACTTCCAGGTGTCGGTGAACACCACCCTGAATACGGACAAGCAGCGGATTGCCGAAACGATCTTTGATCCCAACAGCCGCATTGAGCGGTCTGTACAGACGGTTCGTGCCAGTGAGAGCGCCCAGAACGCTAGTTCCCAGCGCCCGACGACGGTCGAGCAGAACCTCCCCGACAGCGATGTGAATGCCCGGGGCGAGGACCAATCCATCGAAGAGAATGAACGCCGCGAAGAGACCGTCAACTACGAGATTTCGTCCAAGAAGGTGGAACAGACCCGCGAAGGCTATGACATCGAACGACTGTCCATTGCCGTTCTTGTCAACCGTCAGCATCTGATCCAGTCATTGGGCGAGGATCCCAGCGAAGACGCCATCCACGAGGCTCTCGACTCCCATATGGAAGAAATCCGTGCTCTTGCTTCGTCTTCAGCCGGATTTGATGAGGCCCGTGGTGACCAGATCAAGGTTTCCATGGTGAACTTTGAAATCGGAACTGGTGATCTTGCTCCGCTCGAGCCGATCTCTATCACGCAGGTTCTGCTGCGTCAGTCTGGCAACATTGCCAACGCGGTGAGCATCCTTGTGGTGTCCGGCCTGCTGATCTGGTTCGGTCTTCGTCCCGCCGTCAATTCCCTGCTGCCGAAACTTATCGCCAACGACAATGATGTTCCGGCGATTGAAGAGAGCCTTGAGCCCGACCTCGCCATGACTGGCGGGGTGGAAAGCACCATCCACGGGCCGCTGCTCGAAGATCTGTCACGCAAGCTCGAGGCTTCGCCCATTCGCAAGCTTGAGCAGGTGGTTGATCTTCATGAAGAGCAGTCCGCCGCCATCCTTAAACAGTGGTTCTACCAGACGGAGAATGCATGATGTCTCGTGCACTCAAGGATCTTTTGCCTACCGTCGACAGCGGTCCACAGGCCCCGTCTCCAGCTCCGCGGCAGGTGATGCCTCTGGGGCCAGACCAAGCGATCTTCGGTGGGCTTGAATTGCTGCTGAAGAAGCCATCGGAGGCGGCTCCCCTGCTTGAACCCAAGGACGAGCAGTCGATCAAGACCGAGGCATGGTCGCAAGGTTTGGTGGAAGCCGAGAAGCTTTGGCAGGAGCAGAAGGCCCGCGATCTCAAGGATCTTCGTGCCGCCTTCGACAAGGAAAAGGATGATTTTGCCAAGCTGCTGCACATTTCCCTCAATGGCGAGATCGAGCAGCAGTTTCAGGAAATTTCGGCCCGGCTCGCCGACACGATGGCTGACCTGTTGGAACCTTTTCTGGAAGAACGCGCCTGTGCACTGATGGTGCGTCGCTTCTCTGAAGTGGTCAAGGACGCCATGGATGACGCAGTTGAAGAGACCGCTATCCTCAAGGGCCCCGATCATCTTTTGGAAAAGCTCATATCCTGCAAGCAGCTGAATGAGCTGCAGGCAAATGCAAAAGCTGAAAACGAGGAGCAGGACGGTTCGGAGCAACAGCCGCACGAGCTGTCGCTGACCATAGACAAGACGGTTTTCGAAACCCGTTTGAAAGCCTTCGTCGCACAACTGAGAGAGGCGGTCCAGGATGAATGACTTGACCAAAATTGACGAACACGAATTGATCATCGTTCGTCGCCGTCCTGACCACGATTCCTATGAGCCCAAGACCGGTGTCTGGAAGATCGCTCATGCCGACTTCATGACGGCCATGATGGCATTTTTCCTTGTCATGTGGCTGATTTCAACGACCGATGATGCGGCAAAACGCGAGATCGCCCAATATTTCAATCCGGTCAAGTTGGCCGAAATGTCCCAATATCAGAAGGGCGTGGCGGACCCCGAAGCAAAATCTGGTAGCGCCGACTCTGAGGCGTCTTCGCAGGTGGTCAAGGACGGCACGGCCTATTCGACCGAAAATATCTCATCCGAGATCCAGAAGTTCGGCGAAGCTGGCAACCGCACCTATTTCGAAGGGGCCACGACGTCTGAGGTTCTTCCGACCTATACCGAAGCCGAGATTTTCTCCGACCCTTATGGTGTTCTCAACCGGATCATGATGTCAGCAGATCCCTCGCTGGCGCGTGCGGTTCAGCAGGCAAGTGAGCGGGCCATGGAAGAAGCGTCCATTGGCAACAAGGGCGGGACCGCGCTACGAGATCCGTTTGATCCCCTTTACTGGCAGCTGCAACCCGACGAGGCTGCGGACAGTCAGTCGACTGCCGACGTGAAACCAGCCCGTGTGGATCCGCTGCTGGGTGAAGCCGAAGACAAGTTCTCCGGTCTGATCACCGGTCCTGATCCTGTGTCCCGTGTTTCTATGGGGCCTGCGCTGGGTGACCGTCTGGCGTCCGTGACGGAAGGTCTCGAAGCTTCACCTTCCCTGTCTGACGGAGCCGACAAACTGCTGGAAGAAAACCTACTGGAAGAAAATCTGCCGCACGATGAAACTGCTAAGGCTGGCGGAAATCTGCCAATGCTTGGTGAGAAGACGGCAGATCCTGTTGAGCAGAAATCGGGTGAACAAGCCTCCGACATGAAACTGGCAAGTGCCGAGAAGGCAGAAGCCGGGGACGCTGCAACTGGAGAAGAAAAGCCCTCTCAACGCCTTGCTCGCTATCGTGCTGCACTTGAGGAAGAGATGAACCGTGCTCCGAAACTCGATGTTACCAACGAGCTTTCCGTTCAGGACAAGGGCGATGGTCTCCTGATCGATGTGACGGACAGTCCGACCTGGGGCATGTTCGCGGTCGGCTCCAGCGAGCCATCGGCCCAGTCGATTGCGCTGTTGGAAAAGATTGCCCGCAGTCTCTCCTCCATCGATGGCAAGATCATCATTCGTGGCCACACCGATGGCCGGCCTTTCCGCGGCAAGGATTATGACAACTGGCGCCTGTCGACGGCTCGCGCCCACATGGCCCGGTTCATGCTCATTCGCGGTGGTCTTGATGAAAAACGTCTGCTGCGTGTCGAAGGCTATGCCGATCAGCAGCTCAAGCACCCTGATCATCCGGAGGCAGATGACAACCGGCGCATTGAAATCCTTGTCCAGCCAACCGCAGGAGCAAATTGATGACCACCCCTGCCCTTTCTGGCCGTACGCCATCCAGACATTTCCTCGCGGCACTGGTTTTGTGCGGCTCGGTCATGACCCTTGCTCCATGTGCGATTGCGCAAACCGCAGCAGATGACAAGTCCGAGCAGTTGGAGGATGCCAAGACTGGCGTCAGGATCATCGGCTCGCCCCCTCCGTTCGCTTCCGCTGACAGCGATGTTGGCACAGAGCCCGTAGCAGAAACTTCCGGCTCAAGTGAGCCTGATGTTGCCGATGCCACTGATGAACCGGCCTCCTATCAGGAAGTGGACTACAAGCCGGTGGAGTATAAGCCGGTTGGCAAGGATGAGCCGGCGCATGATGAGCAGCCTTTCGCGAAGGTTCGCCTGCTTCAGGATCTTCAGGCGCAAACCGCCAAAGGATCAACGCAGGCGCTGAGAGCACAACGCGCTCTGCTGTCCAATCTCAACGAGACGCTTCTGACCCTTGATGAAAGCGTTTGGCGGGATCCGCGCAACGTCCGCGCAGTTGCACTTCTGCTGTTGTCCGGTGGTCACCCCTCAATCGGGGAACACCTGCTCAAACTTGACTTGCCAGACAGTGTTGACAAGCAGCTGATCTCTGCGGCGCTCGCCTATATCGAGGGCCGCAAGAGCGATGCCATCAAGGGTCTCACCCAGCTTGATCCTCTTGAGATGGAACCCAGTCTTGGCGGGCAGATCGCACTTGTTCAGGCCGTTCTGCTCCTGCCGCATGATTTGAAGAACGCTCTTGCCTCCGTTGACAAGGCACGGCTTCTGATGCCGGGCTCCCTCATCGAGGAAGCTGCTCTCAGACGTGGTGTTTCCATTGCGGCGGCATTGGATGATCCGGATCTCTTCCAGACCTACACAATGCAATATATCCGTCATTATCGTAACTCGATCTACAATTCCGATTTTAGGCGGCGCTTCGGGCTGTCCATGCGCCGGTTTGGCGCCAGCGAAGCCGATGGAACCTTTGATGATCTGGACATGGTCATTTCGCAGTTCGACCTTGACAGTCAGCGCCAGTTTTATCTGTTGCTGGCCCATTCTGGGCTGGTTGAGGGCAATCTGGATCTGGCGCTGAAGGCCTCAACCGCAGCATTGCCTCTGTCGATGGAAAACACCACTGACCGTTCACGCGCCGAGCTCTATATCGCCGGGTCGATGGTCAAAGCGGACAGCCTCGACAAGGCACTTCAGCATCTCTGGGCCGTTCAGCGAAATTTGCTTGAACCGCGAGATCTGCTTCTTGCCGATCGCGTGACCGACATTCTCAACGGCATCCGCCATTGGCCCGAGGCGACGGAACATTTGCCGGAATTTGCTGAAAAGCGCGTCGAGGCCACTCCCAAGGAAGATGAGTGGGAGCTGGATGTGCTGACGAAAGCACGGCAACAGCTCGATGAGGCAGACGATCTACTCAGCTATGCTGACAAACCAATGAAACAGGCTTCCCGATGACCGATCAAAGTATTTCCGCAGCCCTTCGCATGAACCCTGGCCCTCGTGTTGCTTCGGGTGGCAACAAGGGACAATCGTCCGGTCAGAATTCGCGTCAGGACAATCTGATGCAGGACGCTGGCGAAGCTGAAACGTCGGACGCTTCCAGTGCGGTTGCCGACAAGTCTTCTAAGGACGGTGGCAAGTCATCTGCTCAAGCGGACGCACCGGATTTTGATGCGCTCCTGCGGTCCCTCAACAGCAAGGACGGGGCTTCTTCTGACGCAGCGCAGACTAAGGCAGGGTCCATCGATGTGTCGGACCTTGTCGGGCAGTCTGGCGATGATGCCGAAATGCCTGCAGACAAGCTTCTCGCCCAATTGATCAAGGGCCTTGAGGCATCTGGCAAACAGGACCAGCTGGTTGACACTCAGGGGGCAGCTCAGGCCAAGGGGCAAGATCTCACAGGCCCGGCGCTGATGATGAGTCAGATGATGGCTGGCAAAAGCACCGATGAGGCTGCAAATGTGACCGGGGAACAGCAGGCAGGCAAGTCCGGCAATCTGTTGTCCGATCAGGCTTCCAAACTTGCTCAGATGCCGGGTACGGTAAGCGATGGCGACTTCACGCCCGGTAAGACCGGACTGTTCGACGCCTATTCCGTTGAGACCAAATCCGTATCTGCGTTTGACAAGATCGTTCCGGTGGTCAAGGAAGCCGTGTTGACCCCATCACAAAAGGCCTTGCGGGATGGATTTACTGTTCTGCGGCAGGAAACCCATTTTGCCCCGACAGCCACAGTAGATACGTCCAGTATGGCAACAGCCAATACGGTCTTTCAACAGATCGGGACCGCGATTGCCAATGATCTGGCTCCGGCTGGTCAGGCAAAACCGGACTCTGCGGCATCATCCTCATCAAGCCAGCAGACCAATACCGGCGGGTTCCGCGTCACCAGTGGTGGCGATGCGCTCAAGGTTCTCGACATTCAGTTGCATCCGGCAGATCTCGGCAGGGTCCGCCTGTCTATTCGCCTCAATGACACTAACGTCGATGTGCGCGTCGAAGTGACCAACGCCTCCACCGCCAAGATCCTTGAAGGCAACAAGCAGTTGCTCGACCAGCTCTTGAGCAAGGCTGGCTATCGCGCCGACCACATTTCGATTGTCGCCATCGACGAGAAAAGCGGGTCCCAGATCACCCCTCCCTCATCGAGCAATAGCGCTCACAACCAGGCCAACCAGCAGGGTCAGCCGGGTTCGTTCAGCGGTCAGGGCGGCGATGCACAACAGGGTCGCGGTGAACAGCAGCAGGGACCGAATGCCAACGGTGAGTATCAGGACATGAGTGTCGATGCGTCCCATATCGCATCCGATGAGGTTTCCAATGAACACAACAGTTCCAGCTACGCTAAAGGCATTACTCTTTAGCAGCGCCTTTATGATGATCGCTCATGAATCGCTCGCCAGAGAAGGCGAGTTCGATCCGGTGTGCGAGAAGGAAATGCGTGCGGCAGCAGCGGCAGAAGGTGTACCCTTGGGCATTCTTTATGCTGTCGGGCTGACGGAAACCGGTCGCGGCAAGAAGCTCCATCCCTACGCTCTGAATATCGAAGGCAAGTCGGTTTTTGCCAAGTCCAAGGAAGAAGCCCTGCAAGCTTTCAGGACTGCCCGGAAGAATGGCAAAAAGCTCATCGATATCGGCTGTATGCAAATCAATCATCATTATCACCAGCAGGAGTTTTCCTCCCTCGACCAGATGATTGATCCGCGCGCCAATGTCTTTTATGCGGCCCGGTTTCTCAAACGCCTGCGGGTTCAGCAAGGTAACTGGACCATGGCTGTTGCTCGCTATCACGCGGGTCCGAACAACAATCCGGCCCAGAAGCGATATGTTTGCGCTGTGATCCGCAATCTTGTTGCCAGCGGATTTGGGAAATGGACGACCAACACGAAAAAGTTCTGTCAGTAGAGAGACTTGAATTCTTTCGTCTGCAATGAAACGTCATTTCCCGCCTCTAAATTCGGGCTCGCCTTTGCGGGCCTTTGTTTTGGGAATTCTCTTAAAAATTGAATTAATTCAGTATTTTAGCGATTCATAACATCAGTTTCGCGCAAGGCTCCAAGTCTATCGTGTCCAATATAGTCACCACATAAGTCCGCTCAGGGCTTGGTAGCGCGATCTGATTTAACCCACATTGCGTGATCGCGCGGAACAGACAGGAGAGCAATCATGAGCCTTTACGGCGTTATGCGTTCAAGTGTTTCAGGCATGTCCGCCCAGTCAAGCAAGCTCGGCGCCGTTTCTGACAACATCGTCAACTCGGCAACCGTTGGATATAAACGCGTTGAAACCGAATTCCGTTCAATCACCATGTCATCCGGTGAAGGCTCCTACAACTCTGGCGCCATCGAAGCCCGGACCCGCTATGCGATTTCCACCGCGGGCAACCTCGATTTCACGACCTCTGTGACCGACCTTGCCATCGAAGGCAACGGCTTTTTCATCGTCACGGATTCCGACGGCACTCCTTTTCTGACCCGCGCTGGTCGCTTTGTCCCCGATGAGAATGGCGATCTGGTCAACACCGCAGGCTTCTATCTGCAGGGCTATGATCTGGAAAATGGCACCCCCACCGTCGTTGCCAACCAGATGACCGGCATGACCACCGTGAATATCACCGACATGCGCCTTGCGACCGACCCGACGACTGAAGGGTCCATGAGCGGTAACCTGCCGGCTGGCGTCACCGCCAACGCGGATAAATTGCCCATCCCGGCCCTGCCCTCGACCGGTGTCGCTGGCGCGGAATTTGATGCCAAGACATCCCTGGTCACCTATGACAACCTCGGCAACGAAGTCACTGTCGACATCTATTTCACCAAATTGACCGACTCCACCGGCACGTCCACCTGGGAAGTCAGTGTGTTCAATCAGGCAGACGCCACAAATGGTGGCTTCCCCTATGCCATGGCAGGAACCACGTCACTCGGTACCGCCTATACCAACCCTCTTGGCACCACCACTCTGACCTTTGACAACACTACGGGTGAGCTGACCGGTACGGACTCCGTTTCTTTCAACATTCCTGACGGTACTGCTGCGGTCGATCTTTCCTTCGCTGGAATGACCCAGCTGGCGTCCGACTTCAACACCGTTGATCCGAAAATGAACGGCAACCCGCCGCAGCAGGTTGAATCGATCGAGATCGGTAACGATGGCACACTTTATGCCATTTATGAAAACGGCAACCGAGAAGCCCGCTACAAGATCCCGCTTGCGGACGTGACCAGCCCTGACAACCTTCAGCCCATGGGTGGTGAGGTTTATCGCACCACCAGCGACAGTGGCGACGTGATGGTCGGCTTCGCTGGCGAAGGCGGTCTTGGCACCATGCGTTCCATGGCGATCGAAGGGTCCAACGTGGATCTTGCGACCGAGTTGACCAACCTCGTAGTTGCTCAGCGCGCCTTTTCCGCCAACTCCAAGGTTTTCCAGACCGGGTCGGATCTTCTGACCGAGGTGGTCAACCTCTCCAGGTAGCTCTCCACATGGGCTGCGCGGTTGTCCCTCTTAGCATCCGCGCAGCCCGAGAGACCAAGTAACAGGTTCATCCAATGAGTCTTTCAGTCGCACTTCAGGTTGCCCAGTCCGCTCTGACCACCCGTCAGAGAGAGACGTCGATACTGGCACAGAATATCACGAACGCTACGGTCGAAGGCTATAGCCGCAAGTCGGCTCTGGTTTCTTCCCTGCGTTCGGAAAACGGTCAAAGCGGTGGCATTACCGTTGAATCCATTGCGCGAGCAACAGATGAGGCCCTCCTATCGAATTTGATGAAGTCGACGTCCGCTGCAATGACCGACGAGATCTATCTCGATGGTCTGACCAGGCTGTCCGAGACGATCGGGGATCCATCGGAAGACCGCTCACCAAGTGCAGCGCTCGGCAACTTTCTAACGGCAATGCAACAATATAGCGCCGAGCCTCAGAATTCCGTCCTGGCAAGTGCTGTTTTGACGAGCGCTGAGGATTTGGCCAACACCCTCAATGAAGCGACGAGAGCGGTTCAGTCTGAGCGCGAACGGGCCGATGCACTCATTGCGGATTCGGTGACCACCATCAATACGCTGCTTGAAGACTTCGAAGCGGTGAACAATGAGGTCATTCGCGGCACGCAAGCCGGAACCGATATCACCAGCGCTCTTGACCAGCGCGATCAGATCGTCCTCCAGCTGTCAGAATACATGGGTATTCGTGCCGAAACACGCGGCTCAAATGACATGGTACTGACAACAGACAGCGGCGTGATGCTGTTTGAGACCACGCCCAGAACCGTGTCCTTCGAAAGCACCACGACTTATGTTGCCGGTACAGTCGGTAACGCGTTGCTGGTTGACGGTGTCCGGGTTGCCGGTCCCGGAGCGACAATGGAACTCTCGGAAGGCAGTCTGGTCGGCTTGATGAAGCTCAGAGATGAAGCAGCTGTCACCTATCAGAACCAGCTTGACGAGATGGCTCGCGGACTGATCACTGCATTCCGGGAAGCGGATCAGGTGGGTACCAACCCGGATCGGACTGGCCTATTCTCCTATTCAGGCTCTCCAACTGTTCCCGCCAGCGGCACAGTCATTGCGGGCCTTGCCGGTGACATTTCCATCGCGGCATCTGTTGACCCCGATCAGGGCGGCGACATCAACCGGCTGCGCGATGGCGGGATTTCCGAGCCCTACGATGCCGACTATGTCTACAACACCGGTGGCGAAGCCGGTTATGTGACCCGGCTTCAGGAGATCATCACCGAGCTCGACAAACCGATCAGCTTTGATCCTATCACCATGGTCGATCCCAGCAATTCCCTGCAGGATTTTGCCAGTTCTTCGGCCAGTTGGCTGGAAGGCGCTCGCCAAGCGGCCGACGCGGTGTACGAACGGTCGTCTGTCGTTGTCACACGCACGGCGGAGTCACTTTCAAACATCACCGGCGTCAATATCGACGATGAAATGCAGGCCATGCTCGAAATCGAGCGCAGCTATTCAGCGACGGCCAAGCTCATCAGCACCATCAACGAAATGCTCGAGCAGTTGCTCGATCTTGCGGGGTAAGCCATGAAATCCGCCTTTATCTCAACGGTCTCCATGACCAATGCAACGCGTAGCTCTATCATGGATCAGAGCATTTCCCTTGCAAAGCTGCAAAAGGAAGTGTCCTCGGGTCGCAAAGCTGATGTCGGGCTGGATCTCGGCATCGGGACCGGCGAAACCATTTCGCTGAGGAGCGAGTTCGCACGGCTCAACACGATCATTGACACCAATGCGCTGGTTTCCAGCCGCCTTGACGTTACATCGACGGCGATGATCAACCTGCGTGACAGTGCTCAGGACATGTTGTCAACGCTGGTTTCCAGCATCGGTAGCGAGACAGGTCGCGAGGTCACGATCGCTGAAGCGAAGAATGATCTCGAGCAGCTGGTTGCCACTCTCAACACCTCCTTTAGCGGATCCTACCTGTTTGCAGGCATTGATGTCAGCAACCCGCCTCTGACGGACTATTACGATACTGCCGGTTCGGCCAGCAAGACTGCCATTGACGCCTCCTTCTCCAGCTATCTTACAGGTATTCCGACCACGATTGATGCCCTGACGCCAGCAGAGATGGAAAACTATCTCGATACAGTGATGACAACGGAGTTTGACAATCCTGGAGGATGGTCGACGAACTGGTCAACTGCATCGGATCTCGAGACCGTCAACCGGATTTCCACATCGGAAACCATCGAAACGTCGGTCAGTGCCAACATTGATCCGATGCGCAAGTTGGCCATGGCGTTCACCATGGTTGCCGAGCTTGATGGCGCCAACATGCAGCAAGGTACCTTTGACGTTGTGGCCCAGAAAGCCGTCTCCCTTCTGGGGGAAGCCATCGAAGGCATGAACAATGCGGTTGGCAAGGTTGGCAACGCACAGGCTCGCGTTTCCAAGGCATCCGACAAGCTTTCTTTGCAGACCGACCTCATCAACACGAGAATTCTGGCGCTTGAGAATGTCGATCAGACCGAAGTTTCGGTTTTGCTCTCCAACGCCCTGACGCAGCTGGAGGTGACCTATTCGGTGACCAGCCGGATGCAGGGCATGAGCCTTCTCAACTATCTCTAGCCTCAATGACCTCTGCATGATGCAGGGGTCTTAACACCCGAGTGTAGCAAGGACGATGATGTATACCGCCTATTACGCCGAGAGCTCCGATTATTCGAGCGAAATGAGCCGCAGCAATGAATGGTCGGCTCTGGACAATGTGATTTCCGGGCTGAAGACCGCCAGGGAACAGGGACTAGGCACCAGTCAGGCTCGTCAGGCATTGCATGACACGATGACTGTCTGGAGTTTTCTGCTCGATGATCTGAGCAATCAGGACAACAATTTCCCCGAGCAGCTCCGCGCTGATCTGATTTCGATCGGCATCTTCGTTATCAAGCAGGTTGGCCGGATTTATCAGGCTCAGTCCGAGGATGTGGACAGCGATGTCTCCGGGCTGATCGACATCAACACGGCAATCAGGGATGGACTTGTACAATGAAACCCATGCGACTGACTTTCAAATCCGGTGAACGTCTTTACATCAATGGTGCTGTCTTCCGTTTCCCACAGCGGACGACGATCGAGTTGCTCAACAATGCCGAGTTTCTTCTCGAGAGCCAGATCATGCAGATGGACGAGACGACGACGCCTATGCGTCAGCTCTATTACATCGCGCAGATGATCCTGACGTCGCCCACCAACGCCAAGGATGCTCAGACCACCTTCATGCATTTCGCGCGCAGCCTCACCCAGTCGATCAATCACTACAGCCTGTGCGCCGGGCTTCAGGAGGTTGTCGACATGGTAAACAGCGGCAAGACCTACGATGCAATGAAGAAGATCCGCGAACTCTATCCGCTGGAAGACAGCATTCTGAAGGGCAGCGACCTCGAGTGGTCTGACAAGCCAAAAGCCGAAAGCAAGCCATCTGCTGCCCCCTTCCCCATGGCAGGCGGGTTCTAACCCCCTTGCCCTGACGATTTGACCCCAACATCCAAAGGAACGTGACCAATGAGTGTTTCGTCTGTTTCCAATGCCACCGCCGCGGTCAGCCAGTCCGCCTCAACCAGTACCTCAGAAGCCATGAGCATGGATTATGACTCCTTCCTGCAGCTTCTGGTCACCCAGATGAAGAACCAGGATCCGACAGAGCCGACCGACATGGCTGAGCAGATGTCGCAGCTGGCCTCCTTCTCCAACGTTGAACAGAATATCCAGACCAATACCAAGCTCGATTCGGTTCTGTCGCAGCTGTATGTAAACCAGTCGACGTCGCTCGTCGGCAAGACGATCACCACCGCTGACGATATCACGGGCGTGGTAAAGTCTGTTGGTATCTACACTGACGGCGTGGTTGCAACGCTTGAAGACGGCTCCAACGTTCTTGTCGGTCCGGGGGTCACCATTTCGTAATGAATGAGGTAGACGCACTCGATTTGGTCCGCGAGGCTCTCTGGACGATCATCATCAGCTCCAGCCCTGCAGTTGGGGCAGCGATGATCGTCGGGATCACGATCGCCCTGTTTCAGGCACTCACGCAGGTGCAGGAAATGACGTTGACCTTCATCCCGAAGATCCTCGCAATCTTTTTGGCCCTGATCGCCAGCGGCACCTTCGTCGGTGCCCAGATCGCAAGCTTCACCGAGCTCGTCTATGACAAGATCGAACACGGCTTCTAACGGTGAGGTACCGACAGGTTCAGGTTGAGCAGATCGCGATGGGCGTCAGCGGGCAAGAAAGCTGAACATCTTGCGTGTCTTGCCAAATTTCGGTGCATCTAGCTTGAGGTATTTGTGCATGACTGCATCGATGTCTTCGGGTGCAAATGGTTTCTTGAGAAATCCATCGACGCCTATAAAGGCGGCCGAGCGCTCGAGGTAGCTCGTCTCGTTTGTCGACATCATATAGATCGCGATGTCGTCTGACACGCTGCGGATGGCTCCTGCGAGCTGCAGTCCATCGTTGCC
This sequence comes from uncultured Cohaesibacter sp., assembly GCF_963662805.1. Lineage (NCBI taxonomy): Bacteria > Pseudomonadati > Pseudomonadota > Alphaproteobacteria > Hyphomicrobiales > Cohaesibacteraceae > Cohaesibacter > uncultured Cohaesibacter sp. The sequence goes on from NZ_OY759867.1 coordinate 547,386, forward strand.
TGGCATATGGAAGTCTGTCAGAACGATCTGGGGTCTTACGTCGATCATTGTTCTGATTGCTTCGTCAACTCCACCAGCCTCAAAAACTTCAAAAGAAAAGCGTGATTTTTCGACCACCCTGCGGGCCAAACGGCGCATGGTGGCAGAATCATCGACGATCAAAATGGAGTATTTCTGTGTCAGGACCAGAAATGTCTCGAATATATCTGAAATGTCTGCACTGCCGAATGGCTTCTGCATGAAGTGATAAGCGTGGTTTTCCCGAAAGACCGTCTCTGATGTCCCGTCCAGCCCGGTCGACATAGCGATTGTCAGGCATTGGTCGGACTGTGTTTCCCGCATTGCAGCTACAAGTTCTGGTCCGGACAGCCCCGGCATGTTGATGTCGATAAAGGCGAGGTCGACCCGAGAGTCACGCAAGACATTTAGAGCCTTCTCGCCATCAGAGACTATTTCAAGCTCGAAATAGGCTTTGTCGCGAAGACCGTTGATGCCCCTACGCACGACATCCCGAACTGTGGAACTATCATCGGCGACAAGGATCCGAAGAAGCTTGTGAACCACTTTGTCTTCATAACTATCTACTGCAAGCATGGAGGATCCTGTAATATATCCCCTTTTAGCTTCCTAAATTCCAACCAATCCCTACTCAGGAAAATTTATTGATACCTTAATTTTTTTTCGAGACTCTCGCTTTTCGATAGTTCTGCTACTACATTTTTCTATTTGTTGTTACCAATTGTTATATTGAACTGTGTTGAACAAATTTATTCTCGTTTCTATTTTGAGATAATGTACTTATCCTAGGTTTAAGAATTCTTTCTTGAACGTAAGGCATGTTTTGAATATTTATTTCGGAGCATGTTTGATGTGCGTGACTAAATAAATCAACGCGATTTTCGCTATTTTTCGCATTGGTTGCGGTTAAAGCGAATTTCATCCGGAAATTTCGTACCAATCTGACAATTACATCTTGCAATTGCTTTTTCATAATTATACACCATCGATTAATACTCATCGCCAATAACGGTTTGTTTATTATTGAATCGTTTTAGTCTTGAATATTGGTATCCTGCATCAGATATCAATGTTTGATACACCGATTATGCGTAGTCTTATCGCGTCGTTCCCAAGGCGATATCCTCTCAACGTATTCAAACATTGAGCAAACATGGTGGCTTTAGGTTTGCAGAAACTAAAACGATTGATAGCGGCGAACCGTTTCGTGGAACCTCTCATGGTCTTCGGAGCGGCGATCCTTGTCTGGATGATTGCCGCAGGGTTTGATGTGTTCGAGTTTGTACACAGCCTCACTCATGATTTCGAAGTCTATGAGCTTGATGAGCTTGTTCTGCTGATCTTTTTGATTGGCAACGCCGGCTACTACTACGCCTATCGCTCCGAAGCGAAAAAGAACCGTGAGATTCTTCTTCGGGCCAGTGCTGAAGATGAGCTCGATTGGCTATCAAAGCATGACAGTCTGACCGGGCTCCCCAACCGTCGTTTCTTGCAGGAATTGCTCAACGAAAAGGCAGAATCCGACCCGTCATCCATCGGAACTGGCTTAGGCGTGTTGTCAATTGATCTTGATGGATTCAAGAAAGCCAATGACCTTTTGGGACATTCCGGTGGTGATGCCGTACTGATGGAGGTCTCCGAACGGCTGAAATCCTATGATGGCATCGATGTTGCGGTCCGTCAGGGTGGCGACGAGTTTCTGGCACTGGTCGATCGCGCGAAGGGGCGCGATCCCATGGACGTTGCCGAAGAGGTTCGAGCAATTTTATGCGAACCCGTTACGTGCGATGGTGTCACTCATATTATCGGCGCAAGTATCGGCATCTCCTATTACCCGGAAGACAATTCCGATCTGGCAAAAGTCGTGCAATATGCCGACCTAGCCATGTATGAGATCAAGAGACTGAAGGATCAATCAGTTGTTCGGTTTGAACCCTATATGGATGAAGCCAGTCACGAACGCGCAAAAATGGAGACAGATCTTCTCACCGCTATGAATGCCGGTGAAATCCGTCCGCACTATCAGCCTCTGGTCAATCTGGAAACCAACGCGATCTATGGCTTTGAAGCGCTGGCTCGCTGGACCCGTCCCGGGTATGGCCCCGTCTCGCCTGAAGCCTTCGTGCGCGTCGCGGAAGACATGGGTGTCATCACCAAGCTGTCTGATGATCTGTTGCGAATGGCCTGTCTTGACGCCAAGGCGTGGCCGGATGAACTCATCCTGTCATTCAACCTTTCGCCAGTCCAACTTACAGATCCATTGCTCGGATTGCGGATTACCAAGATCCTGGATTCTGTTGATTTTCCGCCACGACGCCTGGAAGTGGAAATCACTGAAAGTGCCTTGGTGCAGGACTTTGACCGGGCGGCTGATATTCTGGCGCAATTGCGCAGCATCGGGGTGAAACTCTCGCTCGATGACTTCGGAACAGGCTATTCCAACCTTTCCCAATTGTCCAAGCTCGATTTCGATCGGCTGAAAGTCGATCAGAGTTTCATTCGCAATTTCCAGTCTGAACCCAAGCAGATGGCCATCGTCAAGACTGTGCTCTCGCTCGGCAACTCCCTTGGCCTTTACACGACCGCAGAGGGGATTGAAAATCAGGAGCAGCTGAAAGTTCTGCAGGAACTGGGTTGCGGTTGTGGTCAGGGCTATTTGTTGGGGCGTCCCGTCGATGCAGCAGCGACGCTGGAGATGATTTCCGGCATGGGTCACGGCGATCTGGTCTCGGTTCAGAAATTGGCTGGTTGATCTCACCTGCAACAATCACAGTCGGTCACTACTGCCTGCCCCATCGTCTTCCTTTGTGGCTTCTCCCACCAAGTGAGGGAAATAGTCTTGCCTTTTTCCCGGTGAGTAGGAGAAATGATTTTCTCTTTGCCCACTCCGTTGCCAACCTGTCTTGACCTCTGACCGTTTCATGAAAAATCGGCCGGTTCTTTGGTATTCAGGCGCAAGCAGGTCCCTTGCTTGTCTAGGGTCTCTTTCATACATTGTGATACGTATATTTGCGCCCATCAGAAAAGGACAAGCGGTCAATGGACGTTCGGAGCAGTGTGGTTGAAGCGATCGGAAACACGCCCCTCATTCGCCTCAACGGGGTGAGCAAGCTCACCGGTTGTGAGATTCTGGGCAAGGCCGAATTCCTCAATCCAGGCCAGTCGGTCAAGGATCGTGCTGCTCTTTACATCATTCGCAATGCTGTTGAAACAGGCTCCCTGAAGCCCGGCGGCACCATTGTCGAAGGCACGGCCGGGAATACCGGCATTGGCCTTGCGCTGCTCGCCAATGCTTTAGGCTACAAGTGCGTGATCGTCATTCCCGAGACCCAGTCTCAGGAAAAGAAGGACATGCTGCGTCTGGCTGGTGCCCGGCTCGTCGAAGTGCCCGCCGTGCCCTATCGCAACCCGAACAATTACGTGAAGGTCTCGGCTCGTCTTGCCGAGCAGCTTGCCCGAACCGAGCCGAACGGAGCCATCTGGGCCAACCAGTTTGACAATGTCGCCAATCGTCGTGCGCATGCCGAAACGACATCGGAAGAAATCTGGAAGCAGACCGATGGCAAGGTTGACGGGTTTATCTGCGCCGTCGGCACGGGCGGCACGCTTGCAGGAACCGCCCTTGGTTTGCGCGCACACAATCCAAATATCAAGATCGGTCTCGCCGACCCGGAAGGGGCTGCTCTTTACAGCTACTACACGACGGGCGAACTCAGCTCCGAGGGTAGCTCCATCACCGAAGGGATCGGTCAGGGGCGCATCACGGCCAATCTCGAAGGACTGCATGTGGATCATGCCTACCGCATTGCGGACAAGGATGCCCTGCCCTATGTGTTCGATCTTCTCGACAAGGAAGGCCTCTGCCTTGGTGGTTCATCGGCGATCAACGTGGCTGGTGCCGTTGCGCTCGCACGGGATCTCGGTCCCGGACATGTGATTGTGACTGTGCTTTGTGACTATGGCACGCGCTATCAGTCCAAGCTCTACAATCCAGAATTCCTTCGCTCCAAGGGTTTGCCAGTGCCGGAATGGATGCAGACGGATATTGATATCGACGTTCCTTTTGAGGCTGCTTGACGTTCGGTAAGCCGGACATGGCAATTGCTCGGATGCGGCGGATCGACATGGGGGTGTGGATACTCTTCACACCGGCCCATGTGTTTTTTTGCGCAAGAATACTCACGTTTGGAATTCTCTTTCCTGCTTGGGGTTCCAACTCATTGATTTTTCAACTATAAAGTTGAGGGCGCATTCGCGCCCTTCTGTTTATGTATTTTCAGTCCTGTTGTATCTATCGAAATAGTTCAAGGCTGCTATTCGCAGGATAACATTGCAATATTAGAATATAATGATATAAACAGAACAGATTTTTCATCGCCTTCTGACCAACCCGGCAGAACAAGACTTCAAGAGGATTCCCATGTCGACCGATTTCAAACAGTTGATGGCTGATGTCTCCAAACAGGTAGGCAACCTTCGCAAAGACATTCCGGACACTATGGGCGGCTTTTCTGCTATGGCTGCTGGTGCTGACAAACCCGGTGCACTCGATTCCAAAACCAAGGAATTCGTTGCTCTGGGTATCGCAATCGGCCAGCGCTGCGAACCATGCATCGCCTTCCACACCCGGTCCTTGATCAAGCTGGGCTGCACCAAGGAAGAATTCGAAGAATGCCTTGGCACCGCTATTTATATGGGTGGCGGGCCGTCCCTGATGTATGCAGCCAAGGCAATGGATTGCTGGGAACAGCTTTCAGCCTGAGGCTAACGAGCAGCAGTTTATCCATTGAGAGTGAATGATAAGGGTCGACCATCGGTTGGCCCTTTTTCTTTGTCAGGAATTTGCTTTGCTGCGTTTGTTGGATATTTTTGTGATTAGCGTCCCGGCTCATATGGTGTCTTTCGCTGTCTTCGTCCATTCTTGCCATCGATGAGCGTGGGCACGGCTTGCGCAAGGTAAGATAAGACTATCAGGAGCAGGACAATGAGTGAGCGAAGCAAGTGGCTGGTTGATACGGAATGGCTCGAGGCTCACCTGGATAGCCCTGATGTGATCGTTGTGGATGGCACCTGGTACATGCCCAACGAAAATCGCGATGCGGAGGCGGAGTATCATGCCGAGCATATTCCCGGCGCGATCTATTTCGATATGGATGCCATTGCAGACCTGACATCAGACTTGCCGCACATGTTGCCGACTTCAGAGGAATTTGCAGACGGGGTGCAGAAGCTTGGCATCAGCAATGGCCAGAGGATCATCATCTATGATCGCATGGGACTGCGCTCCTCGCCGCGGATCTGGTGGACCTTCCGCACCATGGGTGTCTCTGACGTGTTCATTCTAGATGGCGGCTTACCCAAATGGATTGCCGAGGGTCGCCCGTTGACGGACAACCCGACTCCCAAGAAGCAGGGAAGTTTTGTAGCGCGCCTTGATCATAGCGCTGTATGTGACCATGCTGACATGCTTCGCGCCATTCATGATGATGGTATCGAGGTCGTTGATGCACGTTCCAATGGCCGCTGGCGCGGAATTGATCCGGAACCACGCCCCAATCTTGCATCAGGACGCATGCCGGGGTCGAAGAATGTACCCTTCACGGATCTGCTCGATGAAAATGCCCGCCTGAAGGATGTCGATGCGTTGCGACAGCGCTTTGTCGATGCGGGAGTCGACCTTTCGAAAAAAATCATCACCACCTGCGGGTCCGGCGCGACTGCTGCGGTGCTGACTTTGGTGCTTGATACCATCGGGCATCACAATTTGGGGCTTTATGATGGCTCGTGGACCGAATGGGCGAGCCGAGAAGACAGCCCCGTCGAGCGCGATTGACGCATACTGTGAATAGTTGAAGCGCAGAAAGCCGCCGCCCTTATAAGGGTGAGCGGCTCTTTTGTTGCATATTTGCGACAACTTTTGCTGCCTTAGTTATGGCTAAATTTCACCATGTTAGGAACATCTCTCGCTGTTACACGTTGTCTGGTTAGAAAAGTCACACAGAAAGACAAACAAACTAGCGGTGAGTAAAATGAAAAGAGTAATCGTATCAAGTGCCGTAGCGCTGATGACTGCAACCGGTGCCGCAATGGCTGCCGATCTCCCATCTGACGTCTACACAGCTCCTCCGGCACCGGCTGAAGTCATGACTGGCAATCCGTGGGAAGGCGCCTACGTTGGTGCGTCCGCTGGTTGGATCTGGAGCGAAACCGACACCAATGGTGGTTCTGTTTCCGTCGATGGTGATGGCGTGTCTCTTGGCGGTTATGCGGGTTACAACCTGACCCAGGGCAACGTCGTCTTCGGTCCAGAACTTCTGGTCAACTACAACGGGATTGACGATACCAGCTCGACCACCCGTTTTGAAAGCACCTGGGATGCTGAACTGCGCGCTCGCGCCGGTTACGATCTGGGCGGCGTACTGCCCTATGCGGCTCTCGGCGTCGGTCTTCAGGACGGCGATATGAAAAACCGTGCTACCGGCGTCAATGACGACCAGATCCATACCTTCCTTGGTCTGACCGGTGGTATCGAAACCATGATCGCAGAAAATGTTTCTCTGCGTGCTGAAGCCGGCTATCGCTGGACCAGTGATGAAACTTACAAGATCGGCGGTGCCAGCACCACGACCGACCTTGATGGCGCAGTTGCCAAAGTTGGCGTTGCCTATCATTTCTAAGGCACTGGAAATTGCGACAGAGCCAACTTGGCTCATCTGACCTTCAGATAAAAAGAGCCCGAGCAGCGACTGCCCGGGCTCTTTTTTGTGTTGCAGTGATCAATGCAAAGTCTAGTGCAGGATCTGGCTGAGGAACAGCTTGGTCCGCTCGTGCTGCGGATTGGTGAAGAATTCCTCAGGTTCATTCTGCTCGACAATCTGACCGGCATCCATGAAGATCACACGGTTGGCAACCTGACGGGCAAAGCCCATTTCGTGGGTGACGCAGAGCATGGTCATGCCTTCTTCGGCGAGACCAACCATAACGTCGAGCACTTCCTTGATCATTTCTGGGTCGAGGGCCGAGGTTGGCTCATCGAACAACATGATGCGCGGGTTCATGCAAAGTGAACGTGCAATGGCAACGCGCTGCTGCTGACCACCGGACAGCTGGCCGGGATATTTCAGGGCCTGCTCGGGGATCTTGACGCGTTCCAGATAGTGCATTGCGATCTCTTCAGCCTCTTTCTTCGGCATCTTGCGAACCCAGATCGGAGCCAGTGTCAGGTTCTCGAGGATCGTCAGATGGGGGAAGAGGTTGAAGTGCTGGAACACCATGCCGACTTCACGACGGATCTCGTCGATCTTCTTGAGGTCGTTGGTCAGTTCGATGCCGTCGACGATGATCTTGCCTTCCTGATGTTCTTCCAGGCGGTTGATGCAGCGGATCATGGTGGATTTGCCGGAGCCTGAAGGGCCGGCGATGACGATGCGCTCGCCGCGCATGACCTTGAGGTTGATGTCACGCAGGACGTGGAAGTCGCCGTACCACTTGTTCATCTTTTCGATTTCAACAGCAACATCGGTTTCGGAAACCGACATTTTGGTCCGGTCGGCCTGGCGCTCGGTGGAGTCTACAGTGTTTTCTGACATAGGACTTATCCCTTTCCGGGCAACTTATCGTTTGTGACCGGTATGCAGCCGGTTTTCCATAAATATTGAATAACGGGACATGCCGAAGCAGAAGAGCCAAAAGACAGACGCCGTGAAGAGATAGGCGGTATGGCTCTGGGTCGGTGTGGCCCACGTGGAGTCCGAGAAGGAGTTTTGAACCTGCCCCAGAAGGTCGAAGAGACCGATGATGAGGACAAGGGTCGTATCCTTGAACAGACCGATAAAGGTGTTCACGATGCCCGGGATGACGAGCTTCAGGGCCTGAGGCATGATGATCAGGCCGGTCGATTGCCAGAAGGTCAGACCAAGGGCATCCGCACCTTCATACTGACCTTTCGGAATCGCCTGCAGACCACCACGCACCACTTCGGCCATATAGGCAGCCGAGAAAAGTGCCACCCCGATCAAGGCGCGCAGCAACTTGTCGAACGTGACGCCTTCAGGGAGGAAGAGTGGCAGCACGACCGAGGACATGAACAGAACGGTGATCAGCGGAACACCACGCCAGAATTCGATGAAGATCACCGAAACAAGGCGGATGACCGGCATTTTCGACCGGCGGCCCAGGGCAAGCGCGATGCCAAGCGGCAAGGATGCCGCGATACCTGTCACGGCAATCACAAGGGTGACGAGGAAGCCGCCCCACTTATCCGTCTCCACTGGTTCGAGGCCAAAGTCGAAGGACATGATGCCGAAAATGATCGCCATCCCAATGCCAATGCCTCCGAGAGTGAAGACTATGGGTTTGACTGCGCTCTGTGTTGCAAAGGCGATGAGTGCCCCAAGCCCGACCACGACGATGAACGCGATTGCATATTCAACGAGGTAGTTTTCGAAGGACAGATCACCACCGGTCAGCAACACGAATGTCATTACGGGGTAGACGATCAGCATGAAAAGGATGTTTTCACGCTTGAACGGTGCGTCCGGGATGAGTGCCGGGATGAGACCCAGCGCGCCAACGGCATAGACGATGTTCACGCGCCAATATTCGTCAGGTGGGTAACGCCCATAGACGAACAGGTTGAAATAGTCCTTTACATAGGCCCAGCAGGCACCATCGATACCCACACAGGCTTCACGGTCTTCACCAGTCCAGACCGCATTGACGAACGCGAAGTTGACCAGGGTCGGGACGATCAAATAGATCAAGTAAATACCGATGAGGGTCAGGATAGTATTCGGGATCGAGGAAAAGAGCTTTTCCTTCATCCAGTGCCCTGCCCCGTTGCTGCTCAGCGGCGCCGGGCGTGGCTCTTCCATATACTTTCTGACGTAGGAGAATGATTGTTCAGACATGAGTTTCTCCTACCGCTCGACCAGCGCGATGGACCGGTTGTACCAGTTCATCAACATGGATGTGACGAGGGAAATGGACAGGTAGACAATCATCCAGATACCGATAATTTCCACCGCCTGCCCGGTCTGGTTCAGCACCGTACCGCCGACCGAAACGATGTCCGGGTAGGCAATCGCAACCGCCAGAGACGAGTTCTTGGTCAGGTTGAGATACTGGGACGTCAGCGGCGGAATGATGACGCGCATGGCCTGCGGAATGATGACGAGGCGCAAGGTCGGCCCCTGTCTCAGTCCCAGTGCATGGGCGGCTTCAGTCTGTCCGTGACTGACGGCGAGGATCCCTGCCCTGACGATCTCGGCGATGAAGGCGCCGGTGTAGATCGTGAGAGCCAACAAGAGCCCGACAAATTCCGGAATGACCTTCATGCCGCCAGAGAAGTTGAAGCCCTTCAGGCCCGGCGTGTCAAAAGTGACAGGCATACCGGCAATGAAATAGGCGATCAACGGAAGCCCGATGATCAGGCCAATGCTCGTCCAGAAGACCGGGAACCGCTGTCCTGTTTCCATCTGACGCTGTTTGGCCCAGTAAGCCAGACCGATGATTCCGACGACAGCGACAATCAGAGCGATCAGGATAAGACCGGAGCCTTCTCCGAACACCGGTTTGGCCATGTAGAGGCCGCGGTTGTTGAGGAAGAAGTCTGCTCCCAGATCCCAGGAATTGCGCGGGTTTGGAAGTGCACGAAGAACGGCAAAATACCAAAAGAAAATCTGCAGCAGCAGTGGGATGTTGCGAATGATTTCAATATACACCGTGGCAAGTTTGGAGATCACCCAGTTGTTGGACAAGCGGGCAATCCCGACGACGAAGCCGACGATCGTGGCAAAGAAAATGCCGATTACAGCAATAAGAAGTGTGTTGAGAAGCCCTGCAAGCAGCGCTTCGGCATAGGTTGATGTTGCTGTCAGGTCAATCAGCGACTGGTTCGGGAGGAAACCTGCCGTATTGTCCATGAAGCCCAGACCGGATGCGATATTCTGCTTTTCCAGGTTGTGGGCAGCGTTTTGTATGATGTTCCAGACGAGATAGACCAGCGCGCCAATCAGCGCGACCTGATAAACTATCCCCCTCACCATGGGATCATTGAATATAGATCCCTTGGAAGGCGCCGTGTCGGCGGCCTCATGAGTGTTTGCAGCCATGATGTCCTCGTCCAAGGCCGGTCGCCGTCAGGACGACCGAACAATCGTGTACATGACGCTCACCCCTTTGATAGGGGATTATGAAAATTATAGTTCTTTCGCGCCACGGACAAAAAACCCCGGCGGACGGATATGTCCTGCCGGGGCACAATCGTTGCCGATTAGCGGATCGGAGGGGCGTACATCAGACCGCCTTTGGACCACAGGGCGTTTACGCCACGTGCGATGCCAAGCGGGGTTTCCGGACCGACGTTGGCGTCAAAGCTTTCGCCATAGTTGCCGACCAGTTTGATGATGTTGTAGGCCCAGTCGTTGCTGAGGCCGATGCCTTCACCAAATGCACCTTCAACACCGAGCAGACGGCGGATGGAAGGGTTGGTGCTTTCTTTCATTTCATCAACGTTGGCTTTGGTTACGCCGAGTTCTTCTGCGTTGACCATGGCGAACAGTACCCATTTGGCAATGTTGAACCACTGGTCGTCACCCTGACGAACAACCGGGCCAAGAGGTTCTTTGGAAATGATTTCCGGAAGAACGATATGGTCGTCGGCGTTGGTGAGTTTCAGGCGCTGTGCATAGAGGCCGGAAGCATCCGTGGTGTAAACGTCGCAACGACCGCCGTCATAGGCCTGAACCACTTCGTCAGCTTTTTCGAACTGAACCAGTTCCAGCTCCATGTTGTTGGCGCGGAAGTAGTCGGTTACGTTCAGCTCAGTGGTGGTGCCGGTGTTGGTGCAGACAGATGCGCCAGACAGTTCCAGAGCGGAGGTAACACCGAGAGACTTGCGAATCATGAAGCCCTGACCGTCATAATAGTTGACGCCAACGAAGTTGAGGCCGAGCGACGTGTCGCGGGTCATGGTCCAGGTGGTGTTACGCGGCAGAACGTCGATTTCGCCGGACTGCAGTGCAGTGAAGCGCTCTTTAGCGGAGAGCGGAGAGAATTTTGCTTTGGTGTCGTCGCCAAAGATGGCTGCTGCCATTGCGCGGCAGAAATCCACATCGAGGCCGGTCCAGTTGCCTGCAGAATCAGGGTTGGAGAAGCCCGGAAGACCCTGGCTCACACCGCACTGTACGGCGTCTTTGCCTTTTACGTCATCAAGGGTAGCAGCGGAAGCGGCGGTTGCGCCCATTGCCATTGCAGAACCCATAAGTACGGAGATAAGAGCTTTTTTCATATTGCAGCCTATTTAGTTGCCCAAAAGAATTTGATCGCATTTTTCGGACAGTCTCGTAAGCTCCAATCGAGATCGGAGACCATCGGACTGTTCTGTGATTGCTTGGTCAGTCACCCACTGGGGCAATTGACATTGCCATCGAAGGAAATTATTCGACTTTGGTCAAGAGGAAATATGCAGTGATATCCACGATATTGGAAAAAACGCACGAAAAATGTTCCCAAACGGTTCCAAACGGAAATATTTGGTTCTTTTGAGTGGGAATTCCGTCGATTGTTTCAAGAAAATTCTGCGCCTTTCGGTGTAGAGGGTCAAAGTAGGTTATGAGCGATAAACACCAAGACAAGAAATCTTTCCGTAAAGACACGCAGTTCGTTCTGTCCGGGCGATCTCCATCAGACAATCATGGCTTCGTGAATCCCCCAGTGGTGCATGGATCCACAGTCGTCTTCGAGAAGACCGACGACCTCTATATGCGAAAAGTTGATCACTATTACGGACGACGTACCAGCCCCACCATCAATGCCCTCACGGATGCGCTGACCGAGCTCGAAGGCGCCTTTGGTTCTGTACTGGCTCCGTCCGGCCTTGCTGCGGTTTCCATTGCCATGTTGTCGGCGGTGAAGACAGGCGAACATATTCTGATCACGGATTCGGCCTATGAGCCTGCGCGCCATTTCGCCGACACCATTCTTGTTCCGATGGGCGTGGATGTTGAATATTACGATCCTCTCATCGGCGGCGATATCGCCAAGCTGTTCAAGGACAATACCGTTGCGGTCTATACCGAGTCGCCCGGATCTGAGACGTTCGAGGTTCAGGACATTCCAGCGATTGTCGCTGCTGCTCATGCCCGTGATATTCTCGTTGTCCTCGACAACACATGGGGAACACAGCTGTTCTTTGACGCTTTAGGCCACGGCGTTGATATTGTGCTGACCGCTGGCACGAAATACATCGTTGGCCACTCCGATGCCATGCTCGGCACGGTTTCGGCGAATGAGAAATGTTGGCCGCGCCTTCAGGAAGTACACGGTGCGTTCGGTTATCATGTCGGTCCGGATGACATCTATCTTGCCCTCAGAGGGCTCAGAACCATGACGCTCCGGCTGCGCCATCATCAGCAGAGCGCGCTGGAAATCGCCCGCTGGCTGGAGGCGCGTCCCGAGGTAGAGCGCGTTCTGCATCCCGGCCTTGAGAGCCATCCCGGCCATGCCATCTGGAAGCGTGATTTCACCGGATCCTGTGGTCTCTTCGGTGTGGTGTTGAAAGACAGCACGGTCGGTCAGGCCCGGGCGATGATCGATGCGATGGAGCTGTTCGGGTTTGGCTTCAGTTGGGGCGGCTATGAGAGCCTTGTGACGAACCCGGAACCCAAGATGCACCGGTCAGCGACCAGTTGGGACGAGCCGAACGCGATGCTGCGCCTTCATGTCGGCCTTGAGGATGTTGAGGATCTGAAGGCCGATCTCGAAAGAGGCTTTGCCGCTTTTGCTGCAGCAGCTCGCTGAGCGAACCCTAAAGTCGAGAATACATATACAAATGGCAGCCGATTGGTTGCCATTTTTGTTTGGACTGTTGATGTTTGGAGTCGGGATCAGACCTTCTCGACCGGCGTGTTTTCCATCAACTTGTTGGCCTTGTGCTCCTTGTAGATGAGGCGCACATTTCGCAAATAGATGAACAGTCCGGCGCCCTGCCCGACGATGAACACCGGGTCGCCGCGCTTCAGAGCGTAGATGAACAGAAGTGCGCCGCCGCCGATGGAGAAGAACCAGAAGGCGACGGGGACAATGGACTTCCCTGCCCGCTCACTGGCGATCCACTGTACGACGAAGCGCATCGTGAACATGGCCTGCGCGACAAAGCCGAGAATAAGCCAGACATCGAACTGCTGCACAAAGACGGTGTGAAGCCAGCTGGCAAGATCGGTCCAGAGGGTGTCTAGCATGATGAGGGTTCCTGAGAATGACGAAACTGTCAGACGGGTCTATCGGGGATTGCCAAGATCGATTTCGGTGATCACGGGGATCTTCTGTCGCCGCTTGCGAAGCCAGTAGACCCCGAGCATGTCGAGGATGCCGACCCAGAGGCGGTCAAAAATCCCGTACTTCGAGCTGCCGTGACTGCGGCCGCGATCAACGACATCGATATGCACAATCTTGAGCCCTTCTCGGACGACAAGGGCAGGCAGGAAACGGTGCCATGCCTCAAAGAAGGGCAAATTGAGGAAGACTTGCCGCCGGATGACCTTGAGGCCACAACCGGAATCGCGGGTGTTGTCTTTGAGCAGGGATTGCCGGATGGCATTGGCGAGGCGCGAGCCGTGTTTCTTGACGAAACCGTCTGTGCGCTTTGTCCGTTGCCCTGCAGCCAGCGCATAGTCAGGCCCGCCCGCCTTTAGGGCGTCGACCATCTGGGGGAAAAAGGCCGGATCGTTCTGCCCGTCTCCGTCGAGCGTGGCAATGAACTCTCCTTGGGCATACAGCAAACCAGTGCGCACGGCATTCGACTGGCCGCAGGATTTTTCGTGGCGCAGATGGCGCAGCCAGGGCCGGGTCGCCGCATAGTCTTTCAACAGAACGTCGGTATCATCATCCGATCCGTCATCAACAATGATCAGCTCGAACGAACGTCCCTCCAGAGCCTTGCCGACTTCATCGATCAGGAAAGCCAGATTGTCCCGTTCGTTCTTGCACGGAATCACGACAGAGACTTCGCAGGCGTGAGACAATGGAGGCAAGGTGTGGAGCATAAGGGTATCCTGACACATAAGGCAAAAGGGAGCCTGACGGCGCCCTTTGCGCCGAAGTCGCTTTCTCTTAGGCTTTTTGGCCCAGCATGTGAAGGGCCTTGTGGAGTTTGCCGAGAGATAGTCCGCTTGTTTTGGGGATCCTGATTAATCCCGCTTCGGAGCGGAACAACAGACGGCGATTTGCAAACCACAGGGCAAGAAGCCACGCAAAGGACGCACCATAGGCAAGACCAGCCACAACGTCAGACGGATAGTGCGCTCCGACAACCACCCGCGACACGCCGATCCAGAAGGCACAGGCAAGCCAGAGCCATTTGAGGCGCGGGAAAAGCAGGATGAAGATGATCGCCATGGCGCCTGCGGTTGCAGAATGTCCGGACGGGAAACTCTGGAAGCCGGACGAGAAACCCGGGGCGTCAAAATGCGTAGCCCCGAACTGGTCAAAATATCTAGGGCGTGCCCGTCCGATGGCCATCTTGATGATATTGTTGGAAATGCCCGAACCGGCGACGGCAAGAAAGACATAGAGTCCGAACATTTGCACATGAGCGAGTGTTGCCACAGACGCCTTGTCGAGGCGGTTCCAAGGAATGAGCCCCAAAGCCAGAATGACGAGCCCGGCAGGCACCAGCATGACTTCGGACTTGGCGATGTTGGTGTAGGATCGGAACAGGCTGTAGGTTTCGCCCGAAATGGTGCCTTTCCAATGGATTGCCGCCGTATCAACGAACAGAAACCCGAGCGCGACGAGACTGAGGGTCACGACTGTGATGAGCTGCCAGTCCGGGTGTTGGACATCCGGAAGATTGAAGCCGGAACGGGCCTTGAAGCCTCTCGTCCTGCGGATCAGCGAAAAAGCTCTATATTGTTGAAGGAGGCGCTTTGCTGCCGACGAGAAAAGTTCCGATAGAGACATGCGTTCAATTCTGTCCAGTTGTTCGACTACATTTTGAGGCGATAGAGACCGAAGGATTGCCACTTGCCGCCATTCAGCTTGTAGCCTTCGACACGGGCCACTTCCTCGATCTGTGCCTGCTCGGCATCAACCACTTCGAAGAAGCCCTTCTCTTCCTGACGCTCGACGATCGCCATGCGGCATCCTGCTTCAAGTAGGAACTTTGCAGCCGCTTTGCCACCCCTGAACTGGGTATCTGTTCCCAACAGGAAAATGAGGCTCGGTTCTGAGTATCCAGAGCTTGTCACTTCGACGCTTTCGCACGGTTTCACGCGTTCTACCGTCTCGGTCAGTTGGTTGGACAACCAGACGGAGCGGAAGGATGGGAAAATCGTGCCGTGGATTGAGAGATAGAGGATCGGGGCGACGACTGCCGCCAGAATAAAAGCGGCCATCACACGGCCACGGATCAACACAGCATAGCTTAGGAGACCCAATCCTGCCGCAACCAGACCAAGGCCAAATGCGGCCGGATTGATGGCGCCTTCCAAAACGATCAGCGCGATTGGTGCACCCAGCCCCAGAATGACACTGGCGAAGGGAATGAGCAGTGAGACAAGCCTACCCCAAAGCGAACGCCAGCTCGTTGCCCTGTTTTCAAGCGCTGTCGCCGTCAGGATCGCGAGAGCTGGCAATGCCGGCAGGATATAGTGGGGCAACTTGGTCGGCACGATCTCGAAGATGATCCACATGGGTAGCGCCCACGACAGGGCGAACCGAACAGCCTTAAGGGAACGTTGTTTCCAGATCCAGACCACGGACAGGATGAAGAAGACCGACGCGGGCCAGAAAGTGCCTATTGAAGCAAGCAGATAGGTGCCCGGAGGAGCGCCATGGGATTCCTTGGCGGTGGCAACCTTGCCAAGCATGTCCTTGCCGACGGATTCAAAATAGAAGGCCCAGTCAGTGTGGATGCCGATGGCGATGAACCATGGCAGCGTGATGACAAGAAATAGCGGCAGACCGATTTTCCAGCCCGTTCCCCTGAGCCAGCCGAGTGAGCGCTCCTGAATGGTGATGAGCAACAGAGTAAGGCCCGAGACCATGAAAATGATGGGTCCCTTGATCAGAACGGCCAGACCAAGAACGGCCCACATCATCAGACCTTGCCAGCGCTTGAGGCCTGACCGGTGATCATAAAGCTCCCAGAGACACCACTGGACCGCCAGAATGGTCGCGAGCAGCATCGCGTCAGTCTTGGCGAGACGCGCTTCCACGCCAAGCAATATGGCCGCTGCCATACCCAGTCCGGCAAGAAACCCGACGCGCACGGATGCCATCCGCATGCCGATCAGGAATGTCAGTCCCACACTGAGCACTGCACCGACGAGGGACGGAATGCGGTAGGCCCAGATCGGTGCTGTTTCGTCCTGTCCTGTCGCTTTCACACTCAGGACCTGAAGCCAGTAGATCCCAACCGGTTTCTTGTAGCGCGTGCCATCCTGAAAGCGGATGTCGATATAGTCCCCCGTCTCCATCATCTGCTTGGAAGCCTGAGCAAAACGGGCTTCGTCCCTGTCTACCGGTGGGATGGAATTGAAGCCGGGCAGAAAACAAACCAAAGCAAACAGCATCAGGGCGAGAAAGGATTTGGTGCGCGACGAGCATAGGCTGTTGAGGCCATGTTCAATAGCGTCGCTGAGCGACGTGATCCAGTCCGCATCGTTCGGGTTGCCGCCTGGTTGCAGCCCCCAGGAGGAGCGCGCCTCGGGGCGGTTTGGATCGGATGGAAATGGGCCAATATCAGACATGCGCGGCGCTTCAACTCTTCTCGTTGCCCCAAGGGGCCGTGAACAGGTGCAATCCCAATGCGAATTGCGTGTCATTTCATATCGGATTTGCAACGGATTGCACAGGGCAACCGGGCATTATGATGTGAAAAGGCAGGAAAGCAAAAGTCTGGTCGAGATCGGATACCTCGAAGGCGTTGGCTTGGTGCCGATTGCCGGCTTCGGATCTTTTATATCTCATGGAGCAGAATAGACACAAATTCGTATATGCGCTCTACTCGATCATCATCAACAACGGGATCAGCTGTATGAAATTCCCTTGCTCCATTCTTGCCCTTTGCCTTTTGAGCAGCCCTACTCTCGCCGATGTCTGGACGTTTGAGACGCCATCCGGAAACATCCAGTGCGAAGTGGGACAGGATTTTGACGTACCGACAGACATCATTTGTCGCATCATCGAGCGTCAGGGAGCCACCGCGCTGCCGCGCCCGTCTGGCTGCGGGCAGGATTGGGGGCATGCTTTTTCGATGCAGGATAGTGGACCGGTCAAAGGGCTGTGCGAGAGTGCATCCTATGAGAGAGGTGGCTTCTCGAAGGCCGAATATGGTCTCACGGCTGAGTTCGGCGGCATCTACTGCCACTCCTCGCAAAAGGGTCTTAGGTGCATGAATAGTGACGGAAATGGCTTCTTCCTGTCGCGGAAAAAGCAATCCGTGTTTGGCCCGGCCCACGAATAGCCCAAGGTAAAGCTCTAGTTCATCCAGTGGTTCAGGTCAAAGGTGACGGCGGCTCTTATCGTGTGCCTGTTCATGTCGACATTGACATCGCCGACTGTGTCAAACATGGCGTGTTTGGGATAGTCGTCATAGATATACTCTATTCGGCCCTTGACCCCATCAAACAGGTTTGCCTCGATGCCGCCACCAATGCTCCAGCCGGTCAGGACGGCGTCGTCTTCAGGCTGCGGGCGATAGTTGGTCGAGATCTTCACTGGTGAAATTGCCAGGCCTCCTGCCGCGTAGGCGAGAATGTCGGGTGTCAGCAGATACCCGGCTCGCAGCCGGATGTGGCTGTCCCACTTTGACTTTTCCGTCACGTCGTATCCGAAGGCTGTAACGCTTCCCTTCGTGCTTGATAGCGTGAGATCGCCTTCCACCCCGACAACCCAGTCGTCAAACCGATTGTTCCAGCCAAGCAGGACGCCTCCTCCGACGCCATTCATGTGGTCGGATTGTTTCCTCAGTCGCGCACCGACGGCTACGCTGCCTTCTATGTCACCTGTCATGACGCCCATATGCAGACCGGCATAGGGTCCTGACCAGCTGGTGGGGCCAAGTGTGCCGTGATCCAAAGGGTCTGAATGTGATGAATGGGCGGTGCCAACCAGCATCGCCAAAGCAAGAAGATGGCTACGCAAGGGCTTGTCTCCGGAGATTAACTCAACTTGTGCGGTCCCATAGTAGTTTTTCGTATATGACTGGCCAATGTGGCATCCGGTCACTCGTACATCTGAGTGAAAGCCAGTATTCTTTGCGATCTGGGAGGGCCTAGCTGTCGCTAATGATCATCGTATGAATGACCGTGCCTAGGCTGAGCACGGCGATGGTGCCGTAATGCCCGGGATCATTCCGTCTGCAGATCTCTGATGTCCTGAACGAGCTTCTCAAAGCCATCGCGCAATGGCGTGGTGGCCTCCCAGCCGAGGACTTCCTTTGCGCGCTTGGGGCAGCCGATAAATTTGCCTACATCGAAGTCTCTTGGCGGCGCGGAAACTATTTCGGTTTTACCATTCGACAGACTGGCTGCGAGCGACGCCAACTGATCTAATGTCGTGCCTTGCCCGGAGCAAAGATGTATTGGATCGATATTCTCGCCTTTGGACGTGAGTTCGATCATCTTCATCAGTGCCTGCACCACATCGTTCACATGCACAAAATCAAAGGTGTTTTCGCGCCCTTCAATCCGGATTTGCCCCCCTTCTGCCGCAGCGCGGGCAAAGGCGGGTGTCACTCTTGTTTTATGATCATGCGGTGATCCGTAGACACTGCTCAAACGCACAATGCTGGTGGTGAGTTTCGAGGACCTTGCACCAAGAACAATCGTCTCGCCCTCGACCTTGCTTCGGGCATAAATGTTCATTGGCTGAAGAGGTGCAGTCTCGGGCACGGGCAAGTCGGCCTGTTGGCCATAAACTTCGCGGCTGCTGGCGAAGAGAAGCCAGGGAGGTGTCGCGCTTTGTCGTTGCGACAGACACTCCGTCAGGTTCCTGATTGCCTCGATGTTCACCTGTTGGCAGGCCTCGGGGTCTTGTTGTGCCCAGACCACGCGAGAAATCGCAGCCAGATGCACGACCCCATCCACATCAGATGCCGCCTGCTTCATTGCGTCGAATGAGCGGACATCTTCGGAAGGATCGCGTCGAATATCAAAGCGCGTGACCGTCCAGCCAATCGCCTCCAATTCTTTGCACAAAGAGGTTCCAATCAGGCCTTCACTGCCTGTTACAAGGACTTTCATCATTAAAAATACCAACGAAAAGTAGATTTTACAAAAATTGCGTTATGGTCATCTTAGACAAAAATAATTGAAAATCGATGGGAAATTGATCCCAAACCACATAAATGTCCGTAGTAGCCCCAACCCTAAATCTGGTTCGAGACTTTCGGCATTTTTATGTTTTGGGAAAAATGGCGACCCCTGAAGGATTCGAACCCTCGACCTGCTGATTAGAAGTCAGCTGCTCTATCCAACTGAGCTAAGGGGCCGCATGCTTGGTGGCAACAAATGGCTGTTGCGCTACCGGAACTTATTTGCCCGATCAAACGGGCTTTTTTGACGGATTTGAGGGCATTACCCGGAATGGGTCAATGGGTCCAATTGCCGTCAATTCTATTGGTTGCGAAATTGTCGGCATAGGCCTTGATGACGCGCTTTCTTGGTTTAGGTTCAATCACCTGATAGTCGATGCGATTGCGCTCTGCATAGGCGATTGCATCTTCCTTTGTCGGGAATGACAATGAGATCTGCTGTTTTGTGTCCGAAGAGCTGGTGTAGCCCATCAGGGGTTCAAGAGAACGGGCGGCGGTTTGATCAAACCGCAATTGCCACTCCCTGCTGCGGGCTGAACCGGACTGCATGGCATTTTTGGCTGGCTTGAAGATCCGTGCTCTGTTCATGATCTTGTCTCTCACATTCGACTGCCGGTGTTGTTCAGGCGTTCCTCTTTCGAATGCTTGCCCTGCTCAAAATGTTGGTCGGAGCGAGAGGATTCGAACCTCCGACCCCCTGATCCCAAATCAGGTGCGCTACCAGGCTGCGCTACGCTCCGACGGCTGCCGTCCGGAAACCGATTGGTTTCCCTCGAGCAGAATGGCGACTGCATAGCAACAGCATCCTTGAGGGGCAAGCGCAAAAACGCGCCTCAGTTTCATTTTAATCCATCGGGTGTGAACAATTGATGCTTGATGAAATCACCCGGACGCACCCCCGTCCGAGCAACGGTGCCCTTTTTGACTTCAAGAACATAGCGCACGGATCCGCCCGACCCAATTATCGATTGGGATAACGGCGTCGTGCCGGTGACAATGTGATGGATTTTTCCCTCGTCGGTGATGAACAGCATGTCGAGTGAGATGTAGGTATTCTTCATCCACATATAGACAGGCGCTGTCTCTCCGAAATCAAACAGCATGCCATGATCATCGGCCATCTCCGTCCGGTGCATCAATCCCTTGGCACGAGCGGCGTCGCTCAGTGCCAGTTCCACGGTGAAGGGATGATTGCCGGTGCTGGTCGCAATGGCCAGATGATCGGAACGGGACAGAAAATGTTCGAGCTGATCCTCGTTCAGGGCGTCAGTATTAGTTGCCGCAACGGACTGACTGATGCCGACCTTATTGGCGGACGCTTTGTCAGCAGCGATGATTGGCGATGAGACCGCGAGCTGAAAGGCGAGGATGATCAGGAATGTCAGGGCAATCTGCAGAAAGGATGTAAGCGAGTGTTTGGGCATGGGTCATTCCGGAAACCGTGGCTTGCCGTAGGGATGGTGCAAACCGGGACTAGGCGTAGAAGTGTCGAGGTCAAATGTGACGGAAGCGTGCCGGAGGCGATGAGAAAACAAAGTTGTTCGACCAAAGCTGCCTGAAGCAGAAAAAAGAAAGCAGGCTCGCGCCTGCTTGTCTAAATTGTTG
Organism: uncultured Cohaesibacter sp.; assembly: GCF_963662805.1. Classification (NCBI taxonomy): domain Bacteria; kingdom Pseudomonadati; phylum Pseudomonadota; class Alphaproteobacteria; order Hyphomicrobiales; family Cohaesibacteraceae; genus Cohaesibacter; species uncultured Cohaesibacter sp. The sequence goes on from NZ_OY759867.1 coordinate 568,327, forward strand.
ACGATGCATCGGTAACCGCGAGCAATCAGTGTGAGGCCGGAATGTGGCCGCCGGTTGAGGGGCGGATTTCCGTCGCCATCTTGCCTTTCGGTCCCGGACCATAGCGGACCTGAACTTCCTGATGCGGACGCAACTCAGTGAGGCCATAAAGACGCAAGGTTTCCATATGAATGAAAATGTCGGCAGTCCCCTCACCCTGCGTGAGGAAGCCAAAGCCCTTTTCGCGGTTGAACCATTTGACCCAAGCTGTTTCTAGCTCGCTGGTCGGGGTCACTTTCACATGGGTGTTGGCAGGAGGCAGTTGAGACGGATGGATCGCTGTGCTTTCGTCCATGGACAGGATGCGCAGGGCTTGCAGACCTTTGGGGCCTTGCAGAACCTCGCAAAGCACGCGGGCACCTTCATAGGCGGTTCTGTATCCGTCCCGCCTGAGACAAGTCACATGAAGCAAAACATCCTCAGTGCCATCATCCGGTACAATGAAGCCAAATCCCTTGGCCACATCAAACCACTTGATCTTGCCAGCTAATTGCGTGACATCCAGCGCCACATCATCGGATGTCTCACTCTCAACGGGTTGCCGCTCTGGTGAAATTTTCACCCCCATCTTAGTGCCTCGATACTCTGACTAGCCTCGTTCCCGACTCAATACTATGGTCGATTCTCAAATTGAGGATATCATCGGGTACACCCATGTCATCAAGACTTTTTTTACTTTTTTGCAGAATGAGTTTTGATCTGTTGCGCGCAATTGCCCTCGCGTAAAGTTGATTGGCCAGCACAAGGTTATCTAACGGTCAAATTTTAACGAAAACCTCGGTATTTCTCTCAGCTTTGGGGCAATTTTACCTAACCTGATGCAAGAAATTCGCGTCTTGACATGCGACAAGATTTCAAGGTCGGCCTATTCCCTGCATCGTCGTTCCGATTTCTCCATGTATGTATAAATCGGCCAAACCATCAAAGGGCGTTGGGTCACGGTTGATGATCACCAGTTGTGCGTCGTGGTGTTTGGCGATTTGAGGTAGGTTGGCCGCAGGGTAGACCTGCAAGGAAGATCCCAGCACGATGAAGAGGTCACAGTCCGCAGCGTCTTGCATGGCACGATGCATCTTGTCCTGCGGCATCGCCTGCCCGAAGGAAATGATTGCTGCCTTGATCAAGCCGCCGCATTTTGAGCATCTAGGGGTGGCGCCGGTTGCCTTGATCTGACGCTCCACCCAATGAAGGTCGACGGGTTCTTCACAGTCAAGGCAGGCGCCATAGGTGCAATTGCCGTGGATCTCGATGACCTGCTCGTCAGAGAGGCCGCTTTTCTGGTGCAGACCGTCGATATTTTGGGTGATCGTGCTGATCAGTTTGCCGGATTGCGCAAGGCGGGCGAGTGCCAGATGACCCTCATTGGGTTTGGCAATGGCAAAATCCTTGTTCATGATGAAGCGTCGACGCCAATCTTCGAGCCGGGTCTCCTCGGAGGCGACAAAGTCATCATACATGATCGGATCCATTTGCGACCAAAGGCCGTTGGGCGAGCGGAAGTCCGGAATTCCGCTTTCGGTGCTGATGCCTGCCCCGGTGAAAGCGACGATGCGCTCGGCCTCGTTGATCATGTCGATCAACCGGGCGTGCTTTTCGTCATAACTATTGCAATCCATTATGCTGGTCCTATATTTTGCCGTAAATCCATTTGCCCATTCAGCCTTAAGGATCTGATCTTATGAAATATCTCCATACTATGGTGCGCGTTCGCGATGTTGAAGAGTCTCTTGACTTTTATTGCAACAAACTTGGGCTAAAAGAGGTTCGCAGGTCTGAAAACGAGAAAGGTCGCTACACGCTGATCTTCCTGTCCACCGACGGCACGAATGAAAACTGCGTTGAGCTGACCTACAACTGGGACCCGGAAGACTATGGTGAAGGCCGTAACTTTGGTCACCTCGCCTATGAAGTCGACAATATCTATGAAACTTGCCAGAGTCTGATGGATGCAGGCGTCGTGATCAATCGCCCGCCTCGCGACGGCAACATGGCTTTCGTGCGCTCTCCGGACAATATTTCCATCGAATTGCTGCAAAAAGGCGACGCTTTGGCGCCTGCTGAGCCCTGGGTTTCGATGGGAAATACTGGCAAGTGGTAATCGCAAGGTTCTGAATTTTCGAATAAATTCATCCCAAGCCCTTCGGAGGTCTCTCTCCGGAGGGCTTTTTTCATGGCTGTTATGCGCGTGGTGCGGGTTTAAATCGTTACAGAACTGTCATAAAACCGCCGGAATTTCGTTTCATCTGTCCCGCCGTCGTCGGGATGGGCATGCGTGAGGCTGTCAGTTTTGACGCGTTTCATTGCTGTTGGGTCAGCTATTCCAGCAAGACGAATGAGCAGAAAGCTCGTCGGACGGAAGACCTGAAGCGGAAACCAGGTTGCAGTACCTGATTAGCTCCTCAGAAGAGCGGCTCGAAACTGTCTCTATTACGAGACCCTAATGAACCGTCCGGCACCGTCACCTGCCAATCGCAGGGTTTGGAACCGGGCCAACTTAGATGCGCCGATTTTGAAGGTTCCCTGTGTGCCCCTTGGCACGGATATGAACTCGTCGGCGGTATGTGGGCGCGGGGGCACTGACTACCCGTGATTACTGAATGAACATTGCAATTCGCCTCGGGCTGGTCGCAGGACTGGCCTTGACGATCTCCGCTTGCAAGACAACAACCAGTTCTGTGAGTACCCATACGGATCTATCCAACCGATCCGTCGTTGCTTATGCCAACGGCCTTGATATTGAACCTGTCAAAGGAAAGAAAAACGGTTTCAAACTGGCCCATTCAAAAGTCCAGATCGGCTGCCTGAAGCCCGAACTGATCAAGTTGCTGAAGAAAGTCGAAAGCCATTATGGCAAGTCCGTTATCGTGACATCCGGCTATCGCTCGGCCTCCTACAACAGACGTGTGCGGGGCGTGAAGAACTCCCAGCATATCCAGTGCAAGGCAGCGGACATCCGTGTGCCCGGTGTCTCCAAGCAGGCGCTTGCCAAATTTGCCAAGACTCTCCCCGGCATCGGTGGTGTCGGCATCTATTGCCGCTCGTCTTTTGTCCATCTCGACACTGGTGGCAGACGTGACTGGTACTGGGGATGCGGCAAACGCCGTCGCAGTTAGTCCTTTGCGTGCCCCTTTGGTGTAGCACGCTAACGACTAAGTTTAGTGAAAAACCAATCTGCCCGGAGTGCTTACTTCGGGCATTTTTGTGTCCGCCAGCTGTTTTGATCAAAATTCCCGGAATATGAAAATTTCAGACCAAATGACGTCAGACTGGTGTAGACTCTGAATTGGTAGATACGCTTAGATGGATATCAACAATACCCTATTGATTCCAGAAGATAGTTTTCATGGCCGGTGCAGCAGATCCCGCAATTTTCAATGAAGCCATCGTCTATCTCGGTGCGGCTGTCGTTGCCGTGCCGATTGCAAAACGTCTTGGGGTCGGCGCGATCATCGGCTATCTCGCAGCCGGGGTCGTGATTGGACCGTTCGGTCTATCCTTCATCAAGAGTGTTGATTCCATTCGCCCCATAGCGGATCTTGGCGTTGTGCTGTTGCTGTTCGTGCTCGGGCTTGAATTAAAGCCCAACCGTCTATGGCGCATGAAGGGTGATATTTTCGGACTGGGGTCAAGTCAGATCCTGCTCACTGGTCTGGCGCTCGCCGCGGTGATGATGCTAATCGGCTTGCCACGGGAATATGCCTTTATCGGCGGGTTCGGCATGGCGCTGTCATCAACGGCCTTCGCAGTCCAGATCCTCAAGGAACGGGGCCACTTTTCGTCCGCCTATGGGCAACGCGCTTTCGGCATTCTCCTAATGCAGGATATCGCCATCGTTCCGCTTTTGGCGATGGTTGGCATTCTGGCGCCTTCTGCCCATGCCGAGGCGCATGGGACTGTCTGGGAGCAAATCGGCGTCACGGTCACCGCCGTTCTGTTGGTGATCGTGATTGGTCGCTATGTGCTGTCCCATCTCTTTGCCCTGCTTGCCAACACGGGTGCTCGCGAAATCATGCTCGCCGCCGCGCTTCTGGTTGCACTAGGCAGTGCGGCGCTGATGAACTGGGCAGGCCTTTCCATGGCATTGGGCACATTCCTTGCCGGGATCATGCTCGCCGAGTCCAGTTTCCGTCACACGCTGGAAGCCGATATTTTCCCGTTTCGCTCGCTGTTGATGGGCCTTTTCTTCATGACCGTCGGGATGACACTCGACCTGTCGGTCACCCTCTCCTATCTGCCGGTGATCATTCTTGGGGTCGTTGTTGTGATGGCGATCAAGGGCATCATCCTGTGGCTGTTGGCCCGGGTGACGGGGTCGCCGCAGACGGATGCCATTCATATCGCAGTGTCCTTGCCTCAGGCGGGCGAGTTTGCCTTTGTCCTCTTCGCATCAGCGACCGCTGCGGGCCTCCGGCATGAGGAATTCTCGATCATGTCGGCGATTGTCATCCTGAGCATGGTGGCGACGCCTTTTGTCGTCAAGGCGCAGGATTGGCTGACTGCCTATTATGCCCGCACCCATCCGGAAGTCCTTGAGCAGGAGGTCAACGAGGTTGATGTCAGTACGCCTCACGTGCTGGTGGTCGGCTTTGGCCGCTTCGGGATGGTCGCGTCGCAAATGCTGATGGCTGAAGGTCTTCGCGTCGTTGCTATCGACAACAATGCGCGAAGAATTGCCAATGCGCGGCGTTTCGGCCTGCCGGTCTATTATGGCGACGCCACTCGCGAAGATGTGATGCGGGCCGCCGGAGCGGAGGAAGCCATCTTGATCGCGCTTTGCGTTGAAAGCGAACAGGTCATGGCGCAAGCCATCGACGTGATCAAGGAATCCTTCCCGAAAGCCGCCATTTTCTGCCGGGCCACGGACAGAGCGCACGCTCTGGAGCTATCCTTGCGCGAAGTCGACTATTCCATTCGCGAGACATTTGAAAGCGGAATTACCTTTGGCCGAGAAGCACTTGATCATCTGGGCATTGCAACGGATCGCATTGAGGATATCGAGCATGATGTGCGCGAGCGAGATTTTGAACGGCTTGTGACGCAGCCCGGAGAAGGTGAACAGGCCGTCAGGGATCTGCACAGGGTAACACCGCGCCGAAGCGCCGAAGCGGACGAGAAGGAAAAGGACCTTCATCGCGTGACGCCGCATCGCAACAGGACAGCCTCCTGACGCGGGCGTCCTTTCTTTTTGCTTTTGACTTTGCCTATTTGAAGAAGATCAGCAGAACGACGATCAAAATGCCAAGAGCGATCCAGCCCCACATCTGGGGACCACCAAGAAAGCCCTTTGCTGCGGCTTCTTCGGCCTCGTGTTCCAGCTCAACAACCGCGTCTTCGGCTTTGGATACGACGTCTTCCAGGTCGGATTTGTGATCTGACATGTGCCTTTGCTCCTTTGCCAAGTTATCAGCCACCTGATCAAGCAACTGCGTAATGCCCCGGATCATTTCTTCCGGGTTATTAGAAACATAGTGTTCCTCGACACGAAATTCCACATCTGCCGTGAAGCTGATGGTTGTTATCTCCTTCTCGGGCTTCATACTGCATTGCATGCGGGCGTTGGCAAACAAAGCCTTTTCGTCCATTGCTCGCCAGCCAATTGCGAAGTCGTTGTTCGTTTCGCCATTCTCGAAATAGAAAAGATATTTGACGACAAGCCCTTCGGTGCGAAAGCTTTTCATCTCCACCAGCGCTTGGCCGGGTTCTAGGGCCTCGACTGATATGACACCGGGCAGAGTGCTCGACAATTTCCTGGGATCCTGGAACTGGCTACGAATTTTCGCTGGGGAGGCCTTGATCCGGTGTTCACCTGAAAGCAGCATCTGTTGTCTCCGAGAGTTCTGTGCCGTCCGACTACCGTCCGACACATCCAAAACCCGATTTGTGAGGCTCGAGGATTCTTTCATTGGCAAATTTATCAAATTGCGCAACCGACGAAATAGGACATCGATCAAGAATGACGATCCATGCCCAGATTTTCTGTCGCGGTTTGAACAAATCTTTTGGGACTGGTAAGCAAAAGGCAACTTTGCTATTACTCCCGCCTCATCCAAACTCAGGAGCCGTTGATGTCCGTCGATCAAGACCTTGATCAGAAGCCTGATAATTCGGGACGCCCCAAGCGCTCGGAATTGCTGATGCCCGCGGGCAATCTGGAAAAGCTGAAAATTGGCGTGCTCTATGGTGCCGACGCGATCTATATGGGCACGCCGGACATGTCGCTGAGGACCAAGTCCCAGATGACATTGGAAGATGTGGTCGAGGGGATCGAGTTTGCCCATGCTCATGGCAAGCGGGTCTATCTGACGCTCAATCTGTTTTCGCACAACAAGGACATCGACAAGCTGCCGCAATATGTCGAGACGGTACGCAAGGTGAAGCCGGATGGGCTGATCGTTGCCGATCCCGGTGTCTTCATGTTCGTCAAGGCGCAAGCTCCGGAGCTTGAGCTGCATGTCTCGACACAGGCCAACGTCTGCTCGTGGCAGTCTGTCAAATTCTGGGAAACACAAGGCGCGAGCCTCGTTGTCATGGGTCGTGAGGTCTCCTTCCCTGAATTGGCTGAGGTGCGTGAGAAATGCTCCGATATCAAGCTTGAAGCCTTTGTGCATGGGTCCATGTGCATGACCTATTCCGGCCGCTGCCTGCTCTCCAACTTCATGGCAGAACGTGGCGCCAATCAGGGCTCCTGTGCCAACAGTTGCCGCTGGAAATACAAGGTGCACATGAAAATGCGGGACGGCACCGTCCGCGAGCTGAAGCTGTCAGAAGAAAATCTTGAACTGTTCGACTTCTTCCTTGAGGAGGAGCAACGCCCCGGTGAGTTGATGCAGATCGTCGAGGACGAACGCGGTTCCTACATTCTCAACAGCCGCGATCTCTGCATAATGCCCAAACTGACGGATTATCTTTCCATTGGTGTCGACAGCCTCAAGGTCGAAGGCCGTGGCAAGAGCCCCTATTATGTGGCCCTCGTTGCACGGGCTTATCGCATGGCGATCGATGATTGGTATGCGTGCCCTGAGAACTGGGATCCGGAGCCCTATATGGAAGAGCTCGCCACTGTGCCGAACCGGGGCTACACCCTCGCCTTTCACGAGGGACGGCTAACCAATTATGCGCATGGCTACGAGGAAACCTCGACCTTTGCCGAATGGGAATTTGCCGGTCTCATCAGCGAAGTGCGCGAGGATGCCTTTATCGTTGAAGTAAAGAACAAGCTTGAAGCTGGTGACGTGATCGAGATTGTCTCACCCAACCTGCGCTCGCCCATCGCGATCCGGCTCTATGAGTTCGAAGACGCCAAGTCCGGCAAAGTGACGGACACAGTCAATCCGGGAACGAAACCGCATATCCGTATCCCCTTCTCGCTGTTTGATCACGAAGATCCCAAGCTCCTAAAACTTCATGTGCCGGTGATGACCGTGTTGCGTAAGGAACGCGCCCTGACGCCCGCGCAATGGGAACGCCTCAAACATGATGCAGAGGCACATGATCTTGAGCTGGGTCGCGGGGACGAAGGGCTTTACAGCCGCAAGAATGTCAAGCTGCAGGCCGCGATGGATGCGGACCAGACCAAACGCTCGATCAAGAGCCCTCGCCTCGGGACAGAAGGCTGCTGTGGGCGTGGCTGCAACGGCTGCACTATCTTCTGGTATGACGACAAATACGCCAAGGCGCGGGAGCTTCTGGCCCGGAACGCTCAAGGCAAGCTGTTGACCAAACAGCAGGCGCAGCAGGAAGTTATCCAGAAGGCGTCCTGACGAGCTGCCTTGCAATGATGTGTCGAGAAAGAGCTGCCTTATATTTTGTTTTTGGCATCCCTTTCTCCTCCCGAGGCTTATTCAGCCGCGATCATGCGTTCTTCAATCATGTAATCGGTGTGATGGATGAGGTCACCATTCTCGGCAATGGTCTCGAGCCATGCTCTGATGATGGCAGGATCCTTCGGCGCAGTTACGACGCCCGATGCCAGTCGGCCATGCCAGAGGGCTTCTGTTGCAAGGCTTACTGGAATGGAGACGAGCCGGGCCATGGCGCTGCTCTTTGCCGTGCCATAGGCGTCAAGGCTCTTGGCCTTGTGCCACAAGGTCTTGCCGTCGCGTGTGACCTTGAGTTCGACGGAGAGGACCACACGATCCCGCTCGCCCTCTACGTATGCGTGATCGGCCCAAAGGCGGTCGCTGAGGGTTTCCAATTCGGCATCATCGCTGCCGTTGGTTTCCAGCGAGCGGAAGATGTCGCTCCATGCTTCCTTCCAGCCAGCTAGGCGCAGTGTCCCGCGTACGAAGCGGCTGATAATCCAGTCCTCGTCCATACCGTAGTCGGCCATGAAGGGGAGTGAATTGCGGTTCGGGTAGGACTGGAAGGTTTCGCTGACACCGCCCATAACGACCGAATAGTCCTCGACTGCATCCCATGGCCGTTCAATATCGACCGTTGTTCCATTGAGGATCGCCCGTGCCGGACTTCTCAAGGCCTTCAGGACACCGAGCGGCGACCAGCTGAACTTGTATTTGAAATCGTTGGCAATGGCTGGAAAGCCACCACAATAGGACTGGAAGTCGTGCTCGTTGGTGCGGTCAAGCAGGCCACTGTTTTGATAATCATCGATGAGCAGATGAGCCAGCAGATGGTCAATGCCCGGATCGAGCCCCACCTCGTTGACAATCGTCAGGCCTTTTGCTTTGGCCACATCGCTCAAGTCATGCATGGTAGGACTGGTGTAGGAGGAGGAGACGAAATGCGCCCCGTTCTTTAGGCAGAAACGCGCGGTTTCGTCATGCATGGATGACGGCAGCATGGAGATGACGATGTCCCCTGCCCTCACGTGGCTTTCAAGTGCTCCAGGTTCGGACACCCGCAGCTCAATCTTGTCTTCAAGGCCCTTGACGGCGACTCGGGCCTTGTCTAGATCCCTTTCCCAGACAGTCAGCGGATAGCCCTTTGCCGCCAGACGCCTTATGCCAGGGACGGATGCCAGACCGGCACCCAACCAATGGATGCCTCGTTGCTCGTTGCTCATGAAATTTCTCCGGAAAAGTTGATTTCCCCGGTTAAAAACCGGTGTTTTGTCAGAGCTTTGCTGAAGATTTGAGAGATGCGCAAGTGGCGGAACTACGCTCTCCGGCAGTTTGCCGGATGGGCGATGGCAAAGTGTATTTCCGGCCTTCGGGCTTGATCACTTTGCCAATATTTTCATCATGGCACTATTTTGGGCAGACACTTATGCACCAGTGGGTGCCTTACGGCCCAAGAAAAAAAGGCGACCTCTTGCGAAGGCCGCCTTTTGGGAAGCTCATTGAAGCGCCTGATCAGGCAACGTGGCTCGTCAGATGGAACTCGTCACCCTGCTTTTTCAGCTCGTCGAACCAGCGATGAATCGTGGTTGGCGTGGTCGGGCCAGCCTGTACGCCCGCCTGAATTTCGCCGTTCAGAACCGCTTCGATGGCAAGGCTGACCGGAACGGACACGAGGCGCGCCATGGCGGAATAGTCCTTGGACCCGATGGCATCGAGGGCATATTCCTTGTGCCAGACGGCTTCGCCATCGCGGGTTACCTTGAGTTCGACCACAAGCACGACGCGGTCCGGTTCACCCTCATCATAGGAATGATCGGTCCAGAGCTGCTCGCTGAGTGCTTCGAGCTTGGCAAGGCCCTCTTCTCCTGCCGACTCATGCTCGACGAAGTGGAAGATGTCGGCCCATGCATCGGACCAGCCTTCAAGGCGCAGCGTGCCACGTACGAAGGTGTGCATGTTCCAGTCTTCGCCAAAGCCATATTGCGCCATGAACGGAAGGGAATCGCGGTTCGGATAGGACTGGAAGACCTCTGCACCCTTCGGCAGGGTGACCGAATAGTCGCTGATTGCGTCCCATGGCTTCTCGGTGGTGATCACTTCGTTGTCTAGGATCGCCTTGGCCGGGCTCTTGAGGGCTTTCAGCACGCCAAGTGGAGACCAACTGAATTTGTATTTGAACTCGTTGGCAACAGCCGGGAAGCCACCGCAATAGGAGCGGAACTCATGGGAGTTTTTCGGATCGAACACGCCGCTCGTCTCATATTCCGCCATCAGCAGGTGAGCCAGAAGGTGATCGAGACCGGGATCAAGGCCGACTTCGTTGACGTTGCACAGACCCTCTGCCTTCACATCCTTGTCGAGCGCGGCCATTTCCGGACTGATGTAGGATGACGAGACAAAATGCGCTTTCTTTTCAAGGCACAGCTTGGCAATCTGTAGATGCATGGTCGCAGGCAGCATGGAAACCGCGATATCACCGGCTTCAAGGCTTTCGGACAGTGCTTCCATGGTGAAGGCCTTGACGTCGAAATTGCCGTTCAGACCTTTGGTCGCAGCTTCGGCTTTGGCAAGGGTTCGGTTCCACAGGGTGACAAGGTGATTGTTGCTGATAAGTCGGCGGATGCCGGGCACGGAGGAGAGGCCCGCTCCCAGCCAGTGAATTCTAGCCATGGTTATTTTCCTTTTATTCGCTGCGCCGATTTAACAGCATATGTGCTTTTGATTGAAAGGGATCGGGGGGCGAGTGTGACGAACTTATCCCCATCTGTCTGGGAAACCTCACCGCTCGGTCCGGCACTTGCCTAAAAATGAAGCGGCACCGGACGGGTTTACTCCCAACCGATGCCGACAATTACGGTAAACTGCAGATGCGGATTAGCCTTTGTGAAGGGGCTGCAAGGCCCCGGCCCATTTGACCAGTTCGTCAAGCATCAGGGTCATGCCTTCGTCCATCTTGTCGTTGGGGGTAAAGACCCCATCGTCATTGATGAAGCTCGAGAAGAAAGGGATCGGCACAGACTGCTGGATAGCGGCGACACCAACGTTGCCCAGCAGGGACCGAAGGATCTGGGCGGAGCGAAGGCCGCCGGAGATACCGCCATAGCTGACGACGCCGGCCGGCTTGTAGGCCCATTCCTTCAGCAAAACCTGAACGGCGTTGATCAGGGCTGCCGGGGTGTGGAAGTCATATTCAGGGGTCACGAAGACGAAGGCGTCTGCCTCACCGACAATCGCACTCCAGCGCTTGGTGTGTTCGTGCTCATATTTCTGCATGGCCGGATGGGAGGGTTCATCGAGCAGCGGTAGGTTGAGATCAGCCAGATCAACGAGTTCGATCGAGAATTTGCCATGTGCCTTGGCTGCCTGATTGACCCAGGCAGCGACCTTGGGGCCAACGCGGCCCGGACGTGTTGAACCGATGATGATTTTTAGTTTCAGGGTCATGATAGCGTGGCCTCTTGTTTGTGAATTTATACGGAACTGGTTTGTTTCTTTTAAATATATTGGGGCGCTGCCCGGCTTCAAGTCGGCGTACCATTCATTGATGCATGGCTTTTGCTAATATTTTGCCACTCTCGACTGCATTCTTTCCACCTTATGCCGATGGCGCGATTGAAGCCCGAGACCAACCGGTCTATAGGGGAGGCACCCGCTCTTCCGCCCGGATCTTGTCCGGGTCGTTTTCATTCAGGAGATCGCCATGACCGCAGTGCGCATAGATGGCAAGGCAATTGCCGCCGAGCTGAGAGAAAAAATCGCCGCAGAGGCTCAAACACTGATTGGCGAAACCGGCGTTGTTCCGGGCATTGCTGTTGTCATCGTTGGCGAAGATCCTGCGAGCAAGGTCTATGTCGCCTCCAAGGGCAAGGCCGCGAAGGAATGCCATTTCCATTCTGTCGAGCATTCGCTCTGTGCCGACGTCGGTGAAGCCGAGCTGTTGTCCCTGATCGAAGAGTTGAATGGCGACGACGCCATTCACGGCATTCTGGTGCAGTTGCCCCTGCCCGATCACATCGACGAATCCAAGGTGCTGAACCTGATCCGCCCTGACAAGGATGTCGACGGGTTCCATCCCATCAACGTTGGCCTGCTGACTGCGGGCGAACGCGACAAGGCCATGGTTCCCTGTACGCCTGCCGGATCTCTCATTCTTGCCAAACGCGCTATTGGCAATCTGTCAGGCAAGGACGCGGTGGTGATTGGTCGCTCCAATATCGTCGGCAAGCCCATGGCGGCGTTGCTGCTGGCCGAAAGCTGCACCGTGACCATTGCTCACAGCCGCACGAAGGATCTGCCGGACGTTGTGCGCCGTGCAGACATTGTGGTCGCCGCGGTTGGTCGCCCGGAAATGATCAAGGGAGATTGGATCAAGAAAGGTGCGCTGGTCATCGACGTGGGTATCAACCGCATCCCTGCGCCCGAGCGCGGCGAAGGAAAAACCCGTCTGGTGGGCGATGTCGAGTTTGACAGTGCCGCCGAGAATGCAGGTCACATCACCCCGGTTCCCGGTGGTGTCGGCCCGATGACGATTGCGCTCCTGATGGCGAACACCCTCACTGCCGCCCGTCGCAAAGCCGGTCTTGATGACCTCGACTATGCCGCATTGCTCGGCTAGATGGACGCGCTCTTGCATCCGAGGAAAACCCGGTTGAAGCTGGTTTTCAATGGCTTGCGTTGATTGAAACTTATCCGAATTGAGCCTATATTTTAGGTATGAAGCAAACCGGTCTGATGGAGTGTATGATGGCCAATAAAGACGTCACCGAATATCTCATTGCGAAAGTGAAAGCCGAAGGTTTGCTGGATGGCTACAAACGCGCTCGCAAACCGAAACCGCCGAAACAGACCGACGACACCTATCTGAAAGCCGGATACCGGATTCTTGAGGAAACTGGCGCTCTGCCGAAGGAGATCGAGCTGAAAAAGGCGATTGCCGATCAGTATGAGAAGCTCAATGCGGCTGAAACGCCGGAACAGCGCGAAGAGGAATTCCGCAAGCTTGCTGAGCTGCAGATGGTGCTGGGTGTAGAGCAGGACGCCCGCCGCAAGTTCTATACCGACTGATTAAGATCAGCGATCTCTACAGATATGAAAACCCTCGGCTTGATATCAGGCCGGGGGTTTTGCTTTTGGGAAGACCTGTCTGGCGCTCAGGACACTTCCTGACGGAACTCCTGCATGGCATCGAGCAGCAGGGTAGCCGTGTAGGCAGCAAAAGAACTGCGTACCAGAATGTAGAATTCCGGCTCGGCAGAGCGTTGCCAATAGAACGCCTGCACGGTGCCACAAAGCGAACCGGCGCACATGTTTCTCTTCCAGCTTCGCGGATGGAAATCGAGCGGGCTGACTTTATTGAGGACCGTCCAGGCATTCGGCCCTGACAGTTTCAACGTCTTGCGATTGTCTGACAGATCGACAACAGAAGCATGAGCGTCGCCAATGGCAGCTTCCATCGCCTCGACGAGATCAGCGGGATCCTTGTCTTCTGCCAGAATGAGCCATTCGTCTGGTCCCAGCCAGAGGGCGGCCGTTCCGTTCTTTTCATTGACCAGCCCTCCCTTTGTGGGCAGAGCCACATCGATCACCGATTTGATGCCAGAGGTAAAGGTCCTGTTTGCAGGATTTCCCCTGAGGCCGATCTGCGTGAGATGGGGCACTTCTTCGAGAGCAATTCCGTTAAAGGCAACGGGCTTCACAAGGCCGGGAAAGGCCGCCAAGGGCGACTTTGCCACGAGAGGTTTGGGTGCTAACTCAGCCATCGCGTTTGGCTCCTGCCTTGTCGTAGAAAATCGGGTCGACCACTTTTACCTTCTGCCAGTTACCAAGGGAGAAGCTGTGCAGATGCTCTCCCTTGCGCCGGAAACCGTCTTTGATCACCGCAAGGGCAATCGAGTGGCCAAGGTGTTCGCTCCAGTAGCTCGATGTCACATGGCCGAGCATCGGGATCGGCGTTGGAGCGTCCGGGTTCTCCAAGATCTGGGCGCCTTCATCGAGGACGAATTTCGGATCATCCGTGAGCAGCCCGACGAGCTGTTTGCGGTCGGTTCGGCTGGTATCAGGACGGGAATAGGATCGCTTGCCGATGAAATCGCCTTTCTTCTTCGAGACGATCCAGTCCAAGTCGAGATCCTGTGGCGTCTGGGAGCCGTCAGTATCCTGTCCGACAATGATAAAGCCCTTCTCAGCCCTCAGGACATGCATGGTTTCGGTACCGTAGGGCGTGATCCCGAAGGTTTCACCTGCCTTGAAGACAGCATTCCAGAGTGCATGGCCATAACGGGCCGGGACGTTGATTTCAAAGGCCAGTTCGCCAGTGAAGGAAATCCGGAAGACCCGCGCCTTGACGCCGCCGATCTCGATGGTCTGGAACGACATGAAGGGGAAGGCTTCCGCAGACCAGTCGATCTCCGGGTTGAGCTTCTGCATCACCTGACGGGCGAGCGGGCCATTGATGGCGACAGTTGCCCATTGCTCCGTCACGGATGTGCAATAGACATCAAGGTCGGGCCACTCGGTCTGCAGGTAATCCTCGAGATGATCGAGAACGGCTGCGGCTCCTCCGGTCGTCGTGGTCATGTAGAAATGGTTCTCGCCGAGACGTGCGGTCACGCCATCGTCTTTGACCATGCCGTCCTCACCGCACATGATGCCATAGCGGCACCTGCCCGGCTTGAGGGTGGCAAAATTGTTGGTGTAGACCCGGTTGATGAATTCGGCTGCGTCAGGGCCCTTGATGTCGATCTTGCCAAGGGTCGAGGCATCGAGCATTCCGACATGGAAGCGCACGGCCTGACATTCGCGCCGCACTGCTTCCTCCAGTCCCTCGTTGCCTTGCGGATAGTACCATGGGCGCTTCCATTGGCCGACATTCTCGAATTCCGCATTGAGGTTGAGGTGGGCCTCATGGATGGAGGTCGTGCGGATGGGATCGCTGAGATCATGAACCGCTCGTCCCGCCAGCGCACCAAAGGTGACCGGCGTATAGGGTGGCCGGAAGGTCGTGGTGCCCGTCTCAGGGATCGACATGCCCGCCACATCGGACAGAATGGCAAGGCCATTGACGTTGCCGAGCTTGCCCTGATCCGTGCCGAACCCGGTCAGGGTATAGCGTTTCATATGCTCGACGGATTCGAAACCTTCGCGGGCTGCGAGGTGGATATCTGCCGCGGTGGTGTCGTTTTGGTAGTCGACAAAATGCTTCACAGCCCCCTTGCCCACCGGATGATGGGTGGGAGCGAGCCAGCAGGTTTCGGGGAAACCGGTTTCCGGTTCAACCACCGTGTAGCGTCGGGCGGTCTTGCGGCCTTCGAAGCCGGTCTCCTTGGCTGCTTTGATGCCCTCGCGGCTGCCTGCGCGGAGGGCGTCCTCCAGCGTGAAATCGCCATTGCCAGCGCCGATGCAAATGGCATCCTTCTGGCCGTAGTGGTCAGGTCGGAAGCAGACCGCCGTCTCGTCATATTTCAGTTTGCCGCCTGCATGGCTGAAGAGGTGAACCACAGGGCTGTAGCCCCCAGACATCATCAGGATATCCGCCTCGAATCGTTGGGATTTACCCTTCAGCGACTTGCCGTCCCACGGAGCTGCGTCAAGCGCGGTGAAGCGCTTGTTGCCCAATGTGCTGGTGACGACATGCCCCTTGAGGACCAGCGTGCCTGTCGCAAAGATTTCCTCATAGAGCGGGCCGGATGGGTCCTGCCGCGTGTCGATGACGGCGACGAGATCGCCACCTGCCTTGCGAAAGTCGATGGCGGCTTCATAGGCGGCATCATTGTTGGCAAAAAGGATCGCCCGTTTGCCCGGCAGCACGGCATAGCGGTTGATGTAGGTCTGTACCGCTCCGGCGAGCATGATGCCCGGTCGGTCATTGTCTCCAAAGACCAGAGGCCGTTCATGGCTGCCGGTGGCAAGGATCACCTTTGTGGCCCGGATATGCCAGAGGCGCTGACGGCTGTTGGCGGGAGAGGATGCCTCCGCCGTATGGTCAAGGCGCTTCTCGACGGCCATCAGATAATTCTGATCGTAATATCCAAACACCGTGGTGTTTGGCAGCATGATGGTTTCCTTGGCTTTGGCAAGCTCATCCACCACACCATCGACCCACTCGAGCTCTGATGCGCCATCAATGGTGCGGTGCTGGGACATGAGAGACCCGCCAAAGCGGCCCTGCATGTCGGCAATCATCACGCGCGCACCACTCGCTGCGGCTTCGCGGGCGGCGGCAAGACCGGCGGGCCCAGCCCCGACGACAAGAAAATCAACATGCTTGTGGATGTGGTCATAGCAATCGGGATCGCCTGTGTTCGGTGCGGTTCCGAGACCGGATGCCCGCCTGATCAGAGGCTCGAAGACATAGTGCCAGAGTTTTTTAGATCCGAACATGGTCTTGTAATAGAAGCCTGCTGCCATGAACCTGTTGCATCAGGTGGTTTAGCGACTTAAGATCATACTCGAGGCTAGGCCAAGCGGTAACCGGGTTGGCAACCAAAGATGACCTCAAAGCCACTTCGGTCGCCTTGGTAGCCGGTTCGGTTCGGTTTGAGCGATTGAGCTGCACGATGGCGTTGGGCTCTTCGGGGCCTGCGGCCATGATGCCTCTGGGGCGACCATATTTGAAGCTGCGCCCGACCATGTGAATGTCATTGGCCAGAAGCGCCGAGGCAAGCGTGTCGCCCTCATAGCCCATGTAATGGCGCCCGTTGAACTGGAAGCGGATTGGCTGCTGCCTGTTGATCAGGCCGCCGGATGGAAGGCGGTTTTTGGTCATTTGCTGCCCCCTGTCTTGCGCTTCTTCAACTCGGCGAGCGACGGCTGTTCACCCATTGGGTAGGAACCGACAATGGTGTGGTTCGTCGTGTCCCGCACGACGTTGAACCAGCGACGGCACCCATGGGCATGGTTCCAGCGCTCGCGGTTGAGCCCCTTTTTGTTGGTGCGCATAAACAGGAAGTCTGCCCATTGCTCATCGCTGATTTTGTCGGGATGCTCTGGTCGGGCACGGTGGGCCTCGCCACCATATTTGAACTCGACCTCGTCTCTCTCGCCGCAGTAGGGGCATTCGATTTTAAACATGATCTGTCCTTCCCCTAGTGTGCGACGCCGGCGGCGCCGTGTTCGTCGATCAGATGGCCGGTGGTGAAGCGCTCGATCGAGAATGGTGCGTTGAGTGGATGGGGTTCATCCCGCGCGATGGTGTGGGCATAGGCAAAGCCGGATCCGGGAATGGATTTGAAGCCTCCCGTTCCCCAGCCGCCATTGATGTAGAGATGCTCCATCGGCGTCTTGCTGATGATCGGGCATGCATCGGGGCACGTATCGACAATCCCACCCCAACTCCTCATCAGGCGTAGTCGCGAGAAGATCGGGAAGAGCTCCATCAGTGCCGAAATCTGATGCTCGATGACATGGAACGAGCCGCGTTGGGCGTAGGAATGGTAGGCATCGATCCCTGCGCCAAGCACCAGTTCGCCCTTGTCGGACTGGCTGACGTAGACATGCACCGCGTTGGACATGACCACGCAATCGAGCACCGGCTTGATCGGCTCGGAGACCATGGCCTGTAGCGGGTGGCTCTCGATGGGCAGGCGGAACCCTGCCATGTCAGCGAGCACCGATGAATGCCCGGCGACGCAGATCGCCACCTTGTTGGCCGTGATCGCGCCAAGGCTTGTCTCAACGCCCGTCACCTTGCCAGATTCGCTGGTGATGCCAGTCACCTCGCAATTCTGAATGATGTCGACGCCGCGCTCATCGGCGGCTCTTGCGTAACCCCATGCAATGGCGTCGTGCCGTGCGGTGCCACCGCGCTTTTGAAGCGACGCGCCAAGAACCGGATAGCGTGCGTCTTTTTCGATGCTGATAGACGGGCAGAAGCGTTTTACGTCTTCGGCCTCAAGCCACTCTGCGTCGATGCCGTTGAGCTTATTGGCATTGACGCGGCGCTTGGTGTCGCGAACATCCTGCAGGGTATGGGCGAGATTGAGGACGCCGCGCTGGCTCAGCATGATGTTGTAGTTGAGGTCCTTGGACAGGCCCTCATAGAGGCTGAGCGATTTCTCATAAAGGTGCGCCGCCTCGTCCCAGAGATAGTTGGAACGGATGATGGTTGTATTGCGGCCCGTGTTGCCGCCTCCAAGCCAGCCCTTCTCGAGCACGGCAACGTTGGTGATGCCATGCTCCTTGGCCAGATAATAGGCCGTGGCGAGGCCATGACCGCCGCCGCCGATGATCACCACATCATACTGCTTCTTGGGTGGCGGACTCCGCCATTGGCGCGGCCAATCCTGATGATAGTTCAGTGCATTTCTGGCTAGAGAGACAAGGGAAAACTTCATGATTGTTTCTCTCAGATGATTGCTGTTTTGATTCAGCGTTGGATCACCGAACCTTCATTGATCAGTTATGACACTGTATCTCAACGGTTCCTGACGGCAAAATCAAGATCCCCTCCTTCCGAAACCGACATTCTGCCACACAGAATTGCATCTCGGCCTTTTGGAGAAGCAAGCCGCATTGACATTAACAAGACAATCACGCAAAAGAATGATCAGGATGGTTCTCTTCGAGCAAGGATCTCGGAGAGATGAAAAGGGAACATGGTGCGGACGACCCAACTCGGGGCCTATGCCATGGCTGCCCCCGCAACTGTAAGCGGCTTGCCTTTTTAAACCACTGGGCCTTTGGGTTCGGGAAGGAAAAAGGTGCTAAACCGTGAGCCAGGAGACCTGCCAACCTGACCCATTCACGACCGATCGGGGTGTTATCGGAGGTGTGGCAGCTATTGTGCTTCCCCATTGATTCCCGTTCGGTTGATCCAGTTTGTGCCCGATATCCTCTATCGGTCCCGCGAAAGGAACATCCATGTCCCGGAAGGCCGGAGTGCTGCAGGTCTGCATCAAGTGCAGGAGACCGCGTGACGACAATGACGCCAGCGAGACAGGACCATCAACCCTCCAGAGCAGTGAAGAGCCACAAAGCGACGGCCAGCAGCTGTTTGATGCCTTGCAAGGCGCCTTTGCCGATGACGCTGTTTTGTCTGATGCCTTCAGCGTCGAGCCGGTCGAATGCATGAATGGCTGCGAGTCCTCCTGTACCGTCGCTCTGCGTGCGCAGGGTAAGTTTGGCTTTGTCATCGGTCAGCTTGAGGCCAGCGACGAGCTGGTTGGCGACATCGTTTCCTTCACCCAAAGTTTTCATGAGGCCGAGAATGGTTTGCCGCCCTGGCGTGCCCGACCTCAACATGTGCGCAAGAATACGCTCGTGCGCCTGCACCCTTCCCCCAACTTTTCCGAACTCCCCGATTGAGGCCTGTCATGAATTTTACTCCTCCCGCCGTTGGCAAGAAAATCCCCGCAACTGTCGTGACCGGTTTCCTTGGAGCAGGCAAAACCACCCTTATCCGCAAACTGATCGAGCAGGCAGGTGACAAACGCATCGCGTTGATCGTCAACGAATTTGGCGATATGGGCTTTGATGGCGATATGCTCAAGGATTGCGGCAACCCGAATTGCTCCGATGACGATGTGGTCGAGCTGAAGAATGGCTGCATCTGCTGTACGGTCGCTGAAGACTTTCTGCCCACCATGGAAATGCTGATCGCTCGTGAGCCAAAGCCTGATCACATTGTTATCGAAACGTCCGGCCTCGCCCTTCCCCAGCCACTTGTTCAGGCCTTTCAGTGGCCGAGCGTTCGGGCGTCTGTCACCGTGGATGGTGTCGTCACAATCGCCGATGCTGCAGCTCTGAGTGAGGGCCATTATAGTGCGAATGAGGAGGCGATTGCCCGCCAACGTGCGATGGATGAGAGCCTTGATCACGACAGCCCAATCGATGAATTGTTCGCCGATCAGCTGAAATGCGCAGATCTCATCGTCTTGTCGAAGGCCGATCTGGTTGCGGTTGAGGCCATGGGCACGGTCGAAAAGATCGTCTCGGAACATGCCCGTGCGGGTGTGAAAATGATCCAGTCCTCCAACGGCGACATATCCGCTGCCGTTCTGCTCGGCCTTGACTCTGTTGCAGAGGAAGACATGGCTGGGCGCGAAGCAGCGCATGATCACCACCACCACCATGATGATCACGATGACGACCATGATCATGACGACGATCATCATCATCATGACGATTTTCTCTCGATTGTCGTTGCGCCGCGCACCTTCTCATCCATGGCCGACATCGAGGCTTCAGTTGTCGAAGCGCTGTCGCAGCCGGGGATCCTTCGGGTCAAGGGTTATGCAGCTATTGAAGGCAAGAAGGCACGCGTCGTTGTGCAGGCCGTTGGGCGTCGGGGTCGATTGCTGGTTTGACAATGCGGGCGTCTGATGCCACCGGTCTTGTGGTGATTGGGTTTGAAGGATTTTGATCAGACGGCGGTCGCGTCCAAGCTGGCCTGAGCGAGCGAGGGTAGCGCCAAACCATGCATATTCTTGCTCCGCAAGCCGGTCGGATTGATGACGGTGAGGATGCGATTGATCTGGGGCAGACACCCGGCGATATCGTGATTCTCTCTGCAGCCGACAGTGAGTTGTCGGCTCTGTCGGCCTCGCAGCCGTTGCGCCGGTCTCGGGATCATAGCCTCAGACTCGTCAATTTGATGCAGCTGACCCATCCCTATTCGGTCGATCTTTATGTGGAACGAACGGCGCGGCACGCCAAGCTGATCATCGTGCGCATCCTCGGCGGTGTCGAGTATTGGCGTTACGGCATTGAACAGCTGCAACGCCTGTCGCGCGGCTATGGCATCAAGCTCTATGTCATGCCCGGCGATGACAAGTGGGATGAGAGTCTTGCCGCTCATTCGAGCGAGCCGGTGGCGGATGTGCGTCGGGTCTGGCGCTATTTTGTTGAAGGCGGGCAGGAAAATCTCATTCATTTGCTGGATTTCGCCTCCAACCAGCTCGATGGGAATTGTGCCTCCGAGGAGGTTCCCCTACCCCTTACCTCTGCCGCGCATGGGGATCTTTGATCAGGGCAAGAGTTATAGCGGTGAGGATGGGGCTTGCTGCGTGGGGTGGCTGACACGGACAAGGAAGCCGGGCGCTCGGTTGTTCCGATCCTGTTCTATCGCTCCTATGTACAGAGCGCGATGACGGCTCCGATTGATGCCCTCTGCCAATCACTTCGCGGGAACGGACTGCGACCAGTTCCTATCTTCGTTCCTAGCCTCAAGGATTCTGAGGCACAGGAATATTTAGGGCAAGTTTTCTCTTCCCTAAGGCCTTCCGTTTTCCTGAACTGTACGGCCTTCGCATTGTCGAAAGTGGGCGGCAAGCCTGAGCCGACATTTCTTGATGCCTATGATTGTCCTGTGCTTCAGGTCATGTTGTCCGGCTCATCCCGTCAGGCATGGGAAGAAAGCCCTCGCGGACTGTCGGCCCGTGACCTTGCCATGCATGTGGTTCTGCCTGAGCTTGATGGTCGCATCTTGAGCCGAGCGATTGCCTTCAAGGAAGAAGGCGAAGTGGATGAAGCAACCGAGTATAAGCCGGTCAGCCTGATCCCGCATGAGGATCGCGTAGCGTTTGTTGCGGCTCAGGCTTCAGCGTGGGCGACGTTGAGAGCGACACCTTCTAGGGATCGCAAGGTGGCCGTTGTACTCGCCAACTACCCCCAACAAGGGACAGCCGGATCGCCAACGGCGTGGGTCTCGACAGCCCCGCGTCTGTCATTGGCATCATGCAGGCTCTTGCGACAGAAGGTTACGGGATCGAGAATGCACCAAAGTCATCAGATCATCTGATGGAGTTTATCCTCGCCGGTCCGACCAATGCTGATGGCAGCGCCCGACGCAAGAGCCGCTTTTCGCTGTCGATTGAGGATTATGAGCGCGCGTTTGAAAAGCTGCCTGAGGCTGTTCGCGAGGCGGTTCGAGAACGCTGGGGCAGCACCTCCCGCGATCCGATGGTGCGCGATGGTTCCTTTCAGTTGCCGATCCTGTTGTTTGGCAATCTGGTTGTCGGCGTTCAGCCCGCTCGCGGTTACAACATCGATCCGAAAGAGACCTATCACGACCCGGATCTGGTGCCGCCGCATAACTATTTCGCCTTCTATTTCTGGCTGCGGGATCAATTCGGGTTCCATGCGGTCATTCATGCAGGCAAACATGGCAATCTCGAGTGGCTGCCGGGCAAGGCCTTGGCGCTCAGTGAAGCCTGCTATCCGGAAGCCGTGCTCGGGCCTGTGCCGCATCTCTATCCCTTCATCGTCAATGACCCGGGCGAAGGCTGTCAGGCCAAGAGGCGGACGAGCGCCGTCATCATCGATCACCTGACACCTCCCCTCACCCGTGCCGAAAGCCACGGAGCAGGCGAAGAACTCGAAGCGCTGGTCGATGAATTCTACACCGCGCAAGGGGTCGATCCGCGCCGCTCGACGAAACTGCTCGAAGAAATCCGCTTCCTTGCAAGCCGAACAGGCCTCGACAAGGATGCAGGCGTCGCTCTCGACGATGACAACGAAAGCGCCCTGCAACAGCTCGACGCGCATTTGTGCGATCTGAAAGAACTGCAGATCCGGGATGGTCTGCATATTCTGGGGCAATCTCCTGATGGTGAGCATTTAACGGATCTTCTCGTCGCCATAGCCCGTGTCTCGCGCGGTGATGGCGATAGAGATCAGTCTTTGCAACGGGCAATTTCCAGCGATCTCAATCTTATCCTTGCAAATGAAATATTCGATCCGCTCGATTGTGATTTCTCAGCGCCTTGGGATGGTAATCGCCCAAAGCGTCTGCAAGATCTGTCGGATGCGACTTGGCGCCATGCTGGAGATACGGTGGAACGGATTGAATTACTGGCAATAAATCTTGTTTCAGGGGATATGAAATGTCCTGATGAATGGCAGCAGGTCAAAGCCGTTCTTGGTTGGATCGAGGAGGACCTGCGTCCGACCATTCTGTCCTGTGGCGAGCAAGAACTGACCAGCCTTCTCAAGGGGCTGTCCGGTCACTTCGTGCCACCCGGTCCTTCCGGCGCTCCCCTCTCGTGGTCGTCCTGATGTGTTGCCGACGGGGCGGAATTTCTATGCGGTTGATGTTCGGTCCGTGCCGTCGAAGACAGCATGGGCCATCGGCGAGTTGTCTGCCCAGCGTCTGGTCGAGAGGCACTATCAGGATGAAGGCGAATGGCTACAGGCTATCGTGCTGACTTGCTGGGGCACCGCCAACATGCGCACCGGAGGCGATGACATTGCGCAGGCTCTGGCTCTCCTCGGCGTTCGGCCAGTCTGGGAGGCTGCGTCGGGACGAGTGACCGGGATCGAGGTTTCTGAAGCTGTCCGAGTTGCAGCGCCCTCGTGTTGACGTGACTTTGCGCATTTCGGGTTTCTTCCGCGATGCTTTCCCCGCATCAGATCGACCTTTTCGATAGCGCCGTTCGGCAAGTGGCCGAGCTTGAAGAGCCCGAAGACGCCAATCCGATTGCCGCGCGCGTGCGCAAGGAACGCATGGAGGCCGAAGCACAGGGGCTCGATGGCGATCTGGCGCAACGCAAGGCGACTTTCCGCGTTTTCGGCTCGATGCCGGGTGCCTATGGTGCCGGGATTCAGGCGCTGATTGACGAAAAGATCTGGAGCAAGCGCTCCGATTTTGCCGAGGCCTTTGTTGCCTGGGGCGGTTTCGCCTATGGCGCGGGCCAATATGGGGATCGCGCTGCGGAGAGCCTGAAGACGCGTCTTTCGCAAGTCGATGCAGTGGTGCAAAATCAGGACAACCGCGAGCATGATATCCTCGATTCCGACGATTATTATCAGTTCGAAGGCGGTCTGGCTGCAAGCGTCGAAATCCTGAAAGGTCAGGCACCGAAGGTCTATCACAATGACCATTCGCGCGCCGAACGTCCGGTCATCCGGACCCTTGATGAGGAAATCGCGCGGGTGGTGCGAGGACGGGCGGCGAACCCGAAATGGATCGCCGGTGTCATGCGCCATGGCTACAAGGGCGCGTTTGAAATGGCGGCAACGCTCGATTATCTTTTTGCCTTTGCCGCGACCACGAATGCGGTCGGTGACCATCATTTCGACCAGCTTTATGAAGCTTATATCGAGACTGACGAGGTTGCCGACTTTTTGAAAGAGAAGAACCGACCGGCTTATGACGACATGGTGGATCGTTTTTTGGAAGCGATCGAGCGCGGCCTTTGGACGCCAAGATCCAACAGCGCAGCCTTCCGTCTCAATGAGGCTGGTTCGACCCGAGGGGATGAAAGAATGGAGACTATTTCATGACAGATGACATGAATGACGAGGCGCAAAATGCCCGCCACGCAGAAAAGATGAAGAAAAAGAAGGCCGCGCGGGACAAGATTCTGGCGACGAAGACTATCGAGAAGGGTCTCGTCATCGTCCATACCGGCAAGGGCAAGGGTAAATCGACCGCTGCCTTCGGTATGGCCTTCCGCTCACTCGGTCATGGACACAAGATCGCCGTGATCCAGTTTGTCAAAGGGGCTTGGAATTCTGGTGAAAAACAGGTTCTGGAGCGGTTCCCAGAGCTGGTGACCATCAAGGCGATGGGCGAAGGCTTCACGTGGGAAACGCAGGATCGTCAGAAGGATATCGACAATGCCCGCGCAGCATGGGAAGCAGCGAAGGAGACCATTCTCGATCCGGACATCCGCTTCGTGCTGCTCGATGAACTGAACATTGTTCTGCGCTATGACTACCTGCCGATTGAGGAGATCATCGAGTTTCTTCAGAACGAAAAACCGGAAGACACCCATGTTGTCATCACCGGCCGCAACGCCAAAGACGAGTTGATCGAGATCGCCGATCTCGTCACCGAGATGACCCTGATCAAGCATCCGTTCCGGTCTGGCGTGAAGGCGCAGGAAGGGATTGAGTTCTAGGCAGTTCTCGCAGTTTCGGCTCGAGCGAGCTGTGACTTTCGACTAACTGCTTCATTCGGGCAAGTTGACTTCTTTGCTGCGAGTCCGATAAAAGTTGATGCACGATGGTTCTCCCTTCCCGAGCGTGGTGGGGAGATTAAAAGGGAACATGGTAAGGTGTACCCATCAGGGACCAAATCCATGGCTGTCCCCGCAACTGTATTCGGCGAGCCGCCGCTCCTGATTTGCCACTGGTTTTGTACTGGGAAGGCTTGAGCGGAAATTGGCGACGACCCGTAAGCCAGGAGACCTGCCATCAGGCCGTCAGTCAGTGATGACTGGCACTCTAATCAAGGCGCCGGGGAATGCGTTTGGTGGAGAGACCGCCAGACGGCATTCTATTTTCGTCGCTGGCCTTCCCTTCTCCAAGTCACTTCATTCTTACGCGTCTCCATATTGACCATGCGTCAAGGGAGATACCGTTGTTCAAACTTACGACCACGGCCGTTCTGGCCTCATCCCTGTTATTCTCGACCGCAGCTTTTGCTCATTTTCAGCTCGTCTATACGCCTGAGGTGAATGTATCGCGTGCGGGAGATGTTCCGTACAAACTGATCTTCTGGCATCCGTTCGAAAATGGCCATGTCATGGACATGGGCAAACCGGAAGCGTTCTATGCCATTCACAAAGGCGATAAGATTGACCTGATGGACAGCCTTTCGCCGATGCGGTTCAAGGGTTCGGGCAATGAGGCCGATGCCTATGATGCGACGCTGCCAGTGAAACGAAACGGCGACTATATCGTCGTGATTGAGCCTACTCCCTATTATGAGGGCAGTGAAGACATCTATATCCAGCAGCTGACCAAGAGCTACCTCAACAAGGGTGGCATTCCCACTGGTTGGAACGAGCCGGTCGGCCTTAAAACAGAGATCATTCCCCTCAACAAACCGACAAACATTCTGGCTGGCTCCACTTTCACCGGTCGCGTGTTGAGCGACGGGAAGCCCGTCGCAGGCGCGGAAATCGAGGTCGAATACATGGCTGCCGAGCCTGATATGAATAATAACAGCCCCGCAGATCCATCAGCCGTGCCAATGCCCGGAGGGGCTCTGGTCGCAATGTCCGATGAGAATGGCTATTTCACCTTCGGGATTCCAAAGGCCGGGTTCTGGGGCTTTGCCGCCCTCGGCTCCGGTCCTGACACGGAGCATGAAGGCAAGGAGCTCTCGCAGGATGCCGTTATCTGGGTCAAGGCCTACGATATCGATTGATCGTTTCAACCACTCCTCCGCCGGCAGCTATCTGCCGGTGGCGCCGGACCAATCTGGTCCGAAGGAAGGAATTCAAAATGCATATCGTTGATGGTGCATTGTCAAATGAAGTGGTGGTTGGAGCATCCGTGCTCTGTGCGGGTGGGCTTGTCATTGGGCTGCGCAAACTCGACATGGATCTGATCCCTGCGGCGGGCGTCCTCAGCGCCACCTTTTTTGTTGCCTCTCTCATTCATGTGCCGCTCGGTGTATCCAGCGTGCATCTCATCATGAACGGTCTTGCCGGTGTCGTTCTGGGCTGGACCGCGTTTCCTGCTCTTTTCATCGCGCTGTTGTTGCAGGCGGTGTTCTTCGCCTTTGGCGGCATCACGGTGCTGGGCGTGAATGCGCTCAACATCGCAGGACCCGCCGTGATTGTCGGGCTCATCGCTCGCCCGTTTTTGCTGAGAACCACATCTGCAACGACTTTCGCCATTATTGGCGGGTTTGCGGGCGGCGCCTCAATCGCCTTGACAACAATTTTTGTTGCCTTTTCGCTGGCCTTGTCAGGCGACAATTTCATTGCTGCGGCAAAGCTCGTGTTCTTTGCCCATATCCCGATCATGATCATCGAGGGGCTTCTATCTGCCGCTGCGATGTATCTGATTTTCCGAGTGAAACCGGAGTTGCTCCATGCGATGGGACGGAAGGTGTAACATGACCAGATTTACAACATACCTCTTTGGCGCATTGCTGCTCCTCATCGGTGGTTTGTGCGCTCCTGCTGATGCCCACAAGGTGATTGCCTCTGCCTATGCCGAAGGACCAATCATCGAGGGTGAAGTCGGCTTCTCCAATGGTGACATGGCCTCCAAGATCGCCGTTGAAATCTTTGACGACAAGGGCAACAAGCTCGGTGAAGCCAAGACCGACGAGGACGGGATCTTCCAGTTCACGCCGACCAAGGCTGTGGCTCACATCTTCAAAGCCAACCTCGGGGCTGGGCATGTAGCCGAGTTCCGGATGGAAGTCGAAGATTTGCCCGATGGCATCGAAGGCGCGACGGTTCCCGCAACCATAGCAGCTCCTGCGGCTGAAGAGGTTGCCGACGTTGAAGCCAATCTCAAGGCAGACGGGATCGATCCTGCCGCCTTGAAAGGGCTGATTGAAGTGGCAGTCAATGACCAGTTCATGCAGCTAAAGCCGATCATCGAAGAGGCGGTTCGCAAGGAAACCAAACCCCTGCGTAAGACCGTCGCAGCCTATATGGAGAAGAATGACATGCAAGCGATCCTTGGCGGCATCGGTTACATTATCGGACTGTGCGGCATCGGCTTTTATGTTGCTGCACGACATGAACGCAAGAAGCTCATGGCTTCTTCGGCCCAGAAAGGTATCGCCGGATGAGCCAGGTACTGGAACAGGCAGGACGTGCGCATCAGGAAACCATCTCCCTTCGCGCGGGCAAAACCGAAGGGGGCATGTGGATCCGTGAGCTTGATCCTCGTGTGCGCATCCTGACCGTAGTGGGGACAGCGCTCAGTGTCGTTCAAATGACGAGCCTGCCTGTTCTGGTGCTCTCTCTTTGCCTGTCGCTTTTCTTCCTCATGCAGGCGCGCCTGCCCTTCTGGCCGACCCTGAAACGGGTCGCCATGATGGACAGCTTCATCATCTTCCTGATTTTCATGTTGCCCTTCACCACCCCCGGCGTGGCGATGTTTTTCGTGTTCGGCCTGCCCGCGTCCTTCGAGGGCCTTCATCTGGCTGTCCTGATCCTTCTGAAGGCCAACGCCATCGTCATGGCGGCACTGGCGCTTGTGGGGACACTGGAGGCAGTCACCTTCGGGCATGCGCTCGCCCGGCTGAAAGTGCCGAACAATCTGGTGCATCTGCTGCTCTTCACCGTGCGCTATATCGAGGTGCTGCATGACGAATCCCTGCGCCTGCGACGTGCCATGAAATGTCGGGGCTTTACGCCGGGCAACAATCTGCATACCTATCGCACGGTCGGCTATCTCGTTGGCATGTTGCTAATTCGATCTCTGGAGCGATCCGAGCGAATTCTCAAGGCTATGAAATGCCGAGGTTTCAATGGCCAGTTTCATCTGCTGGACACTATGTCCTTCACCCGTCGTGATGCGCTCTTTTCTAGTTTTGCGTGCCTCGCCCTGCTGACCCCTTCTTTTCCTTGAGGTACTTTATGGAGCCACAGCTTGAAACCAGAGGGTTGGTGTTTGCCTATCCCGGCTTCGCCCCCTGTCTCAATGGTGTCAGCTTTGACTTGTCCGCTGGTGAAAGGCTCGGTCTGATTGGCGACAACGGGGCGGGGAAAAGCACCCTGCTCCATCTGCTCGTTGGACTCGACAGGCCCACAGACGGCTCAATCACGGCCTTTGGCAAGGATTGCGAGACCGAGGATGATTTTCGGGCTCTGAGGCGCCGCGTCGGGTTGGTCTTTCAGGATCCTGATGATCAGCTCTTCTGCCCCACCGTTGCCGAGGATATTGCGTTTGGCCCGCTCAATCTTGGCTACAGCAAGGCCGAGGCCATGGCTATTGTCGAGGAAACACTTGCATGGTTGCAATTGTCCGAGTTCCGCGACCGTGTGACACACAAATTGTCCGGCGGCCAAAAGCGTCTGGTTTCGCTGGCAACGGTGTTGGCGATGAAGCCGGATATTCTGTTGCTTGACGAGCCAACCAACGCATTGGATGAAAACACAAGAAAGAGACTAATTGGTATTCTGACTGATCTGCCTCAATCCATGATCATAGTCTCTCATGATAGAGCTTTCCGGGAAGAGGTGGTGACCCGAACGATTGTCATGGAAGGTGGACAAATCTGTTAAGGTGCTTTCGCGATACCACCCGAAACGATAGATTGCCTCATCCAATCGCAGTGCTTCCCAAGGGCCGATCGCAGATGCGACTGCCACGAGATGGAAGCTGAAAACCATGCCAGTGCGGTTGATCCAAACCGGAGACCAAGTCTGGCCTGCAGGATTGATTGATAGGTTTCGTGACGCCATGCCGTCGCGGACCATGGTCTCCCTGCTGTTCTGAAGACCAGCACCCCGTGGTGCTCAACGACCAACGCAAGGGGACACTCACGTGACCAGCTCCAAACCAGAAGAAAAAACTTGGCCTGATGATTTGTGGCCATGGCAGCCGCAACAAGGAAGCCGTTGGGCAGTTCGCCCAACTCGCCGAGCGCCTGCGCCCCAAGTTCCCCGATTGGCCGGTCGACTATGGCTATCTGGAATTTGCCAATCCGGTGATCGCCAATGGCCTTGACAATCTCGTCGCTCAGGGCTGTACCCGCATTCTGGCAGTCCCCGGCATGTTGTTCGCCGCTGGCCACGCCAAGAATGACATCCCTTCTGTTCTCAACGCCTATCAAGCCAAGACGCCGGGCATCACGATTGAGTATGGCCGCGAGCTGGGCCTTGACCTCAAGATGATCAAGGCCGCTGGTGCGCGTATTCAGGAAGCGGTGGATGCTGCCAATGCGGAGCACGGCGAAGTCGCGCTAACTGACACTATGCTGATGGTCGTTGGCCGCGGCGCGTCCGATCCGGACGCCAACTCCAATGTCAACAAACTGATGCGTCTTCTCTGGGAAGGCATGGGCTTCGGCTGGGGCGAGGTCTGCTATTCCGGCGTCACCTTCCCGCTTGTTGAGCCGGGGTTGGAGCATGCCGCCCGCCTCGGCTACAAGCGGATCATCGTCTTCCCCTATTTCCTCTTTACCGGCATTCTCGTGCGCCGCATCTACAACTTCACAGACGAAGTTGCGGCGCGTCATCCGGACATGCAGTTCGTCAAGGCCGGTTATCTCAATGATCAGGACTATGTCATCGAAACTTTCGTTGATCGTGTCGCCGAGATCCTTGAAGGCACCAACAACATGAACTGCCAGCTCTGCAAATATCGTGCGCAGGTGCTCGGGTTCGAGGCTGAGGTCGGCTTGCAGCAGGAAAGCCACCATCATCACGTGGAAGGCGTCGACACCAAGGACTGTGAATATTGTGAGGATAACAAGTGTACGAACGAGTGCCTGAAGCACCAACCGTCCACAGGTCATCACCATCATGATCACAGCCATGTACACGACCATGGGCATGACCAAGCCCATCATCACCATGGTCACGATCATCAACACGATCACGAACACTCCCACGGTCATCATCACGATCACGACCATGGTCACTCGCATGATCACGGGCACGATCATGACCATGGGCATTCGCACGATCACGGGCATCATCATCACCCCTATCCGCATGCCGACCATCCCCATGGTCCCAAAAGCATGTACAAAAAGGATTGAGCGGGTTAGCCACGATGATGGAACCTTACGAAAGGGACCCTACGGCTATCTA
Organism: uncultured Cohaesibacter sp.; assembly: GCF_963662805.1. Taxonomy (NCBI): domain Bacteria; kingdom Pseudomonadati; phylum Pseudomonadota; class Alphaproteobacteria; order Hyphomicrobiales; family Cohaesibacteraceae; genus Cohaesibacter; species uncultured Cohaesibacter sp. Next base: position 598,616 of record NZ_OY759867.1, read on the forward strand.
CCGACGCTCGTTTCAGATCATACGACATGAAGCGTCGGCTAGTCTCGGGTCCCTGCCTTCCGATATCGAACCTCTCGCCGTGCGCCTGATGCATGCGGTCGGGCAAATCGATCTCGTCACGGACCTACGCTTCAGCTCCGCTGCAATTGCGTCCGGTGTTGCGGCCATGAGGGCTGGTGCTCCTATCCTCGTTGATGCACAGATGGTTGCGGGCGGGATCACCAAGCGTTTCTTGTCTGACGAGGCCTCGGGGCGGAGCAATGAGGTAATCGTCACCCTCAACGATCCCAAAATCCCGCCGCTCGCCAAAGAGATGGAAACCACACGCTCCGCTGCTGCGCTTGAGCTGTGGCGTCCCCCACCTTAGCGGAGCGATTGTCGCTATCGGCAATGCGCCGACAGCTCTGTTCCGGCTGCTCGAAATGATCCGGGAGGGCGCTGGTAAACCCGCGCTTGTCCTCGGTTTTCCTGTCGGCTTCGTCGGCGCTGCAGAATCGAAGGCCTCACTCGTGGAGGCGGCTCCAGACCTTGGGCTCGACTATATCTCGCTTCTCGGTCGGCGTGGCGGCACGCCTCTTGCCAGTGCTGCGGTGAATGCTTTGGCGATTGCTGCTCTTGGGGTCAAGGATCAGCCATCCGAGGAGGAGGCTAAGCATGAGTGAAATGGACAAAAGCGACCGCCCGTGGCTGAGCATCATTGGCATCGGAGAAGGTGGTGCGGATGATCTGGGCGATCTCGCATGGTCACTGTTGATGAATGCCAACGTGATCCTCGGTGGAGAGCGTCATCTGGCAATGATTGGCGAGGATTTGACACCACGCGCCAAGCGCATGACATGGCCCTCCCCTTTGTCGCAGGTCTACACCGAGTTGAAGGCCTTGCGCGGCAAGCCGGTCGTCATTCTTGCCAGCGGCGACCCGATGGAATTTGGGATCGCGGGTAGTCTGACAAGGCATTTCGACTGGCATGAAATGCGGGTTCTTCCCTCACCCAGTTCCTTCAGTCTTGCGGCAAGCCTTTTGGGCTGGCCTCTCGACAAGATCGTGCGCCTTACCATTCATGGGCGCAACCCTGCCGGACTGGTGCCGCATCTGTTGCCCGGCGCAAGATTGCTGATCCTCTCCAAGGATGGCAGTTCGCCGGCGCTCGTTGCGCGTCTGTTGTGTGAGAGAGGGTTGGAGCAGGCCTCCATCACTGTGCTCGAGCATCTCGGCGGCGAGAAGGAAAAGGTCATCGAAAGCACCGCCAAGCTGCTGCATCAGGGCGCAAATGATCTTCGTTTTGCGGACCTCAATTTGTTGGCGGTCTCCCTGCCCGGGCGCTTTTCAGGCTGGTTACCCGTGGTTCCCGGTCTGCCCGATGACGCCTTTGAACATGATGGCAAAATGACTAAACGGGACATTCGCGCCAGTGCCCTTGCCAAACTTGCCCCGCACCCCGGAGCTGTGTTGTGGGATGTGGGAACGGGCTGCGGCTCCATCGCCATCGAATGGATGCGTAGCCACCCGTCCTGTCATGCCATCGGCATTGAGCCTCAAGAGCAGCGCCGTGCCTTCGCGCGGCATAATGCGGACATGCTGGGCGTTCCCAAGCTGCGCCTCCTCAATGGGACCGCGCCAGAGGGTCTGCGTGGTGAACCAGCACCGGATGCGGTGTTTATCGGCGGCGGATTGTCTGCGGATGTCATCAATTTCTGCATGCGCGCGCTAAAACCCGGCGGTCGGCTGGTTGCCCATGCGGTCACTCTCGGGTCCGAGAAGCTGTTGCTGGGCATGTTCGAACAACATGGTGGCGATCTGACACGCCTTTCCATCGCCAAGGCAGAAGCGGTGGGACCCTATTTCGGCTGGAAATCGGCCATGCCGGTCACCCAGTGGGCCTTTGTCAAAGACCTCACTGACGTGTGACTGCAACAAGAAACAACAAGAGACTGACAATGAACGAGAAAAAAAGTGGCACCCTTTACGGTGTGGGTGTTGGTCCAGGTGACCCCGACCTGTTGACGCTGAAAGCCGCCCGTCTGATTGAAAATGCAAAAGTGCTGGCCTATCCGTCCCCCGAAGGAAGCGAGAGCTTTGCACGCTCGATTGTCGCCCGTCACATCATCCCGGATGGCTGCGAAGAGATTGATATGCCGGTTCCCATGAAGGCCGAGCGCTTTGCGGCCCAGTCGGTCTATGACGAGGGTGCCGAGCGGATCGTTGCCCATCTCAGCGCCGGTCAGGATGTGGTTGTGCTGTGTGAAGGTGACCCCTTCTTCTATGGCAGCTTCATGTATCTGCACAATCGTCTCTCGGACAAGTTCAACGTCGAGATCGTCTCCGGTGTTTCCTCGCTCGTTGCCTGTGCCGGGCGTCTGGCTCAGCCTCTGGCGGGTCGCAATGATGTGCTGACGGTGCTTCCCGGTCCAATGGATGATGAAGCGCTGGAAGAACGGCTGTCGCTCGGTGGGTCTTTTGTCATCATCAAGGTGGGCCGCCATCTGCCGCGCATTCGAGCTTTGTTGGAACGCAAGGGGATGCTCGCCAATGCCGGGTATGTGGAACGGGCGACGCTTCCGAGCGAGAAAGTCCTGCCACTTGCCGACGTCGATGAAAGCTGTGTGCCCTATTTCTCGATGATTCTGATCTATGAAGGGGGCGAAGCATGGAAGAAATGAAGCGCTGCGAAACCGGCTGGTCCCTTGTCGTCCTTTGCCCCTCTGCCTCGGCTGAAGATCTGGCGAAAAGCATCCGGGACACCCTGAAGGGCGACGGCTGGGCGGTGGAGCTGCATGGCAAATCCGGCGTCGAGACTGCCGACCGGACCTATGGGGATACGATCACCCATTTGCGAGAGCTTTTCACGGCTGGGCACGGGATCCTCGCCCTTTGCGCCAGTGGCATCATCATCCGTGCCCTCGGTCCGCTGCTCGAAAGCAAGTTCTCCGAACCTCCGGTTCTCGCCGTCGCGCGGGATGGCAGTTCAGTGGTTCCTCTTCTTGGTGGGCATCACGGAGCCAACGATCTGGCGACCATGCTGGCAGAGAAGCTCAAAGCCCATGCTGCGGTGACCACTGCGGGAGACTGCCATCACAAGGTTGCCTTTGACAAGCCGCCAAGGGGTTGGAAGCTTCAGTCACGGCAAAGCGCGGCGCCAATTATGGCGCGGCTCGTGGATGGAGAATCTGTCTCTGTTGATGCTTCGTTCGGCTGGCTCATGGAGGCCGGACTTTCTGTTTCAACGGACGCGAGCCTGAAGCTCATTGAGAGCATTCATCCGTCCACATCAGAACTAGACCAGTTGGTCTATTCGCCTCAGAAACTCGTGGTCGGTGTCG